>JAKBHL010000005.1 GCA_021836725.1 bacterium
CCACATACGCGGCGCCTCCGGCGCCGTGTATGCGTTTCAACTCACCCACAATTATTTAACATTTAATATTATTTCTTCTTGCCCACAAACGTGAGGGTCATGCGCTGGTCCTTCGGTTCAAAGAGAGAGATCTCAAAAGGATACGTTTTCCCGAGCTCGAGCGTCTCGCGAAGCGCCGCAGGCGTTGCGAATTCGGAAACATGCACAAGACCGGCAACGCCTTCTTCAATGGAGGCGAGCGCGCCGTGTTTGTTGTACTTGATCACGACGCCCGGCACTTCCATTCCCTTCTTGTAGCGTTCGGCGGCGGTGTGCCACGGATTTTCACGCAACGCTTTTATGGAGAGCGAGATCTTGCCATCCTTTATTTCGATGACCTTCACTTTCACCTCGTCCCCGATGTTGAAGAGCGCATGCGGGTCCTCGACGAGACCCCAATCAAGCTCGCTGATATGGACAAGCCCTTCGAGCCCAGGTTCGAGCTTCACGAAGACGCCGAAATCGACGATGCCCGTCACTTCGCCGGTCGTCGCATCTCCGACCTGGTACTTGTCGATGAGCGAAGCTTTTTCCTCGGCTTCATTTCCGGTACGTTCCGAGAAGATGAGTTTGCCCTCCTTCGCGTCGGCGGTGATGATACGCACCGAAAGCGGGTGGCCGACCAGCCGCATGAGCTCGCCGAGGATCTTCTCCTTGTCGCCTTCGGGAACGCGCGGATAGTGCTCTTTGGAGAGCTGGGAGGCGGGAAGGAATCCCTGGATGCCCTGCCAGGAGAGAATGAGTCCGCCCTTGTTCGCTTCCTCGACAGTGAGCGAGTAGGGCGTCTGCGCCACGATGGCTTGCTCGGCTTCGCCCCAAATGGCCGCTTGGCGCGCTTCCTTGAGGGAAAGTTCGATGTAGCCCTCGCGGCCGGCGGGATCGACGACTTTCGCGCTGATGGTATCGCCCTGGTTCGCTTTTCTGAGCACATCGGCGGCGTTCAGGTACTCGCGTCCGTAAATGAGGCCGGTGCCAAAGGGCGGGAGGTCGACGTACACGCGCCCGCGGCTGATAGCGATAATCGTGCCCTCGACCAGATCGCCGGATGCGGGCGGCATCGGGATAGCGTCAAGAAACGCAGCCATCGGATGGCCTTCTTCCAGATGAATGGTTGCCACAGGCGCGGCAATCTTTTTCTCTTCGGACATATTTATACAATGCGGTGCGGATTTTCGAGAAGGGTACTGCGCTCCTTTGAGTGCAGGGTTAGCGCCTTCCTACTGCGCACGCTGACGTTGCCGACTGTAGCATAGAAGGCCCGAAAATGCTAGAATGCATAGGATGGTCATCACGCATCATGGCGGGCAATGTTTCAAGGTGACTTTCGGCGATCTCACGCTCGTCTTTGACCCCATAGCCAAGGGCGCTACGCTGCCCCCGGTGCGTTTCGGCGCGGACATCGCGCTCGTCTCGCGGGATCATCCGGATATGAATGGCATCGGGGAGGTAACCTTCGGAGAAAAAATCCCTTTCCCCATTACCGGCCCGGGCGAGTACGAACGGCAGGGCGTCGTCGCTCAAGGGTTCCTTTCAGAGAGCGGGTATGGTCTTGAGAAGGGCAAAGAGAAAGCGCTTAATACCATCTATAGCGTCCGGCTCGAGGACATGACGCTCGTCCATCTGGGCGCCCTCCAAAATGCGGAGCTTCCGAGGGAAGCGCGCGAAGGCATCGATGAAATAGACGTGCTCTTTATCCCGATCGGGGGCACAGGCGTCCTCTCGGCCGCCGCCGCGCATGAGCTCGCAGTATCGCTTGAGCCGAAAATCATCATCCCGATGCACTGGAGCGGCATCGGGAAGCCCGCATCCCTCGAGGCCTATCTGAAGGAAGCCGGGAACGGAAGCGAAAAAGTAGAAAAACTCACTTTGAAGAAAAAGGACCTTATTGGCCGCGACGGGAGTATACTGGTGGTAACACCTTAAAAACGTATGAAAACCCTTTTTGAACACATCGAGTACGTACAAGGGAAACCGCGCCACGTGCGCGAGCGGATCGCCTTCGGCGCAGCTGCGGGCGGCACGGCGCTCATCGCGCTTGTGTGGTTTGCCGGCACGCTCGCTTCGGGAACGCTCGCCATACACGCAAGCTCGTTCGCCGCGGCTGCCGGGCAGGGACAGATCGTTGCAACCGAAAACGCAAATCAGAACAACAGTACGGGCGTAGCCGCGGTCGCGGCCGCATCCGGAGGGAGTGCGGGGAATGCATCAGCGCCGGCGCATATCGAGATCATCAACGCGCCCTCCGCAACGTCTTCGGCGGCGCAGACCGATCGGACGACCATACCGTTCTAAGCGCGCGCTTAATCACATCATCATGGCGCGCGGGAAGGAAGATAAGGAAAACAATGCGGCGGCATCAGCCGCTTCCGCGAATATCATCGATCAGCCGATCGTCGCGGAGATGCGCGCCTCGTATCTCGATTATGCGATGTCGGTCATTACGAGCCGCGCGCTTCCGGATGTGCGCGACGGGCTGAAGCCCGTGCACCGCCGCATCCTCTATGCGATGAAGGACATGGGGCTCGTTCCCGGGGGGAAATTCAGAAAGAGCGCCACCGTGGTCGGCGAAGTGCTCGGCAAATACCATCCGCACGGCGACACCGCCGTCTATGACTCGATGGCAAAGATGGCCCAGGAATTCTCGTATCGTTACCCGCTCGTCCTCGGCCAGGGTAACTTCGGTTCGGTCGACGGCGACTCGCCCGCAGCCATGCGGTACACCGAAGCGAAGATGTCGCGCATCGCCGAAGCGCTCCTCCAGGATCTTGAGAAAGAGACCGTTGCGTGGAATCCGAACTACGACGCGACGCGCGAAGAACCGAACGTCCTCCCTGCGGCGCTTCCGAACCTGCTCTTGAACGGCACTCTCGGCATCGCGGTCGGGATGGCGACTAGCATCCCGCCGCACAATCTGCGCGAGGTCGTCGCGGCGACCATCCATCTCATTGATAATCCGGGCGCTACCACCGACGATTTGCTCGCATTTGTAAAAGGCCCCGATTTCCCCCTCGGCGGCGTCGCTTTCGGCCAGACGGATATCAAACACGCGTATGGTTCGGGCCGGGGGCCGGTGGTGGTGCGCGGCGAGGCGGAGATCGTCGACGACGGAAAGAAAGACACGCGCATCATCATCACCTCGATCCCGTATCGCGTGAACAAGAGCGAGCTCATCGCCCGTATCGCGGAGTTGGTGCAGGAAAAGAAGCTTGAGGGCATCCGCGACCTGCGCGACGAATCGACGAGCGATGTCCGCGTGGTGGTCGAATTGAAGGGAACGGCGCACCCGCAAGCGGTCCTCAACGCCCTCTATAAGCACACCGAGCTCGAAAGCACGTTCCACTACAACATGCTCGCCCTGGTCGACGGCGTGCCGGAAATGCTCTCGCTTTCGGCCATGTTGGAACAATTCGTGGAGCACCGCCGCGTCGTGGTGAAACGTCGTACCGAATTCGATCTGCGGAAAGCGCAGGAACGCGAGCACATCCTCCTCGGGCTCTCCAAAGCGCTCGATCACATCGACGAAGTCATCGCTATCATAAAAAAAGCCCCGGATGTCTCAAGCGCGGATAGCGCTTTGCGTAGCACGTTCGGCTTCTCGCAGTTGCAGACGGCCGCCATCCTCGCGATGCGGCTTCAGACGCTCGCCGGTCTCGAACGCAAGAAGATAGAAGACGAACTCACCGAGATCCAAGCACTCATCAAAAAGCTCGAGGACATCCTTTCTTCGGCGAAAAAGATCCTTACGGTGGTGAAGAAAGAACTCACGGAACTCGCCGAGAAGTACGGCGATGACCGCCGCACCAGAATCGTAAAGGGCGGCGTGCAGAACATTTCAGTGGAAGACCTCGTGCCGGACGAGGAGTCGATGCTCCTTCTCACGCAGGGCGGTTACGTGAAGCGGACGAATCCGAGCGAATACAAGAGCCAGAAACGCGGCGGCGTCGGCGTCGTCGATATCGCGACGAAAGAAGAAGATGTCGTTACGCACTTCCTCGTCACGAGCGCGCATAGCGACCTCCTCTTTTTTACCGATTTCGGGAAAGCATACCAGCTCAAGATGTACGAGCTGCCGGAGGGGAAGCGCGCGACCAAAGGCAAAAGCATCATGAATTTCCTCCCGCTCGCGCTCGAAGAGAAAGTGACTTCCATCTTGCCCGTGCCAAAGGGCGCGGCGCTCGATGCCTCGTCGGTCATCTTTGTGACGGAAGCCGGCGTCGTGAAGCGGGTAGCGGCGAAAGCGTTCGCCGACGTGCGCCGCTCGGGCATCATCGCCATCAATCTGAAGGATGGCGACAAGCTCGTTTCAGCCAATCATGCGACCGAAGAGGACACGGTATCTCTCGTGACGGCGAAAGGCCAGTCGATCCGCTTTGCGGTCGAAGACGTGCGGGAAATGGGCCGCACCGCCGGCGGCGTGAAGGGCATGAATGTGAAAAAAGGCGATCGCGTGGTCTCGGCGGAGGTCATTTCCGAGCTCCATGCGCAGGACGCTTCGCTCCTCGTCATCATGAGCAAGGGCTACGGTAAGCGCACGAAGATTTCAGAATATAAAATCCAAGGCCGCGGCGGTTCGGGCGTGAAAACCGCGGCAGTAACGCCGAAAACGGGCGAAATCATCGGAGCAAAAATCGTCGTTGGCGACCTGAAAGAAGAAGAGCTCGTGGTTATTTCAAAGAAAGGACAGGTCATACGGACTTCGGTTGCCGAAATCTCTCTGCTTTCGCGCGCGACTCAGGGCGTCCGCGTCATGCGCCTCTACGAAGGCGACTCAATCGCCTCGATGGCGGCACTGTAGAACCCATTTCAAAACCCCCGCTCGGGTGTACGACAGAAAGGAGTACGCCGTCTTTTTGTACTCAAAAAGCGGCTCGTACTCGCGCCGCCGCGCTCCGTAAGCCTCTTTCTGCCGCACACCCTTCGCGGGGAGATTGAGTCTTGAGCTGGGGATCTCCTAAGATGTCATCTTAGGAGATTGAAGCTCCCGCTCGTGTTGATTGCGCGGCCCGGAGCGTTCCGCGTGTGGTATTTTGTCTGTACATGAGCACTCATTTCAGTGACCCGCGGGAGAACGTGCTACAGCTTGGATTGCATGAGGGGATGAAAGTCGGCGATTTTGGCGCCGGATCGGGCCACTATGCGCGTGCAGCAGCAGCCATCGTGGGGTCGAGCGGGAAAGTGTACGCGATCGATGTGCAGGAAGACGTGCTCAAGCACCTGAAACTGAACCTGCCCGAACGGTATCAGGGCATCGTCGACACGCTCTGGGGCGATATCGAGAAACCGCTCGGTACGCACCTGCGCGAGGCGTCGCTTGATGCCGCTATCCTCGCCAACACCTTCTTCCAGATCGAGAATCGTTTCGGTTTCTTGAACGAGCTCAAGCGCGTGCTTAAGCCCGACGGCAAGCTCATGCTTGTCGACTGGGCGGGCAGTTACGGCGGTATGGGCCCCGCAAGCGAACGAGTCGTACCCGAACACGAGGCCGAGGAATTTTTTATCAAAGGCGGCCTCCACAAGGTAAAATCCTTTCGTGCCGGTCCGCACCACTACGGCATTATTTTTACCGCTCCGTAATCTATGAAAATCTCACTCTTTCAAGGCATTCTCTTCAGCGTCTTCGGTCTTGGCGCGCTCATCGGCCTCTTCGTTTTCTCGACGTACACGAATACCGGCAGTAACAAGAGCGCCGTCGGCACGGTCGTCATCTGGGGCACGCTCCCGAAAGATGAGCTGCACTCGGTCCTTACCGCCATGACGCAGACCACCACAAGCCTGAAAGACGTCTCGTACGTGCAGAAAAATCCGGCGACGCTACCGTCTGATCTGGCTGCCGCCATAGCAACGGGCGCGGCGCCGGACCTCGTCCTCGCTTCGCAGGAGGATCTCCACACGCTCTCGAAATTCATCGCTCCGCTGCCGCCCTCGACGCTTTCGGCAAGCACCTTCTTGAACACGTTTGTCGCCGAGGGAGGGCTTTTTGCGGCGCCGAACGGCGGCTACTACGGCATACCGTTTCTCGTCGACCCGCTCGTACTCTTTTCAAATCAATCCATCCTTTCCTCCGACGCTATCGCGAACCCGCCTGCGACGTGGGACGCGCTCATGGGACTCGTGCCGAAGGTCGCGCAGCTGACGCCGTCGCAGCAGATCACTCGCGGCCTTATCGCGCTTGGCACCTATGACAACGTCCATGATGCGCGCGGGATACTTTCCGCGCTCTTTCTCCAGGCCGGCGTGCCGCTCTCCAGATACTCCTCCGGTGGCGCTCTCGTCGCCGACCTCGGCGAGAGCAGTTCGAATACCGTCCCGCCCGGGCAATCGGTCGTCGGTTTCTACACGCAATTTGCCGACCCCTCGAAAGTTTCCTATACCTGGAACGCCTCTCTGCCGGATTCTCAGCAGATGTTTCTCGCGGGGAATCTCGCGCTCTACCTCGGCTACGCTTCCGAAGCGCAGTACCTGCAGGCGGCAAACCCGAACCTCAATTTTGAGGTCACCCCGCTGCCACAGCCGGCGACCGCTTCGACGAAAGTCACGTACGGCCTCGTCTACGCGTTCATGATCCCGCGCGGCGCGAAGAATCCCGCGGGCGCCTATCAAGCCGCCTCGCTTCTGACCGGCTCCTCCGCACAGGCCGCCGCCGCTCTCGCGACCGGACTCGCGCCGGCAGTGCGCAGCGACCTCGCATCCGCGCCTGCCAATCCCATTGCCGCCGTAGCGTATGACGAGGCGCTCTATGCCGAGGGGTGGCTGTCCCCAGCACCCGCCGACACCAACCGGGTTTTCTCGAGTATGATTAACGACGTGATAAGCGGCCGCTCAACTCTGGATACCGCGCTCGTTTCCGCCGCGAGCACGTTAAGCTCGCTCCTACAGAAATGACCATGCGCCCTTTCATCCTCGCCGCATTCGCCCTCTTTGCCCTCACGCTCGCGCCTGCGGCGCTCGCGCAAACCGTACTACCTCCTCCGGGCGGCTCTTGCCACTCCGATAGCGATTGCCCGCCGTGGCATTTTTGTAGTTCTATTACCAAGACCTGTACCCCGGATTCGGTCCAAACAACCCCCTCTCCAACACAATCGACCGGAAACGGGACTCCGACTCAATCAACCGGAAACTCGTCAAATCCCTCTACCTCCGGTTCCGGCCAGAACACGACTCTCATCAATCCGCTTGGCGCGGGTACGAGCCTTCCGGTCCTTCTGAAAGACATCTTGCAACTCATCGTGCAGGTCGGCACCGTTGTCATCGTCCTCATGCTGGTGTACGTCGGTTTCCTCTTCGTGACGGCGCGCGGGGAGCCGGGCAAGATTACGGCCGCGCGCACGGCGCTCCTGTGGACGGTCGTCGGCGCCCTGATCCTTCTTGGAGCGCAGGCGATATCGCTTGGCATCCAGTCCACGGTGCAGGCGCTCTCGACCGGCCCTTAGTATGACCTTCGCTCAATTTGTCGGCAGCGGCACCACCGGCATCATCGGCGCTCTGAACACCGTCGTCGTGCCGTTCATTTTCGCGCTCGCCTTCGCCTCATTCATCTGGGGCGTCGCGAATTATTTTTTTCTTCATGGCGGGGAAGACAAGAGCCGCGAAGAAGGGAAGCAATTCATCCTGTGGGGCATCCTCGGCATGGTGGTGCTCTTTTCCGTCTGGGGGCTGGTGAATATGCTGTTATCCACGCTCGGCATCGCGCCCTGAGCATAACGTGTCATACTTACCCTATATGAAATCCATCACCCGCCTCGCTTCCGCGCTCGTTGTCCTCATCGCGCTCGTTCTCCCGTCCGCGGCCTTTGCGTACACGTCTCTCTATTCGGGCCCGGGCGGTTTCGGGTTCAGCAACGGCCATTTCTCGATCGCGTTCGGGTCGGGCGCCATGTGCGGCAATACTGTCTGCCAGGTCGCGACCACCATCCTCTATCTCATCAATTCGGTCTTAGTACCGCTCCTCTTCGCTATCGCTTTCATCATGTTCCTCTACGGAGTCGCTAGGGCGTATATTTTTTCCGGCGGTGATGCCGCGAAGAGAGAGGAAGGCCATAAGCTCATCCTCTGGGGCATCATCGGTTTCGTCGTGATGGTATCGCTCTGGGGCCTCGTCAACATCGTTGCAAACACGTTCGGGCTCGCGGGCTACGGCGCACCACCGTTGCCGACATCGTATTAGCAAAAACTACCATGGGTGGCATCAACACATCATATTTGCAGGGTTACGCGAGCAGCGTCATCGGCATCATCAACGGCCTCTTCGTGCCGGTGCTCATCTCCATCGCCTTCATTACGTTCCTTTGGGGCGTCTACAAGTACTTTATCGCCGGCGCGGCGAGCGATACCGAGCGCGAAGAGGGTCGGAAATTCATCCTCTGGGGCATCATCGGTTTCGTCGTCATCTTCTCCGTCTGGGGACTCGTCGGAATTGTCGGCAGCACGCTCGGCCTTTCGCCGGGCGGCGGTCCGCCTTCCTACCCGACACTCTAATGCTATCCACACACATCGCCGCAGGATATTGACCGGAGCCGCAGGAAAGTTACAATTACCCCGTTATTCCTTTATCTATCCTATGAAAAAAGCCCTTGCTTTCACCGCCCTCACGCTCTCCGTTTTCGCGCCACTCGTTTCTTTCGCCGCCATCAACAATGTTTCAGACGTCGGTTCGCTCATCATCAATACGATCAATAACGTCGTCGTACCGGTTCTTTTCGCCATCGCATTCATCGTCTTCCTCTGGGGCGCGTTCAATGCTTTCATCCTCGGCGCCAATTCCGATGATGTGAAGGAGAAGGGCAAGAACCTCATGCTCTGGGGCCTTATCGGCTTCTTCGTGATGGTCTCGATCTGGGGCCTCGTGAACATCCTCACCGGCACCATCAGCTTCGGCAACAACACAGGACCGACCGGCGGCACGCCGAAGGCGGGCGTCCAGATCGGCGGCTAACCCTCCCGTTTCGTGAACGCATTCCTCGCGAGGGTCGTCACGCAGGTTATCAATCCGATTATCCTGCTTCTGGCCGCCGGCGCATTCGTGGTGTTCCTGTGGGGCGTGTTTGAGTTCATCGTACACGCAGGTGACGAGACGAAACGCAAAGAGGGCAGGAACGGTATCTTTTGGGGCCTCATCGGCCTGGTAATCATCTTCGGCGCATACGGCATCATTAATACGGTGCTCAATACGTTCAACCTGCCGCCGATCCAAAAAATCTCGCAATAATAAATAATGGAAGACGGTGAGGAGGGGAAATAAAAAAGGCCGCACATTGCTGTGCGGCCTTCGCCCAAAGAACATCCGGAGTACGTCGAAACTACTTTTCACCGGCTCGAGCATACGCGTAAGAGGCAAGCAGAGGAACATCGCTGTCATTGTGTGCGTACGATCCGACGATGTTTCCGTCAGAGCAAGGATCGCTCGGATCGCCGACGGTACCGATGTGCCCGTTTGCGTACACGCAACGGACGGTGAATCCGCTTCCGCCCCACACGACATGGCCTTGGTCAAGACCGCGCACAAGGACCGAATCGCCATGAGCAGGAACTTTTACCGTCGGCCATTTTGACTGATCAAGGTGCCATGCCCGTGGCAGGTTCGGCGTATCTCGCGGGAAGGGTCGGTTGAATCCTTCTCGTGAGGCGTGCAGGGCCGTTGTGATTCCGAGCCCGCTTGCGACCCACATTCCTACCGGAAAACCGACGAAGAGCATGAACATCACTCTCGTCAGCGCCTTCTGGAGCGTCTTTTTCGTCGGCTCCTTCTTGACGGTGAGTTCGATGACAAGCCACGCAATGGCCAAGAAGACGAGGAGTGGAAGCCAGTGATGCCAGCTCCAGCTCCCCACATCGCTCGGACGCGGGATCAGGGAAGTGTAAAATCCCCAATAGGCCACGACTGCGAGAGAGACAACCACGACCAATCCGATAAAGAGCGGTCGAGTGAATATTCCCCGAAGCCCCGCAATTCGCGTCCCCACTCCTCCTGTCTTGATTTTGGGAGACGCGACAGCCAGGACTACGAACACCAAGGAAACTACCAGACCCGCAATCGCCCACGCGAAGTTATTCATGGCCGTCTCCTTCTTTTCCGTTTCCGCCCAAGTTGATGTTGCCAAGAATGCCCTTCAAACCTTCTCCGACGAGCACCATTTGCGGTTGTATCTTCGGGAGAGTGTCGAGACTGCGCAGAGTCCTATACATCTCCCAAGCCTTGTCGAGGGAGGTATCAAGACCGGTCTGAACCGCCAAAATTGGCTTCCAGTAACCGACCGCCTCAGCTTCTAGTTCGGATGCCAGTTTTTCACCTTCGAGTTTTTTCAGTCGCAGATCTATCACCGATTGCGGCAATTCAATGTCCTCGATGACGAGGCGTCCTTTGTCACTTGGGACGTACGCTCCGATTTCCGCCAGTCCCGGTTCGACGATTTCCATCGTCTCCTCGGCGATGTTACCGCGTCCCTTGCTTGCCGCGTCAATGTCTAGTGCCTGCAGACGCGGACGCAGTGCGCCATCGACAAGAGCGTACACCCTATCTTCAGGTTTTTCGTACTTGTAAACCCACAGCTTGACCGCTTCGGTGAGCTTCTCCCAGTTTTCACTTCCCACGACCGCATCTTCGGGTTTACCGATCCGATACCAGAACTTCACCACGACCGGTGCTGAAGCACCATCCGCGAAGTCAATGTCCGTCTTACGTTCATCGGCGTACAGCTGGTACTCTTTCCCGCGCATATCGCTGATTCCTCTGCGAATTCGGTCGACACCGATGACTCGGACGTTCCATCCACGGAAATAAACGGTTTGATATTTGCCAAGCCGTTCGATGACCGCGTACTGCTGTTGCTCCAAGATGATCGTTCCCTGGAAAATGCAGAACCCGATCCAAGCGAATGCAAGACCGAATCCCATTCCCCAGAGGCCAAGAGCATTGCAGACGACGATTGCTACGGCCGCAGGGCCGCCCCAGATGATTGTCCGCCACATGATGTTTCTCCTCGTATTGAGCAGTGCAAAGGCCTGCTTTCCGCACTCCATGATACAGAAAACTGAAGAAAAGTCAAGTGCTGGGGGAGAGACTCGAACTCTCATCCCGTGAGGGGCCAGATCCTAAGTCTGGTGCGTCTACCAGTTTCGCCACCCCAGCATGTTGAAACAATACTATGGTCTGCTATATTTTTCCTAACGCGCCTATATCTTCGAAGACTCGATGTAGGCGGCCCGTTCGGAGCAACAATCCGAACGAGGGTGTTCGTTCCTTGTCCTCACTCGCGCCTATAGCTCAGTTGGTAGAGCAGCTCCCTCTTAAGGAGACGGTCCCTGGTTCGAGCCCAGGTAGGCGCACCGAAACGTACCGCGCATAGAGAGTCCTGTTCAAGACACAAACAAACTTGAATATCGTGCGTACTAATGAATGCCTGGCGCATTTATCCGTTTATCCACACACTTATGGCATCACACGCACGAAAAATTATCGTTATCGGCGCCGCAGGGGTCGCGCTCGCGGCCGCGGGAGTACTGCCCTCCTACGTATTTGCGGCATCGGAGTCGCCGACGCATATCTCCTCGGCAATTCATCGCCGCTTGAGGTTCGAGCATTTTGGGACGGTATCGGCAGTGGCCGATTCTTCCATCACGCTCGCTACGAAAAAGGGTACGACCCTCACAGTTGACGTGCAGAATGCGAAGATCATGAAAGCTGGCGCCACCGTTCCGCTCGCCACGGTAGCGGTCGGCGATCCGATTGCCGTCCTTGGCCCGGCGCACGGGACTACCATCGATGCGCGTACCGTGTTCGATAAGCCCACCGCTCGACTCGAGCACCGGCTTGAACGCCGATGGGAGCGTCATCACGGCGCTGTCATCGGCGGGACGATAGCGACGATTTCTTCCGGGGAATTTACGCTCGTACCCAAAAGTCATCCCGGCCGCCCGGCTCGGCCGTCGGTCATGATCGATACGAATGCAACGACCGTCGTAACGCACGCAGGCCAGCCGGTGCCTTTTAGCGCGCTTGGAGTCAACTCCGAAGTGATCGTATCCGGCACGCGCGAAGCGAAGGGCACGCTCATCGCCAGCAAGATCATCATCCGTAATCGCCAGTAATTCGCGATTCGATAATCGGTTTGCGGTTTAAGCGAGCACACCCTCATGTACGCGTGAGGGTGTGCTCGCTTCCGCCGCATATGTACTGGTGTACTGCGCGAACCGCGCTATCAGATCGCGCGTGAGGGGGCCGGGCGCTCCGGAACCGATGGCACGTCCGTCAACCGAGACGATGGGCACGATGTCCTTGAAGGATGATGTGATGAACGCTTCATCGGCGTCGAAAAACGCGGAAAGCGGCACCGCTTGCTCGAGCGTCCGATACGCTTCGTGTGCGCGTTCAAGCACGACTTTTCTCGTGATGCCCTTGAGCACGTCGACATCCGGCGTGATGACAGTACCGTTCTTCACCATGAAGACATTGCTCGTTGCGCACTCCAGCACCCGATCGCCGCTTGTGTAGAGGATCTCGATTGCGCCGGCGGCTTTCCGTTTTTCTTGGAGCATGACCGCCGTGATGTAGTGGATAGACTTCACTTCCGGCATAAAGCGCTGGTACTCGTGCGTGATGAGGGAAGCGCCGCGCTCGTACAGTTCCGGAGGCAGGGAAGCGTGCGGCGCGGCGGTTATGAAAAACGTCTCCCGTCCGGGTACGTGTTCAAGGCCGCCGAGAGCTTCTCCGCCGGTGAGAAGCATGCGAAGGCTCGCCCGTGTTCCGTCCGTGTTGCGCCCGATAAGCGTACGCATGGCGTTTCTCGCCTCGTCTTTCGTGCAGGGGATGACAAGCCCGAGCGTATTCGCAGACCTCTGGAACCGCTCCCAATGGTCATCGAAACGAAACGGTTCTCCGGAAAAAGAAGTGAGTCCTTCATAGATGCCGAATCCGCGCAAAATTCCGAGATCAAGTACGCCGACTTTCGCCTCGCCAAGCGGCAAGAGCGCACCATTGAGGTAACAGAGCGGAGTCATCGTTGCCAGCAACTATACCAATAATATCGGGGATAATGAACAGGGAGCGGCAGCCATTGCTGTGTGGGATGATATAGTAGAGGAGCCTTATGGAATCGAATACTGTCATCGAGACGGAGAATCCTAAAAATCCGTCCGTAATTCCCGATTGTCTCGCGAGCGCCGTGCGCCATGCGTCCGCAGACGATGACCGAGACGCCCGCCTGCGCGTCCACCTTGAAAGCGGCGATTATTTTTCATTCCTCGCCACGATCTTCGGCTTCGTCGAAGATATTTGCGTCGAACATGAGCGGAAAAGTTATGCCACAGCGCCGATGACTTCCGAGGCCTTGCAAAAGCTCCGCAGCGACCTCATCTATCTCCAGCACCACTACCATATTTCAAAAAATAAAACGTCCGCGCCAGACGCATTGCTCGACAGGACCGCAGTGTGCAATCACACACTCCGACAAACGTAGAACCCTTTTAGAACTCCCGCTTCCCCGCGAGGTGTGTGCGGCAGAAAGAGGCTTACGGAGCGCGACGGCGTAAGTTCGAGCCGCTTTTAGAGCAGAAAAAGACGGCGTACTCCTTTCTGTCGCATACCCGAGCGGGGGGTTGAGATGGGTTCTAGAAAGAAAGTACCAAGGGTGAGACTCGAACTCACATGAAGGTTTTTAGGCCCTCTCAGGATTTTAAGTCCTGTGCGTCTACCATTCCGCCACCTTGGCGCACACCCTTAGTTCTACCACAACGGGATTCCCGCTGCGCAAGTTATGCTCGCGCGCGCCCGCTTCTTTGCAGTTCAGATATGGAGGCCCGGGAGGGATTCGCACCCTCGCATAACGGTTTTGCAGACCGTCGCGTTGCTTCTTCGCCACCGGGCCGTTCTCTGATGATACTAATTTTTAGAGGATTCGCCCATAGGCGCGCCGTTTTGTTCGCGATTGTCGAGAAGAAAGTCGATGCGCGGGAGCGGGCGCACTCGCGCGTGCGATTTCAAATGATCCGAGAACGCCTTGCGTTGCCGCTCAAGGAATGCGAGCGCCGCGTGCGCTTTGTCCTCGGGAAAGACGCTCACGAAAACCATGATGCGATCGCCGTGCGCGACGGACTCTGCGCGGATGACCGTGATGAGCGATTCGCTGCCGGCTTCGCGCGCGATGAACAGCGCCGCCTCCCGCGCAACAATTTCGGCCGCACGGTCGCCATGCCGGTTCCCTCCGTTCTGATTTCCGGCAGCGCTCATGATTTTGCGGCGGAGAAAGCGACAAGTTCGTCGCCGGACGCCGCGTCCGTCCGCGTCTCGATCTCGGTACCGAAATCGCCATCGGTCTTTATCTCTTTCACGTCCGCTCGCGCTTGCTGGAGATTCGTGATGCTCCCGCGCGCGACTTCCTCGCCGTGCCGCAGTATCTTCACCCGATCACCGGTGGTGAAAGTACCGGATGCGTACCGAACGCCGAGCACCTGTTTCTTTGCGCCGGAGGAAAAAGTCCGGAGCACGATTCCGCGTCCGAGCTCCTTTTCAACGGCCGCTCTCGGTATGCGCGCCGCCAGAAGCTCGGATATCTTTTCCGAGAGTTCATAGATGATGGGAAAAGAGAGTATGGCGACGGCATCGCGTTGCGCGAGTTCGCGGGCGATAGGGTCCGTCCCGACATTGAACGCGATAACGGTGGCGCCGGACGCGTATGCCGTCTTGATATCGTTCTCGGAAATGGTGCCGACGCCCGAGGCGACGATGCGGATTGCGGCGCGTTCATCGGCGATTTTCGCCAGCTCATGATTGATCGCATCAACCGACCCCGCGACATCCGCCTTTATGACAAGCGGAAGCGACGCAACGCCTTCGGCCGGGGCGCCCTGATGGTGCGGCGCGGCGAGTGCCTTTGCGTTTGCCGCCGCGAGCATCTCCGCTTCTTTCTTGCTTTTTACGGTGCTAAAGAGCGCTCCGGAGGGCGGCAGCTTATTGAAGCCGGAAACCCGCGCCGGTTCGGACGCTCCGGCGCGCGCCGTGCGCGCGCCGCGGAAGTCTTCGATGAAGCGTATGGGAGCATACGCGTCGCCCGCAACCACGAAACCCGGCGTCACGAGCGTGCCGTCTTTCACTATGAGCGTCGCCGATGCGCCGCGTTTCGGATCCTGCGTCGATTCGAGCACGAAACCGCTCGCGGGAAGCGACGGGTCAGCGGTGATTTCAGCGAGGTCGGCGGCGAGAAGGACGAGGTCGAGCAGCTCCGGCACCCCCGCGCCGGTTTTTGAAGATATGGGGGCATAGGCGACATCGCCGCCCAGCCCCTCAAGGAATATTTCATGCTCCAGAAGGGAGGTCTTCGCGCGTTCCACATCGGCGTTGTTCTTGTCGATTTTAGTTATCGCGATGATGAACGGGATTCCCGCTTCCTTGATCGCCGCGAGCGCATCAAGCGTCTGGGGCATCACGCCTTCGTCCGCCGCCACGACCAGGATAGCGATATCCGCGGCGGCCGCGCCGCGCGTGCGGAGCGCCTTGAAAGCTTCGTGTCCGGGCGTATCGAGGAAAGTGACGAAACGGCCGTTATGTTCGGCGATATAGGCGGCGACGTGCTGGGTGATGCCGCCCGCTTCGCCCGCGACGATATTCGCTTTCCGGATGTAATCAAGAAGCGACGACTTTCCATGGTCTATGTGGCCCATCACCGCGATGACGGGCGGTCGTGGTACCCGCGCCATAAGAGCTCCATTTCATCACAAAAATGACGCGTTCGCAATCGTGTAGAATCAGTACATGCTTTGGCGCAGGAGGACCTATCTTGACCGCGCTGCGGGAGCGGCGGGGAACCCGTCGTCGCCGCACGAGGAAGGCCGGCGCGCGAAAGCGATGCTCGAGAACGCCCGTACGGACATAGCGCGGCTTGTCGAAGTGCGAAGCGATGACGTCATCTTCACGAGCGGCGCGACGGAAAGCAATGCGCTCGCGATCCTCGGACACGTGCGCGAGCGCCGCCGCGGCGCGTCCGGAGGAACGCATGCCTTGTATCTGCCGACTGCGCACGCGTCGATCGTCGAGAACATGCAATTGCTCGCTGCGGATGGAGTTCTGGTCGAGACGCTGCCGATACAGGGCGGGCGGGTCGATACCGACAGGCTGGCGGACATGCTGCGCCGCGAGACAGTGCTCGTTTCCATGGATGCGGTTTGCGGCGAGACGGGAATCGTGTGGAATACGCGCGAAGTCGCGCAGGTGCTCCAGAATGCGCCCGGCGGCTTTGCCGCCGGGCGCGTTCTGCTGCACGTTGATGCGAGCCAAGCGCCGCTTACCGAAAAAATCACGCGGACGCACTTCGGCGCCGACCTGCTGACGCTCGATGCTTCAAAAGTCGGTGTAACGCGGGGTATCGGTGCGCTTGTGGCGCACCGCACGATCGCGATCGCTCCGCTCTACAGGGGCGGCGGACAGGAACGCGCGCTGCGAAGCGGCACCGAGGCGCCCGAACTCGCGCAAAGCTTTGCGGCGGCGCTTCGCGCCGCCGTCTCGGGTCGTGCAGCGTTTCGCGCCGCCGCAAAACGGGACCGGGCGGTTCTCATCCGCGTCATCACAGACACGATCCCAAACGTATACATACAAGAGGGTCGCGCTCAGGCGCCGCATATCCTCAACCTTTCTTTCCCGGGGCGAGATACCGATTATCTTGTCGCGCTCCTTGACGAAGCTGGATTCGCGGTCTCGACGCGCAGCGCGTGCGAGACGGATTCGCAGGACGGTTCGCGCGCCGTCTTTGCGTTGACCGGCGACCGGGAACGCGCCCGCGCGACGCTGCGTATTTCCTGGGATTCGCGCGTCCGCTCACGCTCGCTTGCCCGTTTTGCTGCGGCGCTTGCGCGAGCGGTCGCATTTATTGACACCACGGGCTGTCGGTAGCATTATATATAGACCATGAATATAGAAGAGCTTTCGAAATCTCAACTCATACTGCTCACAATTCTCGTGAATTTCGTCACCTCGGTCGCGACGGGTATTTTGACAGTGTCGCTTTTGGACCATGCTCCGGCTTTTGTTACCCAGACGGTGAATCGTGTCGTCGAACACACCATTGAGACGGTAGCGCAAGTCGCCCCCGCGGCGGCTATTTCGGCGCCCGCGCCGTCCAATCAGGACCTCGTCACCGCCGCTCTCGGAGCGGATGCGACGCGCGTCGCCGCGCTCTACTCCGCGACAACCGGCACCTCGACCCCCGCGCTTGCTGTCGGTACGTATCTGCCGAGCGCCCGCGCCGTCGTGACTGCGGCGGAGAACGCTCTTCCGAAAGAGGTACTCATTGAATTCCCCGACGCCACCTATGTCGCAGCATCGCTCTCGCGCGAGGGTAACGGCGTCATGATTTACGGTTTTGCCGATGCCGCGAAGCTCCCGAAAGCGCGGGCGCCGGTTCTTGTTGCCGCAAGCAATCTGAAACTCGGCGAAACCGCGCTCGCCATAGGCGCTGACGGGTCTGCCGCCACCGGCATCGTCGCGCGCGTCGGCGCCAAGGGCGTCTATACCACGTTGCCGGACATCGGCGCGGGGAGCGCCGTGGTCGATCTTGCCGGCAATCTCATCGGCATCAGCGCGGGAGTGACACCCGGGCTGCTCATCCCTGCCGATACGGTAGACGCTCTCCTTTCCGCGACCTCGACGGCCTCCGCAACGACCTCGACGTCCACCCCGTTATAGCTTTATATGCCCCCGTTCAATAATTTCACCACCAAAGCCAAAGAAGCCGTACGCCGCGCGCATGAGCTTGCCATAGAGCGCGGACAGAACCATGTCTCGCCGCTACACCTCCTCGCCGCCTTGGTGCTGCAGGAAGAGTCGCTGATATTCTCGATGCTCGACCGGATGGAAGTCGATACCATCATGCTCGCCGACGCGGTGCTGGAGCACCTCGAGGCGCCCGAGAGCGCTTCGGTACTCTCGCCCTCGTATCAGATTTATCTCACCCCCGATCTCGCGCAGGCGCTTGAGGCGTCCGGGAAAATTGCGGCGCGCATGAATGACACGTTCGTCGGTACCGAACATCTTTTCCTCGCGGTTATCGAGCACCCGGGCCCCGCCGCCGATATCTTCGCGCGCTTCTCGATAAGCCGCGATGCGGCGCTCGCCCTCTTGAAGGAACTGAAGAGCAGCAAAGACGGCCAGACCGCGGAACCGAAGCGTTTTCGCGCGCTCGCAAAGTATGCGCGCAATCTCACTAAGCTCGCCGCCGAGAACAAGCTCGATCCGGTCATCGGCCGCGATATCGAGATCAACAGGGTCATTCAGATCCTCGCGCGCCGCACCAAGAACAATCCGGTCTTGATCGGCGAGGCGGGCGTGGGGAAGACTGCAATCGCCGAAGGGCTTGCCTCGCGCATGGCCACCGGAGACGTTCCCGAATCACTCAAAGGCAAGGAACTTCTCTCGCTCGACCTCGGGCTCATGATCGCGGGCACCAAATACCGCGGCGAGTTCGAAGAGCGGATGAAGAACGTCATGAAAGAAGTCGAGCGGGCGGAAGGGAAAGTCATCCTCTTTGTCGACGAACTCCACACGCTCGTCGGCGCGGGCAGCGCCGAGGGATCTCTCGATGCCTCAAACATGCTCAAACCCGCCCTGTCGCGGGGCGAGATCCGCGTCATCGGTGCGACGACCCTCAAGGAATACCAGAAGTATATCGAGAAAGACGCGGCGCTTACGCGCCGCTTCCAGTCGGTCTTCGTGCAGGAACCGACCGTCGAAGACGGCATCGCGATCCTCCGGGGGCTCCGCGACAAATACGAGCTTTTCCACGGAGTGCGCATCACCGACGGCGCGATCGTCGCAGCCGTCGAGCTTTCTTCGCGCTACATCAGCGACCGTTTCCTGCCGGACAAGGCGATCGATCTGGTCGACGAAGCCGCATCGGGACTGCGTATCGCGCTTGAGAACAAGCCGCCGATTTTGGAGGAAACCGATCGGAAGATCCGCCGTCTCGAGATAGAGCGACAGGCGCTCCAAAAGGATTTGGAAGGAGAACACGCGAAAGAGATCAAGGAGCGCATTAAAATTATCGATAAAGAAACCGCCGATCTCAAAGAAAAGACACGAGAGCTTGAACTCAAATGGAAGAACGAAAAAGAGGTGCTTACCGATATCCGAACGGCTAAGACCGAACTTGAAGCGCTCAAAGTGCAGGCAGACAATGCCGAGATCGCCGCCGACCTCGGCACCGTTGCGGAAATTCGCTACGGCCGCATCCCGCATATCCAAAAAGAGCTCGAGACGAAACTGAAGCGTCTGAAAGTGCTGCAGAAATCGCGCCGCGTGCTAAACGAGGAGGTCACCGAACAGGACATCGCGGCGGTCGTCAGCCGCTGGACAGGCATTCCGGTCGCGAAAATGCTCGAGGAAGAGGCCGCGAAGCTCGCGCGCATGGAAGACGCGCTCAAAAAAGGGATCATCGGCCAGGACGCTGCGGTCAAGAAAGTCACGGATGCGGTAAAACGCTCCCGGGCCGGCATTAGCGACCCAAATCGTCCCATAGGTTCCTTCCTCTTCCTCGGCCCCACCGGTGTGGGGAAGACCGAACTCTCGAAAAAGCTCGCGGAATTCATGTTCAATGATCCCGATGCGCTCGTCCGGGTGGACATGAGCGAGTTCATGGAAAAACACTCGGTGGCAAAGCTCATCGGCGCGCCGCCCGGCTACGTCGGCTACGAAGAGTCCGGTACCTTGACCGAGCGTATCCGGCATCGCCCGTATGCGGTGGTGCTTTTCGACGAAATCGAGAAAGCGCATCCGGAAGTGTTCAATATCCTTCTGCAAGTGCTCGATTCGGGGCATCTCACCGACGGCAAGGGCCGCAAGGTCAATTTCAAGAATACGATTATTGTCCTGACGAGTAATATCGGCGGCGAATTCATCGATCGGCTGGCGCATATCGGCTTCGGCAAGGCGGATGCGACCGAGATCTCGCGCTACGAAGAGACGAAAGAGAAAGTCATGGAAGCGCTCAAGGAGCATTTCCGTCCCGAGTTCCTCAACCGGCTCGATGACATCATCATTTTCGACGTGCTCGCAAAAGAAGCGCTCACCAGGATCGTCGACACGCAAGTCGAAGAAGTGGTGAAGCGCCTTGCGCAAAAACGCATTGCGCTCGTGCTTGAAGACGAGGTGCGGCAGTGGCTCGCGGACAAAGGGTACAATCCGCAATACGGCGCGCGCCCTCTGCGCCGCACAGTCCAAGACCGGATACTCACGCCGCTTGCGTCCCTAATGGTCGCGCAGGGCCTCATGGAGGGCGGCACTGTGACCGTTTCCATCAAGAACGGCGAACCGCATTTTGAAGTGAAAAAGCGGGCGGCGTCGCGCCGCCCGCGCAAAGTTGAGGCAGCTGCATAGTTTGCGCTTCGCGGCCCGGCGATTTTTGAGTACGGCGTATTTTCCTGCTGGAAAATCGCCTCGCCCTCGGCTCGTCAGCCTGCGGGAGCCTCAAAAATCGCCGGGCCGCTTTGCTCCATTTGCGAAAAATAGCCTGTTCTGATAGATTTTCCGTATGTCACAAGACCGCCTGCTCAAGCTCAAATCCACGAAATCAAATCACGTCATCTGGAGCCGCAAGAATAAAAAAACCGTCGAGCGCAAGATCGAGGTCGTGAAATTCGATCCGGTACTCCGCAAGCGCGTCATTTTCAAAGAAACGAAGCGCTAGCGTCAAACGAACACCGCCCGAAAGGGCGGTGTTCGTTTGACGGGATCCGCCAAATGTGCCCTGCTGTGTAGTTGACATATTCTAATACATTATATATATTTTTATCGGGTCAATATCGCGCTTCACAGCGCTCAACTGAAACAAGGAGTAACGGCCATGTCTAAAGAATGTCCATCTTGTCACGAAGATGCTTATCAGATTCTTCAATGCCGGAACGACAAGTGTCGCAGAATGTATTGTGAAAATTGCGCACCCACTCCTGGACTCTTGTTCCTTGTTCCTGGAATAACGCTAGAGTGTCCAGAATGTGGGGCGTACGGCATGATTATATCAAAAGATGATGATTGATAATAATGCTAATCATCATCACCAAAAAATAACACCCGATGAAGGATAATTCATCGGGTGTTTCCCTTTAAATAATGTTTGTAAAAATCCAACACAAAACCGCTTTCGCGGTTGTTTCGTCTTTGCGGGCCCAGCTGGACTCGAACCAGCAACTCCGCTTTTGGAGAGCGATGTTTTACCATTGAAACTATAGGCCCGTGCATAAAGAGTAGCAGAAAGGGAGGTGGGGGAAAAGCAGCGCGTCGCGGTCACGCGCGCGGTATACTGCGAGTATGCGTTCCCGTATCCCCCTCCTTGCTTTTGCGCTCGTGGCAAGTTCGCTTGCTTTTCCGCACTTGGCGCACGCGGCCATACCGTTTTTCGGTCCGATCATTCCCAATGCCGCCAATACCTGCCCGGCCGGATGGGGTCTGCTCATCGTCGTCATCAACAACATCATCAGTCTGCTCATCACCCTGACTATCGTTTTCGTCGCGCCGATAATGATCGCATATGCCGGTTTTCTCTATGTAGTGAACCCGATAAATCCAGACAAAAGAAAAGAGGCGAACGCCATTTTGCTCAACACGATCGTCGGCATCGTCATAGCGCTTGCGAGCTGGCTTATCGTCGACGCCATTATGGCGGTGCTTTATAACGGATCGTTTGGGACATGGTCGTCACTTATCACGTCAGATGGCGCTTCATTCTGTCTTTCGCAAGCCGGAAGCCTCGTTGGATCCTCGGCCGGCCCGAATATGGGCGTTACGGGCGTGACGACAAGCGGGAATTATCTTTCTTTCGGCACCGGCGCTTGTTCTGCGGTGACGGTGCAGCAAGGAGCGCAACTGGGCGGGTACAATCTCACCGTGAATCAAGCGGACACGTTGGCATGTATCGCAAAACCGGAAAGTTCCTGCGGCGCGATTAATCTTAACTACGCTTGGGGGAAAGGTTCGAGCGCGGCGGGCGCGTTCCAAGTCCTACTTGAAGGCAACAGCAATTGTTATAACAACGCTGCCTGCGAGCAGGCAGTCGGCGCATCCGGGCCGCTCAATTGCGCTTCCGGATTTTCAGGAGGGAACCCGAAAACCGATCCCGCCAGCCAGGCTATCGTGCAAAGATGCGTACAGGCGGCGGCAAACGTCAGCTGCAGTGCCGCCGCCGCCGCGTGCGTCCTGCAGCAACAGGGTTATTCCGCGTGGACTGCCGATCCAAGCAGTGCGACGCAGGCGCAGTGCGTCTCTCTATTTTCCGGCCAGTAAACTCGTATGAAAAGAAAACTCATCGTAGTACTTGCAATCATGGGCATCGCCGCAGTCGTAAGCATCGGATTCCTTTTCTTGCGACCGGGTACGCAGACAGCGAGTACCCAAAATCAGAACCCCGCCGCATTTCCTTCGAGCAACACGATTCCTTCGACCAGTTTCTCAACGAATCCGACCGGAGGGACACTGACCGTGGCGAGTTTGAGCGGCAGTGCCATCGTAACGAACGATTTCATACATAACGGCGTGACCATACCAGATACCGCCAATGCTGGCCGCTATCTTCTCGCCGGGAATCTCGGCTACTGCCTAACCAATCCACAGAAATGTCAGGCAGGCACCACTACCGACTTCAATGTGTTTTACGACAGCACAGTCGGCTCGTTCACAATCGCGCTCTTGAAAGAACCACTCGGGCGGGTCCGGCTTGAAGCGGAACAATTCCTCATGCAGACACTCGGCATTTCTCAGGGGGATATGTGCCGGCTGAACTACTATGTCGGGACGACTTCAAACGTAAATCCGTACTATGATAGCAAAAATCTCGGATTCAGTTTTTGTCCGGGCGCGACGGTGCTTCCGCAATAAGTTCTCTGCGAAGCTTCCGCAGCCACGCACTCTGGCGGCGTGCGTACTGCCAGAGTTTTGCCGACAGCGTCGGCACGAGCGCCGCTTCGGTACGGTTCTGGCTTGGCGGTGAAACCGCCAAGTTGACGTTCAAGCGGAGGAATTCACCGATGACTCGATATTCGAGTCCGAGCTCGTTTAGCCGCTGGTCGCCGACCCGTTCTCGCACTTTTCGCACTTCGTCGATAAGTCCTCGCGCTATTGCAGACGCGAGCCGCGCATCGATTTTCGCACGTAACTCTTCGCGCTCCGGATCCACCACTATCCATTCCACCTCATATTCAACAAGGTTTAACCTTGTTCCAAAAGGGGGCGTATTTTCGGGACGAGGCGGGACATGCCCGAGTGAGTCGATGATTTCAAGAGCGCGGATAAGCCGCCGTCGATTCTTCGGATCAAGCTCGGCCGCCCGGCGCGTGTCCGTTTCGCGGACGCGCAGATACAGCTCCTCCGTCGAATATGTTTCGAGCGCGGCTCGCAACTCTTGGTTCTCATTGATTCCTGACGGGAGGCCGCGCAGGAGTGCATCAAAATAAAAATGCGTTCCGCCGACGAGGATCGGGAATTTCCCGCGGCCGGAAATCTCTTTGATCAGTCGTGTCGCATCCGTCACGAAATCCCCGGCCGAGTAATTCTCGCGCGCATCTCGGATGTCGATGAGATGGTGCGGTATCCCGCGCATCTCTTCGGGAGTTATTTTCTCAGTTCCGATATCGAGACCGCGATACACCTGCCGCGAATCGACCGAAATGATCTCGCCGCCGCGTGCGAGGGCCTCTTCGACCGCGCGCGCGGATTTGCCCGAAGCGGTCGGTCCGGCGATGCAGAGGATGTGTCGCATTTGTGCCGCCATTGTCCGCGATGGTATCATAGCGAGAGCATAACCAATACAACTATGAAAGAGACGCGAAGTAACTATTGCGAACACTGCGGCGAGTTCCACGACTCAGTGCGCGACTACACCTCGCGGGTGCGGGTGGGCGAACCGGTGCCTGATTTCGAGTTCGAAACGTACCATGAGGGAACGATCAAGACCATGAGCCTCTCACAACTGCGCGGGAAATGGGCGATCCTCGTCTTCTATCCGGCCGACTTCACCTTTGTCTGTCCGACAGAACTGGAAGAACTCGCGAAACTGTATCCGAAGTTCCAGGCGTTGAATGCCGAAATCATTTCTGTTTCTTCGGATACCGTTTTCACCCATAAGGCATGGCACGATGCCTCGGAAGGAATCAGAGGAATAAAATATCCGATGGCGGCCGACCCTTCCGGGAAGCTCGCCTACGCTTTCGGCGTCCTGGTGGAAGGCGGCGAAGCGGCGCTCACAAGCGATGAAGGGCTTGCGCTTCGCGGGACATTCATCATCGATCCTGCCGGAATATTGCGCGCAATGGAAATCAACGACAACTCGATAGGGCGCAAGGCCGCGGAAACATTGCGAAAGCTCCAGGCGGCACAGTATGTCGAGACGCACAAGGGCGAAGTATGCCCCGCTTCATGGGAACCCGGCGACGATACACTCGAGCCTGGTATCGATCTCGTCGGGAAGCTCTAGGAACCGAATTATCTCAACAAGACAAGATACGCAAGCTTCTCTTTTCGTTTCAGATTCATGAGTGGGCGAGGAGGGAATCGAACCCTCACCCCTTGCGGGACACGGTTTTGAGTCGTGCGCGTATAACCAATTCCGCCACTCGCCCATTTATGTACACTAGCATTTCGCTACGTATTTTTCATCGTGCTAAAATACACGCAATGAGCGACGATGCGCGATATGTGCCGACGAAGTACGACTCGGTCTTCTGGATCGAAGTCGATCGGGTCGTGCCGAACCCCTATCAGCCTCGAAAAGAGTTCAGCGAAGAGGGGCTGAAATCGCTCGCGGAAAGCATCCGGCAATACGGCGTGTTGCAGCCGCTTGTGGTGAGCCGCACGGATGTCGAGAAACCCGATGGCGGCCTCGAAAGCGCCTATGAGCTCATTGCAGGGGAACGGCGCCTGCGCGCTTCAAAGCTCGCCGGACTCAAACAGATTCCGGTAGTTATCCGCCAGGGCGAGAACAACCTTACGAAACTGGAACTCGCTATCATTGAAAATCTCCAGCGGGAAGACTTGAACGCGATTGATCGGGCGAAAGCGCTTCAGAAACTCATCGAAGATTTCGGCATCTCGCATGCCGAGACCGCGGCGAAAATCGGCAAGAGCCGCGAGTACGTCTCAAACAGCCTCCGCCTGCTCTCACTGCCCGAGCACATGCAGAATGCCATCGTGGGGAAAGAGATAAGCGAAGGCCATGCACGCCCGCTCATGGCCCTGAACGATCGTCCGGAGGAACGCGAGACCCTTTTCAAAGAGATCGTCCTGAAAAAACTTCCGGTTCGCGCCGCCGAACGCATCGCGCGTTCTATCGCGCAAGAACGCGTGCGTTCCTACCACCGCAAGACGCCCGAGATGGCTGAAATCGAGAAAGCGCTCACCGAAACCCTCGGCACGCGCGTCATCATCGAAACGAACGCCGAAGGCGGCCGCCTGCTCATCGATTTCTTCTCAAGCGATGATCTTTCGCACCTGGTTGCCACGCTTGCCGCAGAACAGGCGTTCCGGAAGGCCCCCGAGCATGCCCATGACGGAGAGAACATTACCCGTATCGCGCCACCTGTTTTCCCGAACACCACACAACTTGAGGATGATCCCACACCGCCCGTCGCTCCCGGGGGATCGTCCGAAGACGAGCTTTATTCAGTGAGCGGTTTTACGGTGTAGATTGGATTGAGTTATTTTTCTGTGGTGTCGCGGTCGCGCCGGCTTCGCAGGTTCAGTCATGCCGAGCGCCGCGCGGATATGCCTGCGTGCAAGCGAGGTGCGCGCGATATCAAGCCATTTTAACGAAGGATGCGCCGCCTCGCGCCGCACTATTTCGACGACATCGCCGTTGCCGAGCACCGTGTCGAAAGAGACGAGCTTACCGTTGACTTTTGCGCCCTGAAGGTGGTTCCCGAGGTCGCTGTGTATCGCATATGCGAAATCAATCGGCGTCGACGCCGCCGGCAGGTCGATGACATCGCCTTTCGGAGTGAAGACGAATACGCGATGCGAGAAGAAATCTTCTTTCAACCCTTCGACGAAATCCTCGGAGCCGGCGATTTCCGCCTGCGCCTCGGCTAGTTCGGCAAGCCAGGGCGGCACTTTCGTTGCGCCGCGCACGCCGCCCTCTTTTTTCGATACCTTCATGAGCGACGGGATAAGCGAACGCCAGGATGAGGCGAGCGCCGCGAACCTGCTTTTCTGAGTCTCTTTCTCAAGCTTATCCACTTCTTTCCCGAGCTGTTTGTAAGACATGTGCGAAGCGATGCCGAACTGCGCCCGCCGGTGCATCTCCTCGGTGCGGATTTGTATCTCGACGACGCCCGCTTCGGGCGTTACGACTGTCGTGTGAAGCGATTGGTAGCCATTGGGCTTTTTGAAGGCGATGTAGTCCTTAAACTCTCCCGGCAGGGGTTTGTAGAGCGCATGCACGATACCGAGCGCCGTATAGCAATCTTCGATTTTCGGCACGATTATACGTAGAGCCGCAATGTCGTGGATGAGAGTGATGTCATCGTGTTTGCGCAGCAATTTCTGATGCAAGCTCCACAGTCCTTTCGTGCGGACATCGGTGCGGAAGGTCGTGAGCCCTTTTTTGGTGAGCTCGCGTTGAAGTTCCTTCTGCACTTTCACAAGGCCCGCCTCGGTCTCCTTCGTTTTCAGCTTCCGCACTTCGGCGGTGTGCGCGGCGGCATCCGGATCGACGAAAGGGAAGGCAAGATCCTCAAGTTCGCGCTTCATTTTACCCATGCCGAGGCGATCGGCGATCGGCGCATAAATCTCGAGCGTCTCGAGCGCGATGCGGCGCTGCTTATGCTCCGGCACATGGGCAAGCGTCTGCATGTTGTGATAGCGATCGGCGAGCTTCACGATGAGTACACGGATATCGCTTGCGGTGGCGACGAGGAGCCGGCGGAGGCTTTCGGCATGGCGTTCGGCACCATGGTATTTGTGCGTGCCGAGCTTCGTCACGCCATCGACGATGAATAGCAGTTCCTTCCCGAATTCTTTTTCCACCTCTTCGCGCGATACGCACGCGTCTTCGACGGCATCGTGCAGAAGACCCGCCGCAATCGTCGTCGCGTCCATGCCGTATTCGGCGAGTATTTTCGCAGCCGCCGCCGGATGCACGATGTACGGTTCGCCGGAAAAGCGCGTTTGGCCCGCATGCGCTTTCTTAGCGAATTCATATGCTTTCTCGACGAACGCTACATCCTCGACAGACGGCGCCGACAGCTCACCGATAATCTCCTTGACGGTGGTCATGAGGGCTACTATACACCTCCGTCATTTTTCCTGAAGCTCATTTCAAATACTCGGCAGCTTCGGCGCTCGTGAGAGAGTCCGGATTCACGGAGTCGGGCACATAGATCCGGCGCAGGCCCTTTTTCAGGAAGAATCCCTGTTTTGATTTGTAGAGCACAAGACTCTTGCCCGTGCGCGGGTGCTTGCCGATTTCCCTTACGATCTCGACGCCCTTAGGCGGTTTCTTCGGTTCGGCCAAAAGAGCGAGTGCCGCATCAAGCGTGATGGTATACGGATCGCCTATATTGGCTTTGAGAGAGCGGAATTCGCCGTCGCTGCCGACGTACGGTCCGAAGCGGCCGGTGGAAGCAAAGACCGGTTTTCCGGTTGAGGGATGCTGTCCGAGCTCGCGCGGAAGAGAAAGGTACTTGAGGGCATCGGCAAGCGTTACGTGCGCAAGGTCGGTACCGGGCGGGATGCTCGCGCGTTTCGCCGCTTTTCTGGGGCGTCCGCGCCCGCGCGCGGCGGCGCTTTTCTTTTTTGTTCTTTTCCCGTCTTCCGAAACGGTTGCCTTCTCTTTTGCCTGAGCGTTCGGTTCTTCGGGCAGTGCCATCTCGACGTACGGTCCGAAACGCCCGGTCTTGATAAAGATCGGCGCGCCGGTATCGGGGTGATAGCCGAGAGGCGCATCGTTTTTCAATTCCATGCCTTCTTCGGTGCGCGCCCCGAGACAATCGGGATAGCGCTTGCAACTCATGAAAATGCCGCCGCGTCCGAGTTTGAATTCCATCGGGCTTCCGCACAGCGGGCACGGAAATTCCTTCGGCGCGTCGCCGAGCGCAGTCGCTTTCGGCAGCTTATCTTTGGCATGGACCGCTTTCTCAAACGGGCCGTAAAAAGCCTTCAAAGTTTCCGCGTACCCGCGCTCGCCGCGCGCTATTTCATCGAGCTCGTCTTCCATTTCCGCGGTGAAGGTGTCGCTCACGTATGTAGGGAAATGCTCTTCGAGCCACCCGGAAACGACCATGCCGGTCGCAGTCGGCTTCAGAGCCCGGCCGAGTTTTTCGACATAGCCGCGATCCTGGATGGTTTTCATGGTAGAGGCATACGTTGAAGGGCGGCCTATGCCGCGTTTCTCGAGTTCCTTGATGAGCCCCGCTTCGGTGTAGCGATTCGGCGGTTCGGTTTGTTTCTCATCGGCGCCAAGCGAAAGGAGTGTAAGCGCGTCGCCCGCGGAAAACTTCGGCAGCTCGATGTCTTCGCCGCGCGCCGCCGTGTCAAGCGCAAGCCAGCCCGGGAAGATGGTACGCGACCCGCTTGCGCTAAAAAGAGGGATATCCGCATCGGCTTTCGCTTTTATAGTTGTGCGCATGATCCGCGCCGAGGCCATCTGGGAAGCGAGGGCGCGGGTACGGATGAGCGCGTAGAGCTGTTCTTCGTCCGGCGAAGCGCCCGCGCGAGCATGGGAAGGATCGGTCGGCCGGATGGCCTCATGCGCCTCCTGCGCATTCTTGCTTGTCGTCTTGAACGTACGCACGTGAAGATGCTCCTTACCGAATTCCTTTTCGATAACGCCCGCCATTTTCGCGATGGCCTCTTTCGCGAGATTTACCGAATCGGTGCGCATGTACGTGATATGCCCGGCTTCATAGAGTTTTTGTGCCGCACGCATCGTGCGTGACGGCGTAAACGCGAGGCGGGTTGAGGCGGTCTGCTGCAGTGTCGAAGTGGTGAAAGGCGGGCGCGGTTGCCGCTCTTCGGCCTTTTCGGAAATATCGGCGATGCTCCAGGAAGCGCTTCGCCCGGCTTGCACTAGCCGTTCTGCCTCTGCGCGTGTCGCGGGCGATTGCACGCAGGTCGCGGCGAATTCTCCGGCTTCGGAATTGAAAAGCGCTTGCAAGAGGAAATACGTTTCCGGTACGAATGCTTTTATTTCGCGTTCGCGCTCCGCGAGGATACGCAATGCCGGAGATTGCACGCGCCCGGCCGAGAGCCCGTAGCGCACCTTCT
The DNA here is from genome assembly GCA_021836725.1 of bacterium. Lineage (GTDB taxonomy): Bacteria > Patescibacteriota > Minisyncoccia > Phycocordibacterales > Phycocordibacteraceae > C7867-001. The sequence goes on from JAKBHL010000005.1 coordinate 29,264, forward strand.
TCCAGATAAGGCCGGAGAGGTCGTAGCCCACGATACGGTCGAGGACGCGGCGCGCTTCCTGCGCGCGGCGCAGATGCTCGTCGATCATACGGGGGTGCGCGAGCGCCTCCTCGATGGCGGTCTTCGTGATCTCGTGGAAGACAACGCGCTTCGGCTTCACGAGATCCGCAACTTCTTTGATATGCCACGCTATGGCTTCGCCTTCGCGGTCGGGGTCGGTCGCGAGATACACCTCATCGGCTTTTCCCGCTGCATGCCGTATCTTCTCGATGATCTCCCGCTTTTCTGCGGGAACGACATAGCGGGGAGTAAAGCCGTCCTCTATGTCGACAGCATCCTTATTCGACTTCGGCAAATCGCGCACATGCCCGACCGAAGCGAGAACGGTGTAGTCCTTGCCGAGATAGTGCCCGATGGTGCGCGCCTTGGTCGGCGACTCGACGATAAGCAGCGTATGCGTGGTTTTCATGTGTCCGTCTGTTCACTCATAACGCGTATACCTATATATGGTCAAGTACGGTCAGGAAAGTTCCGCGTATATCGGATTGTGATCCGAACCGATGCGATCGCCGATGACGGATGCGTGCAAGACGCGCAGCGTGCGGGAGGCAAGGATGTGATCAAGCTGCGAACGCGCAAGCGAATGGGTGACAGTGCCGCGCAGGGCATTCTGCAGCGCATGTGAAGCGAAACGCTCCTCGATACGCGCGCGTTCGCGCCGGTGGAACACGGCATCCGCCAGGCGCCCCCCGAAAAGCCAATTCAAGGGCGTGATGTGAGGCGCCTCGAGAATGTTGAAATCGCCGCAGACAAGTATCGGTTGCGACGGATCGGCGTGCGAGAGCGCATAATCGAATTCTTCCTCCCGCAACGCGGGAGTGAGGAGCGGTAGATGCAGGTTAAAGACGCGGATCGTCCCCGATGGCGTTTCGACATCAGCGTACAACGCATGCCGGTTCCCGAGAGCTTTCGCCCACAATCGCGCGGCGAACATGAATTGCCGGAACATTCTTCCGCGAAGCGGCAGATCGGATTCGTGGTGCGAAAGTGGTATCACGCCGGATGCGCGCAGCGGGTAGCGCGAAAGTATGACGCCATAGTGCGTCGCGCGTTCCTTCTTGAAAAGCCGGTCGGTTTCAGGAGCCGCAACGACCGGGAACGGAAGCGTCTTCAGCCGGGCGAGGAAATCTTCGGGTACTTCCTGCAGGCAAAAGATATCGAAATCGCTTTGCGCGATGAATTCAAAAGCGCGCTCGCGCTCGCGGTTGCGGAAGAACATGTTCCAGGAATAGATTTTCATATCCTGTGCCACGCGCCGAATTCTTCCTTGATGAAGCCGCGAAGCTCGAGCGCGACGAGCGCGGTGAGAAGGTCGCCCGCGCTCGCGCCGCCGGTACGGAGGATCTCATCGCGGCTTTTCGGCTCCGCGAGCAATGTCAGAAGCTCTTGCTCGAGCCCTTCGAGTTCCGGCGCATCGGAAATCATGTCGGACGTGCGCGGGACGATATGAAGCGCTTCGAGTATGTGAACCGGTTCGGCGACGAGGACCGCACCGAGACGGATGAAAAGATGCGAACCGAAAGCGTGCGGATCGCCGATACGGTGAGGAACGCAGAGCAGTTCGCGATTGTAATCGGCCGCGAGCCGCGCGGTGATGAGCGTGCCGGATTTCGGACCCGCCTCCACCACAAGGACCGCGTCGGCGAGCCCGACCATGAGACGGTTGCGGGAAGGGAAGTCGTGCGGATGAGCCTGATACTCCGGCTCATGTTCGGAGAGAAGCGCGCCGCCGGCCGTGAGAATTTCCTTCGCGAGCCCGAGATTTGCACGCGGGCCGATGACTGAATCGGCGAGTCCCGAACCGGGAACGGCGATAGTGTGAAGCCCCGCAGCCAGCGCCGCCCTATGCGCGCATGCGTCAACGCCGAGCGCGAGCCCCGAGACTATAGAAACGGGATATCCCGCGAGTCCGGCAATCAATTTTTGACAGGCTTCCTGCCCGTAGCGCGTCATCGCACGCGACCCTACGACCGTGAGAAATTTCGTTCCCGTTTCCGGTAACGTGCCACGCACCCACAGCCCCTCCGGTTGTTGCGGTATCTCGAGGAGTTGTGCAGGCCACTCCACCGTGGCGAGTTCACGTATGTCCATGAGGAGAGTATACTAGGTCGCACATGCTCGATATACATTTCATTCGGGAGAACGCCGCTCTCATAAAGGCAGGCGCGACAAAGAAACATATGGATGCGGATATCGACGGCCTACTCGCGGTCGACGACGAACGTAAACGGCTGCGGCAAGAACTTGATGCGAAACGCGCGGAACAGAACCGCCGCAGCAACGAGATCCAGATTGCCAAGGGCGCCGAACGCGAAAAGATAATCGAAGCGATGCAGCACCTGAAAAACGGCATGGCCGAGAGCGAGGAACGTCTGAAGAACGTGATGCTCGAATGGCAGCGGCTCATGCTCACGGTGCCGAACATTCCCGACATGTCGGTACCGGACGGTGTAGATGATGCGGATAATGTAGAAGTGAAGAAATGGGGCGAACCGACGGCGTTTGGCTTTGCGCCCAAGGACCACATCGACATAATGACCGCGCTCGACATCGCCGATTTCGGGCGGGGAGCAAAAGTAGCCGGCTTCCGCGGCTACTTCCTCAAGGGCGACGGCGTCCTCCTCGCCAATGCCGTCTGGCAACTGGCGCTCAAGCACTTTTCCGCGAAAGGGCTTTCGCCCCTGAGCGTTCCGTCCTTGGTGCGCCGCGAGGCATTTCTCGGCACCGGCTACCTTCCGCAAGGGGAAGACGATCTGTACAAGACCCAAGACGGGGAATACCTCGCAGGCACTGCGGAAGTGGCGACGATGGCCTACTACATGAACGAGACCATAGACCTTTCAAAACATCCGGTGCAATTTCTTTCGTTCTCGCCCTGTTTCCGGCGCGAGGCCGGTGCGCACGGAAAGGACGTGCGCGGCCTCATCCGCGTGCACGAATTTTTCAAATGGGAGCAGGTCGTCCTTTGCAAAGCGGAACACGACGAGTCGGTCCGCCTTCACGAGTGGCTCAACCGCAACACCGAAGAGTTCATCGAGCTTCTGGGCATCCCCTATCACACGGTGGCCAACTGCGGCGGCGACTTGGGCCTCGGACAGGTGAAAAAATATGACATCGAACTGTGGGTTCCCGGAGAGAACACCTATCGCGAGATAAGCTCGGCATCCTATTTCCACGATTTCCAGACGCGCCGGCTCAATATCCGCTACCGCGATGCGGAAGGGAATCTCAAATTCGCCCATTCCTTGAATTCCACCGCGATACCGACGCCGCGCATCCTGGTTTCGATCATTGAAAATTACCAGCAAGCGGACGGTACGATAAAAGTGCCGGAAGCTCTCGTGCCCTATGTCGGAAAGAGCGTTATCGGCGAAGCGGGGCGGTGAGCGGCTCTCAGCGCGGCGGCGCAAGCGCCGCCGCCGCGCATTCATCGCGCTTTGCGCGCTCGTCTTCCTTTTCCTCGGTGCCCTTGTGTACGGACTGCAGCAGCCGGGCGTCCGCATTTCACATATCGAGGTCTATGGCGTCGATGCGTCGGCCGCGTCGATAGCGAACGAAGCGATGCGGGGAAGCTATTTCGGCATCATTCCGCGCAATTCGACTTTTTTCCCGCCCACCGCGCTCATACGCGCAGACCTGCTTGCCGCATATCCCGGGGTAGCCGCAGTATCGATTTTCAGGAACGGATTTACCGGACTCTCGATCAAGGCAGATCCCCGCACGCCGCTCGCGCGCTGGTGCGGTTCCGCTTCGGCGTCGTCCTCGCCGGAAGATTCGCCTTTGAAGGAAGTACTACCGGCGGCATCCGGCGATTGCTATCTCTTTGACCCGAGCGGCTTCGTGTATGCGACCGCGACCGAAGCATTTCCTTTCTCGGGAACCGCTTCATCCTCTTCCGTCGGCGCCGGATCAAATCCGGACCAAACGCTCGTACCGTATGTTCTTTTTGATCCGCTTGCTTCTCCCGCAACCTCGCCGGTGGGCGCAACGCTCAAAAACGCAAGCCAATTGTCCAGGGTTTTTGATTTTGCGCAGCAAATAGGATTGCTCGGCCCTTCGGTCGGGACCATCGTCATCCGCGGTCCCGAGGTCGATTTTTTCCTCGCGACTTCCACATACGGCGCTCCCGCCGGATTGCGTATCACCTATCTTCTCGGCGATGAACAGAATGCTCTGACCGCGCTCGTTTCCGCAAAAAGCCAGCTTGATCTTTCCGATCCGACTCTCGAATACGTCGATTTGCGTTTTAGCGGAAGGATCTATCTTAAAAAACGGAGCTAGAATCCATTTCAAACCCCCATTTCCCCGCTCGGGTATGCGACAGAAAGGAGTACGCTGTCTTTTTCTGCTGAAAAAGCAGCTCGTACTCGCGTCGTCACGCTCCGTAAGCCTCTTTCTGCCGCATACCTGAGCGGGGGCATTGTGGCAATTCTGGGGTGCCGTGTTAGAACTGTCAGCATAGGACTCTGTTATGGAATCATTCTGGAATCGCTTGCCCAAGCCGTTTTTCGTCATGGCGCCCATGGCGGATGTCACCGACGCGGCGTTCCGCGCGCTCGTAGCGAAGCTCGGCGCCCCGGACGTGTTCTGGAGCGAGTTCGTCTCGGCGGATGGCCTCTACCACACGCGCGAGATAGGAAAATTGCCCGACCAGAGGAATCCGCTCATGCGCGATCTCTTGAAGAGCGAAGCGGAGCGGCCGATAGTAGCGCAGATATTCTCGAAGCATCCGGATATGATCGCGTACGCGACGAAGCTCGTCAACGATCTCGGGTTTGACGGCGTCGATCTCAATATGGGTTGCCCCGACAGGAGCATCGAGAAGCAGGGTTGCGGGGCCGCGATGATACGGGACCCGAAAGCCGCACAGGCGGTCATTGCCGCGGCAAAAGAGGCGAGCGGTCTGCCGGTCTCGGTGAAAACCCGCGTCGGCTACGCGCACGAGTCGCTCGATGAGTGGCTTCCGGTACTGCTTGAGGCGGCGCCCGCCGCCATCACGCTCCATCTGCGAACGCGCAAAGAGCTGTCGCTCGTGAGCGCCAACTGGGAGCTGATGAAAAAAGCGGTCGCTATCCGCGATCGTATCAATCCGAATGTGCTTCTTATCGGCAACGGCGACGTCAAGGATATCGCGGACGCGAAGGTGAAAATCGCGCAGTCGGGATGCGATGGAGCCATGCTCGGCCGCGCGATGTTCGGGAATCCATGGGTTTTTTCAGGAAGGAAGAGCGAGGATACGCCGCTTACAGAGAAGCTCGCGGCGCTCATCGAGCTCGCGTACGGGTTTGAAAAGCTCTCGCCGCCGAAGAATTTCTCCATACTGAAGAAACACATCAAAGCGTTCGTGGCAGGATTCGACGGCGCCGCCGAATTGCGCGCGAAACTCATGGAAGCTGAAACGGCCGCCGACCTCGAGCGCATACTGTCTGAAAATCCGCTATAATCAGCGCATGGCACATCAGTCCCTCTACCGTACGCACCGTCCCGCCGCGTTCAAAGAGGTGGTAGGGCAGGAACAGGTGACGAAGCCGCTTGAAGAAGCCGCAAAGACGAAAAATATCGGGCACGCGTATCTGTTCGCCGGCAGCCGCGGGCTCGGGAAGACTTCGGTCGCCCGTATTTTCGCGCGAGCCATCGGATGCTCCGAGCGCGACCTCTACGAGATCGATGCCGCAAGCAACAACAGCGTCGAGGACATCCGCGCGCTTACCGAAGGCGTTTATACGTTACCGTTTGAATCGCCCTATAAGGTCTATTTGCTCGATGAAGCGCACATGCTCTCGAAGAGCGCGTGGAACGCGTTTTTAAAGACACTCGAGGAGCCGCCTGCGCACGCAGTGTTCATCCTTGCGACGACCGAACTTGAAAAAGTGCCGGAAACAGTGCAATCGCGCTGCCAGGTATTCGAGTTCAAAAAACCGTCGCGAGCCGTGCTCGCAAAGATGACCACTGCAATCGCAAAGAAAGAGGGGTATGAACTCGCACCCGATGCGGCTGAACTCATTGCGATGCTGTCTGAAGGTTCGTATCGCGATGCGCTTTCCGTCTTGCAGAAAGTGCTCGCTGGCGCGAACGATACAAAACTTTCCCGTGCCGTGGTCGAGCAGGCGACGGGCGCGCCGCGCCGCGAGCAAGTGCACGCACTCATTGCCGCGCTCGCAGGGGGCAAGCGCGGCGCGGCGCTTGCCGCAGTGGAGCGCGCGGCGGAATCCGGCATCGACATGAAGCTCTTTCTCGAGCTTGTCATCGAGGCGCTTCGTGCGGTACTCCTCATACGCTATGCGAGCGAGCTCCGCGCCGCGCTTGAGGCCGAGCTTGGCGCGGATGAATTCGCCGCGCTTGAGAAATTTGCGAAAGAGCAGGGCATCACGCACGCGACCATGCTTTCTTTCCTGACCGCCGCAGACCGCATCCGGTATGCGCCCATTCCTGCGCTTCCCCTGGAGCTCGCCGTTCTTGAACTCTTTCCTGAATGACCGCACCGCGCTTCTTGAACCGCATCCTTGCTCCCATCGTTACGGTTACTCTCGTAGCCGGTGCCGCGTATGCCGTCTATCACGCAAGCCCGGCGCCCTGCTCGACCCCGATTGAGTACAGTCTCGGCACATTTGACCCTCGTTTCGGCGAAAGCCGCGCAAATTTCCTCACAGCCGTCGCATCGGCGGCGAAGCTTTGGGATAGTGCGGCGGGGCGAGAGCTTTTCGCATACGCGCCAAACGGCGCTCTGAAGATAAATCTCATCTACGACTCTCGCCAAGCCGCGACGAATCTCGGCAAGAAAATTAGCGCGGAGCAGGCGGCATACGATGCGCAAAAAAGCACACTCGATGCCCTTCAGGCGCAGTACGAAAACGACAAACAGAGCTACGAAACGCAGGTCGCGTACTGGAACGCTCGCGGAGGCGCTCCGGCAGGCGTCTACGCCACCCTTGAGAGCGCGCGGCAGAAACTCAATAACGAAGCGGATACGATTAACACGGATACGGCCGCGTTGAATGCGATGGCGGCGCAAACGAATGCGAAAGTCGGCACGTACAACACGGCCGCAGGCACCGATTTCAACGAAGGGGAGTATATATGGGACAGCTCCGGTTCACGGATAAACGTCTATCAGTTCGAAAACCAAGACAAGCTCGTGCGCGTGCTCGCACACGAGCTCGGGCACGCGCTCGGCCTTGCGCACAACACGGACCCCAATGCCATCATGTACGCCTATAACCAGGGAACTGCGGAGAAGCTCACGGCCGCGGATGTGAGCGAGCTCAAAGCGCTGTGTCACCTCTAATTCCCGCGCATGTCCGACCGGAGCGTAAAATGCTAAAGTGTTTTCATTGGGGGATCGTCTAATGGTAGGACAGGGGCCTTTGAAGCCCTCAATCTAGGTCCGACTCCTAGTCCCCCAGCAACTGAGCGAGAGCGAAGGCGTACTGAGCTCAGCAGAGCGAATGTACCGATTCGAGATAGGTGAGGAGGTACTGAGGCTGGCAAGCCGAATGTGCCAACCTGAGCGAGGTTATCCCGCCTGAAGAGCATCGATTTACTCGCTTTACTTCCGTCCTCTAAGCGATACGATATACATCATATGTATATGAAATCCTCTATAAATAAATGGCTGTTGTTGCTAGCGGTTCTCGTCGTGGCCGAATTAATTTTTCTTCTCTTAAGTCAGTTCTCTACTCGAACGGTCTCCGTCTTGTCGGAATCCTATGGTTCAAACATGAACGAATACTACCTATATGTCCCCGGTGATGGTAAATCTACCTGCACATGGACCTATAACGAAAACGGCACGCCACAATCCTTTACATCACAACCCGATCCACAGACAGGACAACATGATTTTATCTACGACTCCACGGTTTCAAATACTCAAGTCTCCTGTCTGAACGATCAGGGGCAGAAATACGTCGGCGAAATGCCCTAAGAGTTAGCCCCAGCAATGGAAGCAGAAAGAGAAATTAAAGTTCCAGAAGTAAGCGATATTACAGGTATAAAGTCCCACAAATGGATGGTAAACGACCTTATTAAAACCATTCGGTGTGCCAAAGCAAATTATTTGGTTGCCCTCGGCTTATTTTGCTATACAGAGGCATTAGGTTTGCAACTCTTACAGTTCAGAGCAAGAAATCATAATAAGGGATTCAGCCCTAGAAAATGTTTTAATACTTTCGCTGCAGAATATCTTAACTATCAAGATGTCTTACAAAAACATTCTGATATCTATGGAATATTCAGAAATGGACTATGTCATGAGTATTTTATAAAGGTGAATCGTGGCGGCCAGGGTGGAGTGTCCATCTATTATTCTGATGATGCCGACAAACTTCGCTCCCAAGGAATTGACACTTCAAAGGGAATTGCTATTTCCAAGGACGGCAGGTTTAGATTTTTTGTAATAGAACCTTACTTAAACGATTTTGTTGCCGCCACCAGACGCCTGTCGAATGAAATGAAAAATGCTGATTGGGACCCCGATGAAATGACAATTTAGAAATCCAGAGTGCTCAAAACGCGTCATTTAAAAATTCGCTCATAAAGACGAACGGAGCAAGCCGAGCTTGACCGCCAACGGTTCTAACACGAGACGATCAGTTCTTCGCTCATCAGGGTCTGAGGAGTCCTCGACGAAGTGTAGAATTGCGGATATGTATTTCACGTACATCCTCTCCTGCGCCGACGGCTCGCTCTATGTCGGCTCGACCAACAATCTCGAGAAGAGAATCAAACAACATAACGAGTCAAAACGCGGCGCTCACTACACTAAAATCCGGCGACCCGTCGAACTCAGATACCACGAATCGTTTGCCACGTTCAGAGAAGCTCGCCATCGTGAGGCCGAGCTCAAAAATTGGCGCCGAGAGAAGAAATTGTCTCTCTTCGCCCAGCCAGTTTGAGATGGGTTATCGCGTTCGAGTCGCTATCCTTGGACCTTTAGCGCTTTTCGCACCGGTCGGCTAGAATGATTCCAACCTATGTCCATGATGCTGCGGCGGGGAATAATCATCGGTTTCGCCACCCTCACGCTCGTGCTCGTATATCTTTTCGGTTACGCCAATCCATTCACTATGGAGTACCGTTCCGCAGCGGCGGACGCGCCAGAACGTTTCATCCCGCTTCCAACGCTTAATAGAGCCGATTACAACGCGCGGCTCCTCGCGCTTGCGCACCTGAGCACGACGACCACCGCGACAAGTACGGCAGCCTCTTCGACTGTGCGCCTCTGGCCGGTGAAGACGGTCTATCCGGATGCCGGAGCGATTCTACCTTTTAAGCGCATCGTCGCTTACTACGGGAACTTTTATTCAAAAGGCATGGGCGTGTTGGGCGAATATCCGGAGAGCCAGGTGCTCGCGATGCTCGCGAGCACGACAAAGATATGGGAAAAGGCGGATCCGACGACGCCGGTCATACCGGCCATTCAGTACATCGCAGTCGTGGCGCAGGGAAGTCCGGGCAAGGATGGGAAGTACATTCTGCGCATGCCGGACAGTCAGATCGATCACGCGCTTGCCATGGCGAACCAAGTGCACGGGCTTTTGATTCTCGATGTGCAGGTGGGGCAGAGCACGCTCGAGCGCGAGCTCCCGCTCCTTGAGAAATATCTCTCGATGCCGCAGGTCGAGCTCGCTATCGATCCGGAGTTTTCCATGAAATACGGCAACCCGCCCGGCACGGTCATCGGCACGTTCGACGCGAGCGACATAAACTATGCGGCGCACTACCTCGCGAGCCTCGTGGACGCCTACCACCTGCCGCCCAAAGTGCTTATCGTGCACCGATTCACACACGGTATGGTGACGAATTATAAAGACATACGGCCGTTGCCGCAGGTTGAAATCGTGATGGACATGGACGGATGGGGCTCGCAGGCGAAAAAGAAGGGAACGTACCGTAGGGTCATCTACTCCGAACCGGTGCAATTCACCGGCATCAAGCTTTTCTATAAAAACGATCTCAAGCCCCCCTCGACCGGCATGCTGACGCCCGAGGAAGTGTTGAAGCTTATGCCGACGCCCATCTATATCCAGTATCAGTGATTCCAAAGCGCGCCTGCGAGATCCACGCGTGCGCCCCTGAAGGGAACTTTTTCACCGAGGAGTTTTGCACGCTTCGCGCGAGTGCCATTGAAAGCGTAGCCGACGAGCGCGCCTCTAGCGCCCACCACGCGGTGGCAGGGGATGTTCTTCGTATCCTTATTGCGAGCCATGAGCTGCCCGACCGCGCGCGCGGCGCGCGGAGACCCCGCAAGCTGCGCTACCTGACCATACGTGGCGACTTTTCCTTTGGGAATCTTGGCTACCAGCGCATAGACCTGCGCGCTAAACGGAGTCATAGGTGTCAGTCGATTCCTTCAGGTTACAAAGGAACGTGAACCGCCAAGTGCCCGATGAGCGGAAGCTCCTTTTCGTTGCCCTGCACCGCATGAACGATACCGACGATAGCGAGAATGAAAATGCCGAGATTGAGCAATTGCCAGAGCATCCACAGCGGCCAGAAGAAGAACATCCACACCGGTCCCAGGAAAGACGTGATCACCCAGAGCACGATTTCGACGCCGAACAGGACAACGCCCTGTCGGACATGGAACTTCACGAAGGAATCTCCCTTGGCGAAGATATAGGGAATGATGACGAGCACGCCAAGGTAGCTGAGTGCCGCCATGACGACGTTCTTTTGGCCTGCATGTACCGGCGCCGGCGTCGATTGTGCTTGAACGGTATCCGCCGCCTGTGCAGCATGTTGTTCAACGGGTTGGTCCATAGTTGGATGATGACGATTAAGTGAAGGGGGTTCCACCCGCTTCTACGGTAAAAAGTATACCACTCGCACAAGTGGATTTGCGCACAAGCGCGTATGCTACTATTGCGTTTATATGGAAAACAACGAAATGAGCAGCAAGTTCTTTTTACCAGCGGCAGTCGTACTCGCCGGGCTCTTCATCGCCGGTGCTGTCGTCTGGAACGGTTCGCACCCGGCGGCGGGAACAGCCGGTGTGCCGACTCCCGGAGCGGCGCCGTCGGTAAACATCAAAGACGTGACCACGACCGGCGATCCTTTCATCGGGCAATTGAACGCGCCGACCACCATCGCTTTCTGGTCCGACTTCCAGTGCCCGTTCTGCAAGCAGTTTGAAGTGACCACGCTCCCGCAAATCATCCAGACCTATGTGAACACAGGCAAAGTAAAAATCGTCTTTAAGGATTTCCCATTCCTCGGACCCAATTCCTTGGTGGATGCAGAGTATGCGCGCGCGGTCTGGGCGTTGTACCCGAGCCAATACTTCGCATGGCGCACCGCATTCTACGATCAACAGCCGCAGGAAAATAGCCTGAGTGCCACCGCCAATCTGACGTGGATAACGGGCGTAACCAAGTCCATAGCCGGTATTGACGCTGCGAAAGTCGCCGCAGCGGTAACGGCCAACAAAGCGGCCTATGATGCGGCGATACAGGCCGACAAAGCCGAAGGACAGAAATTCGGCGTGAATGCGACGCCTTCCTTCATCATCGGCACGCAGCTCATCGCGGGCGCGTATCCGTATGCGAATTTCCAAGCGGCGATAGATTCGGTGCTCCCTAAGTAAATGCGAAATTAAGTAGTACCCTACCAGCATGATTATTCTCCTCCTCGCTTCCGCGGCTTTCCTCGCCACGCTCATCGGCGGTTCTTTCGCGCTCCGGTTCCGCGACAAACTGCATCTTATTCTCGGTTTTTCGGCCGGCGCGGTCGCGGGCGTCGCGCTCTTTGATCTCTTGCCGGAGGCGATAACCCTCGGCACCAAATATCACAGCGCCGCGACCGTCGCGCTTGCCATCGCTTTCGGATTTTTCGGGTACCTCATCCTTGATCGCCTCATACTCCTGCATACGCACGAAGAGGATAGCGAGGCGGTGCATACCTCCCGCGGCTCCTTCGGCGCGCTCACGCTCTCGGCGCACAGTTTTCTCGACGGCGTCGCCATCGGCGTTGGCTTCCAGGCATCGGCGGCGGTCGGCGTCATCGTTACGGCCGCGGTCTTGACCCACGATTTCTCCGATGGCATCAACACGGTGAACCTGGTATTACGGAATGCCGGTTCTTGGAGCAGGGCGTTTCGTTGGCTGCTTGTGGACGCGGCTGCGCCGGTCGCGGGCGCTGCCTCCACGCTTTTTTTCCGCATTCCCGACTCGGCTATCGGTCTCGTGCTCGCCCTTTTCGTCGGCACGTTCCTGTATCTTTCGGCCAGCGACCTTATCCCTGAAAGCCACCACCGGCACCCCCGCGCGCTCACGACGTTCATGACACTCCTGGGCGCTCTCACGCTGTTCATCATCGTGCATCTGGCTGCCTAATTCTCTTTCGAAGAGTTGCGCTATACTTGCAACCTTGGTATGCGTTTCCGGATCCTCTTTCTTCTTCTTGCGTGCTTGATTTCTGCGCCCCTTGCGCACGCGCAGACGCCGGGGCAGCAGGCAACCACCAGCAACACCAGCGTCATAGAAAAGGCGCGCGTGCTTACCGTGGAGAGTTCGGAAATAAAAAATATTCCCGGCACGAACAATTCCGCGACCTACCAGACGCTTTCAGCGCTCGTCCTCTCCGGCGTCGATGCGGGAAAGATCGTCACAGTGGAAAACGATTACCTCGCGATGAAATCGGGAGATGTGTTTTTTCTTACTCATACGACTAATGCACAAGAAGGTCTGAATGCATACACGGTCCTCGAACCGGACCGGTTGCCCGCGCTCAGGGATCTTTTCATCCTCTTCGTGCTTTCTGTCGTGCTTATCGGCGGTTGGACGGGACTGCGCGGCCTTGTGGCGCTCGGCGTGAGCATCTTGCTCGTGCTCTACGCGCTTCTGCCCGGCATAGCCGCCGGTTACAACCCGATTCTCGTGGCATCCGGCGTCGCCGCGATCATCGTCATCTTCGGCTCCTATCTGACGCACGGGATCAATCGCACGACGAGCGCGGCGGTGCTCGGGCTCGTGGCGACGGTCGGCATCACCGCGCTCATCGCGCATTTCGCCATCAGCGCGACACAGCTTTCGGGTGTCACCGGGGAAGGCACGGTCGATCTGAGTTTCGCGACAAGCGGGCACATCGACTTGATCGGCCTTCTGCTCGGCGGGATGCTCATCGGCGCGCTCGGCATCCTCTACGATGCGGCGATAAGCCAGGCGGTTGCCGTGGACGAGCTCTTGCGCGCAGCGCCAGGAATGGGAGCGCGGCGGCTTTTCACGCGCGCGATGCGCATCGGCCGCGAACACATCGGTGCGCTCGTGAACACGCTCGCGCTCGCATACGTCGGCGTGGCGCTGCCGCTTCTCCTCCTGTTCCAATCCCAGTCCTATGGCGGCCAATCTTTCCTGCACACCATCAATCACGAGCTTTTCGCGACGGAAATCGTGCGGGCGCTCGTCGGATCGCTCGGGATCATATTCGCCGTGCCGATTTCGACGATTGCCGCGATCATCCTCCTGACACACGTTCCGCCCAAAGACGGCGATACGGACGGGTCTGCGCACACCCATGCGTGAGATTGCGGCAGCGAAGGGGTGCTAGAATAAGACCGTATGAAACTCATTTTCCACTGGCTCATTGCGACGCTCGCGATCCTGATCGCGGCATACATCGTTCCGGGCGTCACCATAACGCTCGTCGGCGCGCTCATCGCCGCCGTCGTCCTCGGCGCGCTCAACCTCCTTGTCCGTCCCATCCTTCTCATCCTGACGCTTCCGATCACCATCGTGACGCTCGGTCTTTTTTCTCTCGTGATCAACGCGCTTCTCGTCATGCTCGCGGCCGTGCTCGTGCCGGGATTCTCAGTCGCCGGTTTTTGGACCGCATTCCTTTTCGCACTCGTGCTTGCCGTCGTGAACTGGGTCTTCCATCTCTGGAACCGCAGCTAGAATCCCACCCCGCTCGGGGTATGTGACAGAAAGGAGTACGCCGTCTTTTTCTGCTCTAAAAGCGGCTCGAACTTACGCCGTCGCGCTCCGTAAGCCTCTTTCTGCCACATATCCTCTCGCGGGGTTCGATTTCCTAACCTAAAATGACATTTTGGGGAACGAGGGGTTCTAACTTGTGCGCCTGCTGCGGAGAAGGTTTATAAGGATAGGAAGGAAGGAAAGTACGATGATGACGAGCGAGAGCGGAAGCACGTACTTGTCGCTGTTGGGGATCACGGAACCGAGAAAGAATCCAAGCGAGACGACCCCCGCGCCCCACAAGAATCCGCCAAGAGCGTTGTAGGAGAGGAAGCGCCGGTAGCGCATGGAACCGACGCCTGCGAGCATCGGCGCGATAGTGCGCACGATGGGAACGAAGCGCGCGAGAATGATGGCGCGCCCGCCGTACGTCGTGAAGAAATCCTGCGTGCGCGTGACGTATGCCTGCTTGAAAAAACGCGAATCCTTGCGTTTGAAGAGATTGTCTCCGATCTTCGTTCCGAACCAGTAGCCCACGGAATCGCCGAGTATCGCGGCCACCACAACGATAAGCATCAGCGGTCCGAAAGCGAGGAGACCGTCGGCCGCGAGCAGTCCCGCGACAAAAAGGAGCGAATCGCCCGGAAGAAAGATACCGATAAGAAGACCGCTCTCGGCAAAAACGAGCAGGGCAAGCCCCAGGTAGCCGCCGGCCTTTATGATCGCCATCGGATCGAGGTGTATACACGCGACGAGAAAATTAAGCATGCGCGTGCAGTATACTAGAATTAATGGAATCGGCACCGAAGCTGTCCACGCCCGAAGAGGAGCTCGCATACTTGCGTGAACAGGTGACGCGAAAAGAAGCGGAGCTTAGCGCGCGCGCCGCGCCGCTTGAGCGGGCGCGGGTCATCTCCGAGCAGATTCACGCGCATCGCTCTGCACCCGAAGACGTGCTCGCGCACGGATACCGCATGAGCGAGGCGGCGGCGCATGACACGGCATCAAAGATACTCGCCGAGCTTCATCTCGGCGGTAGTGAAGCGGCGATCGCTTCACTACGGAGCACGATGGAGGAAAAAGGCATCAAGAACGCGTTTGCGGTGCTGGAAAGGCTCCACGATCCTCATATCACCGACGATTTTCATCGGTATCTCGTGCAGTATGTGGCCGCGGGGTTGCCGCTTGCCGGAGCAAATGAGACCGCTCCGCGTTTCCAGGCTTTTCGCATGACCCTCTATGAAATCGCACTCCCGGGGCCCAAAAGCGGCGATAAAAGCGCACCCGCAAAGACGCTCAAAGAGCTCATCTCCGCGATGGAGCAGTTTTACGCAGGGCTCCTTTCGGTGGAGAACGCGGCGCCCGGCGAGCCCCACCACTACGCGCTCGAGCTCGCGGTACCCGCCGACAGTCCCGAGCTTCAATTTTATGCGGCGGTCCCAAACGGGAAGCGCGCTCTTTTTGAAAAACAGCTCCTCGCGGTCTTTCCGGACGCGCATCTTGTGCCGCAACCAAAGGACTATAACGTCTTTGCCGAGGGCGGCGTCGCGCTCCTCTCGAGTGCGCGACTTGCGGAAAATCCGGCACTGCCGCTCAAGGACTACGCGGATTTCGATTACGATCCGCTCAATGCGATCGTGAATGCGTTTGCCAAGATAGAGCACGCGGGCGAGGGCGCTGCGCTCCAGATCATCGTCGAGCCGCGCGGTGAACGGCATGTGAAGCACTACCGCAAAATTCTGCAGGCGCTCAAGAAGGGAGAAAAGAAAGGCGATGCGTTTGCGACGCCCGAGACCGCGTTTGGCGATTTCACGCGCGAGATCGGCCGTACACTCTTCGGGAATAAACCGAAAGATAAAGAGAAAGCGAAAGAAGCCGAGGCGCGCCACATTGAGGCGAACAGGGCGTACAGCGAACAAGTGGAGAAAAAAATAGCCGCGCCCATCGTCGGCGCGACGATACGTCTCACCGTCTCTTCAAAAGATGAGCACAAGGCGGCGCAAGTGCTCGGCGAGCTCGAAGCCGCCTTCAATCAGTTCGGGAATACGCAAGGGAACCGATTGGAGTTTCTGCGCGCCCCCAAGCGCCGCGCGCAAAGCATGTCTGACGATTTTTCTTTCCGTTTGCCGGATTCCTCGGCATTACCCCTTTCGCTCCGCGAACTCACGACGCTCTACCACTTTCCGCCCGCCGGCATCGAATCATCGCCGCACCTAAAACAGGCGCGCTTCACTCACGCGAGCGCGCCGCTCACCCTTCCGCAATACGGCGCTTTCCTCGGCACCAACAGTTACCGCGCTCACGAAACGCGCGTCTATCTCGATCCCGAGGATCGCCTGCGCCATCTCTACATCATCGGCCAGACCGGCACCGGCAAGACGGGGCTCATGAAGTCGATGATCATCGAGGATATAAAGAACGGCGAGGGCTGTTGCTTTATCGATCCGCACGGTTCGGACATCCTGGATATTCTCGCCGCCGTGCCGCCGGAGCGCTACGCGGACGTCATCTATTTCGATCCGGCCGATCTCTCGCGCCCCTTCGGCCTCAATTTCCTCGAGTACGATTTTGCGCGCCCCGAGCAGAAGACGTTCATCGTTAACGAGCTCCTCATGATCTTCCGCCGTCTCTATGGCGATGTCCCCGAAAGCATGGGCCCGGCATTCGAACAGTATTTCCGCAACGCAACGCTTCTCGTGATGGAGGATCCGCAAAGCGGTTCGACGATGCTCGACATCGCCCGCGTGCTCTCCGACAGCGAGTTCCGCCGCGCAAAACTCGCAAAGAGCATGAATCCCATCGTAAATCAGTTCTGGAACGACATTGCAACAAAAGCTGGCGGGGAGGCGGCGCTCGAAAACATCGTCCCCTACATCACGAACAAATTCGACGATTTTACGGCGAACGATTTCATCCGCCCCATTGTGGGGCAGCAGCAATCGTCGTTCAAATTCCGCGACGTCATGGATACGAAAAAGATCCTGCTCATCAATCTCTCAAAAGGGCGTCTCGGCGAACGCAACGCAAACCTGCTCGGCCTCATCGTCGTGGGGAAACTCTTCATGGCGGCGCTTTCGCGCGCGGATAACCCGCGCGCAGCGCATCCGCCTTTCTACCTCTACATCGATGAATTCCAAAACGTCACCACGGACTCGATTCCGGGCATCCTGTCGGAAGCGCGCAAGTACAAGCTCGCGCTCACGGTGGCGCATCAGTTCCTCGGCCAGATCGAAGAGAAGACGCGCGGCGCGGTCTTCGGCAACGTCGGCAACATGGCGGTTTTCCGCGTCGGCGAAGAAGATGCGGAGTTTTTCGCCAAACAGTTCGCACCGGTCTT
Organism: bacterium; assembly: GCA_021836725.1. GTDB lineage: Bacteria > Patescibacteriota > Minisyncoccia > Phycocordibacterales > Phycocordibacteraceae > C7867-001. Next base: position 46,571 of record JAKBHL010000005.1, read on the forward strand.
TGCGGCGTCCGATTTCGTCAACCTGGAAAACCGCAACGCCTATGTGAAAATCCTCGCGCAGGGCATACCGCAGAAACCCTTTGACCTGCGCACGCCGGATTTGGCGGCGCCCAATCACTCTCAGGTGGACGATCTCATACAGCTTTCGGCGCTTACCTACGGCCGGGACCGTGCTACAGTTGAGTCGATGATTCGCGAGCGTTATCTCTCGCTATAACGTATGGCAAAAAGTATCGATTTTCCGCCACAAGGGAAACGTGGGAATTCCGGTGCTACTGAAAAACCGGTCGGCGTGCCAGTCGTGATTACGCACAAGATGCACGAGGAGTTGAAAAGTCTCGGTCTTTCGATAGAAGAACGGAGGAAGCTCACGCCGCAAGCCGCGTGGGACATTTTGAAAGCAGGTCGTAGGGAAAGGGAACAACCGGAGGCCGCTTCTCCATCTGAAGCACCCGTGATGCCGGAACACGAGTTCTCGGCACCAGAGGAGTCCATCGAACCCTTGGCGGAAGAACCGCATCCGGAGGCGCCGCTTGTCGCGGATCCGGCGCTCGCTCTTGACGCACAGCGCGTGAACGTACCGGAGACTCTGTCGGAAACGAACGCTCAGGGCGAAGGAACGCCGCTTGAATGGCGCGAGAAATTACGCGGTCTCATTACAGGCGCACAAGAACGGCTCGGCATGAGCGAGCGCGTCGAGAGTATGCGCGCGTACCTCTCGGAACGTTCCGGGAATCTGGATACAGAAGCCGAGGCATACGGACCGAAGACGGAAAAACTCATTCGTTCTATCGGTGCGCGGTACAGCAAACTGCACTGGAAATACAAGATTGCCATCGGCGCAGGTCTCGGCGTTTCGGCGGCGGTATTTTCCGGAGTATCGACGCCGCTCGCGCTCCTTTTCGGCGCGGGTATCGCCGCGCAGCGCGGCGCCGGCATGGCGAGCATATTCCTCAAGTTCGAGAAACATCTGCAAGATACCGGAGAAGGGAAGTCGCAGAATTTTTTCGCGCGGCAGGAATGGTATAAAAAAATCGCGGAAAGACCCGAGCGCGAGCGCAAGCTCGCGGCCGCGATCATGTCGGCCGCGTACACCGTCGGCGCAGGCCTCGCGATCGGGGAGGCGATTCATCTCGCGAGCGATTCCACATGGGGCGAGGCGGTGCACGAATGGTTGAAACAGCATTGGCCGTTTAACTCCGGAGCGTCGGCCGCCGTTTCCCCTCCTCCCCACATGGTTTCTGAGGCTGCACAGTCGCCGCTTGCCGCGGCGCACCCCGTGCCCGGAGCGCCCCTGCATGCTCCGTCTGCGGTTGCGCACGAGGCACCCCCGTCTTCTGCTGCGCCCCCCATGCCCGCAGTGTCAGTGGCGGCGTCGCAGGGGCATGGCTACGAGTACATGATGAAAAAATTATGGGAACAGCTTCAGACGGAACATCTTGATCCAAGTCGCTATCCTCCCCATAGCGACATCCATCGTTTGCTTACGGCCAATGCGCATTCGATCGATGCGGTCGTGCACCAGATTGCGGCCGACCCAAAGCATGATTTTTTCCATGCCGACGGCACCAGCGTCCTTATCAGTCCGCACGCACATATGACGATTGATTCGGGCGGCGAAGTCAGCCTTTCCAATTCAGGTCATGACATAGTGCATGCACCGGCGCACGTGCCGACGACGCCTGCCTACCATCCGGAAACACCCGTTCACGCAGAACCGCCCGCGGGCATCCCTGAGGTACCCGTTATTCCCGCCGAACCCGCTCTTCCGGCCGGGACGCTTTCCGTGCAGAACATCGCCGAGCACGTGCACGCCGCCATCGCACCGTCGGTTACGAATCATTTCGGCCTCGAGGTTCCGCTTGCAGAACCCCACATCTACACGGGTCCCGATGCAAAACATCTTTTTGTGTTCGGGGGTACGCCTGCGGCGCAGGCCGATTCAATACAACAGTACTTGAACGCACACCCGAAAGATATTATCTATGGTACGGATGCCGCCGATAAGTACCGCGTCCCGTATTTCCTCGGATCGGACGGGAAAGTAACTGCAGGACTTCCGGCACGCTCCAGGAACTTCTTCGGTTTCTTTTCATGGATGAAGGCGCCGCGTCCAGAAGACTTTAAGAAAATTATTCACTAACCCATGCTATGATGCCACCTATGCAAGACGAATTATCCGCCGCTATCGCCGCCGATCTCGGCATCAAGGATCTTCCGCTTGAGGAGCAGCAGGCGCTCGTCGCGCATTTTGGCGAAGTGGCGCTCAAGGCCGCGACGCTCGCGGTAGTCGGAAAGCTCGCGGAAGATAAACGCGAGGCCTTCGCAAAGCTCGCGGAAGAGGGTAATGCGATGGCACTCAAGGCATTCCTCGACCGCGAGGTTCCCGGGCATGAAGAAGTCGCGAAAACCGCCGTCGCGGAGGAAGTAAAACGGTTCAAGGCCTTCCAGGCCGTGTAGTAAAATCTCATCGTATTATTCACTTATCCACGCTATGAAACCAACTCAGACCGGTATCGCCGTCGCGCTCGCACTTGTTGTGATTGCAATATTTTTCATTGTCCCGGGCCTCTCGCCGTTTCGCGCTCCTTCTTCGCCAAACGGAACATCCACTACTACCAATACTCAAACTTCATCAACTACTATGCCAACTGTAAATCAGCTTCAGATTACCGATGAAGTCGTCGGTACCGGCGCCGTCGCCGCCGCGGGCGACACGGTAACCGTGAACTACGTCGGTTCTTTGACCGATGGAACCGTCTTTGACGCTTCTGCCAATCACGGGACTGCGGGCTTCACCTTCACTCTCGGCGCCGGGCAAGTGATCAAGGGTTGGGATGAGGGCATCGTCGGCATGAGAGTCGGCGGCACGCGCAAACTCGTCATTCCCGCCGCTCTCGCCTACGGCTCTCAGGCAGTCGGTAATGTCATTCCAGCGAACTCCACGCTCGTCTTTACGGTGGAGCTCCTGAAAGTGCAAGCACCGAAACCCTAACGTCGAAATAAAAAGAAAATGGGCGCGAACTGCTTTGCAGTTCGCGCCCATCGCATTGGTTCAGTAGGGACTTTTCATGAGGATTCGTACCCGGTACTCGGGGAAGAGCCCGAAAACCTCTCGTCCGCAACTTTCGAACGTATATGTCTGTCCGCCCAAAGACACGATACCGTTGGCCATGCCGCCCAGGCTTGTCGCATCTCCGGTGTATCGGCCATATTGGCTGGGTACAGCACCCGGGAAAGCCCGTGACCCGAGGTCGCCGCCGATATAACCGGCGACGCCGTAGAGCACGCCGTTTGAGAGGACCGAAACCAGGTCGTTCGGCCGTACGGTTCCGGTATAGAGACGACAGGCTTTTTCGGCAGCGGCGACGGCCGCCAGTTGCTGATCGCTCACCTTGCCCTTTACGATGAAGTTCAGTGCCAATTTATCTCTGGCCAGCATCCAATCCGGAACGGATTGATTGTGGGCCACGATCGTCGCCTGTCCGCCGTCGGGCATAGAGAGCGGAATTTCGCGAATCCCGCCGGGACTGGCGCATGCGCCAAGCAGAAATACGGCCGCCAAAATGACGAGCCGGTGCAGTGTCGTTTTCATAAAAAGAACTCCTCATTTCGGGGCCGACTCGGGTTCGAGTCGGAGAAACCCCACCGGGTAGAAGAGTACACGCATATTTACATTTGTCAAATATCGCGTCGGTACGCTAGTGTGGTAGGCAATGGGCGCGATTTCTTTCAGCATAGAGGCGCGGGCGCCGCAAAGCGGCGCCCG
>JAKBHL010000009.1 GCA_021836725.1 bacterium
GCTTGTCGGCGCAGCGGTCATCGGTTTCGTCCTGTGGATGTTCGTTGCCGATCTCTTCGCTATTAACGTCGCGAAAGCTTTCTGGAGCAACTTCGAGCGCATGGAGGGCTGGGTGCTCCTCATCCACCTCCTCGGATTCTTCTTTGCGGCAAGCGCGGTACTGCGCGTGGAGAAGAAATGGCGGACATGGTTCCTCGCATCACTCGGCGTCGCGGTCATCGTTTCTGCGCACGGCATCCTGCAGCAGATGGGTGTGATGCAGATACACCAGGGTTCCACGCGCATCGACTCCTCGTTCGGCAATTCCGCGTATTTCGCGATCTACCTCCTCTTTAATACGTTCATTGCGGGGTGGCTCGCGCTCACGGAAAAGCGCCAGTGGCTCAAATGGTCGCTCATCGCGTTTGCGGCAGATCGAATGGCGCTCATCGTCTTGACCGAGACGCGCGGCACGGTGCTCGGCCTTGTGGGCGGTCTCGCGCTTGCGGCGTTCCTCACTGCGATTACGGCAGGGAAGCGCGAGCGCCGCATGGCAGGGGGTGCGCTTGCGCTCATCATCATCCTCTCCGGCAGTTTCTACCTCGCGCGCCACTCCGCTTTCGTACAGGGGAACGATGCGCTGGCGCGCATCGCCACCATCTCTCTTGCCGATGGAGCGACACGCTTCACCATCTGGCACATGGCCTTTGAGGGGGTGCTTGAGCGCCCGATAGTCGGCTGGGGACAGGAGGGCTTCAATTACGTTTTCAATAAGTTCTATGAGCCGTCGCTCTACCAGCAGGAGCCGTGGTTCGACCGCGCGCACAACGCTTTCATCGACTGGCTCGTCGCGGGAGGCGTACCGGCATTCCTGCTCTATCTCTCGCTCTTCGGCTCCGCTCTCTGGCTTCTCTGGAAGAGTTCTGAGCTTTCACGTCCGGAGCGCATCTTGCTCACCGCTGCGCTCGCCGGCTATGCCTGTCACAACCTGTTCATCTTTGACAATCTGTACTCCTACATCTATTTCTTTGCGATACTCGCGCTCATCGACTCGCAAACTGCGCGGCCGATCGCGAAACTCGAGCAAATGCCGGTGCTCGCCGAAGCGGCCGCCGCCACCTATGCGCTTCCGATCGCCGCTGTCGCCGCTCTCGGGCTCATTTGGTTCGTAAACATCCCGGGCATGCAGGACGCGTCCGAACTCATCGTCGCGATATCGCCTTCTCCCGCCGGAGTTTCGGCCAACATCGCCACGTTCGAAGACCTCGTGCAGCACCCTTCTTTTGCCGCGCAGGAGATACGCGAACAGCTCGTCGCTTTTGCGGCCACCGTCGCGCAGAGCTCGACGGCGACAAATGGAGAGAAGCAACAGATAACCGCGCTCGCCATCACTCAGATGCAAAAGCAAGTCGCCGCGTATCCGCTCGATGCGCGCGAACGGCTCCAGCTCGCCTACGCGTATCGCGCGGCGGGAGATATCGCCGATGCGCTCAAACAAACCCAGGTAGCCGCGACGCTTTCACCCGGGAAAGAGGATATCTGGATTGAAATGGGCGCGCTTGAATGGGACTTGGGCAACACGAGTGCCGCGCAGACGGATTTCAATAAAGCCTACGCGCTCGGACCTGAATTCCCGGCTCTGGCCGCGTACGCCGCCGCAGGCGATTTTGCCGTCGGCGAGGCGGCAACGGCCGACAAGATCCTGCTCGGCGCGTACGGCACGACGACCGTCAACAGCGACATCCTCGCTGTCGCGTACTACCGATCCAAAGACTGGCCGCAGCTCATTGCCATTTGGAAGTTGCGCGCGCACGCGCCCGGTGCGAGCGTCCAAACGTGGTTCGGGCTCGCTGCCGCCTACTACGCCGCCGGCGAAGCCGCAAACGCGATTGCGACGATACATGCGGCGGTTGCGCTGTATCCGAGCGCCGCGTCCGCGGGTGCCGCCGCGATAGCGCAGATACAGGCGAAACCGGCGGGGCCATGAGTCCTCGGGAGGGCGTGCCGCTCGCGCCCTTCACCACTTTTCACATCGGCGGGAGCGCCCGCGTTTTCATAGAAGCAACAACCGAAGAGGAAGTGCGCGCGGCGTGTGGCGAAGCCACACGCCGCGCGCTTCCTTTGTATCCGCTTGGCGCCGGCAGCAATGTGCTCGTGAGGGACGAAGGCGTGGAGGGCGTGGTGCTCAAAGTAGGATTGCGCGACTGCACGCTCATCGATGACGGCGGCGACACGCTGCTTGTCGCGGGCGCGGGACTCTTGTGGGACGAGGTCGTGGACAGAGCGGCTGCACAGGGCATCTTCGGTATCGAAAATCTCGCGGGCATCCCGGGCACCGTCGGCGGCGCGGCGGTGCAAAACATCGGCGCGTACGGCGCGGAGTTTTCAAATGTTTTCAGCTATGCCGATACTATCGAGAGCACGACCGGCGAACACGCGCGCATCGAGCGTGCGGATGCCGCGTTCGGCTATCGCACGAGTTTTTTCAAAACGCATCGCACGCACGTCATTGAGCGCGTCGCGCTGCGTCTTGCGAAGACGGCGCAGCCGAACCTCGCCTATGCCGATCTCGCGCGTGCACAGGCGGAGAGCATACCGCTTACGACGCCCCAGGAAATCGCTCGCGCCATCCGCGCCATTCGCGCCGAGAAGTTCCCGCATGCCGCAGAGGAGGGCAGTGCCGGCTCTTTCTTCAAGAATCCGGTCATACCGCGCGAACACGCCGCGATGCTTTCGGCGCGTTACCCGGGATTGCCGGTTTTTCCGCACGAAGACGGTGCGGCGAAAGTATCGCTCGCGTGGATCCTTGACCACGCGCTTTCGCTGAAGGGATTTTCTCTCGGTCCCGTGCGGCTCTACGAGAAGCAGCCGCTCGTCATCGTCGCGAGGGAGGGCGCACGCGCGCAGGATATCGATGCGCTCGCGCGCGAAGTGGAAGCACGCGTGCGCCGCGCCACCGGCATCGCGATCGAACGCGAAGTGGAAACATTCGGATGACGCACGAAAAATTCGCGCGTAATTTTTCGGAAGTTATCCACACGTCATATTTTTTTATCACGCAAAATCTTTTTTACGCGCGATAATGTTTTGTAGAAACGTTTGCGCATGAAATTTTTTCACGCACGAACGGGTCGACATATCAGCCGTCATTTCTAATTCGCAACCACCATGGCAAAGAAGCGCAAAGCCGCGAAGAAGGCAGTGAAGAAGACCGCGAAACGGAAGGCACCAAAGCGCAAGGCAACGAAGCGCAAGGCCGCCAAGAAGCGCCGTTAGTTTCAAAAACAGAAAATGCCCCCGGAAGGGGGCGTTTTCTGTTTTTGGCTCAAATGAAGGCCAAATGGTATAGTGCATCGCGATGAAAGGGCTTTCTCGATTTTTTTCAAAGAACCAATCCGCGGCATTCCTGAAGGCCGCGGCGCCTGTGGTGGCGGCGACAAACGAGCTGTCCGCAGAGCTCAGAGCGCTTTCCGACGAGGCACTGCGGGCGCGGTTTGAGGAGGTGCGCACGCGCTCGCGGGAAGCGAGAGGGGCCGCAGAAACCGATATCCCCCTCGTCTTCGCGCTCGTGCGCGAGGCGGCGGAGCGCACGCTCCGCCAGACTCATTTTGACGTGCAGCTGCTAGGAGGCTTGGCGCTTTTGCGCGGGAAAATAGCCGAGATGCGCACTGGCGAGGGCAAGACGCTCGTTGCCACGTTGCCCGCAACCTTTCATGCATTGTCGGGAGACGGCGTGCAAGTGGTGACTGTGAACGACTACCTCGCGCGCCGCGACGGCGCCTGGATGGGGCAGGTATATGACTTCCTCGGTCTCACCCTCGGCATCGTCACGTCGACCGGCTCGTACCGCTACGATCCGTCGCACGTCGCCAAAGAAGAAGATGCCGAGCGCGATGCCGCGGGTTCCTTCAAGGTTTTTTACGACTACCTGCGTCCGGTTTCAAAGAAAGAAGCGTATGCCGCCGACATCACCTACGTGACCAACAACGAGCTCGGCTTTGATTATTTGCGCGACAACACCGCCTATGCCGCCTCGCAGATAGTCCAGCGCGGCTACCGCTACGCGATCATCGACGAGGTGGACTCGATCCTGATAGACGAGGCGCGTACGCCGCTCATCATTTCCGGTCCCGCGGGCGACTCGGAAAACCTCTATGAACGCTTCGCCGGCATCGTCCGCACCCTGAACAAGGACGAGGACTACACCATCGATGAGAAGCAGAAAGCTATTCAGATCACCGAAGCGGGGATGCACAAGGCGGAGGCCGCCCTCGGCCTCGAGAACATCTATACCGAAGGCGGCCTGAAGTACGCGCACCACCTCGAGACGGCGGTGCGCGCACAGGCGCTTTTCCACAAGGACAAGGAATACGTCGTGCGCGACGGGGAGATCATCATCGTGGACGAATTCACCGGAAGGATGCAGCCCGGGCGCCGCTGGTCGGAGGGGCTTCACCAGGCGGTGGAGGCCAAAGAGGGCGTGATGGTGAAAGAGGAAACGCGCACCTACGCAAGCGTTACGTTCCAGAACTTGTTCCGCATGTACGAGCGGCTCGCGGGCATGACCGGCACCGCGCTTTCCTCCGAAGAAGAGTTTTATACCGTCTACGGTCTGGACGTCGTGGAGGTGCCGACCAACAAGCCGCTCGCGCGCAAGGACTACGACGACCTCATCTTTCAGAGCGCGGCGGGGAAGTATCGCGCCGTGGCGCGCACGGTAAAGGAACATTATGAAAAAAAACAGCCGGTGCTCGTCGGCACCGTTTCCATCGAGGACAATGAGATCGTCAGCGGATACCTCACGGACGCGGGTGTACCGCACGAAGTGCTGAACGCAAAGAACCACGAACGCGAAGGCGAGATAATCGCCGAAGCGGGAAAAGCGGGGCGCGTGACGGTGGCGACCAACCTCGCCGGCCGCGGCGTCGACATCAAGCTCGGCGGCGCGCTCGCCGACGCCGCGGAGCGCGCCGCGGTGGCGGCGCTCGGCGGCCTCGCGGTCATCGGCACCGAACGGCACGACGCCCGCCGCATCGACAATCAGTTGCGCGGCCGCTCGGGCCGGCAGGGCGATCCGGGCGAGACGCGCTTTTTCGTCTCTTTGGAAGACAAGCTCATGCGCGTGTTCGCGTCCGAGACGCTAAAGAAAGTGATGGGCCGGTTCGGCATCCCCGAAGACGAGCCGATAGAAAGCGCGATGATCACGCGTTCCCTCGAGTCCGCGCAGGGGCGTATCGAGGGATTCAATTTCGATTCGCGCAAGCAGGTGCTCGCGTATGACGACGTGATGAATACCCAGCGTCTTGCCATTTATGCGCGCCGCCGCGCCGCGCTTCTCGGGAGCGATGCGGAAGTAGAAGCACTCAGCCGCGAGATTGTGGCGGATACCCCCGAAGGACTCGCCGCATTTGAAGCGAAGAAAGGCGAACTCGCGGATGCGTTTGTCCCGCATTTGCGGCTTCTCCTCCTGCAGGTGATAGACATGTTCTGGCTCGAACATCTGGAGACCATGGATTACCTGCGCCGCTCGGTGTCTCTGCGCGCCTACGGCCAGCGGAACCCTTTGATAGAGTATCGTCGCGAGGGACTGACGCGTTTCCGACAGCTTGAGGAGAGCATCAGGGCGGCGGTGCGCGAAGCCTTGCCGCGCCTCGCCATCATGGACACCGCGCGCATCCGCGCGGAAGAAGAGAAGACGCGCGCAGTGGTGCTTGCGGCAGGGAAAGAGGAGGGCGGCGGCGCAGTACCGGTGGTGAAGGCGGCCGGGCACAATCGCAACGATTTCGTTACTCTCAAGAAGGGCGACGCGACGCAGACGATCAAATTCAAGAAGATAGAGCCGCTTCTTGCGGACGGATGGGAATTGGTAGCCTAGGCCCGTATGGCGTTTGTCGATGAGGCAAAGATATATGCGGCGGCCGGAAAGGGCGGCGATGGAGTGATACGCTGGCTGCGCACCAAAGAGAACGCGCGCGGCGGGCCTTCCGGAGGCGACGGCGGGAACGGCGGCGACGTTATCCTCGTCGGCGTGCGCGACGTGGCGGCGCTCGCGCACTACCGGTACGAGAAGAAATTCCATGCAAAAAACGGCGAGGCGGGGAAGAGCGAGCTGAAGCACGGCGTAAACGGCGCGCCGACTCTCCTGAAGGTTCCAGTCGGCACGATTGCACGCGTCGTCGAGACTGGCGAGGAGTATGAAATTACAAAAGAGGACGAGCGCGTCGTCGTATTCAAGGGCGGCCACGGAGGGCGGGGCAATGCGCGTTTCAAGAGCTCCACGAATCAGAATCCGTTCCAACAGACCGCCGGCAAAGAGGGCGGGGCCGGCACTATCGAGCTGACGCTTAAGCTCATCGCCGACGCGGGGCTCATCGGGCTTCCGAATGCGGGGAAATCCTCGCTTTTAAATGCGCTCACGCGGGCAAAGTCAAAAGTGGGCGCATACCCGTTCACCACGCTTGAGCCGGGTCTCGGCGATTTTTACGGACGCATCCTTGCGGATATCCCCGGCCTCATAGAAGGCGCCTCGTCCGGACGAGGTCTCGGAATAAAATTTCTCAAGCACGTCGAACGCACAGGAATCCTCCTGCATCTCGTCTCGGCAGACCAAGATGACCCGCTCGCGGCATATAAGGAAGTGCGCAAAGAAGTGGAGCTGTTCGGACACGAGCTTTCAAACAAGCGCGAGATCATCATCCTGTCGAAAATAGACCTCATTTCCCCCGAGGAGCGTGAAATAAAAATGCAGCTACTTGGTAGGGAAACCGGCAGGGAAGTGCTCCCCGTCTCGGTTAAAGACCCGCAGACGCTCAAGATTTTCTCCGACCGCCTCGCAAGACTGTTTTCTGCCTAGAACTCATTTCAAAACCCCACTCCCCGCGAGAGGTATGCGGCAGAAAGAGGCTTACGGAGCGCGACGGCGCGAGTACGAGCTGCTTTTTCAGCAGAAAAAGACAGCGTACTCCTTTCTGTCGCATACCCGAGCGGGGGTTTTGAAATGGGTTCTAGCCTTTTGAATATGCTCTAGGAATTTCCTGCGATACGCGATACCCTGTGCGTATATATGGCTACGCCTTACCGCCCGACCATCGGTCTTGAAATCCACGCAGAGCTCAAGACGCGGACAAAGATGTTCTGCGACTGCGCAAACGACCCCGACGAAACCCGGCCGAATGTAAACATCTGTCCGGTGTGCATGGCGCACCCGGGCACCCTGCCGGTCATCAACCGCGAGGCGGTGCGGCACGTCCTGCGCCTCGGCAGTGCGGTGGGCGGCACGCTTGCAGATTTCAGCGAATTCGACCGCAAAAGTTATTTCTATCCCGACATCCCCAAGGGCTATCAGATCAGCCAGTACGCGCACCCGCTTGTCACCGGCGGCACGCTCGCCGGCGTCGCCATCACGCGCGTGCACCTGGAAGAAGACACCGCGCGCTCAACTCACGTTTCCGCCGGCGAGAGCGCCGGCAAGAGCCTCATCGATTTCAATCGCGCGGGAATACCGCTCATGGAGCTCGTTACCGAACCGGTCATACACGACGCGGAGACCGCGGGGCGTTTCGCGCGCGAGCTGCAGCTCCTTTTGCGCACGCTCGGCGCGGGCGAAGCAAATCTTGAAAAGGGCGAGATGCGCATCGAGGCGAACATCTCTGTCTCTAACGAAGAGGGAAAGTTCGGCACGAAAGTAGAGGTGAAGAATCTCAACTCGTTCCGTTCCGTCGAGCGTGCCGTCGCCTTTGAGATCGAACGCCAGGAGGCGCTCATCGAAGGGGGCGGGAAAGTGGTGCAAGAGACGCGCGGCTGGAACGAAACGAAACAAGAGACTTTCCACCAGCGCTTCAAGGAGGGGAGCGCCGATTACCGCTATTTCCCGGAGCCGGACCTTCCGAAGCTTTTCTTGTCTGAAATCCCGGAGCTTTCACCGGAGGCCCTGCGCGCGGCGCTTCCGGAACTTCCGTGGGAACGGCGCGCGCGCTACGCGCAAACCTACGCGCTCAAGGAAAACGATGCCGCGTACATCGGCGCGACGGAGGAACGCGCCGCGTTTTTCGATGCGGTTGCGCAGGCGCTTGAGCACAGCAAAGAGCTCGTGACGCTCGCGGCAAACTATCTCGTTTCCGATCTCGCCGGCATCTACGCAAAGCGGGGGACCGAATCATACGGCACGCTCGATCCGGCGGCGTTCGCCGCGCTCATCAAGATGACGCATACGGGAGATCTCTCCTCGCGTGGCGCCAAAGACGTGCTCACCATACTCGTCGAGTCCGGCGGCGCTCCAGAAGCGATCGCAAAAAAGCATAACCTCCTCCAGATGCGCGATACCGAAGCGCTCCATAGCGCCATCCGTGGCGTGCTAGCCGAGGAGGCAAAAGCAGTGGAGGAGTACCGCGCAGGGAAGGAGGCGGCTCTCCAGTACCTTATCGGCAAGGGCATGAAAGCGACCAAAGGTGCCGGCGATCCAAACATCTTGAAAGAACTGATAGCTAAAGAGCTAAAATAGAACGAACTGTGCACAGCACTTCCGCGCGAGCCGAGATATGGCTATACTGTGCGCATGGATGAGATTCTCATAGAGGATAGAAAATACGTATCGTCAAAACGAGCAGCGAAAATTACCGGATACGCCAAAGATTACATAGGCCAGCTCTGCCGGGAGGGCAGGGTTCCGGCGCGCCTTGTCGGACGCAGCTGGTACGTCCTTGAAGCCGCTATTCAGGATCACCGTTTCGGCAATCCTGCGGAAGAGCCGGCAAAACCCGTAAAAATCCCGGAAGAGCCATCACTCCAGTCCACGTGGGAAGCCCCGCGCTTTGAAGCATACTCAGCCGAACTCCTCCCCTCTATCAATCGTCTTGCAGAACCCAAACTGCCCGATAATCAAGAAAAGGCGCCTGATGGGCCTTCAGAGCGCCTGGAAGACTCGTGGCATGCATGGTTCAGCCGTATGGCGGATAATACCGAACCGATCATTCCTGCCGCATCAGAAGATACAAAACCCGAACAAATACCTGAACCCGAGCCGGAACAAGAAGAAAAGGAAGAAGAAGAGGTAAATATACCGATTCACGCCGTGTACCAGCCGGTGATCCAGGAACCTCTCCCGCATATCGCTAAAGACACCGGAGAAGTGCGCATTAGTAGTACGCCACAGCAGAAAGATAAGCCGATCCAGCAGGGGAGACGCAGGAGAGGCAGCAAGGCGGTAAAGAGAATAAGGATTATCGGTGCTTCATTGGCAATCATTTCAATCATTATTGCCGCAATTGGGAGCGGATATTTCGATGAATACGCAGTATCGAGTAGCCAAGCTAGGTTTATCGCAGGTATTTCAATCTACAATAAATAGCGTAAAAACTGATTTTCTTGTCTCGTGTAAACAAGATTGATATTTTCTATTCGATTATGTTTTTTGACTCGCAAAGAATAAATTACGCGTATTTCAGGCACACATAACTGATCAGCAGGGGCAGGAACAAGCATTAAGGCATATACCTCGTATTAGGAGTGTCGCACAATGCATTGTTACAACATTTTACGACGTCATTGAGTTTGTAAAAACAAGATCTGACGAGTCGTCTTTCCATGCGGGAAGTTGCGGAAAGTAATCATTTTTTAAACGCCTAATCTCATTTCGGGTATGCGTAATAACTATATTATATGAGGCATATGTGAAGTGATGACGTTTCCTACGCTACTCTAAGTGTTGATGGAAGGCGTTTACAGGGCCCGTGTGTGGTCGGTTTTCGATAAAATTTTCAATTTTTACAGGTCGTTTACGAACCAGCGCGGCGATACGCGCCGATCAAAGCTATTCCCGGGCATTTCGGCCTCCATTTCGATTTCCTTGCTCGTTATTTGAACTGGCCATCACCCTCCTCATGCGTAAATTGGTGAAGTTTGATTTTTGCTGGATTTTCATCTTCCAAAAGCGGTACACATTATCCACACGATCTTTTAAAGAATCTCGAAATAGTAAGTTATTATTTAGCTAATTCGTCTATCCGACATGGATTCATTCTTTGACAAAAGGTTGATTACGACAAAGGATGCGAGCGAACTCTCCGGGTATACTTCGGATTATCTCAGTCGTCTCGTGCGCTTGGGAAAAATCGAAGGGCAGCGGATCGGACATAGCTGGCTCATTGAGAGAGAGTCTCTTGAAGTTTTTCTAAAAAATCAGAAAACTCAAAAAAGCGAATATGCTCATTCGCTTTCTCTTGCGCGCGAAGAAGAGTATCGCGCGCACCGCTCGCTTCTACGTCGCAAGGCAAAATTGTCAAAACCGCCGGTTCCGCTCCAGAAGGGCATCAGAGAAAGTTCCGTGTTCTCGCAGGTTTTTGCGCTCACCGCAGCGCTACTTGTCGTGGCCTCCGGCGCATTTGCGGCGCAAGCCGTAGCATTGCCCCGGCTTGGGGAGCAGGCGGCGGAGCTTGCGCATCAAGTCGCTTTCGGATTTCGCGCGACCTTTGGCGGCATCCCCTACGGCATCGCGGAGAGGATCGATGCGGCGGACGCTTCGATGCGCACGACCAATGCGCGTGTCACGGCAGACACCGCGCTCGGTTCCGCGCGCGACGCGTCGCCGCTTTTGTCAGGGTCCGACCTCTCTCTTTTGCAGAATGTATTTCCCGCGGGTGTCGCGCGCCCTACAGCGATTGCGCTCGTGCCGTCGGAGCCCGCGCACGTCCCACCGCTCACTGTTGCGGATGTGCAGTCCTCCGCGCTCGGCGCCTACGCGTTTCTCACGAGCCCGACGCGCGTGGAGGATGCGCTTGCCGGCGCGTACGCCGCACTCGGCACGCATGCGTATGACGCCATCACCGCATCGTTTGCCGCCTATCGATCGCTCATCGTGAGTTCCGGGCCGGGCGCGCTCGCTTTCGGCGCCTTTGCACGCGACATGCTCGCGAAAGCCCCGCACGCCGTGAGCGCGATGAATCTCGCATTCGGCGAATCAGTCATCCGCGCGACGCACGCGGCGATACGCGCCGATGTCGCCGTCGCGTACGGTTTCGCTACGGCGGCTCCCACAAGCGCGCGAGTCACCGTCGCGCTTGTGGGCGGCATCGGCAATACGCTTGCGGGCGCGACCGCTCGCACGCCTGCGCTCGCCACCACGGCCTTTTTGCAGGCAACGCAAGTTCCCGCGACGCTCGCGCCCGCCCTCGCGCAAACTGTTTTCTCGGGAGAGTATGTCGCGGCAACCCGTTTCGTCGCGATCACAAATACCATCTCCGAGCGCTACCTCGCGCTCGTTTCCGGCACCGGCACTCTTGCCTACACCGGCACCGCGGGCGTGCTCGCACTTGCAAACCTCACTCCGCCGCTTTTTGCTCATGCGCCGGCGGCAGTCGAAAACACCTACCTCGGCTTAGTGGGCAACGGCGCGCTTGCTATCGACTCGCTCCCGACGCATCTCGCGCGTCTGGTTTCCGTAAAACATATTCCCGTCCTCGCCGCCGCCCTCCCCGCGCTTTCCGCGGGCGAACAAGTCGCGCTCTTTACCTACCAGACGATTCACGGCTTCTTCACTTCCGCAACAGGCGCGCTCGCGAGCCTGTTTGGGACGCCGAATGTTACGGTCGTT
>JAKBHL010000013.1 GCA_021836725.1 bacterium
GGGATGAATGGCCGAAATAGAATATGTGCGGCGGAGGCCGCACTTTGTCCAGCAAAACACCCCGGCAGCCGCCCGCCCAATACCCCGTCAGCAAAGCTTCGGGGATGGGACGGGCGGCTTGTTTTACCACGTTCCCTGTCTTGCATGATGGCCGCTATTCGGGTACAGTGGCGGGAAATGACGACCGGACAGGATACGGCAGAATTCAAGCGCCTCTTTGATACGGGGGCGCATTTCGCGCAGGTGAAAAGCCGCCGGCACCCCTCGATGAAGCCTTTTCTGGTGGGCACCAAGGGGCGCCAGGAGATCATCAATCTGGCAAAAACGACCGAACAACTCGATGCCGCCAAGGGCGTGATGGTCGCGCTCGCGAAAGAAGGGAAGACCGTCCTTTTGGTCGGCGGCAAAGTCGAAATTGCCGCGCTCGTAAAGAAAGCGGCGCAGAGCATCAATGCGCCGTATGTCGCGGCTCGCTGGCTCGGCGGCACCATCTCGAACTGGAACGAGATAAAAAAGCGCATCGACCGGCTTGCCGAGCTTGAGGACACGACGGCGACGGGCGCGCGCGCCAAGCAGCATACGAAGCTCGAGCTCGTAAAGATGGATCGCGAAAAGAAACGGCTCACCGAGCGGCTCGACGGCCTCACCGCGCTTACCAAGCGCCCGGATGCGCTTCTCGTCGTCGACACGAAGCATGAGAAACATGCGGTGAAAGAAGCGCTCGATGCGGGGATCCCGATCATCGCGCTCATGAGCTCGGACTGCGATCTTCGAGAGGCGGCGTATCCGATCGTCGCGAATGACGCATCCCGCGAGACGGTCAAGCTCGTTCTCGCCGAACTCACCGAAGCGTTTCAGAAGGGACAGGCCGCGTAGCCGGCTTTTCTGTCGGCGCGCATCCGTTTCGCGTGCTATTATCTTTCAATCATCATGGACATCACGACGGATCTCATCAAAGAATTGCGGGACATGACCGGCGTATCCGTCATGCAGTGCAAGAAAGCGCTTCAGGAAGCGGATGGCGACGTGCGCAAGGCCGAAGTCCTGCTTAAAAAGCACTCGGCGGCGTCCGCGCTGAAGAAAGCCGACCGCGGCCTCGCCGCCGGCACGATAGGGAGCTACACGCACGACGGCGCTATCGGCGCTCTCGTACTCCTTTCTTCGGAAACCGATTTCGTCGCGAAAAATCCGGAGTTTGAGGCGCTCGCACGAGAGATCGCGATGCATGTCGCGGCGATGAACCCGCTCTACACGACGACTGATGAGATTCCGGAAGAGGCGAAACAGGCCGCAACCGCCGTATTTGAGAAAGAGGTCGCCGACAAGCCGAGCGCGATGCGGGGAAAGATTCTCGAAGGCAAGCTTTCCTCGTACTTCCGCGACCAGGTGCTGCTCGAGCAGCCGTTTGTCAAAGATGAGAGCAAAACCGTGCGCGACCTCCTCAATGAGGCGGTGCAGAAGTTCGGCGAGCGCGTCGAGGTGAGCAAATTCGCGCGCCTTTCAGCCCGCTAATCGCCGTGGGGTATCTCGCTTTTATCTTCATCACGCTCGCGCTTCTTGCCGGTTTTTTCGCGATCACGTGGTACGAAGCGCGCCGCGGCACGCGATTCTTTGCCGCGCCGCGCGCGCGTCTCGACCGGCAGGTCGAACAGATCGAATTCATCTTGACCCACGTCGACTTGAGCGCATTCCTTCGCGCCGAGACGCGCCGTATCGGGGCCCGTATCGGGCATGACGGCGCGCATCTCTCGCTTCAGGCGGTGCGCGCTACCGAGCGTTTCCTCACGCGCGTTGTCCGGCGTCTGCGCACGCAGCATCCGGTCGAGAGTCCGCCGCGCGAAAGTTCACGAGAGTTCGTAAAAGTGCTTTCCGATTTCAAGGGGCATCTCGACGCCACACGCCCCGAGGTACCGGATCTATAAAGCAATACGCCGGGATAGCTTAGCTGGTAAAGCAACGGTTTTGTAAACCGTAGACCGTCGGTTCGAGTCCGACTCCCGGCTCAGAGATTAGAACCCATTTCAAAACCCCCGCTCGGGTATGCGACAGAAAGAAGTACGCTGTCTTTTTCTGCTGAAAAAGCAGCTCGTACTCGCGCCGTCGCGCTCCGTAAGCCTCTTTCTGCCGCATACCTCTCGCGGGGTATGAGGGTTTGAAATGAGTTCTAAGTCAAAATCAGCTCGTACTGGTGGCAGTCGTCGTCGCAAGCGCTCCTTTCGGAAATTGTTTTTCCAAGTCGGAAAGAGACGTAAAGCCATAGTACTGTTTGCCGTTCACCACGAAAGCGGGCAGGATGTCCCGTACTTTGGTGACGGCGATGAGGGTTTTCAAGGCGCCGAGGTCAAGGTTGTAATCGAAAGAATAGACGCGCAGACTCGGATACGTATTGCGCAGGTAGGAAAGCGCGTAACCGGCCTTGTCGCAGTTGCTGCAGTCGCCGGCATTGCTGTAGAAATAAAGGACTATCACAGGTTTGCTGCCGCAGGCGGCGGCAAGCTGTTTCGTGATGAGATAATCGCGGATTTCAAGCAGGGAATACTGGTCCTTCAGGCGCACCACTTGCGGGTTATTGGTACCGAGCTGACTTTCGGCATAGGAGAGGCGGCTTCCCAGGTCTGCGAGTTCGCCGGTGAGCGTGGTCGAGGACGCAACGCTGTCGCACGGCGCGGCTTCGAGCAGGGAAAACTGCGTATCGAGGGAGAGCGTGTCGATCGAAATCTGGTCTTCTATCGTCGAGAGTTCGCTGATGCGCGCGCGATTCAGGTAATTGACGGTGTACGCGACAGTGCCAGCGAGCGCGATGGTGATGCCGAGAGCTATGAGCGCGTTGCGCGTGAGAAGCGACATAGAGCGTTTTAGCGCCAGCGGCGGTGTTTGCGAAACGTAACGTCGGCGGTGGCGCGCAGAAGCCACAAGGGCGCGATGAGGCCGTAGAGAAGCGTGTAGGAGACGAGGCCGAGGAAAAGATTCCCGGGCGTCTTCGAAAGACGTTTGCCAATCAGCGCAAAGGAAAGCGAGACAAGCAAAGCGACGAGGCCGAAAAGCAGAAGGAAATTCGTCGGTAAATACATCCAATCAAAGGCGCCGTGCGGCACAAGTGCGTAGGAAAGTGGAATGCCGGCGCGCACCTCAAACGCATTCACCAGGCCGTGCGCGAGCGTAAAGAGCATGAGCAGGAAAAGCAGAATGCCGCTCAGTATCGCGAGCAGCGCGGTGGGGAGCACGAGCATGCCGAGTGCGCCGTGCCGGCGGTCACCGATAAGGCCGCGGTATTCGCCGAGCACGTTGCGCAGGAAGCCGGTCGTCCAGCGCGTGCGCTGCTTCACGAGCTTTGCGACGGTACGCGGCGCTTTGGTATAGACGCGCGCGCGCGGCGCATTTCCAATCTCATACCCCGCCTGCTGGATACGGAGGGCCATTTCCATGTCTTCGGTCTGGTGGCCCTGCCGGAATCCGCCCAAGGTCGCGAGGATGCTGCTGCGATAGAAAGAGAATGGCCCCGGGGTGACGTATATGCCGTTTACCGAGGCTATCGCGTGGCGGAGCGTGATGCCGAAGATATATTCGACATTCTGCATATGTTCGATGAAATTCTTCGGGCGGTGTATCGACATCGCGGCGGTCGTCGCGACGACGCGTTCATCCGCAAAGCAGGGGATGATCTCGCGCAGCGCGTCCGGCTCGACGAACGAATCAGCATCGAGACAACCGATGAGTTCGGCGCGCGTCAGGGCGATGCCCGCGTTCAGCGCTGTGTGCTTGCCGCCGTTCTCCTTGTGGAGGATACGCACTTGCGGATGACCGTCGAACCGTGCCATCGCGCGCGCCGTCTCGTCGGTGGAACCATCGTTGACGAGGATGATCTCGAGTTTCTCTTTCGGGTAGTCGAGCGCCAGTAATGAGTCGCAGGTCGCGGCCACCGTCGAAGCTTCGTTGTAGCAAGGCACGATGACGGCGACGCTCGGGGTGAGCGCGCCGCGCGCGCGCAGACGCCGCGCACGCGCCGGCTCCGAAAGCAGCGTTACGAGGATGAATGATTCGAAGAATATGGCGATGAAGAGGAAAGGGTACGCCACCATCTGAGGACTCATAGCGCAGAGCATAGCATTTTGCTATCCTTTTTGCATGGATTCCGCTTCGCCGCCTGTGGGGCGCCTGCACCCCGTCTCCATCGCCATCCGCGATATCGCGGGCATCTTCGCGCCGCTCGGATTCGACATCGCCTACGGCCCGGAATTGGAAGACGATTTTCATAACTTCACGGCGCTCAACATCCCGCCGGATCACCCCGCCCGCGGCATGCAGGATACTTTCTGGATCAAAGACCGGAAGGATGCGGTCTTGCGCACGCACACGACGTCGGTGTCCGTACGCGAACTTGAGAAACTTGCGCGAAGCGGGGGGAACGTCATGCGCCGCATCATGCCCGGGAAAGCGTTCCGCAACGAAGCGACCGACGCCACGCACGAAGCGCAGTTCTATCAGATCGACGGTTTCGCGGTCGGCCCGACCGGAAGCGTCACGCTCGCGCACCTGAAAGGCACGCTTACCCATTTCTATCGCGCGTATCTGGGTAGCGAAGTGCAGATCCGTTTCCGCCCGAGCTTTTTCGGCTTCACCGAGCCGTCGGTGGAAGTTGACGTCTGGTTTGAAGCGCCCGGCAAAGAAGGACGCTGGCTCGAGATGTGCGGGGCCGGCATGTTCCATCCGAACGTCATCAGGAATGCCGGTCTCAATCCGGAGAAGATCGGCGGTTTCGCTTTTGGCGGCGGGATTGAACGCCTTCTCATGGTGAAATACGGGATACCGGATGTCCGCTTGTTTTACTCGGGCGATATCCGCTTCATCTACGGATTCGACGAGAAAACCGCATGAAAATCTCCCGCAACGAATTGCAAAAGTATTTCAAGGACCCGCTCCCGAGCGCGGCGGATATCGCCGGTGCGTTCACCTTCCACTGTTTTGAAATCGAAGAAGTCGCCGGAGACGTCCTCGACATAAAAGTCCTCCCGAATCGCGCCGCCGACTGTTCTTCCGCATCTGGAATCGCGGCCGAGCTTTCGACGATCCTCGACCTGCCGCTCAAGGACGAATCTGACAGTATCTTCTCGGATGCGACGGTGGAGGTATCGCTTGCGCGCATCAACGCGATCCTTGGCGCGCATTTCTCGGAAGCGGAGGTCGAGGACGCCTTCCGCCGGCTCCGTTTCCACGCCGCAAAGAATGGGGACGCCTACCGTGTGGCCGCCCCTTTGCCGCGCACCGACATCGAGATCCCCGAAGACATCGCGGAGGAAGTCGGGCGCGTTCTCGGTTACGAACGGATTTTGGCGGACGAGCTTCCGCCGCTTCCCGCGCCGCCGGAGCAGGCGCGCTTCCGCGGCATCGAGCGGATGAAAGACATGCTCGTCGAGCAGGGATTCATCGAAGTCTCGACGCAGTCATTCGCTCCGCGCGGCGCTGTAGTCCTTGAAAACCCGATGGACAAAACGAAGCCCGCACTGCGCACCTCCCTTGAAGAAAATCTGCGCGACGCGCTCGCGCGCGCACAACGCCATGCTCCGCTCGTGCTCCCGCCGAAACGAGCGGTGAAGCTTTTTGAAGTAGGGACGGTGTTCCCGAGAGAAGGCGAATACCTCGAACTGCGGATGACCGAGCGCGTGAGCGCGTGGGGCGAACACGCTACGCTCGTTGACAACCTCTCCGCCGCAAAGCTCGAGGAGTACGGGAAAGGCTACACGCCGAAACGCTATCAGCTTAGCGCGTATAAACCGTTCCCCGTCTATCCGTTCATTACGCGCGATATCGCGCTCTGGGTGCCGGAGGCCGCGCGCGCGGAGGAAGTATCGGACGCTATCCGTGCGCATGCCGGCGCGCTCCTCGTCCGACTCGATCAATTCGATAGGTTTTCGAAAGGAGGGAAGGTCTCCTACGCTTTCCGGCTCATTTTCCAGTCCACAGAGCGCACGCTGACCGACGAGGAAGTAAACGGCGCTATGGAACACGTCATTGCCGCGCTTGAAGCGAAGGGCTACGAAGTGCGCTAAAAACGCTCGAAATATGGTATACTGGAAATATCGCAAAAGCGGCTATTTCTATGGCTAAAACCGACGATAGCAAGCAGAAAAAAGGCGCCGTTTACGACGCCTCCTCCATTACGGTGCTTGAGGGCCTCGAACCGGTACGCAAGCGCCCGGGAATGTACATCGGAACGACCGGTCCCGACGGGCTTCACCACCTCATCTGGGAGATTTTTGACAATGCGCGCGACGAGGCGATGGGCGGCTATGCAAGCGACATTGAAGTCGCGCTCCTGCCGGAGGGGTATGTGCGCGTGGCGGATAACGGCCGCGGCGTGCCGGTGGGCATCCACCCGAAAACAAAAGTTTCCGCGCTCGAGACCATCATGACGACGCTCCATGCCGGCGGGAAATTCGGCGGCGCTGAGTCGGGCTACAAAGTCTCGGGCGGTCTCCACGGGGTGGGCGCATCGGTCGTGAACGCGCTTTCCGAGCATGCCAAAGTCATCGTGCATCAGGACGGCGGCATACACCAGCAGGAATACGCGATCGGGAAACCCCTCGGCAAGGTGAAGAAAACCGGTACGAGCAAAATGCACGGGACCATCGTCCTTTTCAAACCGGACGCCGCCATCTTCAAGGAGGGCATCGAATGGAATTGGGAAAAAATCGTGACGCATCTGCGCCAGCAGGCCTATCTCGTGAAAGGCGTGCGCATCACGGTTATCGACGCCCGCGCGCTCTCCAAAGCCACGGATGAGGATTGTTTCTACGTTCGCGAACTCTCCCTCGACGCCCCTTCGATGGCGTTCTATTTCGAGGGCGGTCTCAAGTCGCTCGTCGCGTTCTACAACAAGTACCAGACGCCCGTGCACAAGAGCATCTTTTACATCGATCGCGAGCAAGACGCGGTAGCGGTCGAAGTCGCGCTTCAATACGTCGACGACATCACCCCGCGTATCACTGCGTTCGCGAACAACACCTACAACAGCGAAGGCGGCACGCACGTCACCGGCTTTAAGACGGCGCTCACGCGTTCGCTCAATACCTACGGCAGGAATGCGAATTTCCTGAAGGAAAAGGACGAGAACTTCACCGGCGAGGACGTGCTCGAGGGCATTACCGCGGTGCTCTCGGTAAAGCTTCCGGAAATCCAGTTTGAAGGACAGACGAAAGCGAAGCTCGGTTCGGTCGAGGCGCAAGGCGCGGTCGCCACCGTTTTCGGAGAGGCATTCAGTTCATTCCTCGAAGAGAATCCGGACGACGCACGCGCGATACTGAACAAAGTCCAGCTCGCGCTCAAGGCGCGCAAGGCGGCAAAAGCGGCAAAGGATTCGGTGCTGAGAAAAGGCGCTCTCGAGGGCATGACGCTTCCGGGGAAACTTGCCGATTGCCAGAGTAAGAGCGCCGAAGAAGGCGAATTGTTCATCGTCGAGGGCGATTCGGCTGGCGGCTCAAGCAAGCAAGGACGGGATCGCCGGACCCAAGCCATACTCCCGCTGCGCGGTAAGATCTTGAACGTCGAGCGGGCGCGCGTAGACCGCATGCTCGCTTCGGTCGAGATCCGCGCGCTCGTCGTCGCCATGGGGACTGCCATCGGCGATGTTTTCGATATCACAAAACTGCGCTATCACAAGATCATCATCGCGACCGATGCGGACGTTGACGGCGCGCACATCCGTACGCTGCTTCTTACGCTCCTGTACCGCCACTTCCGGCCTATCATCGAGGGCGGCTTCGTCTATATCGCCCAGCCGCCGTTGTATAAGATTTCCAAAGGGAAGGCGATCGCGTACGCGTATTCGGATAAGGAAAAGGAAGCGGTATTGAAAGAATTCGGCGTTGCGGCAAACGACATCGCCACCGTCGGAGAGGACGATGGTGCTTCGGAAGAAGAAATCGTTACGGCGAAAAAACCGGCCAAAGCGAACATCCAGCGCTACAAAGGCCTCGGCGAAATGAATCCGAGCGAACTATGGGAGACGACGATGGACCCGGCCCGCCGCGTGCTGAAGAGGGTGCACATCGAGGACGCCGAAGCGGCCGACCGCATTTTCGATATCCTCATGGGTACCGACGTCGCGAGCCGGAAATCATTCATCCAATCGAACGCGAAACTTGCAACGATTGATGCATAACGGTTCGCGCACCGGCTGCGCGTCCTAAAACCCATCTCAAAACCCCCGCTCGGGTATGCGACAGAAAGGAGTACGCCGTCTTTTTCTGCTCTAAAAGCGGCTCGAACTTACGCCGTCGCGCTCCGTAAGCCTCTTTCTGCCGCATACCTCTCGCGGAGATATGGGTTTTGAAATGAATTCTAGGACCCGAGGATGGTTATCTTTGCGGAAGCGCTGTCGTTATTCGTGTTTGACTCCGTGACCGCGTGATCAAAGTTTGCGGTAACCGAAATCGTTTGGTTTGCGCCGGCGTTCGGCTGGCTGAATCCGAGCGTGTATTCGATATAATCACCGGGGTTGAGGCTCTGCTGGGGAACGGACTGATAGATGGAATCCGAGGAGGTCGGGATGGAAGCGCTAAAGCGCCACGGACCGGCGACGTTCGTGCCGATATTCTTTACGGTAAATTTGACCGCGGGATTTTCCCCGTACGGCACCGTTGTCGTCGCGACAAATGAACTCGTTGAAGTTGCGGTGAGATACCCGACTGCGTTTATGGTGACGGTAAGGTCGGGGAGGCCGGAAAGCGCTGATGCGCCGCCGCCGAGCTGATAAATCCCGCTCGTTTTAGCTCCGGCGGTCGGCGTTGCCGGACGCGGCGCGCTCGCGCTCGAGATCGCTTGTGCTGCGCTTGTCGAAGCGGTCGAACTCGCCGTGTCAAAAGGAATCGTTGTCGATGCGGTGGGAACGACCGAGAGGGAAGGCGTCGGGGCACCCGTAAAGATCTGAGAAAGAGATACCGCAGCCGCTCCGACGCGGCCTACCGTGCCCGGGACATAACGCGCCGAGTAAACGGCGAGCGAGATACCAAGGACGATAAGCGTCACGAAGCCTACTACGGCAAGGCCGTGTATGGCCGCACGGCGGGCCGGCGTGTTTATTTCTATCGGGGTCATGAATATGTACATACAATAGGATAGTTTTGGTGTCAAGTTTCAAGCACTTGACGCATGCTATATTCCGGTGTATTCCTAGACGGGACTATATGGGGGAAATCACCGATTTCATCGTGCGGCTCTTTGGGGCTTGCGCGCGCGCCTACGAAAGGAAGTGGAGCTTCCTTGGCGTTTTCGCGTTCGTATTTCTCGGCAGTCTCTCACTGCTCGCGCAACTCAGCCTGTTGCCGGATGCGCCGCAGGCCCCGTCGGCTACGCCCGCGGCAAGCCCGCTTATCGCCCTAAGCTCGCACAGGGCAACGTCGACTGCGGCAGCCGAATTTCCGACGAGCATGGTCATCCCCGCGATCGGGCTTTCAGTGACGATTGCGAACCCCGACACGACCGACATCGGCACGCTTGACCATTTGCTCCTCAAGGGCGCCGTGCGCTATCCGACTTCCGCATTGCTCGGCGAGGCGGGCAACGTCGTCCTTTTCGGACACTCAAGCTACCTGCCGATAGTCCTCAATCAGGCCTATAAGACGTTCGACGGCATTCAGAAACTGACGCCCGGGGATGCCATCACCGTATACTCGTCCGATACGGCCTATACGTATCGGGTAAAGAGCGTCACGAAAGAAAGCGCGAACGACGCGGCGATCCCGCTCTCGGTTACCGGAAGGGTGCTCACGCTTTCTACCTGCGACTCTTTCGGAGAGAAGACCGACCGGTTCGTCGTCGTCGCGGACTTTGTCGAGAGCCATTCGATTTCCAGCTAGCTGGAAATCGAATGGCTCTCCGCAAGGAGAGAAAAGAAGATTGTTCTTTCCATCAGCCGGCCGCACGCGCGGCACAAAAGGAGTACGAAGATGAACAAGATCATCGTTGTGCTGGCGCTCATCCTGGCGCTTGCGACGGCAAATTCGGCACACGCCGAGTTCCGCTGGCGATACTTCGGTGTCGCTCCCTATGCCGCCACGCGAGCCGAAGCGATGCGCACGCGCAAAAGCGCGTTTCAGGAACTCGGTCTTCCGCCTCCGGTTGTCGCCCTCTTTATGAAAACGACGGAGAAGCGGGGCGAAAAGATACGGCTTACCGTAGGCGACCGGCTTGCCGCGATGCTTTCAACGGGAGGCATCGTGCACAAGGATGTGCGCGTTGATTTCATCACGCCGCCGGTAAGCGGCAAGATGGAATACGCCGCGCCGGCGCAGCTGTGGCAGGTTTCTTGGCACGGAAAGATCTATAGGGTCATTTTGCCGGAAATTTGCAACAACTGGTCGACGCTGGTTCCGATTCCGATTCCGGTCTCGGCACCCGCGCAGTGCGTCGAACTCACATTTGACGCGCCGATAGGAGGGCACGTCCGTTGGGGCGTTGGCAGCACGGATGGTCCTTTGCCGCCGAGCGCGTGCAATGCGGAGCGCCAAGGTTCCGGAGCATGGACGGCATGGACGGGCGAGTGCGATACGTGCACTCCCGCACTTCAGTACATTCGAGGCATACTCGGAAGTACCGCAGAAGTACCGCACAAGTACATGTATCCGGTAACGGCAACGACGCAGACACTTCGCTTCTCAACAGCGATCCGGAGCCGAGTCGTCTACCTTTGCCTAGAATACCCGGATGGTTCGCAGACCTGCGGCGTGTACATGAGGCCGCAAGACTGGAGGGGCAGAAAGGACGTTATCATTCCCGATGCGCTGTGGCTGAAGGATAACGGGAAGTGCCCGCAGTAGTTCTTTGGGTTGGAATGAATATCACGCCCTCATTCCAACCCTTTTCATACGCCGTGTAATCGGCATGAGCAGCGCTATGATACGCATGGAAAAAATGAATGCATACGCATCCAAACAGCCGATCGTTATCGGTCTTTTTGCCGTGTTGCTTGCGGTCGTTTTGGGCATGTCAATTGCGTTTGCGGCAGGTTTCATCACGCCCTCACAAGTTTTTGCTCAGGTCGTCGGGCCGCCCTGTTGCCCGCCCCCGCCACCCCCTCCGCCACCCCCTCCGCCACCCCCACCCCCTCCGCCTCCGACACCTCCGCCGGTGCCGACGTGCACTCTTTCTGTCAGCCCATCTACGCTCCCGTATGGAGGCGGCTCGACGGTTCTCTCATGGACCACGAGCGCGGCTTCGGATATGCTCAT
>JAKBHL010000010.1 GCA_021836725.1 bacterium
CGCATGTTGGTCTCCCCCACGAGCCCCTTGGAGAGGTTGATGATGAGTATCTTTCTTTCGTCCATCATGGCGCGGATGTCGAAGGAGGATTTCGACTGGCCGATGATGTTCCGGATGAGCGGGTTGCCGGTGAATTGGCCGATCTTGTTCTGGATGGCGGGGGTCGCTTCCTGCGTGTAGCGGTCGCCGTAGTTGGCGAATTCTTTCATCCAGAAATCCTTTACGACCGGGTCTTTCACGTTATCCACGACTTTCTGCCGGTACGCCTTATCGGTATACATGCGGTTGACGCCGAGCAGCGTCGCGTCCGGGTACTCCAAGAGCGCGAGGAGCGTGTTGGTGAGGATGTATTCCATGCGCGCGCTCCACGCGTCCTCCCATATTTTCTTGAATGTCGCCATGAGGCCGGAGACGACCAGGTGGCGCTTGTCGTAGCCGACATCCTCCATCACGTTGAAGGCGATGGGGTGCTCCAGGTCAAACGGCGCGAAGTACACGACATCCTGTATACGGTCCTCGGGGACGTAGTCCAAGAGCCGTTCGACCGTGCCGCCGTGCGGGTCGATAAAAGCGAATCCCTCCTTGTTGCGCAGGTCTTGGATGGCCATGTTCTCGAGCAGCGTCGACTTGCCCATGCCGGTCTTGCCGATGACATACATGTGGCGGTCGCGATCCTTCGCTTTGATGCCAAACGGGACGCTCTTCCCTCGCGAATCGGTCGCCGCAAAGTATGTAACGCGTTCGGGATTTTCCATCGCTCTTGAGTATAGCAAAACCCGCGCGCCATAGGCGCGCGGGTTTTGCTTTGCAGGATTATATCGGCGAGACGTCGCGCGGTTCCTGCGGAGGTTCCGATGGAGAATAGGTTTCCGGCGGGAAGGATGCAGCTTCGGGTGCAGGCTCCGCGGCGCTCATCGTGGGCGCATGAGTTTCCGCGCGCGGCTGCGTATCGCGCGTACGGAGCATGAGGCCGATGCCGACCACGCACGCGCCGAGAACGAGCGAGAACAGCGAGCGGAGCGCGATCGGGAACCCTGAAAAAGGCGCGAGAATCACCAGGACGCCGAGGAGGATGAGGACGCTTGCGCGGGACATGGGACGATTGTATCAGGGTACCGCGATGACGACAAATTCCCCGCGCACCGTTTCCCTGCGCACGGCAAAGTGCGCGCGCACATCCGCGGCCGACCCTGAAACGATTTCCTCGTGGACTTTCGTCAATTCGCGCGCCACGATGACCCGCGAGACCGGAAGGTCTTCAAGTTCTTTCAACAATTTCTCGATACGATGCGGCGACTCGTACAGCACGACCGGACAGTCGAAGAGCACGATCTTCTTGAGTGCCGTCTGCCGGCCCTTCTTGTGCGGCAAGAATCCTAGGAACGTAAAGCATGTCGTGTCGAGTCCGGCGATGGAGAGCGCCGCCGTAAGCGCGGATGCCCCCGGTATCGCTTCTATGTCCGCCTCCGGCAGATGCGCGCGCACCTGCGCGACGAGCCGAGCGCCCGGATCGGAAATGCCGGGAGTACCCGCATCGCTCACGTAGGAGACGCGCTCCCCCGCTTCAAGCCGGGCGAGTATCTCTTGCGCTTTCTCCATCTCCGTCGCCGCGTCGAGCCGCCGGAGCGGTTTCTTCAGGTCGTAGCGCGCAAGCAGCTTGGAGACGACGCGTGTGTCCTCGGCGTATATCACGTCGCACTCTTTCAGCGTCCGCAGCGCGCGAAGCGTTATATCCTCCAAGTTCCCTATGGGGGTTGCGACGATCGAGAGTGTTCCCATGGCGTTACTCTACCCGCACGCACCGGTGTACACCATGTTGACTTTCAGAACCGATGCTGGTATGATTTATAGCGGAACAACCCACCCACACAGGAGAAGTGCGATGCGCGTGTATAAGTGTAGCCACCCGAACATTAGTATCGGGACATTCGGCCCCAAAGAAGCAAAGCCCTACGGCCTTATCGGCGGCTGGTCCTTGAAGTCGATACAGACCCCGGAAGATTCCTACAAACAGTACGGACTCACCGTAGGACTTCGTAGGGCGCTCCAGAGCATGGAGATACGCAAAGCCTATGCACCGAACGTCGCTTCATCGAGTGCCGTCGTTGTGAACGCAAGCGCTCTGAGCACTCGTATCAAGCTGAGCGGCCGCGTGTACCTGTATCGAAAGAAGCAGGTTCCCGCAGACGGCGTATTTCTCCGGCCGAACGAGGCTTTCGTCATGTCCGCAGCCGGTTGTCCGGTCATCATCGCGACCGCCGGCGAGTACATGGTTGCCGCTCATGCGGGCCGCGATTCGCTCATCGAACGCAGCGCCGTCCTCGGCGCACCGGCTCGAGAACATCCGAGCGTCGTCAATGCCATCATCGAGGCATTCGACAAGAAGGGCTTCGCTGTGAATCAAATCTCCATGAGCATGTACCTTGCGATCCCCGCGGCGGTATTCGAGCATCGGTTTGATCACCCGTACTACGGTGAATACAATCGCGCACTTGCTCGGTTCGTGGATGATCGATGGGCGGGCTGTACCGCCTATAAGAACGGCAGCATGTTCCTTGACATCGAGTCGGTGTTCATCGAACAGGCGCGCCAAGCCGGTCTCCGGTACGTATGGGCTGCTCTTTCACTCGATACGTGTCCCGATCTGGTGCATACGCGCACGGGGGAAAATCCGCATCAACGGAATCTCATCGTGGTCAAAAATGACACAGTGCTTTCATCCGATGCACCAAACGGCCAGCAAGAT
Source organism: bacterium (assembly GCA_021836725.1). Taxonomy (GTDB): domain Bacteria; phylum Patescibacteriota; class Minisyncoccia; order Phycocordibacterales; family Phycocordibacteraceae; genus C7867-001. Next base: position 2,747 of record JAKBHL010000010.1, read on the forward strand.
GAGCCGCAAGCGGTTCATGCTTGAGCTGATACTGTCATCGCGCCTCACGGCCGGTCCTTTTGGACCGGCCGTTTCTTTTTTCATGAGAAATGAGAATCATTTCGATGCGACTAACCGATCGGCGAGCTTGTAGATGTCGCCCGCACCCATCGTCATGATCGCGTCGCCGGGCTTCGCATCGGCGAGCTCGGCGAAAAGAGCGTCGAATGAACCGAGCGCCGTCGCGTCCACCCCGTGCGCGCGGATGCGCTCTGCAAGCATCTCGCTTGAAACCGAACCGTCGTCTTTCTCCCGGGCAGCATAGATTGGCGCGAGGAAAACCTTGTCCGCGTCCTTGAATGACCTGGAAAACGCCTCAAAGAGGTCGCGGGTGCGGCTGTAGAGGTGCGGATGAAATGCCACCAGTACCTTCCCTTCCGTCTTTCCGCGCAATGCGGCGAGCGTGCTCTCGATGGCGGTCGGATGATGCGCGTAGTCGTCGTACACGGTCGCGCCGTTTTTCGTCTTGCCTTTGTATTCAAAACGCCGCCAGGCGCCCGCAAATGCCGCAAGCGATCGCGCGATCGCGGCATCGGTAATCGACGGGGAAACGAAGCGCGCGGCCGCCGCGGCCGCGCGTGCGTTTTCAACGTTGAACGCCCCCGGGAGCTGCAGGCCATACGCGGGCTCTTTCGTGTAATCGATGACGCGTGCGTGCGCGCTTCCCAGGATGGCTGCGATATTCGGATGCGACGGATTCGTAACGATGGCCCCGTGTTCGGGCACCTTGGCGAGCGCTTTCTTGAAACTTTCCTGAAGCGCCGCAAGCGACGGGAAGTAGTCGGTATGGTCCCACTCGAGATTCGTGACGACGAGTACGTCGGGCGAAAGTTCGAGCAGATGATCCCTGTATTCGCACGCTTCGACGACGAAAAGGTCCGAGTCCCCCGCAACGTAATTGCTGCCGAAGTCTTTCATGATACTGCCGACGATCACCGTCGGCGCTCCGCCCGCATCGATGAGTATTTTCGCGAGCATGCCGGTTGTGGTCGTCTTGCCATGAGTCCCCGCTACCGCAACGGTTCGCGTCGGCGCCGATATTTCCCCAAGCATGGAAAAATACGAGTATTGAGGAATGTCCGATTCCGCGGCGCGCACGCGCTCCGGATTGTCCTCCGGTACGGCATCGCTATACACGACCGCGTCCGTATCTGCAGGGACGTTTTCCGGGCGCTGCGGCACGATGACGGCAATCCCCTTTCGTTCAAGCAGTTCCGTCACCGGGCTGCGCTCGCGATCCGAACCTGTCACAGCGACGCCGTGGTCCCTCAGGTACTGCGCGAGCGCCGACATCCCGATACCGCCGACGCCGATGCAGTGGACTCTCTCCACGATGCGCTCGCCGATTCTCATAACGCTTCCACGAGCGCGGCGAACCGATCGCCGCGCTCGTATTCGTTCTTGAACATGCCGAACGATGCGAATGCCGGAGAAAAAAGGATCGCATCGCCGCGGGCGGCATGCGAAACGGCGTCTTCAATCGCGAGCGCAAGCGTGTCGTAGACCGGCGCTTCCGGGAGGCTGCTTTTGAGCCGGTCGGTACCGGTGCCCGCAAGCAGGATGACTCGCTTGGTCTCGGGGAGCTTTTCGAGAAGCGCGTCCATCGCGAGCCCTTTGTCCGCGCCGCCCATGATGAGTATCGTGCGCCCCTCGGGAAGCGCGGCGAGCGCGGCGAGCGTCGCTTCGGGAGTCGTCGCGGTCGTATCGTTGTATATCTTCACGCCGCGCTTTTGCGCGATCAGTTCGAGCCGGCCGGGTACGCCGGCAAATGATCCGAGCGCGGCGCGGCTCTCGCTATCGGGAATACCGATCGCGCGGGCGGCGGCGAGCGCGAGCGCCGCGTTATAGCGATTGTGAAGCCCGGGGATTTGGAGCGTCCAGGTATCCGGCAGCTTCAATGCATCGGCGACAATCACGTTTGATTCGATGCGTTCGCCGAATTTTTCGATGATGATTGGCGCGCACTGTTTGCCGAGCACGAGCGTATCCGCGGAGGTCTGATGCAGAAATATCTGCGCCTTGTCCGCGATATACGCTTCGGGATCATTCTTGTAGTAATTGAGATGGTCGGCGTAGAAAGTGGTGAAGACGGCGATATGCGGGCTCATCTTTGCTTCGCCCCACCCCTGGCACTGCCATGAGTCAAGTTCGAGTACCGCCCGGTGCGCCGGGGTGACTTCGGGGAGTAATGCGAGCGTTGACACGCCGCGCACGTTTCCGCCAAGCAGAGTCGGCACGCCCGCCGCCTTCAAAATGACATGCAGCATGTGCGCAACGGTCGACTTCCCGCGCGTACCCGTCACGCCGATGACCGGCACTCCTGAAAGTTCCGCGAACAGATCGGCGCTCATGCGGACCGGTACGTTGTTCTTCTTCGCTTCCGCAATGTACGGCGAGTCGAGCGGAACGCCGGCGGCCTTGAGAATGAGGTCTCGGTCGCTAAAATCGGCGAGCCGGTGTTCGCCGAGAACGAAACTGATATTCGGAAATGACTCAAGCTGCGCCACCGATTCCGCAAGCTCAGCGCGGCTCTTGAGATCGGTAACGACAAGCTCGGCGCCGCACTCGGCCAGATAGCGCGCATCGCCGACGCCCCGGCCCAACAGGCCGAGTCCCATCACGGTGATCCTTTTCCCGCGGAAATGCGCCGAAGCATCCATGCCGCGAATCGTAGCGCACCCGCTCGCTCCGTGCACGCGGCACCCGCCCCGCGAGGGGTATGCGGCAGAAAGAGGCTTACGGAGCGCGACGGCGTAAGTTCGAGCCGCTTTTTCAGCAGAAAAAGACGGCGTACTCCTTTCTGTCGCATACCCCTCGCGGGGGAAGGCGGGGGTTTGAAACTGGCTCTAACGCAGACAGCTCGCCGTGATTTCCTGATCTACGTGCGTGAGCGCAAGCGCCGTCTTTGGAAGCTCGATGACCTGGTAGGGTTCCGTGACCGACTGCGCAAGCACGCAATTGCCGCCGGGGGATGTCAGTGCGACGGTAACTTCGCGCGTATTCGCGTCCGTAACCTTCGAGACGGCAACCGCATAACCGGCGGTCGGTTTCTTCCCTGCGAAGACAGCGATGATATCGTTTTTGGCGAAGTCGATGACCGGCATCTGGGCATGCGTATCAATCATCTTCCAAAGCTTGGCAAGCTCGGCCTTGGAGGTGATGAGGTAGTTAGCGCGCACCGCTATGGTTGAGTGCGCGCCTTGCGCGAGTTCCGTAAACGGGACCGTGGCCGCAGCCGCGCCCGGAGCGCCGTACGTCACGGCCGACGATGACGCATTTGAGAGGCTTCCGCGCCCGTAGAGAAATATGAACGACCCAGCGATGACTGCGACAAGTGCAAGACCGATGATGATGAGCGTGTCTTTCATAACTCCAGTATACCCGCCTGACCGGTGGAACGCCGCGGTACATGGGTATAACGTTATCGGTGCGCGCTCTAGGAGTCGAACCTAGGACCGCTCGAGTATCAGTCGAGTGCTCTACCAACTGAGCTAAGCGCGCATGCGTGGATAGTAGCAAAAAATCTATTTGGATTCCACTTATGACAAAACGCCCTTCAAGGGCGTTTTGTCATGTACGAAAAGATGTCTGCGCTCTTTTGTTCCGCCTATTCTGTTCCGATTGAGAGCTCATATGCGGCTCTCAAGCGACACCGGGTTACGTTATCCGGCTTCCGGGTACCGTTTGAAGACGAGTACCATCTCTCATGATTCTTGCGAATCATATCGACATGATTTTCCTTTCGAGAAAATCGATTCCAAATTGGATATGTTCCACGAACAGCTTCCGCTACCCGTGCCTTGTTCATGTTCTCTCGTGCTTTCGTACGAGCATGGACTATACCTTCACCCGACGCATTTGAAGTGCGGCGGGGCCAACGTGTTATAGCGGTGTTTCCCCGACTTCAGTCGGCACTTCCGCTATCTTCATCTATTACAACGTAAGAGAATTCAGTCTCTACGGGGCTAGAGAGGATCACTTATTCACCCAATTTGTATGCCATTGATGGAACAATATGCTCGCGTACCAGCGCTGCAAAAGTCTCTCTTGACTCTCGCTGCCATATGGCAAGACGATAATACTTGTGATTACGTTCCAATCTGCAATGAATGCCATGAATTTCATTCATAGCTTTTGCTAGCACTTCATTTTCACTCTTCGAAAACGATTGAGTATTGAGATGGTAGCCTTGCAGCTTTCCATCTCTCACTATCCTGTTCCCATCGTCCATAAACCATATGGCTATAGTGACTGGGTTGGTAAGGTACTTTCGTATCGTTTCGGGAATGATTTTCTTCTTGTCTCGATAGAATATCTGATGCAGTTCTGACAATGCGTTATGGCTTATGGTTCGAAACCAAGTAGAACGTGTGCGTTCGTAATACTGCGGCGGCGTAAGTACGAGAGGTTTAAGAATCTCGTATAACCACTGCACGTACTTTTCTTGATCTACTGAGTGACGAATGCCCATACGGTAATTGGTCTTTGACCAATTTGTCTCAAGATAGGCGTCACCCAATATCGAACCGACAATGACTGCTTTCTGATATTCATCGAGCAATGCCCGCTTCATTTTGCGGATATTGGCTGAATAAGTGATCCTCCCAGCTTCCCTCGGTATCACCATCATGCCTTCAATTTTAACATTGAAGAGGAAGGCTCCACCGATATGAGTTGGTTTTTTCTGTCAGATTACTCTTGACAGGTCGCTTTCGCATTGTGCAATGACGACTTAGTCCTTGTCACTGAATTTGCCGTAGTCCTGCACAAGGCAGGCCTTCGGGCACCCCCAGCTCCCTTGACTTGACGGGCGGTGAGTACAAGACTCGAGAACGTATTCACCCCGGTTTGGCTGACCCGGGATTACTAGCGATTCCGGCTTCATGAGGTCGGTTGCAGACCTCAATCCGTACTGGGGCCGGTTTTATAAGGATTAGCTCCGCCTTGCGGCATTGCAACCCGTTGTACCGGCCATTGTATTATGTGTGCAGCCCAAGGTATCAGAGGGACATGCTGATCTGGCGTCATCCCCACCTTCCTCTCCCGTGAGGGAGCAGTCTCGCCTGGCCGTATAGGCAACAGGCAACGGGGGTTGCGTTCGTTACCCCACTGAAGGGAACAGTTCAAACCACGAACTGACGACGACCATGCATCACCTGTCCAGCACCCTCGAAGGCTCCGTCCCTTTCAGGTCGGATGCAGCTGGATTTCTAACCTTGGTAAGGTTCTTCGTTTATCGACGAATTGAGCCACATAATCCACCGCTTGTGCGAGTCCCCGTCTATTCCTTTGAGTTTTAATCTTGCGATCGTACTACCCAGGCGGCTCGCTTACCGCGTTAGCTTAGTCTCACAGAGGGTCGATACTCCGTAAAACGAGCGAGCAACGTTGAGGGCCAGGACTACGAGGGTATCTAATCCTCTTCGCTACCCTGGCTTTCGTGTGTGAGCGTCAGGAACGTACCAGTGCACTGCCTTCGCTTTCGGTGTTCCCCATGATATCAACGGATTTCACCCCTCCACCATGAGTTCCATGCACCCCTTACGCCCTCGAGCCATACCGTTTCCCCCGCGCGCCGTAGGTTGAGCCCACGGATTTTACGAGAGACTAATATGGCCGCCTCGACACCCTTTACGCCCAGTGATTCCGGGTAATGCTTGGGGCCTCTGTATTACCGCTCCTGCTGGCCATTTTGTTGGCATACCCGCGTGGTATGCCCTCATATCGCTATGAGGATCGGACTATATCATCATCCACCATACTAAGTAGTGGCGCTCGGCGTGTAGTCTCTGAGGGGTCAATTATGACTTCCCTGCTGATTGTCTCTTGGGATCCTTCGCGCACACGCGCTCAGGACGCAGCCCGCAAGAGATTTCCAGCATATAGCCAAGTTTTCAATCCCAATTACTTGAGATTGCTGCACAGCGGTTTTCTAACAGAAGTTACTCCTAACTTTTCAATCTACAGAGTTAGGAGCCCCTTATTCATCGGGTACCGTCAATAATTTCGTCCCCGATAAAAGATGTTTACGTACCAAGGCACTTCATCCATCACGCGGCGTCGCTCCGTCAGGCTTTCGCCCATTGCGGAATATTCTCGTCTGCAGCCTCCCGTAGGAGTATGGGCCGTTCTCAGTCCCATCGGTGGGGATCGGGCTCTCACCCCCCCTAAGCGTCGTAGCCTTGGTAGGCCGTTACCCTACCAACTAGCTGATACTACGCAGGCCGCTCCCAAAGCGAAAAACCTTTACCCTCGCGGGACTATCGGGAATTACCCAACCTTTCGGCTGGCTATGCCCGACTTCGGGGGACGTACCTACGTGTTACTACCTCGTCTGCCGGTTGCCCTTGCGGGCCCCCTTGACTTGCATGACTTATCCACGCCGCCAGCATTCACCCTGAGCTAGGATCAAACTCTCATTAAGAATAGGCGGAACAAAAGAATTCACACATCTTTTCTGCCCGCCGCCTTCGCGGCGGGCGTTCACATATTAAATTGTCAAAGGTCAAAAGAAACCCCGTCCCGCCGAGGCGGGACAGTGAAAGCAATAGTATAGGAGCGAGTCACCTGCGTCAAGACCAACCCGCCCCTAAAACTCCTGGAAACTCTGCACCACGTTCACGATCTCTGTAGCGGTGGCGGTGGCGCTTGCACTGCCGGTGCACTTCATGACGTAGACGGTCTGGGAGGTGATGGTGTCTCCTGCGGAGCCGGAGAGGGAGCCGGAGGTGGCGGTGAGGGACTTCCAGAGAGCGCCGTTTCTTGTGATGGAGCAGGAGCTCACGTTGGCGGCACTCCAGGAGACGGTGGTGGCGCCTCCGGAGAGGACACGGCTTGGGGAGGCAGCGATGGAGACGGTGGGGGGCGGAGAGACGGTCACGGTGGCGATGTTCGAGTAGGTGCGGCCGGCGGCGTTGTCGCAGTATATCTGATAGGAGGAGGTGGTGGAGGGAGAGACGGAAGTTGAGCCTGAGGTGGCGCCGCCGGTTGAGAACCCGCCTGCGGCGGTGCAGGAGGTGGCATTAGTGGAGGACCAGGTGAGGGTGGAAGACTGGCCGGTCGTGATGGTGGAGGGAGAGGCGCTGAGAGAGGCGGTGGGGAGTTTCGCTTCAGAGCAGGAGGCGTCGGTGCCCCCGCCTGAGCCCTGACAGGTCCAGGTGTATGCGGTGGCGCCGTTCACGTTGTTAATGCTCGTGCCAGCGGTGCAGGAGTAGTGGGTGGAGGCGCAGGAGCCGTTGACCACCGGGGCGGTGACGTTCACCGTGACTGAAGCGAGGGGGGAGGTGCCGCCGGGGCCGGTGCACTGGAAGGTGAAGGTAGTGGCGGAGGTGAGAGGGTTGGTGAGGCCGCTGCCGGAGAGGGTGCCGGAGTTGCTCCAGGGGCCGCCGGCGGTACAGGATGTGGCGTTCGTGGAGGACCAGGTGAGGGTGGAGCGGCCGTTGTATGCCACGGGGTTCGGGGAGGCGGTGAGGGTGGCGGTGGGGGCGCCCGGTGCAGTCACATTCACCGTGACCGATGCGAGGGGCGAGGTGCCGCCGGGGCCGGTGCACTGGAAGGTGAAGGTAGTGGCGGAGGTGAGAGGGTTGGTGAGGCCGCTGCCGGAGAGGGTGCCGGAGTTGCTCCA
>JAKBHL010000008.1 GCA_021836725.1 bacterium
GGCCGTTCGCGCGGCTTCGGTTTCGTTGAGATGGCTTCCGAAGCGGAAGCGCAGGCGGCTATCGACCGTTGGGACGGCAAGGAGATGGATGGGCGTACGCTCTCGGTCTCTTTTGCGCGTCCGCAAGGTGATCGCCCGCCGCGCCGCGAAGGCGGTTTCGGCGGCGCCGATCGCGGCGGATACGGCGGCGGCAATGGCGGTTACGGTCGCGGCGGATACTAAATCTCCCATCGCCCGGATACGAAAACACCCGCGCAGAGCGCGGGTGTTTTCGTATCGAATCGGGCCTCTACCGGCTTATTGACACGCTGGTCTATGCCGTGTTACTATCCGCAAGGATTTGCCACTTGCCATTTACGGCGGGTGGCAAGTTTGCGGTACCTTTCAGCAACATAACCTCAACAAAAGGGTGGTCTGACATGAAACTGAACTTCCGTGTTCTGGTTTTGGGGATGCTTTGCGTTCTCATTTCCGCGTATCTCGCCCCTCCCGCGTCTGCGGCTTCGCAAAGCGCGTCGGCGACGTGGGGGGATTCCGTAACGATTACCAATGCAACCGCGGCATACAACAATGCACTGACAGGGTATGTCATGCGGCATCGCATCGGTCCCTACAGTTCGGCGATGATCACGTACACCGATCGCAGCACGAACTACACCACGACGAACTGTACTGTCGCCGGAGGGTGTCAGACGGGCGGTTCGACGATCTCCGTCAACGGGTATACCGCAACGACGGTGACTGGGAACGGGAACGTGACCACGACCGGCGTTACTACGACCGGCACGAACCAGACCTCGACGGCATCGTCGGTGGTCACTCCCGGTGGCTCCATCAACACCATCACGATCGGCGGAGGGCGTTGAAATGAACAAGGCCCTCTTGCTCATGATTGTGGCGCTCACCACGCTGTCGCTTGGCGCGTGCGCGAGCACCGGGAATCTTCGTGAAGGCGTGCCGCTGGTCCAAGGGCCTGCGATACGGAACGTAACCGGCCCCTATGACGCCGCGAAAGCGTGCGTCAAGGGAATCCCCGAAACGGCGACTATCAACGTCGGTGTCGGGGATGTCCGGGATGTGACCGGCCGCATGAGCGTCGTCGGAAACGGCAACGGCTCGTTCTTGCCGATTGTCGCCACCAAGATGATGGAATCATCTCTCGCGGACACGGGCGTCAAGCTCGTGGACATGAGCAATACGTATCGCCAGCTGGTGGACTGGTACGCCCAGAAAGGGCTCTTGAGAGGAGCGAAGCTGTTCGTCCCGGAGTATCTGGTGGAAGGAACCATATCGTCCCTCGACTTTTTGCCCGGGAAGGCATCGTCGTTCCACATCGCGGGCGTGGGGTACGATTCTCGTACCTATCAGGCGGTCGGACGGGGAGATTTCTCCCTTTCGACGTTCCCCTTCGGCACGGCGGCCGGCGGATATATGGTTGCCACAACCAAGGTCGCGAAGGAGTTCACTGCGGTCGAAAACGGCGGTGGTGCGTACGAATTCGTCGGCGGCGGTACTGGCGCGCGGTTTGCCTCATTCAGTCTCGACAAAGGAGAACGCGAACCGATGCAGTATACGGTCGGATTCATGACCGATTATGCTGCCGTGGATCTGGTCACGACGTTGCTTCAAACGCTTGTGAGCGAGGGGAAAATCCCTCACCCGCACGCGACGATGACAAAGATCCACGAGTGCCGGGAATTGCTTGAGGAACCGGACACTGCGTCCGCATCGAAAACGAAGTAACCGCAGCAAAGCAGTGTTTGACGGCTCGCAAGAGCTGTGCTAGTCTGGAGAAGCTTGTGCGTTCCACGCTTAAGCGTAGTACCTTGCAACACCCCCTCCGGGAATCCTCCCGGAGGGGAAACACTGAGGAGTCGTTATGAAAACCAGCAAAACGAGTCTGCTGTTCGTCACCCTCACCATGATGGCCTTCGCTTCGGTTCCGGCCTTTGCCGGCGACCACGACCACCATCCGGCGCCCGTCGACATCAACGTCGGCGTGCTCACGAATGGGGTCAGTCAGAACGCGCTCGCCTCCGCCTTCGCCAACGACGGCGTGATCGCGAACGCGACTGCGGCCAATGGTATCGTCAGCATCACCGATACGGTCGATCAGCATGTCGGCATGAATGTCGGCATCGCGACCGGCTATATCGATCAGGATGCGAATGCGATCAGCAACAGCGATGGCTACAGCAACGCGACGGCAACGGCGGCAAATGCCGTGGCCAGCCTGGCGGCCAGTCCGGCCAGTCCGGCGGTCAACGTCGGCGTGTTCACGAGCAACGTCTCGCAGGACGTCTCGGCCATGGCGACCAGCTTCACGACCGCAAATGCGGCCGCGACGGCTGCCAATGCTGTCGTCTCGATCAACATTCACTGATCTTTCATCTGAGCTTGGATTGCTCACGGCCCCCGCACATCGTGCGGGGGCTTTTTCTATTCCTTTGTGCCATGATTGTCCGATGAAAGACGAAGAATGGCTTCTCGAAGAAAAATATGGCGCGAAGAAGACTGAGGAATTCGAAGCGGATAGACGCCGGCTCGCCCGCGGCGAGCCGGTCGCATACGTCATCGGCTGGCAGCCATTTCTCGGTTTGAAGATATTCCTCGACTCCCGCCCGCTCATCCCCCGCCCCGAGACCGAGTGGTGGACAGAGCAACTTCTTTCTTCCGTCTGTGTCGCACAGGCGAACCCGCCTGAGGAACGTACGGAGCGTGACGGCGCGAGTAAGAGCAATTTTTCAGCAGAAAAATATGCGATTCCGAAGGCGGGTTCGCCTGTGCGGCCACCAACTTTCTTGGACCTCTGCGCGGGCTCGGGCGCCATCGGTTGTGCGGCACTCGCGCGATTGCCGGACGCGCAAGTGTATTTTGGAGAACGTGATCCCGCGCACGAGACGACCATCAGGAAAAACATACGCGAAAATGGCCTCGATGCCCTGCGTGCGGATATCCGCATCGGCGACCTTTTCGCCCCCTTCTCCGAGGGCATGCGATTTGATGTCATAGCCGCGAATCCTCCCTATATCCCGGAGGGCCGCATGCTTCCGGAAAGTGTTGCTGCATGGGAACCGGAATCCGCGCTGCGCGCAGGATCCGACGGTCTCTCGCTCATCCGCCGCATCGCGGATGAGCTTCCGACACGACTCGAGCGCAGCGGCGCGGCGTGGGTTGAGTGCGACAGCTCCTCGATAGTAGCAGCACGGGAATTATTCTTGAAACGAGGGTTCATTGTCGAGATACGCACCGATCAGTACGGTGCTCCACGCGTTCTCGTATGTAGGCATACGCGGGCTCGTTCGGCGCACTAATGTTGTCCCACAAACAACATTGGCCTCATTTCGCCCTCGTAGTATCATCTCTCTGATGCCGAGCCAGCCGCTCCAGCCGTTTTCGCCGCCTAAAATCCTGCTCACGCACTTCCCCGCGCTGCTTTCGCAGGGCGTGCTGGTCGAGTGGTTCCTTTACGCTGTCTTCGCTTTTTGGACGCTCTATACGCTCGTCGCCATCTACCACTGGCTCAAATACTCCCACGCCTCGTGGGTCGCTTTCCCGGCGATCGCTCTGCACCTCTTCGTGTCATTCGCGCTCATGGCGTACGCGCTCTCGGGCGCCATATTGCTATGAAAGAATTCGAACTCGAGCCGGGCGAACATGTCGTGAAGCAAGCGCGCAAGCATTGGTTCCTTTTCCTTGCCGAGCTGCTGCCGTTTGCGCTGCTTGCGATTATCCCCTTTGCGCTCCCGAGTTTCCTGCGGCTTGCGCCGCCTTTGGCGCAGTATGCGATTTTTTTCACCCTACAGATACCTCTTATGCGCGCGGCGCTCGGCGTCTGGCTATTGGTCTCGTGGACGGGCGCCTGGAGCGCTTTCACCCGCTACTTCCTAAATGCGTGGGTGCTCACTAACGAGCGCATCGTAGACATCAAGCAGCGTGGGTACTTCTCCCGCGAAGTCTCGAGCGTACTGCTCAATCGCGTCCAGGACGTGACTACCGATGTACGGGGCGTGCTTCCCTCGCTTCTCAATATCGGCGATATCAACGTCCAGAGCGCCGGTGCCGTCGACAAATTCCACATGCGTGGCATACCGAAACCCGAACAGATGCGCGACCTCATTCTTAAATACGTTTCGACCACGCCCTCTTCAACCGGTATCTGATACAATCGGGGTATGGCCGAGCCGCTTCCGACCGACCCCTATAAAGGCGTCCGCGACTTCTATCCCGACGCATTCGCACTCCAGAGAGCGCTCTTCGAGCGTATCCGGCAGACGCTTGCGCTCTGGGGCTATGAGGAATACAACGCTTCTCCGCTTGAGCGCGCGGAGCTCTACGAAGCGAAAACGTCAGAAGAAATCGTGGACGAGCAGACGTACACTTTCACCGACCGCGGCGACCGGCGCGTAACGCTCCGCCCCGAGATGACGCCGACGCTGGCGCGCATGGTGGCCGGAAAACGGCGTGAACTCACGTATCCTTTGCGCTGGTTCTCCATCGGCAACCGTTTCCGCTACGAGCGGCCGCAGAAAGGCCGTTTGCGCGAGTTTTATCAGGCGGATGTCGATCTAGTCGGACTACCTGAGGGCGAAGCGGATATCGAGATCGTCACGCTCGCCGCGCGCATCCTGCGCGACCTCGGCGCGCGCGAAAGTGATTTCGTCATCCGGATGAACGCGCGTCCGCTCCTAAACGCCGCGTGCGAAGCCGCGGGGCTCAAAGGCGAAGGCATCCACCAGTATCTGCGGCTCCTCGATAAAAAGTCGAAAATGACGCCTGAAGCTTTCGCCGCAGCCCTGAATGCGCTGACCGCGCGGGATCCTCTTTCCTATATCGAGAACGCGGGCGACGCTCCGGAGGTGGCGCGCGAAAAGCGCGCGCTCCTCGATCGCATCGAGGCGCTCAAAGCGCGCGGCGTGAATAACGTCGTTTTCGATTCCTCCATTACGCGCGGCTTTGATTACTACACCGGCATGGTCTTCGAGGTCTTTGACAGGGACCCGGCGAACGCTCGCTCGATGTTTGGCGGCGGACGTTACGATCGGCTTATCGCGCTTTACGGCGGCGAGGCGATTCCGGCGGTCGGTTTCGCGATAGGCGATGTCACGCTTGCCGACTTCCTCGAAACGCATGCGCTCGCGCTTGCGGGGAATGCCGGCATGCCCCAGCTCTACCTCGGCACGCCGAGTATCGGCGACATACCCGCCGCGCAGGCTTTCGCCGACACGCTGCGCAAGGAAGGCGGCCGCGTCTTCGTCAACATAACCGGCCGGACGCTCGGCGAGCAGGTGAAGGATGCGGTAAAGCGCGATATTCCCCTTTTCCTCGCCTACGGCGCGGACGAAATAGCGCACCATACCGTCCGCATGAAAATACTCCGCACGGGAGAGGAGATCGGCCTTCCCGTTTCAGAACTTCCGGCGCACTTGCACGCCGGCAGCTGACCGTATGCGCGCGATTACTTTCGATATCGAGTCAATATCTGACTCTGTGGTGCGCGGCCGCATCGACGTGAATGAGCAGGAACTCACCGTCGTGGCAATTCACGATTCGAAAACGGGAGAATATTCCTCATATACGAAAGAGGAGCTCCCGCGCCTCTGGCACATCCTTGAACACGCCGACATGCTTATCGGTTTCAATTCCGATACGTTTGATATACCGCTCCTGAATCGCTATTATCCGGGCGATCTAACGCGTTTGCGCTCGCTTGATCTGCTCGTCGAGGTGCAAAAGGTCCTCGGGCGGCGCATCCGGCTCCAATCGCTTGCCGAAGCGACGCTCGGACGCGGGAAAGCGGGCGACGGGCTTAAGGCGGTCGAATGGTGGAAAGAGGGGAAACACGAACTGGTACGCGCATACTGCATCGAGGACGTCCGTCTCACGCGCGAACTCTATGACTATGCGCTTGCGCATGGCACGCTCAAGTACAAAGACCTGCTTGATGTGCGCGACATAAAGCTTGACACGTCTCTTTGGGACCGTGCGATAGCCGCTCCGCCGGCCATGACCCATACGCTTCCTTTATGAAATCGTCCTATGCGCTCCCTATCGCGATCATTGCGGGCGGATTAATAATCGCCGGCGCCGTATATTTTTCAATTGCAAAAAAAGAACCTTCGACAAGCTCACTCGCCGGCAATCCCGCGCTGGTGCGGCCGGTCGGCCCGACCGATCATATTTTCGGGAACCCCGCAGCCAAGGTCGTGATCGTCGAATACGCTGATTTTGACTGCCAGTCCTGCAGGGGCTTTAACGAAACGCTCCATCAAATCATCGCGAACGAGGGTGCGAGTGGCAAAGTCGCTTGGGTGTACCGGGAATTCCCGCTTACGCAAATCCATCCGAATGCTATGAATGACGCCCGCGCCGCCGAATGCGTCGCAAAGACCGCGGGCAATGAAGCGTTCTGGAAGTTCGCCGATTCCCTCTTCGCCAATCAGCCGGCCGATCCGATGAACTATGGCGTACTCGCGTACGCGGCAGGCGTCTCGGGAAGCGCTTTCGCCGCCTGTTACGCCGATGCCGCGGCAACGGTCGATGCGCGCATCCAGGCCGATCGACAGAACGCCCTTGCTATCGGAGCGCGGGGCGCGCCCTACTCGCTCATCCTCACCGCGGGCCAAACGCCTATCGTCATGGATGGCGCTTATCCCTATGACGTCGTAAAACAGCTGGTCGACCAGGCACTCGCGAAAATACCGTGACTCATTTACTGGAATCGGCCAGAATGCCCCGTCCGCTTTGCGGCGGGGATAAATGGCCGAAGTTAAACATGAGCGGCGGAGGCCGCATCCTTATCCAGCAAAACACCCGGGCGGTCGTGCGCCAATGCCCCGCCAGCTTCGCTGCGGGGATGGCGACACGACCTGTTTTACGGAGGCGGGATGAGGAATCCGACTAGATCGCAGTAATCGCATACGGCAGGGTCGCATGCCGCGGTGAACGCGGAACCGTCTGCGATCGCCTGTGCCGCGGAAACGAGCTCCGCTTCGAGCGCTTCGACCTCGGCGTCGCTGATCGTGAAGCGGCGGGTAACGATGTCTCCTTTTTCGTTCGGCTCGACGAAGTGGAGTTCGGCTTCGCTTGTGGCATACCGGCCGTCTTTCTTGAGAAGCAGTTTGTAAAAAATAAGCTGGCGGTAGTAGTCGCCCGTGCTGTTTTTGGTACGACCCTTGATGTCATTTTCGCTTCTCACCTTGCCGGTCTTATAATCGACGACGAGGACCGAACCGTCCGCTTTCATATCCAGCCGATCGAGCTTCCCGGTAAGCGGCACGGTGCCGACGCCTGGAACGGCGAGCGATACTTCTATGGGAAATTCCGATTCGCGAATGTCTTTCATGGAGCGTCCCTCTTTCGCAAGATACGCGCGGAGCGCTTGCGTACCGGTTTCCGTGAGCGCTTCTCTATCGGGCGGGGTGATCGGAAGGCGCGACAGCTCGTGACGGAAAGCGGCGACGGCGTCTTCCGGCGCCGCTGTGCCCTTCCGTACGTTATCGGCATAGGATTTCAGGCCCGCATGGATGGCCGTCCCGAAGAGCATCCGGGGCGTCTGCGCGTCCGGGAGCCGCAGGAGCGTACGGAAATAGTATTGCCACGGCGAGGCGCTGTAGTTGTTAAAACCGGTTGGCGAAAAGCCCTGCGCAAGCAGACGCGCCTTCAGGAAGACGGGATCGAGTATCGTGCGCGGCGCATACGGCGCGGGGGCAGAGACGGACGGCGGGAAATCCGCCTTTCTCAGGTGCGGTGCGAGGTCGGCGAGAAACCGAAGCGGCGTCTGCGCGCGATTCTCTTCGGTCGTCTCCGACCGTGTGATGATCACGCTGTCTTTGGCGCGCGTGAGCGCCACATAGAGCAAACGGCGCATATCGTGCTCATCGTCTTCGCTCTTAAGCAGCAGAGAGAACTCCTCGGCCCTTCCGCGCAGCCAGATTTCGTCGGTCGCGTGCGCGATGATGACGTGCGGGAACTCGAGCCCCTTCGCGGCGTGGACGGTCATGATGCGCACGCCCGAACGCTTCGTGCGGGGACGCGGTATCTTGAGCTCGTACTTCTCGATGCGCGCAAGGTAGGCCAGGAAATCCGATGCCGTCGCGCTTGGATTCTCCTTGGCGAGGAATGCCGCTTCGCCCATAAAACCCTGGTATGCCTCGTACGCGCTCTCATTTTCGGCGAGAGAAAGCATCCCGGCGACAAAACCGCTCAGATGGGCGAGCCGCGAAAGCCAGGGGACGAGCGGCGTCGCCGGCATCTCTTCTGAAAGTTTCGTGAGCTTCCGCATCCACGCGCGCATTTGGTCGGTGCCTTTCTCCGTAAGCACGGCGGCAAGCGGCTTCCCTTCCCGCGCAAGCGAAAGAAGCCGCATACGCTCCCCGAGCGTACCGGGCATGCCCGGTAAAAAGAGCGCGCGGGCAAGCGATGCTTCATCGTCAAGGTTCGCCGCGGCACGGACAAGCGCTATGAAAAGCAAGACCGCCGGATGCGCGAGCGCGCTTATATCCGCGCTCGCGTGGTCTTCCGGAATGCCGGCGGAGCGGAGCATCTCCGCCAGAGCGAGCACATCCGCGTTTTTCTTCGTAAGGATGGCGATGTCTTCGTACGGCACGCCCGATCCGCGGAGCCGTTCGATGAAGGCGCGGATGGCCCCGTGTTCCTCGCTCGGCGTACTGCATACCGCCTCGAACAGTTGCCCGCCCGCCCCGCGCGCGGCCTTGAGCCGCGGACGCAGTTTTTGGGAAGGCACGGGAGCGGGGGCGATGAGATCATGGGCCGCGAGGAGCAGGCGATCGGTCGAACGATAATTCTCATCAAGCGATATGAGCGCCGCATCGGGATATTTTTCCTTGAAATAGAAAAACGAAGCGAGGGAAGCCCCTTGGAAACGGTAAATTGCCTGTTTTTCATCGCCGACGATGAAGAGATTCGGCGTGCCGTCGAAATCAGTGATGAGCTCAAGAAGGCGGTTCTGGGCCGGGTTCGCGTCCTGATGCTCGTCCGCGAGCACGAATTGCGAACGCTCTCCGACTTCCGCGCGGAATTCTTCGTTCTCTTCGAGCCCGCGCACGGCTTCGCCGATAAGGTCTGCGTAATCGTAGAGCGACTCTCTTTCGAGAGCCTCCTGGTACGCGGCGAAGAGCTCTGCGACCTCGAGATGCTTCTCGATGCGCTCGCGATACCTCAGATGTTCGCCCTTTTCCTTTCCTTCATGCGCGCCGCGCGCGTGAATGCGGTCGGGGTCGGCTATGAGGGCCTCGTGCAACGCGGCGAGTTCGGCTCGATAACTCTCCGGAGTGTAATGCTCTTGTTTCAGCTTCTCCATAAAACCGAGAAGATCTTTCGCAGCGCGGTGCGGATTTTTCGGATTACGTATCTTCGTATAGGATCCCTCGTCGAGCAGCCTTTCCATGAGCGCGATACCGCGCACTGCCGAGAGATGCGTGCCAAGCGCGATGCGCGGGAACAGATCGGGGCGCAATTCGAGTATTGAACGGGCAAAGCTGTGGAACGTATGAATGCGGACGCGATACGCGGCCGTGCCGATGAAACGCGCGAGCCGGGCGCGCAGCGTCGCCACCGCACTGTCCGTATAGGTAAGTGCGAGGATTTCGTCCGGTTTCGCTCCGGCGGCCTTGAGGAGGATATTCCCGATGCGGAGCGCGAGTATCTGCGTCTTGCCGGTCCCGGGGCCGGCGATGACAAGCACGGGGCCATAGATCGTATCGACCGCCATCTTCTGCTGCGCATTCAATTTTCCGTAAGCTTCTTCAAAGGAAGGCGTCGTTATCATAGTGAGAGTGTACCTTGCAAAAACACGCTTCGCATTCTCCCGAGCGGAGTGCTTGACATTTATGTCATATTCTGCTACGATAGCGGCGTCCCCGAGACGGATTCAGAGGACTCCTCCTACGAAGGTTTCGTAGCGGCACGACACTCCCCAAGGAGACCCCATCGTGATTGGATTTCTTGAGTTCCTGGCGTTAGTCATGTGTATCGTAGCGCTTGTTCTTTCCGAGGAACGGTCATTCGGCATCAGCGTGTTTATGACTGCGACGGCAATCGTCCTCACGTACCTCGCCGTAGTGGAAGCCGATGTATTCTGGATTCCATCGGTGATCCTCGCATTCATCGGATACGTGAAGTTCTCTCAGTCCGTTCAGGACGCCCGAGAGAATAAAAAATTCCGTTCCTAGCACCTCCCCCGCTTGAGCCCCCTCAACACTGAGGGGGTTTCTTACTAGAACTCATTTCAAACCCTCCGCTCGGGTATGCGACAGAAAGGAGTACGCCGTCTTTTTGTGCTCAAAAAGCGGCTCGTACTCGCGTCGTCACGCTCCGTAAGCCTCTTTCTGCCGCATACCTCTCGCGGAGGCCGGTCAAATTTCCTAAGATGACATCTTAGGAGGAGAGAGCCCTTTCCTGCAGCATACCTCTCGCGTCGCCCTGGAGTTTTTGGATGGGTTCTAGTACGACTTCAGATGCCGCGCTTTATCGTGGAAACGGATCTTTTCGAGCGCTTTCGCCTCGATCTGGCGGATACGCTCGCGGGTAACGCCGAACTCTCTCCCCACCTCCTCAAGGGTGTGGTAGATGCCGTCCATGAGGCCGTGGCGCATTTCAAGGATCTTGCGTTCCTTCGGCGAGAGATCGTTCAGTATGGACCGCATCTGCTCCGCCAGGATGCGCTCGGAAGATTCTTGTATGGGCGACGGGATTTTGTCATCGGGAATGAAATCCCCGAGCGTCGATTTTTCATCGTCGTCCGAACCGATCGGATTCTCCAGAGAAAGCGTATCCTGGTTGATTTTTTCTATCTGATAAATCTTATCCGGCTCGACGCCCATTTCCACCGCGATCTCTTCCGCCTGCGGATCGCGGCCGAGCACTTGCGCGAGACGGCGCGAGACCTGCTTGTACTTGGCGATTGTCTCGACCATGTGGACGGGGATGCGGATGGTGCGCGATTGATCGGCGAGCGCGCGCGTAATCGCCTGGCGTATCCACCACGTGGCATACGTCGAGAACTTATATCCCTTTTTCCAATCGAACTTATCCACCGCGCGGAAAAGACCGAGATTCCCTTCCTGGATGAGGTCAAGAAGCGTGAGATCGGGGCTGCGGCCGACGTACTTTTTCGCGATGGAAACGACGAGGCGCAAGTTGCTCCGTGCGAGGATGTTGCGCGCTTCGGCATCGCCTTTTTCTATGCGCTTCGCGAGCTCGCGCTCTTCGGCGGCGATGAGGAGCGGATACTGTCCGATTTCACGAAGATAGATCTGTATGGAATCGTAGCCTGTGGAATGACGGTCTTTGATGTTGCGCGTCGCGAGATATTCGTCGGCGGCGTCTTCGAGCATGCCGCCTTCGAGCACGTCGACGCCCGCGATGGCAAAACGTTCGTAGAGCGACTCGAGGAAACTCACGTCATCTTCCACATGCGGAAAGGATTTCAGGATCTCGCTGTAGGTGACGTACCCGCGCTCTTTTCCCTTCTCAATGAGCTGCTCCGCCGAGAGCGCTTTCTGGGACACCGCCTTCGCTTTCGCGCCCCGCGAGGCAGCGCGCAGGACGTGTTTTGTTCGCGCACGCGCGGTACGCGAAGCGGCGCGAACGGATCTCGAAGTTTTCTTCTTTGCGGGCGCGCGGTGCACTGCCGGCTTTTTAGCGGTTTTGTGAGCGCTCTTTTTCTTTTTTGTGGAAGTCGCCATACTGTGGAAATAAAAGTGGGAAGTAAGAGTGGATCAATGCCCCAAAGCGGCGAGGCGTACAGAGAGTCTTGCGCACGCCGCCTGTGCATCTTCGACCTGAGAAATGTCGCGGGCGGCTTCGGCTCTACGTAGTCGTGCCACTGCTTCTTGATACGCTTCGCGGACTACCGCTTCTTCAAAAGCGTGAAGAAGCTCATCCGCGGCGTTCTCTTCCGGATCTTCGCCGAACCTCCGCTCCGCCTCAAACAAGGCAGGTTCCGGAAGGGTTTCAAGCGGCAACGCGTGAGCTTCAGTAATTCGAAGATACTCTGATTTGACGCGCTCCGCAAGCGGCGAGTCGGGATAGGCGTGAATAACGGCGAGAAGCTGTTCCGAGCGGATGGCGCTTGGTGCGCGCGCGGGCGTCTTCGATGTCCGATCTTCCTGAGCGCTCTTTTGCGCTTCCGGTTGCCGCGGGAGACGGCGAAGCGACTCCCGGACGGCTTCGTCCGACAGCCCAAGCGAGCGCGCGGTGATGTGCGTAAAGTGTTCGCGCTCCATAGGGCTCGGGAGCGCAGAGAGCAGAGGAAGCACTATTTCCTCGGCGCCTCGCACAAGCCGATGGAGATCGCGTTCTTGCTCGGCCAGTTCCGTGAGAAAGAATTCGACAATCGGTCTCGCTTCAGTGATGCGCTTCGTAAATCCGCCCGGGTCTTCGCTGATGAGATCGGCCGGATCTTTCCCCGCGGGAAGCCGAACCGCTTTTACCCGCATAAGCGAGGAAAGCGCAAGAGCCGCCGCGCGCGCAGTCGCCTTGAGTCCGGCCGGATCGGCATCGAGCACGAGCATGAGATTTTCGCTATAACGCTTCATCAGGCGGAGGTGGCGTTCGGAAAGCGCGGTGCCCGAAAGCGCGACCGCATTGGTAAATCCCGCCTGATGCGCGTGCAATACGTCCATTTGCCCTTCGACGAGCATGACGAATCCGCGGGCCCGTATCGCCTCTTTTGCGGTGCTCATGCCGAAAAGAATGTCGGACTTATGGTAGAGCTCGGTTTCCGGAGAGTTGAGGTATTTCGCTGGCTCGTCCGCCGCAAGCGCGCGCCCCGTAAACGCTACGACATGACCCGAGGCATCGCATATCGGGAACAGGAGCCGGTTGCGGAACCGGTCGTAGTACGTGCCCTGCTTCCCGTCCGCCTCTTTTATCAATCCCGCTTCGTGCAGCTCCCTTGTCGTGAATCCTTCGCCGGTCAGCGCTTCAAGCAGGGCGCGCCACGCATCGGGCGCGTAACCGAGTTGCCATGCGCGGATCGTCTCGCCGGTGAGGCCGCGCTTCTTTGCATAGGTCTCGGCGGGGCTTCCGATAAGCCTGCCAGCGTACCAGGCGCTCGCGCGGCTCATGAGCGCGTACAGGCGTTCTCTCTTTGACGCGTCTTCGCGGCTTTCTTTCCCTGCGTATTCGACAGGGATGCCCGCTTTCTCGGCGAGGATTTTCAGCGCGTCCTTGAAATCCACGTTCTCGACTTTTTCAATGAACGAAAATCCGTCGCCGCCCTCGCCGCAGCCGAAACAGTGGAACGTGCCGCGTTCGGGGCTCACGTGGAAAGAAGGAGTTTTCTCCTTGTGGAAGGGACAGAGCCCCCGCAGTGACTTCCCCGAGCGCGTGAGCTTCACATACGGGCTCACGATCTCGACAATGGAGAGACGGTCCTTTATCAAAGCGACCGTATCCTGTGCCATGGTCAGAGCGCGCGGCTCGTGCGCGGCGCGAAGCTTGAACGTTCCGAAGGCGCAGGCGCCGGGTGGTCAAGCTGGAGCTTGGTGATGGTTGCGTGCTTTTGGCTCCCTGCAAAACCGGTACCCGCCGGGATGAGGCGGCCGAGAATGACGTTTTCTTTCAGGCCGCGCAAGCGGTCGATGCTTCCTTTGAGCGCCGCGTTGATGAGTATCTTCGTCGTCTGTTCGAAAGACGCCGCGGAAAGGAACGAGCGGCGAGAGAGCGCGCTCTCTTTGATGCCGAGAACGATTTCGCGGGCTTTCGGTGCGATTTTTTGCGCCGCCTCCATCTCTTTCACCGCCCGCGTAAACTCCCAATCCTCGACCACGTCGCCGATAGAGTAGTCGGTATCGCCCGCCTCGGTAATTTTCATGCGCGAGAACATCTGCTTCACGACGACCTCGAGATGCTTGCGAGAAACGGGCGCTCCCTGCAATTCGTAAATCTTCGACGCTTCGGTGATGATGTATTCCTGCACCGTCGCGCGGCTGGCGTACTCGAAGAGATCGTCAAGATCGGCGGAACCGTCGGTGAGTATCTGGCCCCGTACGACCGCGGTGCCTTCGGTGACGATTGGAACGCGCGGATACGGCGCGACATATTCGTATGCCGAACCGTCCTTCTTCCCCTGGCCCGCGGAGGGCGTGACCACGATGACCTTCTCGCGGCCTTCCTCCCGCACCTCCACCACAAGACCGTCGGACTTCGAGATGATTGCCGGATTCTTGGGCGAACGTTTCTCGAAGACCTCCTCCACGCGCGGCAAACCGCTTGTGATGTCGCCGCCCACCGAAGCCACGCCGCCGGCATGGAACGTACGCATGGTGAGCTGGGTGCCCGGCTCGCCGATGGCTTGCGCCGCGACGGTACCGACCGCCTCACCGAGATCGACGAGCTCTTGGGTCGTGAGATCCATTCCGTAACACGTCTGACAGATGCCATAGCGCGTCTCGCATGACATCGGCGAGCGTGCGACGACGGTAGCGATCGAGGAAGCGGCGAGCGCTTTCGCGTCTTCGGTCGAGAGATAGTGCCCCGCCTTGAAAAGGACCTTCCCGTCCTGGTCTTTCACGGGTTCCGCGAGAACGCGCCCGCGCAGCACTTCCGCGTAATCGATCTGGATACCGGACGCGCTCACGCGGTTTATCTTTACTCCGCGTTTCGTGCCGCAATCTTTCTCGGTCACGATGGAGTCCTGCGCGACGTCAAAGAGGCGGCGCGTGAGATACCCCGCTTTAGCGGTGCCGAGCGCGGTGTCGGTAAGGCCTTTGCGCGCGCCGTGAGTGCTCATGAAGTACTCCACCGGATTCAGCCCTTCGCTGAAGGAGGAAGCGATAGGCACTTCTATCGTTTCGCCGGCCGTATTCTGGATGAGACCTTTCATGCCTGCCATCTGAGTCAGGTTGCCGAGCGTGCCGCGCGCGCCCGAGTGCACCATGTCCGCAACGGAACCCATCGGATCAAGTTCTTTTGCGACAAGCTGTTCCACTTCTTGCTTGGCGCCTTGCCATAGTTCGATAGCCACACGCCGTTTCTCCTCCTCGGAAAGAAGGCCGTTCTGATAATCCTCTTCTATTTTTGCGACCTTGAGACCGGCGCGTTCCATGATTTCCGTCTTCCCTTTCGGCACGGACACGTCGTCGATGGCCCACGAGACGCCTGACTTTGTGGCATATTCGAAACCGAAACGTTTCACTTTATTCACGATATCCGGTACCGCATCGAGCCCGTAGCGGACGATGCAGTCGGTCACTATGCGCGCGAGTACCTTCTTCGTGATGGTCTCATTGATGAACGGGTAATCGGCGGGCAGCACCGTGTTGAAGAGAAGCCGGCCGACCGTCGTCTCGAAAAGATGCCCGTCAAACGGCGCATATTTCTCTTTGCCGAGGACCGGAAGCACTTTTATCTTGGCGCGCAGGTCGATAGCGCCGTATTCGGATGCGAGAATCGCCGCGTTCGGCGAGGAGAAATGGTCGCCTTCGCCTTTAGCGCCTTCAACCGCTTTGGTAAGCCAGTAGACGCCGAGGACGATGTCGAGCGGCTTTCCGGTGAGCACGATCATGTCGCCGCTTCCCGGTTTCAGGATGTTCTTATTGGCGCTCATGATGTTCGCCGCTTCCCACTGCGCTTCTTCCGAAAGCGGCACATGGACGGCCATCTGGTCGCCGTCAAAGTCCGCGTTGAACGCGTTGCAGACAAGCGGGTGGAGCTGAATGGCATCGCCTTCGATGAGCTGCGGACGGAATGCCTGGATACCCTGGCGATGGAGCGTCGGCGCGCGGTTGAGGAGTACGTATTTCCCTGCGATTACTTCTTCGAGAATCTCCCATACTTCAGAGACGCCGTCTTCGATGAGGCGGCCGGCCCCGCGGATATTGAATGCGAGCTCGCGGTCAAGAAGGCCCGCTATGACGAACGGACGGAACAATTCCAATGCCATGTGTTTGGGGAGACCGCACTCATCGAGCTCGAGATCGGGACCGACGACGATGACCGAGCGCCCCGAATAATCGACGCGCTTGCCGAGCAGGTTCTGGCGGAAATAACCTTGTTTGCCCTTCAGGTAGTCGGCGAGCGATTTGAGCGGCCGGCGCTGCGCGAGCGTCATGGCTCCCGCGGAGGCGCCGCTCTTTCTGATGGAGTTGTCGAGGAGCGCGTCAACCGCTTCCTGCAGGATGCGCTTTTCATTGCGCAGGATGACTTCCGGCGCGTGAATGTCGATGAGCTTCTTCAGGCGGTTGTTGCGGTTGATGACGCGGCGATAGAGATCGTTCACGTCTGAGGTCGCGTGGCGGCCGCCCTCAAGCGCGACCATGGGGCGGAGCGCCGGCGGGATGACCGGTATGCGCGTGAGGAAGAACCATTCGGGGCGCGTGCCCGAAGCGATCAGTCCCGCGATCAAAGAGAGGCGCTTCGCGAGCTTCTCCCGTTCGGCGGCGCCGGCGTGCTCGTAGCGCGCGGCGAGCGTCTTCTCGAGATCCTTCAGGTTGAGCGCACAGAAAATATCGTAAATGGCCTCGGCGCCGATGCGCGCTTCAAAGAGGCCTCCGTATTTTACGGAGTACCGGTGGTATTCGAGTTCGTCAAGGACTTTCCCGACGACGACGCTTTCGATCTCGACTTTCGTAAGCGTCATCTTTTCCTTGAGCGCGTCGCGTTCCTTGTCGTCCTTGGCGGCCTTGTACTTCGACTTGTACTCGCTCTCAAGCTCGGTGATGAGACGCTTTTTCTCATGCTCCGCTACCTTCGTGATGATGTATCCCGCAAAGTAGACGACTTTCTCGATGTCCGCGGCGGAAGCGCCCAGAAGAAGCGCCATCCGTGACGGGACGCTTCGCAAAAACCAGATGTGCGCGACGGGCGTACAGAGCTCGATGTGCCCCATGCGCTCCCTCCGCACGATTGAGCGCGTAATCTCGACGCCGCATTTGTCGCAGACGATGCCTTTGTAGCGGATGCCCTTGTACTTGCCGCAGTAACATTCGTAGTCTTTTTCCGGACCGAATATCTTCTCATCGAAAAGGCCGTGCTTCTCGGAACGCTGAGTACGGTAGTTGATGGTCTCCGGTTTCGTTACCTCGCCCAGCGACCAAGCGAGTATGCGCTCAGGCGACGCGAGCGTGAGGCGCAGCCCATTCCAGGTGTCGCGCGGCGGAAGTTTGCGGGGAGTGAATGCCATAGGATTCTGGGAAAATTAATAAAGCTATGCCTCCGCGTCCGGCGGCAGATTCAAGGGTTCAACGTCGAGCGCCAGGCCGCGGATTTGGTTGGTGAGGACGGCGAACGATGCGGGCGTGCCGGTATGGCTGATCGCCTCGCCCTTCACGATGGCATCGAAAGCCGCCGAACGCCCTTGGATATCGTCGGATTTTATGGTGAGCATCTCGCGCAGCGTATAGGCGGCTCCGTAGCCCAGAAGCGCCCATACTTCCATTTCGCCGAACCGTTGCCCGCCGTTCTGCGCTTTGCCGCCCAAAGGCTGCTGTGTGATGAGGCTGTAGGGACCGATCGAACGCATGTGGATCTTGTCCTCGACCATGTGGTGCAGTTTGAGGATGTACATGTAGCCGACGGCGATGGCCTGTGCGAAAGCTTCCCCCGAACGGCCGTCATAGAGCTGCATCTTGCCGCCGCGAGAGAAGCCGGCGGCCTCGAGCTCGTCGCGGATTTCATCCGCGGTCGCTCCGGCAAACGGCGGGACGATTGCCTGATAGCCGAGGGTATGGGCCGCGAGCCCGAGATGCATTTCGAGGATTTGCCCGAGGTTCATACGGGACGGGACGCCGAGCGGCGTAAGCAGGAGATCGACCGGATTGCCGTCCTTATCGTAGGGCATGTCCTCAACCGGCAGCACGCGGCTGATAACGCCTTTGTTGCCGTGACGGCCCGAAAGCTTGTCGCCGACCGACACGTTTCTCACCTGCGCGACGGTAACGAGTATCTTCTTGATGATGCCGCTTTCGAGCTGGTCGCCTTTTTCTCTCGAGAATATCCGTACGCCGATGACGCGCCCGCGTTTGCCGCCTTCCATCCGGAGCGATGTGTCTTTTACGTCCTTTGCCTTGTCGCCGAAAATGGAACGCAGGAGACGTTCCTCCGGCGTGAGCTGCGTCTCGCCCTTGGGGGTTACCTTGCCGACCAGTATGTCGCCGGAACGCACTTCCGCTCCGATGCGGATGATGCCCTCTTCGTCGAGATTCTTCAGCCGCATCTCTCCGACATTCGGGATGTCGTGGGTAGTCGTCTCGGGACCGAGTTTCGTATCGCGCACGACGCATTCGAAATCTTCGATATGAACCGTTGTGAACTTCGCGTCTTCGACGAGACGCTCGGAGATGACGATGGCGTCTTCATAATTGGCGCCGTTCCAGCTCATAAACGCGACGCGCACGTTCTGGCCGAGGGCGAGCTGTCCTTGATCGGTCGAGGAATTGTCCGCGAGCACGTCGCCTTTCTTTACCTTATCCCCCAAACGTACGCTCGGCCGCTGCATGAACGCCGAGTTTTGGTTGGTCTGCGTGAGCCCCTGGAGGTGGTATTCCTTCGGTTTCCCGTCCTTATTTTTCACAATGACCTTTCGGGCATCGACCTGCGTGACTTCGCCCGCTTCCTCCGCGAGCACGAGGCGCCCGGTGTTGCGGGCGGCATGCGCTTCGATGCCGGTGGCCACCAGCGGCGCTTCGGGGATGAGCACGGGCGTCGCCTGCTTCTGCATGTTCGAACCCATGAGCGCGCGGTTCGCGTCGTCGTGGTTGACGAAAGGAATCAGCGAAGTGGCGATGGAGAACATCTGGAACGTCGATGCGTCCATGAGGGTTATGGCATCGCGCGCGACGATGACCGGATCCCCCTTGTGGCGGGCTTCGACGAAGTCGGAGACGATGCGGCTACTCTCATCGAGCTTCGTGGCTCCGTGCGCGATGACTTCAAGCTCTTCGTCGAGCGCGTTCAGGTGTACCACGTCGCCGGTTACTTTTCCGTTTTTCACGCGGACATACGGCGTCTCGATGACGCCGAAGTCGTTCGTGCGCGCATGGGTCGCCATGTGCAAAATGAGGCCGATGTTCTGGCCTTCCGGAGTGTGGATGGGACAGAGGCGGCCATAATGGGAAGGGTGCACGTCGCGCACTTCAAAGCCCGCGCGCTCGCGCGTGAGTCCGCCGGGGCCGAGCGCCGAGAAGGTGCGCATATTCTCCAGTTCGGCGAGGATATTTTGCTGATCCATGAATTGCGAAAGCTGATTGGCCGTGAAGAATTCGTGCACTGATGCGTGGAACGGGCGCGGATTCACGAGCGCCATGGGGAGCGTGGTCTCGCTCTCGATGGTCGACATGCGATCCTGGATATTGCGCTTCATGCGGCTCATGCCCACGCGCATGCGCGCCTGCAGGAGCTCGCCGACGAAACGCACGCGGCGGAAGCCGAGGTGATCGATGTCATCCGGGCGTGCGGACGGATCGGCATTCAATTTCGTAATTTCCGAAATGATATGCACGAAGTCGGTGAGCGTGAGCGTGCGCTTCCCGAGCGCTTTCTCGGAAGTCGGGAGTTCGAAACGCGCGTTGAGGCGGTGACGGCCGACTTTCCCGAGATCGTACCGCTCGGCCGAGAAGAGCGACTGCACGAAATTTTTCGCGTTTTCCGGCGTCGCCAGATCGCCGTCACGCATGCGGCGATGGATCTCGATATAGGCCTCTTCGACGGATTTCGCCTCGTCGTGCGCGAGCGTCGCCTGTATCGCCGCCTGGGCGAGCGGATCTTTCGCAAAATGCTTCAGGGTGGCTTCGCCCACGCCACCGCCGAAAACCGTGAGGAGCTCGGTGATCGGGAATTTGCGCTTCCGGTCGATTTTCACGAAGATCGCGCCGTCCGCCTCAGAATCTATTTCTATCCAGACGCCGCGCAGAGGAATTATTTTCGCGCCGAAGAACGGCTTCCCGCGGATGAGTTCGGAGACGAAAAATGCGCCGAAAGAGCGCGCGAGCTGCGGCACGATGGCGCGTTCCACGCCTGAAACGATAAAAGAGCCATGCGGCGTCATCATGGGCATGTCCGTGAGGAAAATCTCCTGAGACTTTTCCGAACCGAGCGTTTTATTGACGAGTGTGACGGTCGTGCGTATCGGCGCTTCATAGGTGCGCATGTTCTCCCGTGCAAACTCCTCATCGTATTTCGGTTCGCCTATTTCAAAACCCTCGAACTTAAGCTCGAATTTCTTTCCCGAATAATCGGTAACCGGAGAAAACTCCTTAAAGAGCTCCGCGAGGCCGTCTTTGAGAAGCCACTCAAACGAGCTGCGCTGGTGCCCGACAAGGTCCGGGAACGGCACGCGCGGCGCCTGATAGGCACCGAAAGTCTTCTGGACGAGGTTTTTTTGCATGTGAGCGTGGCGTGAAGTAATAAGATTTGCTTGCGAGTTTCCTCCCTGCGCTTGCCTCACGAATGATTGCTGACATGCATTCGATTCGGCTTCGCTTGGTAGCGAACAAGATATATAAATGCGAACGCACGGACGCAAGTCCGCTGTCGCTATGCGCTCTTTCGGTTCCCGTATTAATCTTTATGCCCCGCGCCCTCCGTTACTCACTCGTATCTGATGGCCCCACTGTATCAGGCCGCCTCCCCTATGGCAAGGGGCCCTGGGGATAAATATCAGCGCCGCGCGCGCCAGGCGTCGATGTTCGCGTGGTGACCGGTCTGAAGGACGTTCGGAACGCGGTAGTTCTTCTTTTTATATAAGATGGTTTCGGGGCGGGTGTAGACCGCGCGGGAGGCGATGCGGCGCTCTTCTACCGAGGCGTCTTTGCCGAGGGCGCCCGGCAGCCGGCGCGTGACTGCATCGACAAGAGCGAGCGCCGGCACTTCAGCGCCGGTGTAGACTGCTTCCCCGATCGCGAACTCTTTCAGCGGCGCGAGCGTTTTGAGGATTTTTTTCGCCCGTTCATCTATGCCCTCATACCGTCCGCATACCAAGATAACATCTTGGTATTTCGCGAGGGCGTCGGCGTCTTTATTGGTGAATTGTTTGCCCGACGGCGAGAACCAGACGATCACGGGCTTGCGAGGCGTCTTACCGTTCCCTCGTCGCGGACTCCTCGGGATCCGCAATGCCCGTTGAACAGCATGGACAACGGGCATTGCGGACATTACCATCCCGGGGCCCCCGCCATAGGGACGCTCGTCGACCTTTCCCCACTTATTGTCGACGAAGTCGCGCGGGTTTTGATACGCTACTGAAATCTTCTTCTCTTTGCGCGCGCGGCCGATGATGGACGCCGAAAGGTACGCGTCGCATGCGTCAGAAAAAAGGGTGATGAGATGAAATCGTAACATTGATGTGAGTGACGGAAGGCGGGGTAATTTTTGAGGCTCTCGGAGCGCGTCGGCGCGAGAGCGAGCCGATTTTTCAGCAGAAAAATACGGCGTACTCAAAAATTACCCCGCCTTCCGCCTATGCGCCCAGTTCGTCAATGACTTCGTCAACGGTCTTTGCCGCAGGTTCGTTTGCGCCCTCCGGCGCGTGCTTGCCGCCGACCGGCTCATTTATCTTAAGGTTTACGCGCGCATTCCCTTTCATCCCGATAACGCGCAGCAGGATGCGCAGCGCCTCGGCGGTCTTGCCGCTCTTGCCGATAATCTTGCCCATATCCTCCGGATGCACCGTGAGCGTGAGCAGGACGCCCATCTGGTCGATGGTACGGGTGGTCTCAACCGATTCGGGGTGAGCGGCGAGCGCCTTTACTGCGTATTCGAGAAATGCCTGATCTGGTTCCATGGGGGTATGGTAGCATCGCGCGCTCGGCGCGCGCATTACGCCGCGGGCGTCTCTTCCGGAGCCTCTTCGGCTGCCGGGACTTCCGCGGGCGATTCCTCCGCAGCCGCGGCGGTTTCTGCGGCAATCTCGGCTTCGGTCGGT
This sequence comes from bacterium, assembly GCA_021836725.1. Classification (GTDB taxonomy): domain Bacteria; phylum Patescibacteriota; class Minisyncoccia; order Phycocordibacterales; family Phycocordibacteraceae; genus C7867-001. The sequence goes on from JAKBHL010000008.1 coordinate 21,887, forward strand.
GCGGATACCGCTTCTGCCGCGGATGCGCTCGCGGGCGCAGCGGGAGCATCCTCTTTCTTTTGCGAAGTCTTCTTCGGGAGCACGTTTATCTTCTTCCCTTCGATGATGCCCTTGCTCACAAGAAGGTTATGGATGGAACCGGTCGGCTGAGCGCCCTTGGCGATCCATGCTTTCACGCGCGCCTCGTCGAGAGTAAGCGCTTTGCTCTTCGGGTTGTAGGTGCCGAGCAATTCGGTGATGCCGCCGGCTTTGGCGGCGCGCGCCTTCTCTAAAAGCACAATGCGAAATGCCGGGGCATTGCTCCGGCCGATGCGCTGGAATCGGATCATCAACATGAAGGCGACTATAGCAGAAGCCGAGTTATATTGCTAGAGTAGCTCAAATGGCAGGCGCACACCTCTACGAAGGTCCGATAACGATGACCCGGAAAGGCTTCGGTTTCTTCTCCGTCGGCGAAGAAGGCGAGGATCTCCTCATACCGCCGCAGTGGACGGGCCACGCGCTCGCGGGCGATATCGTGAAGATAGAGCCTGCGGGCATGTACCGCGATCCCTCGGGCCGGATGCCCGCGCGGGCGGCCGGGAAAGTGGTTGAAATAATTTCAAGGGCGCGAGAGACCTTTGTTGGCGCTCTGGTCGAAGAAAACGGGGAAACGCTTCTTGCGAGCGACTACAAAAAAATGTATGTGCCGGTGGCGGTGCGCGACGCGAAAGGCGCGCAACTCGGGTACAAAGTGCTGGTGCGCATGAAGGGGTGGGAGGCGGACGCACCGTATCCCTGGGGCGTCGTCGAAGAGATCATCGGGAAAGCGGGCGTGCACGAGACCGAGATGCGGGCGCTCGCCCTGGGTCAGGGATTCTCAAGCGACTTCCCTCCTGGCGTCGAGAAAGACGCCGCATATCTTACAGAACACGGGAGAGCGATGCTCGCGGAGGAGGCGGCGCGCGAAGGCACTACCGGCGCGCGCCGCGATTTCCGCAACGCGCCGACGTGCACCATCGACCCCGCCGATGCAAAGGATTTTGACGATGCGCTCTCGGTGCGCAAGCTCGATGACGGGACCGTCGAGGTCGGCGTGCATATCGCCGATGTTTCTTTTTTTGTACGGCCCGGAAGCGCGCTCGATACCGAAGCGCGGGGACGCGCGACGAGCGTGTACCTCGTTGATCGGACCATCCCGATGCTCCCCGAGATCCTCTCCAATGATCTCTGCTCGCTCAATCCCGACCAGGATCGTCTCGCGGTTTCCGCCGTATTCACGCTCGACGCCGAGGCGAACATCATTGCTGAATGGTTCGGCGAAACGGTCATTCACTCGGACAAGAGGTTTACCTATGAGGGCGCACAGGAAGTGCTCGACGCGGGTAGCGGCACGATGCATGATGAGCTTTCCCTCCTCTTTGATCTTTCGAAAAAGATCCGTGCGCGGCGCCAGGCAAAAGGCGCTATTGAGTTTGATACTCCGGAGGTAAAAGTGAAGCTCGACGAACACGGCGCGCCGATCGCGATAACGCTCAAGGAGCGCAAGGCGACGAATCTCCTCATCGAGGACTTCATGCTGCTCGCGAACGAGGCGGTCGCGAAACACCTCGCCAAGCTTACGAAAAACGGCGGGCCGCATTTCTCTTCGCTGTATCGTATCCATGCTACGCCGGACGCCGACCGCATCGAGAATCTCGCGAATCTCCTGCGCGTCATGGGCTATCACCTGAAGATGACGGGCGGCAACGTGACGGGCACGGAGTTGAACAAGCTCCTTGAGGCGGTAAAGGGGAAGCCCGAAGAGTACCTCGTAAAAACGGCGACGTTGCGCTCGATGAGCAAGGCCGTGTACGCGACGCGCAACATCGGCCATTTCGGGCTCGCGTTCGAGTACTACACGCATTTCACCTCCCCTATCCGCCGCTACCCCGACCTCGTCATCCACCGGCTCATAAAAGCGCATGCGGGCGGCGCGCCCATAACCGCCGTAGAAATGCGGGAATTCGATTCGCTCGCGCTCCATGCTTCCGAGCGCGAAGTCGCGGCCTCCGATGCCGAGCGCGACTCGATCAAAATGAAGCAGGTGGAGTTCCTCGCGCTTCGTATCGGCGAGGAGTTCGACGCCGTCATTTCAGGAGTCACCGAACGCGGCCTCTACGTCGAAGAGCAGACGACGCACGCCGACGGCATGATCCGCATTCACGACGTCGGCGACGATTATTTCGAATATGACGAAAAGCATTACCGGCTCCTCGGCCGCAGAACTCGCAAGAGCTATCGCCTCGGCGACCCGATTCGAGTCCGCCTTTCCGCCGCCCGCGTCGCCGAAAAAGAGCTCGATTTCGTACCTGTCGTCTAGGTATGAAGGGGCCCGATTTTAAATGTTAAACATTTAAAACATCGGCTTTGTTCATTTCGCCACGGCGACCGCTTCGTCAAATTTGACTGAGAGCAGCTTCGATACGCCGTCGCCGCCCATGGTGACGCCATAGAGGATACCTGCGCGGCTCATGGTCTCGCGGTTATGCGTAATGACGATGAGCTGCGATTTCTGCGCGAGGTTCTCGATCATGTCGCCGTAGCGCCGGCTATTCGCTTCATCGAGGGCCGCATCGGTCTCATCCAGTATCAAAAATGGCGGCGGGTTCACCTGGCTCATGGCGAAAATGAGGGCGATGCTCGTGAGCGCGCGCTCTCCGCCTGAAAGCTGCATGAGGGAGCGTACTTTTTTCTTCGGCAGGTTGACGACGATCTCTATGCCGGGCCTCTCCTTTTCTTTGGGCATTCCCTCGTCGAGGGATTCTTCAAGATCCTCGCCTTCGGGCTCGACCTCCGGCTCTTCAAGAGCGAGCCGCGCGCCGCCGCCGCCGAACATGAGCGCGAAATATTCGCCAAGCGAAGCGTTGACCTGAGCGAGTCCGGCGGTGAAATGTTTCGCGAGCTCCGTTTCAAGATCGACGATGAGCGCGCGCAGGCCCGCGGCTGACGCGGCGAGATCGTCGAGCTCGCGCGCGAGGAATGCCTCGCGCTCCGATACTTCCTTATGCTCCTGTCGGATGTCCTCGCCGGTTCCTCCCGCTTCCTCAAGACGGATTTTTATGCGTTCGAGAGAGCGTTTGCGTTCTTCTTGCACGCGCCGCTCTTCGGCGGGAAGCGCGGGCAGAGGCTCGTAGGAAAGCACGGCGGCGCCGGCAAGCGCGAGTGCTTCCGCCTTGTCGCGCTCGAGCTCTTCGGTGAGGAAACCGAGTGCGCGTTCGCGCGCGTCGCTTTTTGCGACCATGCTTTCCTCATGCGCTTTTGCTTGCGCGAGATCGAGTATGCGGCGATGCAGCTCCTTGCCGGTCTCGTCGTGCGCGGTCAGATCTTCGCGCGCGCGCGCGAGCGCCGATTTCGCCCGTTCGAGCTCCTCGGCGAGCGCGGAATCTTTACCGAGGAGCTCCGTACGTTCGTTCTCGAGCGCGTATGCGGCGTGCTCTTCTTCCGCGAGCAGGTCGTCGGCCGGCGCGATGAAACGGTCGACGAACGCGCGTACCGCTCCGTGAAGCGCGTGTAATGCGGCACGAGCGGCTTCGAGGGTGTCTGCACGCACCGCCTGTTTTTCAGTCTCTTCCGCAAGAGCGCTGAGGGCTTCGCGCGGCACTTTTGCGTAGGGATCATTCACGACCTTGACGCTGCGCTGCTTGGCGGCGGCAAGCGATCCTTCGACGCGTCCGATCTCGCGCGAGAGGACGCTGCGCGTGCCCAGAAGACGTTCGACGTCCGTCTCCGCCTTACGTACCGTTTCGAGACGTTTCGCGCCTTCGGCGTCGCCTGTCGCCCGCTCCTCGATACGGGAAAGTTCTGCGGTCGCATCTGCAAGCCGTGCAGCCGCGTCTTTCTTTTCTTCGGCGATGGCGCGCTTCTCTTGCTCGAGAAAAGCGTCCTCGATCGCAAAATACGTCTGGCAAGCGCTCGTAAGGGTATCCCGGAGCGCCTGCGCGCGCTCGAGTTTCTTTACCTGGCTTTCGAGGAAGCGCAGATGTGGCGCAAGTTCCCGCCGGAGCGAATTCACCTGGGCGATATTGTCCTCGGTTTTCAGGAGTTTCTTCTCCGCTTCCTGCTTTTTGAATTCGTACACCCTGAGGCCGAGCGCGTCCTCGAGCATCGCGCGCCGGTCGCGCGGCGAGGCGAGCAATATCCGATCCGCCTCGCCTTGGGAAATGATATGGTGGCTCGTCTCGCCGATGTTTGCGCCGGCCAAAAGTTCCTCGATATCGCGCAAGCGCACGCGCGAACCGTTGATGGAGTATTCGCTCGTGCCGTCGCGGAAAGCCGCGCGCTCTATGATCACTTCATCGAAATCGATCTTGAAGATGCGGCGGGAGTTGTCAAACACGATGGCGACCGACGCGCGCATCAGGCGGGGCATTGAGTGAGAACCGCCCCAAATGAGATCTTCGGCGCGCTTGCCGCGCATGCTTTTCATCGACTGTTCGCCGAGCGCGAAGCGAAACGCCTCGGCGACATTGCTCTTGCCGGAACCATTCGGTCCCACGATCGCCGTGGTCACACTCGAAAAATTCAAGACGGTTTTCTTGGCAAAGGATTTGAAACCGACGATTTCGAGCCGTTTGAGCATCGCTCAAAGTATAACGCATAAAAAGAGACAGCCCCCACAAAGTGAGGGCTGAGTTCCGATCCGTCATCACCAGAGCGGCGGCAGCGAATCGGAAAAGATTCGCCACGTGAGGGCCGAGAAACCGACAGCGACCGTCACGACGGCGAACGGGAAAGAAACGGGCATCGTTATCACGATGACCAGGCAAGCAAACGCCGTAGCGAATGCGATTGCGTCCAGTACGCGGACAACCGCGGAAGGCAAAATCTTCCGTATGCGACGAACGATCTTCTTCACGCTCATGACTTACTCTCCTCCTGTAAAATCGAAAACGGTATGAATCGTTAGGGCTTCTGCGCGAAGTACTACGCCTACCAGCCCATCTTGTCAAGCCCCGCTTCTGCGGGCTTTCTGCTCCGCTTCCTGCTTGCTCTACCCCTCCCCGCGGGCTATTTCCTTTTCGCCGAGCGCGAAGCGAAACGCCTCGGCGACATTGCTCTTGCCGGAACCGTTCGGTCCCACGATCGCCGTGGTCACACTCGAAAAATTCAAGACGGTTTTCTTGGCAAAGGATTTGAAACCGACGATTTCGAGCCGTTTGAGCATTTCTGTTTATTGTACCAAACGAAAACGCCCTCCCGAAGGAAGGCGTTGCCAATTAGTAGCGTGGCCAATTACCAAATGAGCGGATGGGATTACCACCACCCAATTGATGAACACCTGAACTCGTAGATCAAGGCCGCAATGCCCACAACAGAAGCAATGACGATGGTCACCATTGCAACCGGAATGACGCCAGCGCCAATAGCTAGTATCACACCCATCAAACAAAGGGCCACAATCACAGGCGCATACGCGTTTAACACAAAAACAATTAACTTGCGCATATCTGTTCTCCTAGAAAGAGTCAGAATCGGTTCAAAACCTCTGAACCACCCGCTTGAAATCATATACCTACCAGCCCATCTTGTCAAGCCCCGCTTCTGCGGCTTTCTGCTCCGCTTCCTGCTTGCTCTGCCCCTCCCCGCGGGCTATTTCCTTTTCGCCGATAAAGACGCCGACGGTGAAGAGTTTCGCGTGATCGGGGCCGGTTTCGGAGAGCGTTTGGTACCAGGGCGTCTCGTTCCGTTTCTCTTGTGCGGCCTCCTGGAAGCGGCTTTTCGCATCCTGATAAGAACGTTTCGCGATGACATCATCGATTTTTCCGTACAGTTGTTTCGCGATGAACGATTCCGCAACGACATATCCCTGATCCAGATACAGCGCTCCGATAATCGCCTCGAAGGCGTCCGCCAGGATGACGTCGCGCGCGCGTCCGGTGTCTTTCGCTTCGCCCTTCGAGAGCAGCAGGAAGCCGCTCAGCCCGAGCGCTTGCGCGCTTTCGGAAAGCGAGACGGTGTTGACGAGCGCGGCGCGGTAGCTTGTGAGTTCGCCCTCGCTTTTGGCCGGGAATTTCCTGAAAAGGAAGTCGGTCACGGCAAGCTCGAGAACCGCGTCGCCGAGGAATTCGATCCTCTCGTTGTGGTTGCCCGCATATCCGCGATGCTCATTCAGGTACGAACGGTGCGTCACGGCTTCGATAAGAAGGCCGGGATCATTGAACGTGACGCCGAGTGCGGAGGCGAGCGAATCGAAATCAGGCATGTGCATGCGTGTGCGCATGGTCAAGGAGGGTCTGGACGGCTTGCGTCACGATGGGGAGCATATCATCGTAGAAATTGAGGTCAATGATGTCTTGGAGGCGGAACCATTTCGCATCGTCGAGGCCGCCGCTCTTCTTGAGCGCGAGCGGCTCGAAGTCGCTTGAAGCGAGGAAGAACCAGACATGTTTGCGTACCTTCCCTTTCTCCGGATGCGAGGCGACGTATTCATTCTCGCCGACCTGGTTTTCCACGGTCGCGTCAAGGCCGAGCTCTTCCTTGATGATGCGCATGACTCCCGCTTGCGGCGTCGCGTCGTTTTCAATATGGCCTTTTGAGAGCGTCCATTTGCCGAAGACGTCATGCACGAGCGCGAGATAGTATTGCCCGTCGTGTTTGGCGTACACGATCGCTCCGCCCATTTTCTCCAACGGCAATTCTTCGCGCTTTGTTTTCTTTGCTCCCTGCTCATCCTTGCCCGGTTCGCCGAGCTCTTTATAGACCGCTCCGAGGACTCCGTTTACAAACCGTCCGGAGGAATCGCCTCCGAATGTTTTGGCGAGCTCGATGGCTTCATTGATCGCGACTTTCGCAGGCACCTGCGTGCGATCGGAAAAAAGGAGCTCGAAAAGCCCGAGGCGCAGGATGTTTCGGTCGACCGGCGCGATGCGCTCGAGAGGCCACTCGGGTGCGGCTTTCTCGATAACGAGATCGAGGTCGTCTTTTTTCGCGAGAACGCCGGAAAGGAGCTGGTCGATGAACGGCCGGTCGATATCGTCGCCGCCGAACTCAAGGACGTTGCGCGCAAGAATGTCTTTCACGGCCGAAGCGGACGCATGAGTGGTGTCCCATTCGAAAAGTGTCTGCAGGACGACAGAGCGCGCTAGATGTCGGTTCGCCATGGAAAGATCTGTGCGCGCAGTATAGCAAACACCGCGGCCGCGCAAGCGCGGCCGCGGTGGATAGTTCGCGATCGCGCTCTGCGTTACGCGCCGCCGCCGAAACCGCTGCGCGCTTTCGGGCGGCCGCCCGTCGCGATTTTACCGGAGATCCCTTTCAAGCTTTTCGCTTCGGCATTGGCATGGTCTTCGTGCGCATGTTCGTGCGCGGGCTTCGTCGACGGGGTCGTCGAAGGACCTTTCGCTTTTGACGCGGGCGCGCGCTTCTCCTTCGGCGAGAAAATCTGCTTGCCGCGATACATCCCCGTCGCCTCATCGAGGCGGTGCGGGAGGCGGAGATTGCCGCTCTTCGCATCCTTTACCGCTTTGACGCTTTCAAGCGCGTGATGCGACCGGCGGTTGCCGGTGTGACCCCTGGTGTGGCGCATGCGAATTGACATGAGCATCACCCTATCATGCGGCCGATAAAAAGAAAAGCGCGCCTCCGTGAAGGCGCGCTTGCGTGTCGTGAGACCGCGCGGCAGATGTCGAGAGTTACGCTATAAATACGGAAGCGGAAGCAGGACGGCGCTCCTCTCCGATATTCTTCTTCTGGGGGTTCCTGTTGTAGGGCGGCGGCTTCGTGCCGTCGCAGCGTCGCGCTTGCGCTTCGGTGATGAGAACACCGTTCCCTCCGACGCGGGCGCATCGCATGAGTCCCTCCACAATCTTCCCCCCGCATCCCGGGCAAGGGGCGCATCCTTGGAATCCGGTTCCGGCAAGAGCACGTTCATGATTTTCACATGCCCACGTAGGTTTCCTGCTGTCTTGTTTTTTATTCACGGCATCCTCTCTTTGTCTGTGTGCTGAAGGTTCAACTTGCCCAGGGTCTAGTGCCTGGACAAGCGTTGTTTCTATCACTCCTCCCGCACATAGTCAACCGGCTCGCGTGCCGAATCAATCAAGATGTATGAAAGAACGACGATGAAGAGCGCAGAGCCCGTGCGCGCGGAGTGCTGTATAGTGCGCCTTCGTGCCATAGCCCTTGTGCTTCTCAAAACCGTACAGCGGGTACGCCCTCGAGAGTTCGTTCATGAGCCGGTCGCGCGTCACTTTCGCCGCGATGGAGGCGAGCGAGATGAGCGGGACGGTCGCGTCCCCGCGGACGATGGTCTCTTGCGCATAGTCCCTCGGCGCGTGAAGCGCGCCGTCGAGCTGTACCCGCACCGCTGTTGCGTCCGGTGCAAGCGCCTGCACGGCGCGCGCCACGGCTCTTTCCACCGCAGCGGCGATACCATCCGTATCTATCGTTACGGCGCTTTCAAACTCGACGCAAAAGCGCGCCGTACCGGCGGCGGCATGCGTTTGGAGCATCCGGAACAGCGCTTCCCGTTTTATCGCCGATAGTTTTTTTGAATCCGCGACGCCGGGAAATTCTTCCGCTACGTCAAATCCCTCCGGCACGGCGACGACCGCAACGGCGACCGGCCCCGCAAGCGGACCGCGTCCCGCCTCGTCCACCCCGAGCATGAATCGCATGGAGAAAGTATACTATCGCTTATGGCCTCGCGCTTCGTCCATCTCCATACGCACAGCCATTATTCGTTCCTTCAGGCGCTGCCGAAAATCGATGAACTGGTCGAAAAGGCGGAGAAGGAGGGCATGAACGCGCTCGCGCTCACTGACGCCGGCAATATGCACGGAGCAATCGAATTCTACAAAGCCGCGACCAAAGCGGGCATAAAACCGATCCTTGGCGTCGACGCGTATCTCGCCCCGCGCTCGCTCTTCGAGCGGGACCGCAGCGACGGCGCGAAACGCTCCCGCATCGTGCTGCTCGCTGAAAACAATGAGGGGTATGAGAATCTCCTCGCTCTCGTCACCGCCTCGTGGACGGAAGGATTCTTTGAGCGCCCGCGGATGGACAAGGAGCTTTTGCGCGCTCACGCGCGCGGAGTCATCGCCCTTCTCCCCTCTTTTTCGGGAGATGTGTCTCAGCTGCTGCGCGAGGGCGACCCGCAGGGCGCGGCGGCCGCGCTCGCCGAATTCAAGGGCATATTCGGCGCTGAAAATGTCTTCCTTGAAATCACGCATCATCCGCGCGTGCGGGGGCACGAGGCGCTGATGCACAAGATCGGCGCGCTCGCGCACACAAGCTCGACGCCGCTGGTCGCCCAGCATGATGTGTATTACCTTGAACCGGACGATCGCGAAGCGACCGAGATACTGCGCCGTATCGCCCACGGCGAACGCGGCCGAAACGAAGACGAGGATTTTTCTTTCATCAGCGAGGAGCGCGCGCTCGACCTCTTTAAGGATACTCTGGAAGCCGTCGACGCCTCCCGCGCGATCGCGGAGCGCTGCAACGTGTCGTTTGAGCTCGGGAAATGGACCTTCCCCGCCGTGCCCGTTTCCGCCGGCTTTGCGACGCACGACGAGGAGTTGCGGGCAAAAGCGTATGCGGGCATCGAGGAGCGCGCGCTCGTGAAAACGAAAGAAGTCACGGACCGCATCGAATACGAGCTCGCGATCATCATCAACAAGGGTTTTGCGGTGTACTACCTCATCGTCGCCGACTTGCTTGCGTTCGCGCGCACGGAGCGCATCCTCACCACGACGCGCGGCTCGGCGGCCGGCTCGCTCGTCGCATACCTCATCGGCATCACGAACGTCAATCCGCTGTTCTATAAGCTCCCTTTTGAACGATTCCTGAATCCCGAACGTCCGAAGGCGCCGGATATCGACATGGACATGGCCGATAACCGGCGCGATGAGATGATCGCATACACGAAAAAAAAGTACGGCGAAGATCACGTCGCACAGATAGGCACGTTCGGCACGATGATGGCGCGCGCGGCGGTGCGCGATGTGGCGCGCGCGCTCGGTCACTCCTATACCGTCGGCGACCGCATCGCAAAACTCATTCCGATGGGTTCGCAGGGTTTCCCGATGACCATCGATCGCGCTCTCGAGCTCGAACCGGACCTGAAGACGCTCTATGACGAGGATGACGAGGCGCGGGAGATACTCGACCTTGGGAAACGCATCGAAGGGTGCGTGCGGCACGTCGGCGTCCACGCGGCGGGAGTGGTCGTCGCACCGACTCCGCTCGTGCGGTGGACCCCGCTCCAACCCGACCCCAAGGGGACGGGAAAACTCATCACGCAGTACGATATGTATTCCATCACCGACGAGTACGGCGGCGTCGGCCTCCTGAAGTTCGACTTCCTCGGCATCAAGAACCTTGCCATCCTCGCCGATGCGGTCGCTCAGGTGGAGAAGGCGCGCGGCATCAAAATCGACATCGAGAATATCCCGATCGATGACGCGAAAACGTACGAGATGCTCGCGCGCGGCGAAACAGAAGGAGTGTTCCAGCTGAACGGCTCGGGCATGACGCGCTGGCTCAAAGAGCTCAAACCGTCAACTATTCACGACATCAACGCGATGGTCGCGCTCTACCGCCCAGGACCGATGGAAACGATCCCGAACTACATCGAGCGCAAGCACAACCCGAGATTGATCCGCTTCGTCGATCCGCGCATGAAGGAGTACCTCGAGGCATCCTATGGCCTGTTGGTCTACCAAGACGACGTGCTCCTCACCGCGATAAAACTCGCCGGCTATTCCTGGCTTGGAGCGGATGCGCTCCGGAAAGCGATGGGAAAGAAGATCCCGAAAGTGATGTTAGCCGAGAAGGAAAAATTGCTCAGGGGATTCGTAGAATACGGAAAGCTTTCGCCGGAAAAAGCGGAGAAGCTCTGGTCGCTCATCGAACCTTTTGCCGCATACGGTTTCAACAAAGCGCACGCGGCGAGCTACGGAAAAGTCGCATACCAGACCGCCTACATGAAAGCGAATTATCCCGTCGAATACCTGACGGCCCTCCTCACCGCGGACTCGGGCGATACCGATTCCATCGCCGTCTTCGTCGCGGAAGCGAAGCGTATGACTATTCCCGTCTTGCCGCCGGACATAAACGAGAGCGGGAGTGATTTTACGGCCATTCACGCTTCGCATCCTTCAAATGCCGTCCCGAACGATTTTCCGAACGCCATCCGTTTCGGCCTTTCATCGATCAAGAATTTCGGCGACGGGATTTCGGAAGCGATCATCGCCGAACGGGAGGCGCGCGGCCCTTTCCGTTCGCTCTCCGATTTCCTTTCTCGCATCGGCTCAAAAAACCTCAATCGCAAATCGCTCGAATCGCTCATCAAGTGCGGCGCGCTCGATTCGATAAGCCCCTCTGAAGGCGGCCGCGGCGCGCTGCTCGCAAGCATCGAGACGCTGCTCACTTTCCACAAAGAGGCGACCGCCGCCGCGCCGCAGGATTCCCTTTTCGGCACGCTCAATGCGCCGCCGCTTTCGATTCCCGCCGGAAAACCGGTCTCGCTCCTCGACAAACTCTCATGGGAGAAAGAATTGCTCGGTATTTACGTAAGCGGCCACCCGCTCGATGCGCACGGCGCGCTGGCTGCGAAAGCGAAGCTTTCGATCTCAAAGATCAAGGAAGAACCGCGCGCGGGAATGCCGGTCATATTGCCGGTCCTTGTCCTCGTCGTGCGCGCGATCCTCACTAAAAGCGGCGAGAAGATGGTATTTGTTACTCTCGAAGATATGACCGATTCCATCGAAGCGGTCGTCTTCCCCCGGCTCTTCAAGGAACATGCAAACGCGCTTGCTCCGGGCGCGTGCCTGCTGGTGAAAGGGAAAGTCTCGATCAGAAACGGCGAACCCTCGATCGCGATCGATGACATAAAGCCGCTCTGAATCGTTTTATGCTATCCTCTCTCTCATGACTTCGCTTGAGCATAAACGTCACACGCTCGCCCACCTCCTTGCCGCAGCGGTCGAGGAACGCTACCCGCACGCGCAGCCGGCTATCGGCCCTACCATTGAGAACGGCTTTTATTATGACTTCGACTTCTCGGGCGGCGAGAGGCCCGGCGAAGAGGATCTCGCGGCGCTCGAGGAAACGATGCGTGCGCTGCTTCCTTCGTGGACGAATATGCGTGCGGCGGAAGTTTCTCTGAAAGATGCCCGTGATCGTTTCAAAAAGAATCCCTTCAAGAGCGAGCTTATCGACGAGATCGCCGAAAAAGGCGAGAAACTGACGCTGTATACTGCGGGTAATTTTACCGACTTGTGCCGCGGCGGACACGCGGAAAATCCTGCGAAAGATATCGCGTCCGACTCCTTCGCGCTCGAGCGCGTCGCCGGCGCGTACTGGCGCGGCAATGAGAAAAACAAGATGCTTACCCGCATCTACGGCCTCGCATTCGATACGAAAGACGAACTTGAGGCGTATCGCGCGCAACAGGAAGAAGCGAAAAAACGCGACCATCGCAAGATCGCAAAAGAACAGGGTCTTCTCGTCTTCTCCGATCTCATCGGTTCCGGTATGCCGATGTTCACGCCGAAGGGTAATATCATCCGCTCTGAGATTATTCGTTATTCGCGCGAGTTGAACGAAGAACTCGGCTTCGGCGAAGTACATACCCCGAACATCAACAGGGGCGAGCTTTTCAAGATCTCCGGGCACTATGACAAATACAAGGAAGACATGTTTACGGTGAAGAGTCAGTATGTCGAGGACGAGATGTTCCTCAAGCCAATGAACTGCCCGCAACATACACAGATTTATGCTTCGGCTCCGAGGAGTTATCGCGATCTCCCGGTTCGTTTCTCGGACTTCGCCGTCCTCTATCGTGACGAGCGTCCAGGAGAGCTCTCTGGCCTTACGCGCTTGCGCTCATTCTCACAAGACGATGGTCATATCTTCTGCCGCGAAGACCAAATAGAGAGTGAGCTCGCGAACGTCATCTCTGCGATCCAGAAGGCCCTCGCTACCTACAAGATTGGCTATTGGGTACGACTCTCGCTTCGCGATCCCGAGAAGAAGGAGAAATATATCGGTGAGGATGCTGTGTGGGAAAAATCTGAAAGTATTATGCGCAAGCTTCTGACGGAAAAGAACATGGAGCATAAAGAGGCGCTTGGCGAGGCCGCGTTCTATGGCCCTAAGATGGACATCATGGCCGTCGACGCAATCGGTCGTGAATGGCAGATATCCACCATCCAGCTTGACCTCAATATGCCGGCCCGGTTTAGGCTTGAATACACCGCCGAGGACGGTAGTAAGAAAACACCCGTGATGATACACCGCGCGCTCGTCGGCTCTCCGGATCGTTTCATGGGCGTGCTCATCGAGCACTATGCGGGCGCATTTCCGCTCTGGCTCGCGCCGGTGCAAGTACGCGTGCTTCCGGTGTCTGAAAAACACGCCGCGTATGCGCAGGAGGTTGTAAGCGCGCTCAAGGCGGCGGGTATCCGCGCAGAAACAGGCGATGCGGATGAATCGCTTGGCAAGAAAATACGCACAGGCAAAATGGAAAAGATCCCGTATCTCCTCGTTGTCGGTGATGCGGAGGCCGGAGCGAAAACCGTTTCGGTCGAGGACCGCGATGCGGGGAAACTGGATGCGATGCCGCTTGCGGATTTTATCGCGCGCGCAAACGAAGAAATCAAGACGCGAGGGTAATCGGCGGAGGGTTTTGAAATCCCCTCACGCGCCGAGCGCGGCGAGCGCGCGGGCAAGCGCAAGCTTCGCGCCGGTTATCCCCGCCGAATAGCTTGAGTCAATCGCCGTGGCGAGTGCGGCGACGAGCTGTTCGAGATGCGGCGTGGTAAGGCGCGCCGTCAGGCGGCTTATGCCGGCATCGCAAGCGGTCCCGTCGATGCGCGCGCGGTATACGTCGTCAAGGAGGCAGACGGCGTCAAAGAGCAGCCGTTCCGGCTTCCCTCCCCCGCGCACGTATTCCCGCAGTCCGGCAAATACCGCGGTACGATCGCCTTCGACGAGCGCCAAGACAAAACCCCGCACCTGCGGCGCTGCACCGGCTTCCGGCGCGCTCTCCTTCGCGACTGTCTCGACACGCTCGCCGATCGGTTCGACGTTTTCATATATGGATTCGACATTCTGCGTCTTCACGGCACGATCGACGACTGGCGCGTGAGTCTGATGCGAAAGGCCTTTCACGATATCCTCTATGGAGAGCGCGCCGTTATGTGCGAAAGATTTGAAACCCTCATAGGCGGAATACCCGCGCGATGCTTGAGGCGTCTCGGGACGCGGGGGCGCGATTGCCACGGGCGCTACGGTGTCCGCCGGTTTCTGCACGGTGTTGAGCGTCGCGGAAATCTTTTCTCCGAAGCGACGTGCGCGGCCGTAGGCAAACGGCACGGCGCCGAAGAGGATGAGATAGGCAAGCGCGAGCGACCAGGCGACAAGTGCAAACCAGTAGAGCGTCGTCCCGACGGGTCCGAGATCGAGGCCGGTATAAGGTATCTGCGAAAGGTACAGATATGCGAGCGGTTGCGTGCCCGCATGAGGAAGCGCTGAAAGTGTGATGACGGGCGGGGGTGGCCCGCCGCCTCCGCCGCAGTTGCTGGTGCACCCGCCGCTACCGCCTGTCACAACAAGCGTTGCGGTACAGGTGAGCGTCTGGCCGGTTTGCGCATGAAAGGTTCCCGTATAGGTATAACTACCGACTGTTGCCGGGGAGACGATGATTGAGCCGGGCGAGCTTGTCGCGGTCGCAATGCCGTTGCTGATGTCGACATTTGAGATTCCGCTGCCGCCCCAGGCAAGCGTAGCCGAGCCGCCGGTGGTGTAGCTTGTCGGCGAGACGGTGAGCGAGCAGGTTGGGCCGCCGCCTCCGCCGCCTCCGCCGTTCACTGAAACAGCCGCGGAACACGTTGCGGTATCTCCGGACGGACTCACGACCGTACCGGTGAATGTGGTATCGGCCGTAATCGCTCCCGAGCGTATCGATCCGCCGACGGCGGGCGATACGGAACCGATCCCGTGATCGATGGTGAACGTATCGGCATGTGTCGTTGTCCAGGTGAGTGTCGTGTAGTCGCCGGTACTCACGCTCGTCGGCGAAGCGGTGAGCGTGCAGGTGGGGGCGGAGGGCGGAGGCGGGGTCGAGGTGACTGTCACGGTAGCGGCGCAGTGGACGGTGCCGCCGGAACCGGTCGCGGTGCCGGTGTAGGTGGTCGTTGTCGGCGGAGAAACGGACTTTGAACCGGAAGCAACCGGTATAACCGGACCGATACTTTGATCAATTGAAAACGAAGTGGCATTGGTTGTCGTCCAGCTGAGCGTCGAGGAGCCGCCCGTCTGGATTGCGGTCGGAGAAGCGCTGAGCGTGCAGGTGGGAGCAGCGGGCGGGGGCGGGGTTGAGGTGACCGTCACGCTCGCGGCGCAGTGGACGGTGCCGCCGGGACCGGTGGCGGTGCCGGTGTAGGTGATGGTCGCGGTCGGCGAGACAGACGTCGAGCCGGCGGCGACCGGCGCGAGAGAGCCGATATCCTGATTGATCGAAAATGCCGAAGCGTTAGTTGTCGTCCAGCTGAGCGTCGAGGAGCCGCCCGTCTGGATTGCGGTCGGAGAAGCGCTGAGCGTGCAGGTGGGAGCTGTGGGAGGCGGAGCAACGGTTACTGCCGCCGCACACGTCGTTTCTCCGCCCGGACCTTTCGCGGTCAAAGTATAGTTTGTCGTCGTAACGGCAAAAATCAGTTTCGCCCCGGAATTCACCGGTGTGACCGAGCCGACGCCGTTATCTATACTCGTTGACGTCGCGCCGGTCGTTGTCCATGAGAGCGTGGTCAAGCCGCCTCCATACGGGAGCGAAGTCGGATTTGCCTTGAGCGTGCAGGTGGGGGCGGGGGGCGGAGCCACGGTAACGATGGTCTGACACTGCGTCTGACCGCCGGCACCCGAGACCGTCATTGTAAACTGCGTTGTTATGGACTCGGTGACGCCTTGCGAACCGGATGAGCTTGCCGGAATCCATCCTGAGGTAACAGTACCTGCTGTGCCGTTTGCATCGCTACTTTGGATGAGCATATCCGAAGCCGCGCTCGTGGTCCATGAGAGAACCGTCGAGCCGCCTCCATACGGGAGCGTAGATGGGCTGACAGAAAGAGTGCACGTCGGCACCGGCGG
>JAKBHL010000006.1 GCA_021836725.1 bacterium
CTTGCCACCCGCCGTAAACGGCGAGTGGCAAATCCTTGCGGATAGTAACACGGCATAGACCAGCGTGTCAATAAGCCGGCAGAGGTCCGATCCGACACGAAAACACCCGCGCAGAGCGCGGGTGTTTTCGTGTCCTGGCGATGGGAAATCAGTATCCGCCGCGGCCGTAACCGCCATTGCCGTAACCGCCGCGATCGGCGCCGCCGAAGCCGCCTTCTCGGCGCGGCGGGCGATCGCCTTGCGGGCGCGCGAAAGAGACCGAGAGCGTGCGCCCATCCATCTCTTTGCCATCCCAACGGTCGATAGCCGTCTGCGCTTCCGCTTCGGAAGCCATCTCAACGAAACCGAAGCCGCGCGAACGGCCCGTCATGCGATCGCTGATGATGCTTGCGGAGACGACATTGCCGGCCTCACCGAAGGCCTTCTTCAGATCGTCTTCCGTCGAGCGGTAGGGGATGCCGCCTACATAAAGCTTATTCCCCTGTACTGATGCTCCTGACTGTGGATTATCCATGAAATGCAACTAACCGAGTAATCTCGCCGAAACTGAACACTTTGCTTGCTCTTGCGGAGGGCGAAGCTCGAATACTCTGCGAGTGAAAAAAGTATGCCAGAAATGCTCGTAAAAGACAAGTGAGACGGGGGATAACCTAGCGCGTGCCCGCAAGAAATGCGGGGAAGAAGAGTCCTATCATGCCAAGCGCCAAAAGCGCGACGATGATGATGGCGAATGCGCGTTTCATCCTCTTATCGTAGCAGGAGCATTTGTGCGACGCAATTGAATCGAATGTGCCGAAAGAGATCCGTCACTGTTGGTCGTGCCGGTCACTATG
This sequence comes from bacterium, assembly GCA_021836725.1. Classification (GTDB taxonomy): domain Bacteria; phylum Patescibacteriota; class Minisyncoccia; order Phycocordibacterales; family Phycocordibacteraceae; genus C7867-001. The sequence continues at coordinate 834 of JAKBHL010000006.1, forward strand.
ACCGCCGAACCGACCGTGACGTCGGTCAGCGAGCCCGCAACGCTCTTGAACACGCTCGTGGCGGGCGTGAAAAGTACGACGTGGGAATTACCGTCGCGCGTGTCGACCGTGATGCTCTCGCTGTCTTTTCTCGCGACGATACCCGTAAGCAATCCGCCGCCCGCGCTCTGATTTCTACCCCGCCGGTCCCGTATGCCATTGCCGCCTATCGTTGCGTTTGTGTTTGCCGGCGCGATGAAGTGAGCGCCGGCGTATCCTCCGCTAAGCCCGATAATGAGTGCCCCAATGACCGTCACGGCGGTATGTTTTTTCATGAAGTTCATGAAGATTGCGTTATCATCTTTTCATACGCATCGGACCGGCGGAATCATTCATAGCGGAGCGCATCAATCGGATTCAGGTTCGCAGCCCGTTGCGCCGGGTACCAGCCGAAAATAATACCGATTGCCGCCGAGACGCCGAAAGCGAGCAGGATGGAAGGGAACGTCACCTGCGCTTTTACGAGACCGGAGAGCGTTACCGCGAAAGATGCGCCCCAGCCGAGCAGTACACCGATGCCGCCGCCGAGGAACGTGAGGGCGATCGCTTCGGCGAGGAATTGCGCATTGATATCCTGTCGGGTCGCGCCAATAGCTTTTCGGAGGCCTATCTCGCGCATGCGCTCGGTGACGCTCGTAAGCATCATGTTCATGATGCCGATGCCGCCGACGACAAGCGAGATACTGGCGACAGCCGCGAGGAGAATGGTAAAAGTCGACGTGATATTCGATGCCGCCGAAACGATAGCCTCCTGGTTCAGGATGCTGAAATCCGCTTGAGTCGGATCGCTGATGTTGTGGCGGGCGAGCAGGAGGGAGGTCACGTCATTCTGGACCTGCGTCATTGCCGTTTGGCTTGCCGCCTGGATATCGATGGCCGAGAGATAGCGGTTGCCGTTGCCGGCAAAATATTGGAGCGCAGTGCCAAGCGGTACGTACACAATGTCGTCCTGGTTGCCGGCGCCGGAGCCCCCTTTTGTTTTCGTGACGCCGACGATCGTGAAGAGAAGATCGTTAATACGGATGTTCTGTCCCAAAGCATCGCTTGCGGTAGCGTTTGTGCCGAAAAGGTCGGCCACCACCGTAGGGCCCACGACGGCGACGCGCATGAGCGTCGCCGACTGGCTGTCGGTTATGAATGACCCCTGGTCCATGGCAAGGTTGCGGATCGACGCATAGCTCGCATTCACTCCATCCACCGTGGTATTCGTATTCGCGAGCGCGGCGGCGATTTGATGGCGGCCGGAATATTCGCCCGAGACGGCGGCGACATTTGCGACGCGAGCTACGGCCTTCTCATCCGCCACGGTAAGCGACCGCGCCGTGCCGCGTCCGCCGGAAGCGCCGAAGCCGATTTCGCGCGCCGCGCCCGGCAGGACGACAAGAAGATTCGATCCGATGGATTCTATGGATGCTTGGACTGAATTCTGAGCCCCCTGGCCGATGGCGACAAGCGCAATGACAGACGCGATGCCGATGACGATGCCGAGCATGGTGAGTCCGGAGCGCACTTTGTTCGCCGAGAGCGCGGTGACGGTCTCTTCAAGAAGGTCGCGCGTGGTCATGCGTAAAGTACGGCTTCTTTCGCCGCATCACGCGGGTCGATGTTTTTTTCGTCGGAGACGATGACGCCGTCTTTGAGCCGGATGATGCGCGCAGCATGCTCGGCAATGTCCGGTTCATGCGTGATGAGGACAATCGTACGGCCGTATTCGCGATTGAGCCGCTGCAGCGTGCCGAGCACGATCAAGCTCGTCTTGCTGTCGAGATTCCCGGTCGGTTCGTCCGCGAGAATGAGGGCCGGGTCGTTCACGAGCGCGCGGGCAATCGCGACGCGCTGTATCTGGCCGCCCGAAATCTGGTTCGAGAGATGCCCGAAGTATTCTTCGGTGAGTCCCGCGGATACGAGCGCTTGCGCCGCCCGATCGGCACGCTCATGCGCCGCCACGCGCGCGTAGACAAGCGGAAGCATAACGTTTCGAAGCACGGTCGTGCGGGGTAGCAGATTGAAGGCCTGAAAAACGAATCCGATGTTATCTCCGCGGATTTTCGCGAGCTCGTCGTCGGTCATTGCGGAAACGTCTTTCCCGTTGAGGCGATAGGTACCGGCGGTCGGCGTATCCAGGCAGCCGAGGATATGCATCAAGGTTGATTTCCCGGAGCCCGATGGGCCCATGATGGCGACGAATTCTCCTTCCTCGACGGAAAAAGAAATGGCATGGAGCGCCGTATAAATCTCGGCGCCCGAACCGTATGTTTTCGTGATGTTCCTGAGCTCTATCATTAAGGAAGTTAGTGTTTGAGCGCGCGGATTGCACCGACACCCGGGCGTCCAGCGCCAAAAAACGACGTGCTTTGCGCGGCGCTTGTGGGCGTTACAGCGCTCGCGCCGCCACTGAGCGTTTCCATAACTACCTGGGTACCCGCCGCCAGACCTCCTTCAATGATGCTGTTTGCGGTATCGGAGAGGCCGACAGTGACCGGCACGTCCGTCGGAGCAACGGGCGAAGGCGCGCCCGCAGCGTTTTCGCTTCTCGGAAGCGGAGGATTGAATACTTTTACATAGCTCGTTCCGCCGGAGCTCTGCACCGCGGCGACCGGCACGACAAGACCGGTTGCAACACCCGTCACAATATTGACCGTCGCGCTCATGCCGGGGAGCACGTTCGAATTCGGGGTGTCGAAGGTCACCGTGGCATCGTAGGAGACAACGCCTTGCGAAACCGTGCCGATGGTGTTGATCGAAGAAACCGTGCCGCCGATAGAAACATTCGGCAGTGCATCAAACGTGATCGTCGCTTTTTGCCCGACTTTCAATTTCGCCGCGTCCACTTCATTGACCGAAATAATAACGCTCTGATTGTCACTCACCATCGTTGCCACAGTTTCGTTATTCGCGATGGTTTGATACCGCTGGACATTAAGCGCTGCGACCGTACCGGTGAACGGTGCGCGCACAACAGTGTTCGCAAGCGCAAGCTCGGCTTGCGCGAGAGCATCCTGCTTCTCTTGTATCGCGAGCTGATCCGTCTGGATATCAAGCGGATCCGCGCCCGCTTGCAGCTGTGCGAGCGACGCTTGCGCGTTCGCAAGCGCAAGCCCGTCACTCGTTACGTTTGTCGTGTCGGCGGAGAGCGCCGTTACGTTCGCATTCGTCGTATTCGTGTACGCGGTGAGAGAAGCTATCTGGCTGGTGAGAACCGACGGGATGGAGAATGCGTGGTCCGTAAGCGTCGTGTCCACAAAATTCAGGAAGTTCGTTGACGCCTTTAACGCGTCGGAGAGATCGGCGGCAGCCTGGTACGTTTGCTGTACCAGAGAAGCGATTTGCCCGTCGCTTGCAGAGCGCGGCGTCGCTTCGAAGGTGGCAAGCGCAGTATTGTAGGAATTTTGCGCCGTAATGAATGAACTCTCCGCCGCGGTGCTGTACTCTACGACTGTCGCGTCATAGGGTTGAACCATGTCATTGTACGCATTCTCGTCCTGCTGGCTCGTCCGACCCGGGATTTTGTACCCGTGCAGGATGGTATCAAGCCCGTTGAGCACGCCCGGGAGGTCGAGAAAAGCGCTCGAGACATCGTTGTAGCCTGCGGTACGCGCCGCGGTGAGGTTCGCCTGCGTATTTGCGACGGCATTTTGCGCGCTCGTAAGCGATGACGTGGCGGCGGGTTCCGTAAGTTTCGCAAGCGCTATGCGCGCGCCTTGGAGCGCTTGTTCGGCGCTCGTTACGTTCTCCCCCGCGGTTGTCGGGTCAATGTAGGCGAGCGCTGTGCCGGTAACGACATGCTGTCCGGCCGTTACCGGCACCGACAGCACTTCGCCGGAAGACTGCGACGGGATATTCACATTCGTGCTTGCGGAAACCTGTCCCGTTTCTGCCATCGCCGCAACGACCGTGCCTGTGGCGACCGTTGTCGTGATGTAACGGGTTGCAGTGGAAGGAGCCGTAATGACGGAATAAAAATGGTACAGACCGAAGAGAACTACAAGCGCAGCCGCAGCACTCCAAACCTTATGAAGGACGGCCTGCGCCCGAATCTTGCGCCACAAGGGGGCGTACGGAACATGCACGGCGCGCGATGAGTCCATTTTTAGCCAGGTTACGTAAGAGTAAGAGAGTGTCTCAATCCCTGGTACGCGCCCCGGAGCGCATTTGTTCCGGCGCTAGAGCACTGGTTCGCGGCCTGCGCGTTTGAAAAGCCAGCCCTCAAGACTGTACGCATCATAGCCATAGAAGATGAACGCGATGGGGATACCGATGAGGATGATATGCGGCCATACCGCTTCGCCGAAATACCAGAGCGAGAGCGAGAGCCAAAAAAGAAGGAACAGGGAGGTAAATCGTATCTCGATGCCAAGGATGAAAAAGGTTGCGATGAGTATTTCCACGATGGCGGCGCCAAGAACGAGGAAGTGCGGCCCGAAGCCGAACACCTGCGCGAGACTTTGCGTATGTCCCGCAAGCGGAAGGCTCGCCACCATGAGCGCGAGGTTATTGTGGAGGATTTTTGCATAGAAAGAAGCGTAGAAAAGCGAAATGCCGAATGCGACCCGGAGGATAAGGAATGCGTAGGGCGCGAATTTTTTCTTGATGCGTACAAATCGCGCGCTCAGATGGACAGTATCGTGGTTCTCCGAATGGAAAGCGAGCGCGTGAGCGCCGAGAATGAACAGCAGAAGAAGCTCGCCGAGATAGTTGGCGTAGGTCAGCATGTATATGCCGTGCACCCAGGCCTCAATGCCGAAAAGAACGAACGCCGCGAATGCCGCGATACGCGTGTAGAAGCCGACAATGATCATGAGACCGATGAGAATGAGCGCGGCCGTCACGACACTCGCATAGGCGCCGAATGTCCCTGTAAGGGGAAGTTCCGGCCCGAAAAGCGCCTGGTGATAGCTCGCGGCGAGGAATGCGATGCCGATGGTAACGCGGCTTATGACCGGCGCGTAGGGCGGCAGTTTTGCGAGAAACGGATCAAACCGGCGTTCGAGCGCGCGCGAAATGGATGCGAAGAAAACGACGAAGACGACCAGCACGGCGATAAATCCCCAGAATACGAACTGGCCGAGATTGGCGAGGACCGTGTGCCACTCTGAGAACGATGGCAGCGCGAGCGCTTGCCGGATCTCGCTATGCGAGAGCACATACACTTCATGCGCGGATGCAAATGCGGGGAGAGCGAATGCGGTGAGTAATGCAAGCCCGCGCAGGAGATTTGTGCGCATATGTCTGTCCACTATACCACCGCTTTGATCATGTCTCTCTCGATGTCGGCGAAACCACCCCCGACTTTCTTGCCGGGATTGAAGATATTTTTCGGATCAAAGATCTCTTTCGTCTGCGCGAAGAGCGCGACCATTTCCGCGCCAAAGAGCATCGGAAGATACGGCGTACGTATGATGCCGTCATTATGCTCGCCGGTTGTCGTGCCGCCCTCGCGTATCACGAGCTCGTACACTTTCGGCGCGAGTTCGAGGATGACATTCCGGTTCTCTTCCTTGGAGAGATCCATGAGCGGGATGATGTGGAAATTGCCGTTGCCGATATGGCCGGCGATGGTGTAGATGAAATGCGACTTATATTCATCGAGAAGCAGGTTCAATTTCGGCAAAAACTCAGGGTAGCTTGCCGGGGGAACGACGAAATCGTCGATGAAGGGGGAGGCGTAGAGACCGTGGAGATTCTTTCGCAGAAGCGAGAAGCTTTCGCGGCGGATGATCCAGTACTTTTCCGACTCTTTCTCGTTTTTCTCGATCTTCGTCTGTACATGGAGGCCGGCGAGCGCATTTTTCGCCGCGAGCGCCTTTTTGTCGGCTTCCGCCATCGTATCTTCGGCGAACTCCGCCATGAGGACCATCTTCGGTACGCCGCCGGTCGCAACCATCGCGGCTTCGGAGAGGAAGTCAACGCCGAGCCGAGCCGCCTTCGCCAGGCCCATCTGCATGAGCATCTCAGGGAGGAACTTCACCGCAAGCTCAAACGTGTGATTATCATACGATTCAAACGATTCCGGATTTTCGGGGAGCACGCGCTTCACTATCTCGGGAAGGATGGCGAGGTCGTAGAGAAAGATGACGAGCATCGCACGGTGCTCTTTCGGTTTTACAAGCTTGAGCTTTGCTTTCGTCCAGAGCGCGAGCGTTCCCTGGGAGCCGCAGATAAGCTTCGCGAGGTTGAAGGAACCGGTTTCTTTGTCGCGCACGCTCCAGAGCGCATACCCCGCTGAGTTTTTCGAGACTTTCGGCCGGCGCTCCTCGATGAGTGCGGCATGCTCGGTCAGAAGCGCATCCATCGCGCGGTAAATCGCGCCCTCGAGCGTTTCCAACTCTTTTTTCTTTGTGAGCTCCGGCGGCGTGAGCGCTTTGAAGAGGCACTGAGAACCGTCGGAAAGAACGACATCAAGTTCTTCGACGTATTTTTCAGTTTTGCCGTACTCGAGCGTGCGCTCGCCGCCGGAATTGTTTGCGACGATGCCGCCGAGGGCGGCCAATTCGCGGCTTGCGGGGTAGGAAGGAAGGATGAGGCCTTTCTCGAGCGTCATTTTTTCAAAATCGCGGTAGTAGACTCCGGGTTCGGTGACGGCGTAGTCGGCCCCCACTTCGAGCACATGGTTCATGTGTTCGGTGAAAGAGACGACGACGCCGGTAGTCAAGGGGCCGCCCGACATGTCGGTTCCCGCCGAGCGGGCCGCAAGCGCGACGGGCGCGCCGCCGTCCTTGGCGGCGCGCACTTCCTTCACGATCGCGCTCACATCTGCTGCGTCCTCCGGGCACGCGACAAGTTCCGGCATCCGCATGAACAGGGAAGTATCACGGCTCATCTTTGCCAGCGTCGCGGCATCGTCTTTTACTTCGCCTTTTATCGCGCGCTTGAGAATAGTTTTCAAATCTCCAACATCCATCGTGTACAGTATACCCGTAGTGCGCGCATTAGTACTAGAACCCGTTTCAAAACTCCGCTCGAGTATGCCGTAGGAAAGGTACGCTGTATTTTTCTGCTGAAAAATCAGCTCGCTCTCGCCCCGTCGGGCTCCGAGAGCCCTTTCCTGCGACATACCCCTCACGTCGCCCTAGAGTTTTAAAATGGGTTCCGGTGAGTGATATGCTTATCGCATGAAGAAATACGCGCTGGGGATAGGCATCATCGCAGTCGCTCTCCTCATCACTGTAGCGTTATGGAGTGTACGTACAGCGCGGGCGCCCTCGGGCGGACAGACCTGCCCTCAGGAAACAAAGATCTGTCCCGACGGCTCCTCAGTGGGGCGCACGGGACCCAACTGCGAATTTGCGGCGTGCCCGGGAGCCACCGCCACGAGCACTGCCGGCGGCAACAGCATTTCGCCCTATCACTCGGGCGTGCGGGGGATAGTGTTACTTGGACCGACCTGTCCCGTAGAACGCGTGCCGCCCAATCCGCAATGCTCGGATAAACCCTATGCGGCTGCGGTGATCGTCTATCGCGCCGGCTCGCAGTCGGTATTCATTATGGGTAATTCAGATACAAGTGGTGTATTCAAATTCTCGCTCCCGCCCGGCTCCTACACGCTCAAAGCAGTAAGCGGAAACGTCTTTCCGCGCTGCACCCCTGTGAATGTCGAAGTCTCCGCAAGCGGATACGCCTCCACCACCATTTCCTGCGACACGGGTATCCGTTAATCAATGTCCACAAGCCAGGACTCGCGGGTGTATCATGAGCGTATTAGCCGGCTAACAGTATCGCTATGAATAAACTCAATCCTCGTACGACCGGTGTTGCGGTTGGCGTATTCGTGGGCGGATGTCACCTTGTCTGGTCCGTTCTCGTCGCGCTCGGGTGGGCACAGCCGTTGGTGAATTTCATTCTCTGGGCGCACATGGTCAACGTGTCCTACGTTGTCGGCCCATTTGATCTCGCTGCCGCCGTGGCGCTCGTCATCTTGACGACCATCATCGGATACGTCGCAGGGGACATCTTCGCGCGCATCTGGAATCGGGTGCATCGCGCGTAAGGGAACTATGGCCATCGAATGGAATAAGGTAACGTGGTATTCGAAGCTGGCTGCGGTGGCAGTGTTTCTCGCGACCTTCCTCGTAGCATTCAACCTGGGCATCCTGTGGGAACAAACGCACATAGAGACAGCGCTTCTTGAGACGCCGCGCACGACAGGCGGGAAGACGGGCAGTCAACCGTCTGTCGGCGGCGCAGGCGCGCACTGCGGCGGATTCATCCGAAATGCGCCGACGTGTGCGGCCGGATTCCATTGCCAGCTCGGCGCAATCGCCGACAAAGGCGGCGTGTGCGTGCCGAACTAGAAGCCTTCAAAACTCCAGGGCGACGTGAGGGGTATGTCGCAGGAAAGGGCTCTCGGAGCCCGACGGGGCGAGAGCGAGCTGATTTTTCAGCAGAAAAATACAGCGTACCTTTCCTGCGGCATACCCGAGCGGCGTTTTGAAACGGGTTCTGATGCCCGAGTCTGATACAGTGTCTTTATGACCCAGGCGGAGGCGCTCACGATACTGAAAACGGGCGCGAACGTATACCTCACCGGCGAGCCCGGGAGCGGGAAGACGCACACGATAAACGAATTCATCGGCTGGCTGCGCGCCTCCGGCATCGAGCCGTCGGTCACGGCGGCGACCGGCATCGCGGCGACGCACGTCGCCGGCATGACGCTCCATTCGTGGAGCGGCATCGGCGTGAGCGAGTCGCTCACGAGAGCCGAAGTGGATCGCATCGCGAGCAAGGAGCACATCGCGCGCCGCATCCAGAAGGCGAAGGTGCTCATCATCGAGGAAATCTCAATGCTTTCGGCGACGACGTTCCAGATGGCGGATGCCGTCTGCAGGGAAGTACGCCGCGTCGATACGGCTTTCGGCGGGCTCACGGTTGTCCTCGTAGGAGATTTCTTTCAGCTGCCGCCGGTCTCGCGCGGCCGCGAGGTCGCATTCGCCTATGACTCGGGGACATGGCGCGAACTGAACCCGCTCACCTGCTACCTCACCGAGCAGTACCGGCAAGACGATCCGGAATTTCTCAGCGTGCTATCCGCGATACGCACGGGAGAGGTCGAAGAATATCATCACGAAACGCTCATGACGCGCCATACGGGAGCGGCGGAGCTTCCGAGCGCCGCGCCGAAACTCTTTTCGCACAATGCGGACGTCGACCGCATCAATGCCGAAGAACTCGCCAAGCTTCCCGGCGCATCGAAAAAGTTCCTGATGACCTCGAAAGGGAAGGATTCGCTCGTTGAGGGGCTCAAGCGCGGCTGCCTTTCACCGGAAATCCTGGAACTCAAAGACGGCGCGGCGGTGATGTTTACCAAGAACTCCCCGCAAGGGCGATTCGTCAATGGCACGCTCGGTGTCATTGCCGGTTGGGACGCAAGCGGGATGCCGATTGTCGAGACGAAGGAGGGGCTACGCATAACGGCCGAACCGATGGAGTGGCAGCTCGAAGAGCAGGGGAAGGTGCGCTCGAGCATAGCCCAGATACCCCTGCGGCTCGCGTATGCGATGACGGTGCACAAGAGCCAGGGAATGAGCATGGATGCAGCGATCATCGACCTCTCAAAAGCGTTTGAATACGGACAAGGATACGTCGCGCTCTCGCGCGTGCGGCGGCTTTCCGGAGTGTATCTCACCGGCCTCAATGAACGCGCGCTCCGCGTGCATCCCGAGATTTTGGAAAAGGATCATGAGTTCCGCGCCGCCTCGGAGGCGGCGCGGGAGACATTCGGCATGATGAAGGGAGCGGAGGTAATCGATATGCAAAAGAAGTTCGTAAAAGCGCTCGGCGGCGCGTGGATGGAAACGGCGCTCGGGAAGGGAAAGACGGCGCGCGGGAAACCGGAACGGGGACTGCCCGGGAGGCTTGCGGAGACCTTGCAAGCGGTCCGCGACGCTACAACCCTTAAAGACGTGGCGAAAGCGCGCGGGCTCACCGCCTCGACCGTCGTGAAGCATCTGGAAGAACTCGCCGAGATAGGAAAGCTCGCTCATGCCGACTTCGCCCATCTCATTTCGCCGGATGCGGCCGATGAAATACATGAGGCGCTTGAAGCGGCAGGCGGCGCACGTCTTTCGCCCGTATTCCACGCGTTTGGCGGACGCTACTCTTTTGAAACGCTCCGTCTTGCGCGGCTCATGCGGCACTCAGCGCTTGCGTCGTTTTCCGAAAAGGAAGATCAGCGAGCATTTTGAAGAGCGCGGTGATTTGCATCCAGAAGAACGACCAGACCCAGACGAAAGCGATGACCCAGAGCGGGATCGGCGCGGTAAAGAAGCCGAAAGCGGCGGCGAGCGTCACGAGCAGCTGCGTTGCGGTCACCGCCGTGATGACTTGCCAGCTCGGAAGCCAGCGGAACCAATTGTTCTCGGTATGCGCGACGTAGATCAGCATGTGCCCGGAAATGACGAGTTTCAGGAAAAAGAGCGTCTGTATCCACGCCCATGGCAGGTGCAGATATGAATACGCGATAAAGAACATGAAAACGCTGTTAAGCACGCCCGCAAAACCGAAAGTAAAACTCGATGCGGCACGCTGCTTCACGTCGATGGCGGCGGGCGCCCGGGGGATTTTCACCCTGTCGAAAGCAGTCGAGATGATGGGCACGTCGTTGAGGAAAGCGAGAAGAAGCACCTGGATGGGAGTGAGCGGGTAGTTCCGCGTGATAACGCCGATGATGACGATCGTCAAAATGAGGCGCGAACTCTCCGAAATGCGGTACAAGGAGTAGTGATACACGCGCATGAAGACGGTGCGCGCTTCCCTGATGGCGGATCCGATGACCGCAAGTCCGTTTGAAGTCAGCACCATGTCGGCCGTCTCGCGGAGCGCATCCACCGCGTGCACGACCGCGATGCCGACATCCGCGTCCGAGACCGAAGGGATATCGTTCGCACCGTCGCCCGTGACGGCGACCCGCGCGTAGCTCTTTGCCGCCTCGACCGCAAGATACTTGTCTTTTGGCACGACTTCCGCGAACCCCGCGGCGTCCGGAAGCACCTGTGCGAGCGTGTGCGGATTGTCGAAAACGCTGCGGTCGTACATCGTGCCCTGCAGGTTGAGTGTATGCGCCATCTCGCGCGCGATAGGGAGGCCGTCCCCTGTGAGCATCTTGACGGCGATACCGTCGTCGCGCATCGTCTCCACCGTTTGTGCGGCATCGGCGCGCAGCGCGTCCGCAAGCAAGAGAAGCGCGACCGGCTCGAGGTTATGCTCCTCGCGCGATTGCCGTGCGACTGCCACGAGCAGTGCGCGGTCGCCGCGCTCTGCCGCCGCATCAATCGTTTTTGCAAAGAGCGCGCTTGCGGGGGTCGTGAAGCGGCAGAGCGCGGCGACCGTCGGCGGCGCGCCGAGGGTGATCGTCCACGGCGCGCCGTTGTGCTCGACGATTGCCGTATCGCGCTTGCGTTCTGAATCGCCGGGGACAAACGAAATTTGAGAAAGAAGCGCGATGCCTCTGGCGGTAGCGGCGTCCCGAATAGCCGTTTCAAGCGGGTTCGCCTCGACAGCATCGGCTGCGCTTGCCGCAAGCAATAGCGCATCATCCTCGCTCCACCCGGGGAAAACGACGATCGACGCGATATGGATTTTATTTTCTGTCAGAGTCCCCGTCTTATCGGAAAGGAGGAGATTGACGTTTGCGAGGTCTTCAAGCGAGGAAAGGCGGCGCACGATAGCTCCGTTTTTCGCAAGATTGAGTACGCCCACGCTGATGATGAGCGACATCACCGTCGGCAATTCTACCGGAATGCCCGCGATAAGGAGCGAAATGCCAAGGGTCATCACGTCGACCAGCGTGCCGTGGTTGAGAAGGAGAACGATGGTCACGACCGCTATCGCCGCAAGCGCGAGGAGGGAAAGCATTTTCGATATGGAGAGAATGTCGGTTTCCAATGCCGAACGTTTTTTCGCCAGCTCGAGCGTCTTGACCGCTTTTCCGAAATACGTGCGCGCGCCGGTCGCCGTTATGAGCGCTTCGGCGGAACCGCTTGTGACAAACGCCGCGGAATAGACGGTATCGCCCGTCCGTTTCTCTTTCGGCAAGGATTCGCCCGTCAGCATCGACTCGTCGGCCGAAAAATTTGCAGCCGTAACGAGCTTCGCGTCGGCCGGTATGAGCGAACCGATGCGCAGTGCGATGCGATCGCCCGGGACGAGCGCGGCGGCGCCCGCGTGCTTCCACACGCCATCACGCAGCACCGTCGCCGAAACCGCCAGATGTTCCTCGAGCTTCGTCACCGTCTGGTCGGCTTTATGTTCGTGCCACAGCTGAACCGCATAATTGACGAGGAGAAGAAAAAGAATGAGCACCGCGTCGGCACTCTTGCCGCTCACGTAGGAGAGCGATGCCGCCGCAAGCAGCATGAGCGGTATGGGAGAAATAAACCAATGGAAGAATTTCAATAGCGCGCTCTTTTTCCGTATCGTGAGCGTGTTCGGCCCGAACTGCGCGAGCAAGCGCGCCGCCGCGCTTTCGGAGAGGCCGCGCGCGGGGTCTGTCGTCGGATTCGTCTGTGCAAGGGGAGAGGACACAAGTGGATACGATTAGTCTAGCAAGGTCTCTATGAGGCGTTGCGTCTGCTCTGGACCCGACACACTACGCGTTTCCACCCCGGTCTTGAAAACAGCCTCGTCGTTTCCGCCCGCGACAAGCTCATCACCCACGTAGAGCGCGTCCGGCTCGTTCACACGGAGACGTTCGCACAATTTTCTGAGGCCGTACGCTTTATCGATATTCCGTTTCGTGACGTCAATCGATGTGGAACCGCCCATGGACACCGAGAACTCCGGCAATCGCTCCGCGATATTTTCCCGGAGCGCGCGGCGTTTCGCGCGATCGGGGTCCCATTCTTTCTTCAGGAAAAGCGGCGCCTCCTGCCCGAGCGCAGAAAGCGTGACCTGGCTGCCGCGGTATTCGATGCGCTCTCCGTACGCGGGTTTGGTGAAATCGATGAGGCCGGTTTCGGCGGCGGCCTCGCGAAGCACCGTCGCGATGGTGTCAGCTTCTTTTTCCGAAAGGCGTTCCTCGTACACCTTGCGCCACTCGTCCTTGTCGCGCTCATAGAGCATGGCGCCGGAGGTGGGCAGCAGGTACAGATGCGCAAGCGCCGCGCCAGCGGGCAATCGTTCAACGACTTGCTTCAGAAACTGCCCCAACGCGCCGCCGGAAATGATCGCGACGTCGGTGACGGCGAGCAGACGCGCCACAAGCGCGGCCATTTCGTCAGTGAGCGGCTGTTTGCTCTCGGCGAGCGTGCCGTCGAGGTCGAAAAAGACGAGTTTAGGTATCATGTTCTCGGCGCTGGCGCAGCGGGTTTCGTACCGTCATGTAAGCGCATCAATGAGGTGCGTAAGCGAGGCGGTCGCGACGCCGACCACCTTATCCGCGCCGCCATAGTAGAGGAAAAGCTTGTCGTCGCGCACAAGCGCGCTGCACGGGAACACGACATTCGCGACCTCGCCCTCTTTCTCGTACCGTTCAATCGGTTCAAAAATAGGGTCGGCGGTGCGCGCGAGGACGGAAGTGCCGGCGGAGTCAAGGAGCGCCGCGCCGACGCGATAGGTCCCATGGCGCGATACGCCGTGGTAGAGCATGAGCCATTGATCGCCGACCTTGATCGGCGGCGCGGCGCTTCCGACTTTCGCCTCGTCCCACATGCCGCGGCGCGGCCCGATAATCTCGATGCAACGGGAGACGCGTTTGCCCGAAGCAAGGTCGGGGAGCAGGTCGGCGCAAATTTGATTATTGATGCGATGGTAGAGCAGATGATTCCCGCCTATTTTTTCCGGCAGGAGCGCGAGGTCCTTGTCATCGACGCCGTCGGGCGTGAGCAGGAAGGGCGTGCTCCATCGGTCGAAGCGCCGCGCGAGGAAGTCCTCGACGCTGATTGAAGAGACTGCGCCGGCAGGCATGTGCACGCCGTCGTAGGCGGTGTAGGTGAGATACAACCGGTCGCCGATGCGCACGATGCGCGGATCCTCGCAGCCGGAATTACCCGTCGGCCTGCCGCGTTTCTGTTCAAATTCCGCGCGCGGCACGTACACCGGCTCCGGCCAGCGCTCATCAATGGTGCTGCCATCTTTTGAAAGCGCGAGCCCGATAGAGGACGTGTTGGCCGCGTCCATCGCGCGATACAGGATGTACACCGTGCCATTGATGTCGATACCGGCGGGATTGAAGACCGCGCGGCTTTCAAAACCGTTCCCGCGCGGCTCGAGTATCGGATTTTCTTTCGCGCGGATGAAGGTGCGCGCCGGTCCTTCGGGGTCCAGGGCGCGCAGAAGATCCGGAAGCTTGACACTCGCTTTCGCGCAGACGGTGTCTGCCGCGCCGTACCAGATATCAAGCCGGTTATCATCGGCGAGCGTCGTACTCGTGGGAAAGACGATGTCGGACACGACGCCGTACCGTTCATAGATTTCTTCCGGGACAAGCAGCGCCGCAGTTCGGGAGATTATGTCCAAGGGGTTGTCCCGGTCGAGGAGCGCCGCTTCCACGGAAAAGACGCGTTCGCCTCCGGAGAAATAATTTTCGATGTAGGAGTAGAAAATGAGCCAGCCGCGCTCGGTCAGGATCGGCACGCTCCCGACTTCGACATGATCTTTCGCGCTGCGTTTCAGAGAGATCCGGTGCGATCGCCACGAAGCGTACCAGGGCGCCCAGAAGTCCGGCGACCAAAAATCCTCGACAGCGTCGGCACGCACAAGGCACATTTCCGCCGGCGGCTCATCGGTGTGAACGGACAGAAGCGCCGCGACTTTTCCGCCGACGCGTTCGGGGAAAATCGCGAATGCCTTCGCGTTAAACGGGGTCGCGCAGTGCCGCTCCGTGAAATTCCTGCCGTCCTTTGCGACGGCGATGCCGACTTTTATGTTGTCTTTCGAAAAAGGGTACCCGCCGAGCGCGGTGTAGGAGAGGTACCGCACGCCCTCAAAGACCGTGGCACGGGGGTCCTCGCAGCCGTAGGCCTCCCAGGGGTGTTCGGGGACGAGTACCTGCCGTTGCGAATGGAAATGAAGGCCGTCTTCCGAAAATGCTTCGCCGATGGTCGATTGTCCGGCATAAGGCGCGACGAGCGCCGCAGGGTTCGAAAGCGCCCGATAATACATGCGCCAGCCGTTTTCTTCGCGGATGACCGAAGGATTGAAAGTTGCGAAAGCCTCCCAGGGATGCTCGCGCTCCGGCGCGAGGATAGGATTACGCGGTTCTCGGCGGATGGTAAACATAGATCAGCTTGTCCGGGCGTCTTGCGACTCAAACGACGGGGAGTGGCTTCCCTCAGTGAGCGTATCGAGGAAGGAGTCGAGCGGCGCGGTCGCGACGCAGACGACCTTGTCCGCGCCGCCGTAGTAGACGAAGAGCGTCCCGTCGCGCACGCATGCGCCGCACGCATACACGATACCCGGCTTGCCGCGATTCTCGTACTGTTCGTCGGGCGAAAGGATCGGTAAAGCGGCGCGATGGATCACTTTCGTCGGATCATCGAGATCAAGCAGTAGCGCACCGAGCTTGTAGCGCCCGGGATCGCGCTCATCGATCGCATGGTAGAACAGCAGCCATCCGCGATCGGTTTTGAGCGGCGGCGGGCCGGCGCTCCTGATAAAACTGTCCCACGTATTTTCGCGGGCGGGGAGGCCGTCGCGCGCTCCGACCCAGCTCTCGATAAAAGGTTCCGCGGCTCCGACCTCCTCAAGCGAATCGCGATACGCGATCTCCACTTCCGGCGTGATGCTGTGAAGGATGGCGAACTTCCCATGTATTTTTTCCGGGAAGAGCACCCAATTTTTCTGCCGTTCTCCGGGCCGCGACAGGATATACGGCCCGTCCCATGTTCCGAACCTATGCGCGACGAAATCATCTTTCGCTATCGAGATCACGGCGACACGGATGAAATCCCACCCGTCGAACATATTGAATGTGATGTACACGCGACCCTCGATGACGACCGCGCGGGGGTCTTCGCATCCGCCCCAGCTGCCGCCCGAGGGATATAAAACGGGCGAATATCTGCGCGTCTGGCCTGAGGGGTTTCGCGGATTTTGCGCGACATAGGCGGGATAGGGGAGTCGCGTATCGAAAACGATGCCCTTCGCGCTGCTTGCATACCCGAGGCGCGAAACGCCGTCTGTGCCGATGGCGCGATAGACAAGATGCGTGCGATCGTCGAGAACGACCGCCGCCGGGTTCATAACCGCTTCGGCGGTCCACGGGCTTCCCCCGGGAGCGAGGATGGGGTTGTGCGCCGACTTGTCGAGCAGGAGCCGCCGGAACCGCAGGATCGCTATGATTTTTTTGCGGAAAGGTTTGGAGAATGCGGCACCCAAAAGCGCTCCGATAACGAAGAAAGAAAAGAGCAGCGCGAGGATGTTCGCTAGAAAGGGCAGGCTCATGAGTAAGGGGTGAACTCCTTCACAATATCACCCTGCGGCCGGAAATTATGGTGTGGAAATGCACATGTGGTACAATCGCCGTATGTTGGTAAATGTCTGTATCGGGAAATTGCATCGGGCGACGGTCACCGACGCCGATCTGAACTACGTCGGCTCCATCACCATAGACGAAGCATTGCTTGAAGCGGCCGGACTGGTGCCCGGGCAGATGGTGCAGATCACGAACGTCTCGAACGCCGCTCTGTGGCGCACATACATCGTGAAAGGAGAGAAGGGGAAGGGGGAGATCATCCTCAACGGCCCGCCGGCCCGCCTATTCCAAAAGGGCGACAAAGTCATCATCCTCGGCGAAGCATGGGTTTCCGCAGAAGATGCCGCAAAAATGAGCCCAACGGTCGTTTTCATGGATGATCAGAATAAAATTACCGAGGTGAAAAAGGGCTGGCGGCCGCAGTAGTTGCGCAAGTCGTAGCAAAGCGTATCCTCCGGAAAGAAGCCCTTTTAGAGCGAAAGGCCATGCCTTTCCCCCCACCAGAGGAGTACACGCAACATGAAAACCCGCACACTCGACCAGATTTATGCAGATCCGATTTTCCAGGCTCTGAATCCCGAAGGGAAGCAGTTCATGGAAGTGCGTTGGCTCCCGCCGAGACTGAATGCGTTCGCGCCGCAGGGCATTGAAGTCGCCGCGTTGATCCCGTTTGGAGTGTTCCCGCACATCAAGACCATCGCCGCGGTGGGAATGATGCTCGAGGATTTCAAGAACGGACTCTACCGAGGCAAGGAGACCATCGTAGTCGATTCAAGCGGCAATACCGCCCACGCGGTTGCGCGTCTCGCCCATGCTTTCGGTTTCAAGGAGATAAAAGTGGTGTTGTCCGTGGATGTTCCCGAGAGCAAGAAAGGGATCCTCGCCGCGCTCTCGTCAGTCGAGCTTATCGAGGTCGGCGGCGGCAAGAGCGTCGCGCGGAGAGCGGAGGAAGAAGCTCAAAAACCCGGGCACTACCGCCTCAATCAGTACAGCCACTTGGGCAACATGCGCGCGCACGAACTCTACACCGGACCCGAAATCCTGCGGGTGCTCGGCGATGACGTTGCCGTTGTCGCCCTTGCGATGGGTTCGGGAGGCACCGCCGCCGGTGTCGGTCGTTTTCTCAAACGAACGCATCCGGAAACAACGGTGGTAGGCGTTCGTCCGGTCCTCGGCGAGCAGGTGCCGGGAGCGCGTGACCGCAAAAGGATGGAGGATGTCGTTACCATCCCCTGGGAAGCATCGGTCGATGAAGTTGTCGAAATCGGCCGGAAAGAGTCTTTTATCGGGATGCGGCAGCTGTGGAGCGCGATCGAGCCTCAGCCGGGCCCGACATCCGGCCTTGCGTGGACCGGCCTCAAGCGCTACCTCGAAAGCCTCGAGCCGGAAATGTTCGAGAAGCTCAAAGGGAAACGCGTGGCATTCATGTGCCCTGACGACGGCCGTTTCTACTCAGAGCGGACGACCGGCGAACTCGATACCGGGCAGGGCCTGTAATAGCGCTCGGTCTTTTTTCAAAATCCAGCCGCTTGCGGCTGGATTTTTTATTGCGGCGGTATCGAAATTCCAAGCGTCTAGTGCTACCATTCATCCATCCGTATGAAAGTCTCCGCGCTCTACGTGCGCACCATCGTTTTCGGCATCACCGACAGCCTCGTTTCCACCGTAGGGCTTCTCGCGGGCATCGACGTCGCGGGAGCGCCGCACAAGGTCCTCGCGCTCACCGGCATCGTGTATGCCTTTGTCGAAGCGTTCTCGATGGCAGTCGGCAATTTCCTTTCGGAGGAATCGGCGGAAGAGTATGAGAAGAGAGCGAAGGTAAATGACGGTCCGCCGCTTCTTGCCGGCGGCGTCATGTTCGTCTCTTTCGTGCTCGCGGCTTTCATCCCGCTTACGCCGTACTTCTTCCTCTCGACGTGGACCGCTTTTGCCGCGTCAATCGCTGTCTCCGTCCTCACCCTCTTTTCGATGGGAATACTGAGCGCCAAGCTCGCGCACCTCCCGCTCTTGCCGCGCGGCGCCCGTATGGCGCTTTTGGGCGGCTCCGCGATAGCCATCGGCGTGCTCATCGGCACGCTCGTCCCGGTCGCCTAACGTATTGACAACGAACCAGTGGTGTGCTAGTATCCCAAATAACGAGGCAGTTGCTTGCTGTTTCGGTAAAACAAATCAATGCCTATTCTTGGAGCCCTTATGGGGTTTTTCTTTTTTCCCGGCGCACTCGCGCCGGTGCCGGTTCCTGCGCCCGTACCGCCCGTAACGGTGCAAACGTATGGGGTAACGCTCACCGCCTATAATGCCGTACCGGCGCAGACCGACAGCGATCCGTTCGTGACCGCTTCAGGCGCATACTCAAATCCGGAGGTCGTGGCGGCGCGCTCGCGCGACCTCGCCAAAGAACTCCCATTCGGCACCATCATCGAGATACAGGGACCCGCTTCGCCGGAACATTCCTGCGGGTACGATATCGTGGCGCCGATCATCGGTTACCGAGTCATCGCAGATACGATGAACGCGCGGTACACCGACCGCATCGACATTCTCTTTAGTACGAAATCCGATTACGTTCTGGCGGACGGCAGCGTAAAAAATGCCGCGCCGGTGCTTGGCGTGTGCGGCGGGACGCGCATCCGCGTCGTCGGGCATGTGGATATAAACCGCATCCCGCATACGCAAGAACAACTCGCGACGATCGTGAATAATAGTTCCGGGATCGCTCTTAAGTAGTAACGTCCTTTGTTTGTTATACTAACGGGTACGTTACCCATGGCCTTCTTTGCCACATTCGTTGCGTTTCTCGAGAGTTCGAAATACATTCTCATATTCCTCGGGTCTTTCTTCGAAGGTTCGGCGGTCATGATGGCCACCGGCCTCCTCTGGCACATCGGCGTCGTCGGATTCTGGCCTGCGTATCTTGCTCTTATGGCGGGCGACATCCTTTCGGATATCATGTGGTATCTCATCGGATATTTCGCCGCGCGCCCGTTTTTCGCCCGCTGGGGATACCTTATCAACGCTACGCCCGAAGTCATCGGGAAGATAGAGCGCCGTTTCCATCGCTATCACACGCGGATTCTGGTCATTTCAAAACTCACGATGGGACTCGGGCTTGCATCTGTCATTTTGACAGTTGCCGGCATGTTACGCGTCTCCTTCGTGCGGTATGTAACGATCAATGTGCTCTGTGGCATCGTCTGGATCCTTTTTCTCATGGGTATCGGCTACTACTTCGGCAACCTGCTGCAGTACGTGCCGAAAGATTTTCAGATCGGCATCGCCATCGCCCTTCCGTTCGCTTTCTTCTTCACGCTGAAGACGATCAATAAGAAGCTTGCGGCGCTTGACTGGTAATGATACGTTCCCGAAAACCATTCCGCGCATGTTGCTCTCCATCATCATTCCCACCCGCGAAGAAGAGAAAACCATCGCCGAGACCCTGCGCGAGCTGCGCGACGCGCTCAAGATGCCGCACGAGGTCATCGTCTCAGACGCCCGAAGCAGGGACCGGACGGCGGAAATCGCGCGCAAGCACGCGCATGTGGTCGTCGTCTTCGAAGGGAAGAAGCACACCGCCGGCATCGGAAGAAACGACGGAGCGAAGGCGGCGCATGGCGACTTCCTCGCCTTCATCGACGCCGACACGCGCATTCCGGATCCGAATGTTTTTTTTGAGCGCGCATTTGCACACTTTGAAAAAGATCCCGATCTCGCCGGCGTGACCGGTCCGCAGCATGCCCTGCCTTCGGTCGAGACATGGGCCGACCGCGCCTCTTTCGGCTTTCTGAACGCGCTTTTGCGTTTCCAGAACAATATCCTGCACAAAGGGGAGGCGTCGGGGAAATTCATGCTCGTGCGGCGCGCCGCTTTTGAAAAGATCGGCGGTTTCCGCGAGGATCTCGTCACGCGCGAGGACGGCGATTTTTTCTACCGGCTCTCGAAGGTCGGCCGCACGTATTTCGACCCGAAGCTCAAGGTCTACCACGGCGCTCGCCGCGCGCACCGCATCGGCTGGGCGCGGCTGTGGTTCATCTGGACCATAAACACGATCAGCGTGGCGCTTTTCGACAAGGCCATCGCCAACGACTGGACGCCGATCCGTTGACTCTCGTTTGGCGGCAAACTCCGGGGACGCCCCCTGTTTTCCAATCAACAGCTTGCGTTCAAGCGAGGGAATCATTACGCCTACTTGACTTTTTTGGTTATTTTGATATGCTTTACCTCGGACCAACCAAACCTCAGAAGGAGGTAACCCGTGTTCTCTGCAACGTTCCTGAAGGTTTTCGCCGCGGGCGAGGCGCTCGTCGTATTGCAAGCTCTGTTTTCCTGGTTCGACGGCATGCTTACTCCGACACAAATGCGTGCGTCCGGCTACGATAAAGGCCTGCCGTTCCTTGGTCACGGCGGCATGTGGAGCGACGTCGTCATCGTCTCTCCGCTTATCGCGGCGGCTGTTGCGCTTTATGGTGCGACGTGGTCGCCGGATCACATTGTCGTGGCGGTTTTCGTCGGGCTCGTCTGTAGCATCCTCATGCACCTGACATATCTTGGCGCTAAGTACCCTGAAGCGCACGTGCAGTTCGGTGAACTGACGACCGCAGGCATGGTACATGTCTTCTATATGGCCGTAGCGTTCGCCGTGCTTTTCTTGCTGTACTTTGGCACTGTCCCTTTGCCGGCGTCATGGTTTCTGTGGATGACATCTGTGCTCCTCGTGATTCATATCGCGGTCGGTACGCACGTCGTCCTCGGTATCGTGAAGCCGACGTGGTACGCGGGAGATCCGCTCCATAGCTGGGGCACATGGATACCCATCGCGGCCGCAGCCGTGTCCACGTTCGGATGGACCGCACACCTCGTTCTTTGACCGGCGGATTGGGACCGCTTTCAGCCGCGCGAGCATCGCTCGCGCGGCTTTTTTTCTTTGCCTTTTTATGCGATTATTGCCTGTGTATGCGCATCAGCCTTGTTATTCCGGCATACAACGAGGAACAGCGATTACCCGCATGCCTCCGGGCGGTTGAGCGCGAATTGCGTCGTACGTCGTGCGACGCCGAAGTCATCGTCGTCAACAACGCGAGCACCGACCGCACAGGTGACTTAGCACGAAGTTTCTCGTGGGTGCGCGTGGTCGACGAGCCGAGGAAAGGGCTCGTGCGCGCCCGGGCCGCAGGGCTTGCCGCCTCCGTCGGCGAGCTCATTGCGAACGTCGATTCCGATACGATGCTGCCGGAGGGCTGGCTCGCCACCGTGCTCGCGGAGTTTGCGCGGGATGAAAAGCTCGCGGCGCTCAGCGGGCCGTTCATCTATTACGATTTGCCGCTGTTTCAGCGCGCGCTCGTGCGAATCTTTTATTTCTTCGGGTATCTGTCGCATCTGCTAAACCAGTACGTGTTCCATACGGGCGCGATGCTCCAGGGCGGTAATTTCATCGTGCACAGGACGTATCTCGAGCGCGCCGGCGGATTCGATACTTCGATCGAGTTTTATGGAGAGGATACCGACGTGGCGCGGCGCATCAGCAAAGTAGGGAAAGTGAAATGGACATTCCGGCTCCCGATGTACGCTTCCGGCCGCCGGCTCGCGAAAGAGGGCATCGTCACCATGGGCCTGCGCTATGCGGCGAATTATCTGCATACGCTTATGCGCGGCCGCCCGCTCACCGTGGCCTACACCGATATCCGTGATACCATCACCGTAAAGAAGGATTAGTGTTTGCGGAGCGGCGCATTACCAATTCACATTGACGATATGAAAGGATTCCTGACGAACATCGAGCAAGCGACGAAAGAGAACACCGATTATCGGCGCGTCCTCTACACCGCCATGCACAGCCAGCTGGTGCTGATGAGTCTTATGCCGGGCGAGGAAATAGGCGAAGAAGTGCACCATCTCGATCAATTCATCCGCTTTGAAGCGGGGCAAGGGAAAGTGGTGCTTGACGGCGTCGCACACGAGGTCAAAGCCGATGATGCGGTGGTGATACCGGAGGGCACGCGGCACAACGTCATCAATACGGGCGCGGGCGATCTGAAGCTCTACACGGTGTATGCGCCGCCCGAGCACAAGGACGGCACGGTGGAAGCGAGTAAGGCGGACGAGCACGAAGAGCATTTCGACGGAACCACAAGCGAGGGTTAGGAGCGAAAGACGAAATCAAAAAACGTCCCGCCGAGGCGGGACGTTTTTCCGCATTGATCCAATCGCTTAGATCTTGCTGACGTTGAGCGCGTTCGGGCCTTTCGGGCTGTCGCCGACCTCAAACGAGACCTTGTCTCCTTCCTGGAGCTCGTCGAACGAAATGTTCTTGAGCTCGTTGGAATGGAAGAACAGGTCCTTAGAACCATCCGGTGCTCCGTCGACTTTGATGAAGCCGAAGCCCTTCTCGTTCTTCTTGATCACTGTGCCATTTTGCATGGTGCAGATAGATAGATTGTGTGACTAAGGTATCAAATCAGTAGCCGAAGATAGAAGCTCGATCCCACTTCTCTGGATCCAGCGCTGGTTGACGGATGTACAGTAGCAATTCTCCGGTTCGCTGTCAATACGTTGCGGGATCGCGGGTGCAAAGAATTCATTTCAAAACTCTAGGCGACGCGAGGGGTATGCGGCAGAAAGAGGCTTACGGAGCGCGACGGTGCGAGTACGAGCCGCTTTTTGAGCACAAAAAGACGGCGTACTCCTTTCTGTCGCATACCCGAGCGGCGGGTTTTGAAACGGGTTCTAAAACAGGAAACACATGCTACACTGATGCGTATCAAACACTATAGACAATCATAGTTATGGACGCATCTGACCAGACCCCCTTTACCTATAGGGATTTTTTGAAGAAAGACAAATTGTATTCGCTCCTCAGCGCTTTCCTGATGCTTGCCGTCGCATTCGCGTTCGAGCATGTCGCTTCCGTGTATGCGTATGCGTATCTGGCACGCTCCACCTCTGCGCCCGTGGGGGATATCCTTCTCGACAATCTTCCGGTCGTCAATCTGAATTTCCTCATCATCGAGGGCGCGCTGATCTCTATCGTCCTCGGGACGCTGTTCGTGTTCTCGAAGCCGCGCTACATCCTTTTCACCCTCAAAGCCGTGGCGCTCTTTATCGCAACACGGGCCTTTTTCACCTCTCTGACACACGTAGGCATCTACCCGGGCGCCATAAATCCCGGCGCAGGATTTTTCGACAGCATTTACATATACCTCGATTTCCAAACCGGCCTCTTTTTCTCAGGCCACACCGGTTTGCCGTTCCTCATGGCCCTTATTTTCTGGCGCGAGCCGTTCCCGCGCGCCGTGCTGCTGTCGCTTTCTTTCATCTTCGCCGTTGCCGTGCTTTTAGCGCACGTCCACTACTCGATCGACGTATTCGCGGCGCCGTTCATGGCCTACGGCATATTTACGATCGCAAAGAAATTCTTCCCGCGCGATTACGCGCTCATCGATCCGGAGCCGCAACGTCCCGCCCCACTTCCCGCGCCAGCGCTTTAGCAGAAAAAGCTCCCATGCATGGCATGGGAGCTCATAGTGGTTTGTACGGTGAAAGTTACGCGCTGCGCCGGTTTTCCAATGGGAACAACGCCGCATCTCTCGCGAGGCATTGTCCGCACGCCCCGCAGGGTTGTCCGTCCCTCGGGTCAGAACAGCTGAAAGTCTCGTCCATACTAATCCCGTACTCGGGAGCCAGCATGCAGACGATTTGCGGCTTGCTGTACCTGATGAGCGGCAGAATGATCTGCGGGCGTACCTGCGCCTGTAGTTCCGCGAGGTCTTGATGAAGCGTGATGAGCCGAAACACCTTGCGGCGCTGCGATTCGTCCGGCAGGTCGTCCTTATGGAGCGCCCATGCGACTTTCCCGATGCGGGCCGTGCACGCGTGCATCAACGCCATGGTAAGCATGATCGATACGCTCATCGGCGCGCCCTGCGTATTGCTGCCCGGGCAGTTATTGATAGACCCGCCAAACGACAGACGCAGGTCCGGCGCATGCCGGATCAGCTCGTCGGCCGACGTCAAATCCACCTCGATATGCCGCGTCGCGAATCGCTTCGCAAGGGCTCGGGCGCACAAGACTTCAGGCATGTTGTTCAGGCGGGATTCCTGCCGGAACGAAAGCGTGGTCACTTCAAATCCTTGTCTCTGAAGCATCGCAAGGCAGACAGCCGAGTCAATACCGCCAGAGAGCATGAGAAGCGCTTTCTTGAATTGCGTGATATTTTCCATCGATATTCTCCCAAAGAAAAAGAGCAGTGGGGCTTTGCGACAGTGCATCCCCACGGGAATGAAAGTACTCCGAGTACAAATAATGTCAATCGCACCCGGAAGGGTTATCCGCGTTGGAACATAAAAAACACCCGCGAATTGATCGCGGGTGTTTTTGTTTTATGAACGGATTAATTCCCCTCAGAATGAGGTGTCGTCGTGGAAGACCACGTAGGACCGGTCGATCCTTCGCTATTCTGTACGCAGGTACCGCCCTCATCGACAATCGGACCAAGCTGGCAGTGGAGCCCTTCGGCGCACTGCGGCGCATTCTGGATAAAGCCGCCGCAGTGTGCGCCTACGCCCACTTTCGCGTGCTCTCCTCCGCTCACGTCACCGGTCGAAGAGGCCGTGGAGTCGGAAGACGAAGAAGAGGAATCTCCCATCTCGCATTCCACCTCCAATTCCTTGTTTATATCTTCACGGGTCAGCGGCCCGACATTCCCGTAGCCCGTGGATTCGGAATCGCCCGAGGAAACGATGCCCTGAGCGGCCTGCCAGCGCTGTACCGCCGCCAACGTCGACGAGCCGAAGTAACCGGTGACGGCGTCTTCGGGGTAGATGCTCTTATTTTTTCCGAGGAACGCTTGCAGACGGGACACTTCGCCTTCCGTGGTCCGATCGGTGGACCCGATACTCATGTTAGTCGAGAGCAGAGCGCAATTACCATTGCCGCTTGAGGTCGGCGTAGTGCCGCTTGAAGGATTCGAGCCGTTTGATGTCGAGGTTTGCGTCGAAGTCGCCGTATTTTCGAGCGCCGCCTGCACGTTTGCGATCGTCGCCGTATCGGCGCCGAATGCCTGCAGGAGGTTGAGTATGGCCTGGATCTGAACCGTGCTCAGAGGCGCGGCCTGGGCAAGAGAAGCGCCACCCAAAACGCTGACGACGAACGCCGCGCCGGTCACTAGGGAAAGAAAACGATGATTTCTAAAGAAGTGCATTGTTACGTAAGCTAGCCAGTAATAACTTAAGAGGCCCATTCATGGTAGCACGGCACGGGAACCCCCGAAGGGCTTTTGGGGGAAAACTCCTCTAGCCCAATGACACTAGAACCCATTTCAAAACCCCACTCCCCGCGAGAGGTATGCGGCAGAAAGAGGCTTACGGAGCGCGACGGCGCGAGTACGAGCCGCTTTTTGAGCACAAAAAGACGGCGTACTCCTTTCTGTCGCATACCCGAGAGCGGGGGTTTTGAAATGGGTTCTAGCTCTTCGGTAGTGCATTTGTGTTTCTACACACACGTGGTATAACCCCTAACGGCCAGTCAAAGATTTTTGGCGGCCAGGGTACTTCTTTCACTTTGTTCCTGTGAGGTGAATTATGAGCACGAATAAAAAACCGAAGTCAGACCCTTCCTCCGGACCCTACGCGGCGATCCGCGCCATGAATAAAGAAGCGGTGCAAACCTTCCTCAAGGGAGAGAGCACCGATCCCGCTCAACTCATCGAGCGGTTTGAAGAGCGAGCGGAACTTGAGAGCAGGGAAGAAGGATAACAATAACAGCGGTTTTCTTCCGTCAAAAGGGTACCCACGGGTACCCTTTTTGTTTTTTGTTGCCGTTGCGGTATAGTGCTGCCCAGCACGTTCCTTAGACAGACAGAGGACACAAATATGCGACCTGCCACCGTTCTGCAAACACTGCACTGGATGAAAAGAGACAGTCGATTCCAGACATCGACCCTCCTCAAGCTTTTCGATCTGGCATACTTCTACCAGCACAGGGAGCTGAACGACCTGCGGATAATCCAAGACGCGCGCCGTATGAGGCAGGACGGATATGTACCGCCGTACGTCGTTCTCTTCCTCCGCAAACGTGTGCATCCGAAAATGCTGATCGTGAATAACGACCGGCGTGATCAATAACAAAGAGCTGCTGATGCCTCATCAGCAGCTCTTTTCTTTTTCTGTCCCGCAGCATCCGAATCTAACTGCCGACCACGGGGCTCGGTACCGTAAACGGCCGTACCGTACCAATGGCGGTTATGGTAAAGCTACCTTCTATATTTTTATTCCCGCTTATCGCATTGCTGAGACCCGCGACCGACTGGAGCAATGCGCCGCTCTGATCCGCGATGCAAGCCGACATCGGCACGATGGTTTCGGCGCTCCCATTGGCGTTCACGATGGTCCATACGTGCCCGGCAGTGTTGGCAAAATTACAGGTGCCGTCCTCGCGCAAACGTACCGTCGGGTTTGTCGCCATTCCCCAGAATTGTTGTGCAAATCCCGGCAAAGGAGGGGTAGCACTCCCTTGCGAGGCATACCACTTCCCGAGTTTTACGTAGGTATGGGTACCGATATACCTTTCTACCCATGGGGTAGTCGTTTCCCAATTGTCCGCACTGTACACATTGCCGGAAATCGTCATTGAGCGCCCTCCGCCATTGGTAACTTGTGTGTAACTGTAGTTTGTGAGAGATTCCAACCTGGCAAGCGAAATATTGCCCGGAAGAACCGCGGTGCTCGGCACAATGCCTGAGGATCCGTTTTGCACGCCGATCGCGCTCGTGCCGGGTTGCACAGCGTTCTGTGCGTTTTTAAGAGCGAGGCCCAGAAAGACGACAAATAAAATACCAAAAATGACCGACAAGGGCTGGCGCACTGCCGTCCCAAATCCGGTCCCTCTGCGCATCTGGCTGACGAGCGTCACGATAAGCAACACCACAGATATCGCGCTCGCGGTAAGAAAGGAATAGTGCATGAATCGCAAGAAGAATACGGCTAAGTCTCCAGTATATCAAAATCTCATTACTGACGGGTGGCCATAGTGAACAATCCGGAATACTATTGCGGCATGGAGATCATCATTTGGGCGGTCCTGGGCGCGCTCGTCGGGTGGGTAGCCACCATGCTTGTTGGAGGCGGAGGAGGATTATTCTGGGATGTCATCGTCGGCATTGCCGGAGCCGTCATCGGAGGATTTACCATGAACCTGATCGGGTATCACGGTATCGGCGGTCTGAACCTCCTCGTAACGCTTTCGGGCGCGCTCGCGCTTATCGCCACGGTACGAGCGGTGCGCAAGACGGGAAGCAGACTGAATTGAAGTTGAAATATATAAAAGCCCCGCAAGGAACCCTGCTTTTGCGGGGTTTCTTGCGGGGCTTGCGTCTGATTGAGTCCCAAAGGGATCTCCAGCATTTTTGGCAAAGATCATGATTTTTGTCGGGAGTGCCACGCCATCCCTTGCGCCTCGACCTCACTTTGATCCGTCGCCCGCATTCGCACCATTTGCTCATGGGAGCCTCCCAAGGAAGTATCCGTTTAGAACATACAACTTTCACTGCGGTAGTCAAACTCTCGCGCCCGGGCCGCCGCTCGCGTAATCAGTCTCTGTTTTTATCCTGCGGCGGCGGCCGTTCTCTCCAGATAAAGGGCCCGAGATTCAGAAGTTCCGGCAGGCGGTTCAGATAGGGGATGTAGGGAAAGAGGATGAAGGTGAGCATGATGAATCCGAGGATGAACGCGGCATCCCGATCGCCGTACAAATTGTTCGGTAGATTGAAAACGCTGTTGATCACGGCGAGCGGCAGAAGCCACCACGAGCCGGGCGGAAGCTTCCATACGCTTCCGGTCTCATCTTTGGTCATGCCCCACTGGAGGGTATCCATATTGAGCGTTGCGGCTTTCGCTTCCGGAATGCCCATGTCCACCAAAAAGCGCAAGCTATACGTGTTGTTGATGCTCGGATTTTCTTGATCGAGGAGCGACTCGTACAACCCGTTTCGCGCTATCGGCATAAGCGTATCGAGCATCGCGATGACAGGGTTCGTCGTGCTCGCGGAGAAATCCATGCTCGCGCCACGGACGTACTGCTGTGCTCCTTGGATATCGGCCTTTTGAAGAGCGGCCGGCGCTTCGGAAAACGCGGTCCACGCGTTTGGATTTTTGCCGTTTGTGAGGTACTGCTCGTAGGGCGTCACGACGTAGACCTGCCTGGTGTCGAAGGTGTAGGGATCAATGGAATCGAAATAAGTCGCGGTGTCCGAGGTGCGGGTAAATTCTTGCAGAAGCGTCGTCGCGACAAGGCTCGGGTCTTGCCGGGCGATGTCCGCGATGCGCACTGCCGGCACGTACGGCGAGTGGAAGAAGAACGCGAGCGCGAGAATGAGCGCGACGAGCGCGCCGCCGCGGATGAAAAGGATGCGATGGTCCGCGGCAACCATCGTGTACGAAATATCTTTGCGGTAGGGGCGCGCGATGCCGTAGGTGCGCTCAAGCGCGTAGTGGGCGAGGAAGAGCAGAAGTATCGTAAGCGGGATGATGGCGGTATGGATCACGAGCGTTTGCGTGTAGTTGAGCGGATTGAGCCAGTAGCCGAGATAGGCGCCGTTCCAGAAGTCCGCGCCGGAAACCGCGCGGAATTGTGAGGAAAAATCGCCGCGCAGGCCGTAGCCGAATTCAGTCTGGATGAGCACCAGGCAGAAAATGATCGCTCCAAAAACCCACACCATCCTGCGTGGCGCGCGGAATCCGCTCGTCGTAAACCCGACGAGAATGTGCAGTATGAGGATGAATATGAATGCCTGCACCGTCCACAGATGCACGCTCCGGAGGAAAATGCCCCAGGGATTCGTGAGCCACCACGTCTGGCCCATGAACGCCATCGTAATGCCGGTGACCGCGAGCAGAAGCAGGCACGTGAGCGCCATGAAGCCGAGCGAATAGAATATTTTGTTGCCGTAGGAGGGCAGCCGGTGGAAATACACCTTGTCCCGAAGCGTTTTGAGAGCGTTGGTATGCGGGTCGTAGTGCGGAGACTCTGGTCCCTCGTCCATGGCTCTACCATAGCACGCGTGCCAAGAGCGGAGACGGTTCGTGATACACTATGCTCCGACACAACGATTGAAATCACTGCCACCGGCCATGATCCATCCGCATATCTACGTAAAAAAACTGGATGAGCAGGATGGGTATACCGTCTGGCTCGTAAATGGCGCTATGGTCCGCAAGGAACTCGATGAGAACTTCGTCGAATATGACTACCACGGCCATTTTCGTTTCATTCCGGAAAAAGAATTCTGGATCGACGATGAAATGTCCGGAAAGGAATACGGTCTGTACATCAAACGCCTCCTCAAAGAGGTCTCTTTTCTGAAAGAGGGGATAACTGTCGCGGAAGCCGCCCACAAGGCCGACGCTTTTGAAGAAACGCTCCGGCAGAACGGAAAACGCATGCAAAAGATCCTCGCGTCCCAAAACCAAGAGATGCTCCGCCGCACGCTCAAAAAAGAGAAGCTCGAAGAATACAGCAGCGCAGTAAGCGTGTGGCTCGTCGACGGTCCGCTCGTCAGGAGCGTGTACATGCTCGGGTACGCCGAAGGGGGACACGACGTGGTGTATGCGTGGATTCCAAAAAATGAGATCTGGCTTGAAGAATCCCTCAAGGCGGAGGAGCGCGCTTTCATCGTCCTGCATGAACTGCACGAACGGTATCTCATGCTCTCGCAAAAGATGTCCTATGCGAACGCGCATCACGGAGCGACTATCATCGAAGATCATTATCGAAAGAACAGGAAAGGGCTCGAAGAACGCATCCGTGAAGAAATAAAAAAGAATGATTCGGTTTCAGGCGATACGCCGCATAGCACGGTATAAACAATAACGGGAGCTTTATGCTCCCGTTAGGAATGTACTTTTTTGTTATTTGAACTTGAAACTTAATTGTCGCGGCGGGCGCCTCGTTCCGCGGGATTTCCTGCCGCTCCGAAGCCCGCACTCCCGCAGAATACTCGTGCGGTGCGCGAGATATTCGTTTTTCCCGAGACTGTATTGCTTTAATACGTCATCAACGGCTTTCTGCATCGTCCCGCCGTTCTTGCGCCGCCGTTTGGCAGCTTCTGTCGCAAGCGCTTGAATGTCCATACGAACCTCCTCACCAATGGGCACGCCGGATTATACCGTAGAAAATTGCGTTTGCCATGTGTCTCGGAACCCATTTCAAAACCCCACTCCCTGCGAGAGGTATGCGGCAGAAAGAGGCTTACGGAGCGTGACGACGCGAGTACGAGCTGCTTTTTCAGCAGAAAAAGACAGCGTACTCCTTTCTGTCGCATACCCGAGCGGGGGTTTTGAAATGAACTCCCCGAACAAGCGTTTAGCAGGTGACGCAGAGCCCTGCAGCGCGGCGCGCTGAAAAGTACAAGCCGATCGCCACGACAACGAGCATGGCCAGGACGATGTACGACTGATTTGCGGCGACGAAGAGCGCGCCGCCGCCAAGGCCGAGCACGCCGAGCAGGATGCCGATACCGCACCCACACGAAGCGGCCGCGAGTACGCCGCCGGTGAACGAGGCGACGAGGCCGATGCCGCTTTCTCCGGCGGCGCGCAGGCTCCGCGTTCGGGAGCGTCGAAACGCAAAAAGCTCAAATGACAACAGCACGCCGGTCATAAGCGCAAGAGCGGCAAGCAAAGCATAGTTGAGCGCGGTCATCCGCGAGAGTTCGAGCGCGAGCGTGTTGCCCGGGACAAGCCACACGGGCACGAGAAGATACACGCTAAAAAACACAAGCGCGCTAGCTATTGAGATGATCCCGTACAAAGGTTTCCGAAACACACTCGCACCGGCGTGAAGCGTCGTGCGCATTTCAAGCCCGTATTCTCTGTATTTCTCCAGCATAGGGCTATGCCCTCATTATATGCTCACCATACGAACAGGATAAGGTTCCATGTTTTTTTGGCGTATGCCGCGTAGGCGCTCCCGAAGCGTTTCTTCAAAGCGATTTCCTCGACGTGTATGCGCCAACGATACCCGATACATACGGTCGAGAGTATGAAAAGCAAGCCCATCCAATTTCCGAGCGCCAGACCCACGCCGAGAACGGAGATCATCGATCCGGTGTAAGACGGGTGGCGAAGGTACCGGTACGGTCCGGACGTGATGAGTTTATGGTCGTCTTGGATAAGGACAACGGTACGAAAATATTTTCCCAGTGTCTGAATTGACCAGAGGCGGAAGAGAATACCAACCCAGATCAAGATAATCCCCGAAGTGAAAAGCAAGGAATTCAAACTATCACTGTCGATACGGAATGCCGGCGCCAAGAAAGCAAAAGCAAAAGCAAGAAAAATCCCTGTGTACAGCATGGCCCAGAAAAATAACGCGCTGTACCCGTCTGTATTATCGATGGTCGTTTTTGCGCGCACATCGCGCATGCTGACCCAGGTTTCAAAGACAAAGAACCACGAATAAAAACTGACCCAGAAAAGGATTGCCCAAACGGGGTTATTGGTAATGGAGGATACGTTCATGGCGGGTGCGCTACCGAGCATCAGGAGAGGATCGGGACGGCATACGTTTTCCTAAAGAGGATGGAATAAATGGTTATGTCCGTGACCACGATGCACCAGATGATGAGTGCGAGCTGAGCGTATCCGAAAAATACCCCGAGGAATGCGAATAAAGCGAGCAGTGCTTCCACGGTGGTTATTTTCAGTTTTCGGAAAACGACCGCTGGGTTTTGCATGGACGGGAGTCTCAGTGTGTAGGTAAGCATCTCAAAAAGGAGGAATGCCAGTATGAGGATGCTGAAATACCCGGGATGGGCGAAAGAGAACGCGAGAGAGAGGTGGAGGAAAAGCAAGACCGCATGGAGCATTTTTTGGATGATCGTGTGGGCAGGCAGGACTTTCGAGACGAATGAATGGGAAGCGTACTCTTTCCACACGAGCGTCCCGTAGATGATGACCAGGGGCCATACGAGCATCAAGTTCTGCAGGGCAATAGCCACACCGATAACGCCGAACACAACGAATAAAGCGATTTTTGCCGCCGCCCTTTTTTGAGAACTCATAAAAACGTATGACGCCAGTGTACCATGGAGTGTGGTCATGCTCGCATACCCAAGATGAAATCCGGATGAAGAAGCGCGGAATGCTCTCTTCTCTTCGGGTAATGGAATAAAAAGAAAGAACGTCACAGAACCTAGGTTCTGTGACGTCCAATTTTGATACTCGAAGCGTTGCTTAAGCCATAAACACCAGGCCATATCGTTCCATGTCGATTACGAAGCAAGCGGGGTTGATAGTTCCCCAATTGATTCGTTCATCACCAACAACGTAAGACACGTCCGGATGCATTTGGTCAAGCACTTTTGCTCCTACATGGAGATATGAAAGAATATAATGATATACGAATCAATTTATATGAAGTTTCCCCAAAACCAAAAAGAGAATATAGTCGGTCTTCATTTCTTATATTCCCTAGAGTTCGAGATTTCGTATGTGCAGAATCTCGTGAAGAAATTTGTATGGTATCTGGAACAGGGATATCCTTCCGAGCTCATCCTGCTTCCACAAGGGGTGACTCAGCACTCGACAGAGGAAGAGGTCACGCAGGCGTTACAAGTCGAATACGATGCTGCCGATTATGCAGCATGTGCCGCGAGCCTACAGGAAGAATGGAGAGATATCTCTGGAGGTTTTGAGAAGATGTGCAAGGAGCCAGTATTTCGTCTTGGAGACGAGTACAGCGTCGTCTTGACGAAGTACGGTACGGGGGGTAATTACAACGTCACTATGAGCCGAGTGACTATCCGTATCAATGCTCAGTCCTCCAAGAAGATGGCGGCGACTGTTGTGCACGAGATTATCCACATGACCATCCAATACCTCATCGATCAGTATCGTGTGCGGCATTGGCGCAAAGAACGTCTCGTTGACTTGCTTGTCGAACGTTATTTCCCGGGGTTGAAGAAGATGCAGATGATCAAAGAGGATGTTTCGATGGTCGATTCGGCGTTCAGTGAATCGTTTCCGGATATTGAAGCGATAGTACGGTCGATCCGATCATCGTGAATAACGCGTCTGGGCGCGAAGGCGCTATCATCGACGGAAACATCCGATGAAGTAATATCAGTGTTAACAAGGTTAAACCTTGTTCTGACACAAAAATATATTTAATTTAGTATTAACTCACAGTTTGGCATACGCTATAATTAAAAGCCTGGCAGAAGTAGCTAGAAAAATGAAGGAAGAAAACTTTACATTTCCGAGGGGTACTTTACATAAAGTTTGTTGGGATATCTATCAGAAAGATAAGAGTGGTCAATATGAATCTGACTATGGAGATTTTTCTGAAATCGAGATCGATCAAATGGAAGACGAAAAATTTATTACAACGTTGCAGGATGAAATTAATTATTTAGAAAATAAATATGGACAAGCTACATAAAAAACACGTTCACAAGACAAAATCTGGCGGTACCGTCTCCCAATTCATTGAATCAAAGAATTTACCGGCGGATATCCAAATCAGTTCGTTCATAAATTTTGTCCATTTTGGAAGCGAGGTAATTTTGACGCCGGACGACGGTACGTCTTGGGGCCCGGTTTCCGGGGAAATAAAAGGGCAAGTGGACTGGAGAAAAGAACTGGTGCGCGAGACAGGTGAAAAGGCCGGAGTGTTGGTTGATGGTGTGGTCTTGTGCGGATATATTTCAAATGAAAGTAAGGTAGGCGATTCCGATTCCGTTACGACAATCTCTCCCATATGTTATTCCTATTGTCACGATATTAATCCCACGTGGACTCCGAAAGGAATAATGACGAGAGAACTTTTTTCTCATTCCAATGTTAAGGAACACCTAGCGAAGAGAAACGACGAGGGTCAGATGTTAGAACTGTATCTGTATATACACGACCAGTTTAATAGGGATCTGCGCATCGAATTTTCTTTTTTACCCGACGAAATGCCGGATGTCATATTCGTGACATCGGCAATGGTTTTTTGCATCGATGATGACAATCGAATATGCCTTGTTAAAGACGGTGATGAGGATTTTTATAGTCTACCCGGAGGAGGTCGTAGGCTTCTCGAATCTCCACTGGAATGTGCAAAGCGGGAACTGCAAGAAGAGGCTCAGATTACCGCGAAGAACTTCAAAATCTTTGGAAGCATAATCGTTAGCTTCTATTCAAACGACGTCTTGATCTCTAAGATGCAACAAGCCAGGTATATTTGCGACGTAGATGTTATGGGGGAATTCATTCCTTTCAAAGACGGTTTCGAGACGGATGAAAGAATATTCGTTCAGGCGGATCAACTTCTAACACTTGGTAAACAGTTCAAAAATAATAACGGCATCCAAATCGTTGAGCATTTAATAAAGATACAACTTGATCGAGAACACAACGCTTGATATTGAAGATCAGCTGTAGCTATGCATGTGAAGAGAATCCCGCAGGAGATTATAGGCAATCGAGATATTAGCACGGTCACTCTCGATATTGATGGAACGATGGTTAATGAGTACGTAGAAATGCCGGACGAGATTATCGATGCGGTTCGTCAGTTACTAGGCGCGAAAGTGCACATTGTGATTTGTACAGCTCGCAGTATTGAGAGTATTCTAAAACTTTTCAAGAAATTCTTTTCCGAAGAGGAGATGAGTCTATTTTCCACTCCGTGTTAACAAGGTTAAACCTTGTTCTGACAGCAAAAAATGCGAACATCCATCAGCAAGGATCAGTCCCTTGGCGTCCCAAAATGGACCGAGCGGATGATTGAGAAGTTCGGACCTGAACTCACCATGCGGCAGCGAGGGAGGCCAAGAAAAGGTATCTGACACCATTTCCACCATTTCCATCAATTTTGGAGGCCGCACATATGTGCGGTATGTTGCCTCAAAAGGAACGTTCTTGCTCAACAATATGTTAATCTCTATAAAACTGCTATTGACGCTTATCAGGCTGATAAGCAGTTTGAACCTTGGTCGCATTTAACAAGAACGCTTCAAGCCCAATTTAAATAGTCGCTATGCAAGAAATCTCTGAAGCTTTAAAGGAATATGGCCTGTCTGCGAACTCGCCTATAAATCTTGTTCGCGAATCTGCGGACAATGTTGTGTATGTTATTGGTGAAGATGATAAGAAAATCTTAAGAATTAGCAAAAGACTTTCTGTTGAAGATGTTGCTTTCGAATATGAAGCAATAAAATACCTCGCACAAAATGGTGTACCTGTAGCGCACTGGCTAACGACGAAAGCGGGGAAGGAATACTCGTTGGTAGATGGCCACGCCGCAGTTCTTTTTGATTTTTTGACTGGCCATCATATAAATGTTGATAAAGATAATCTCCCGACACAAGTTCAAGCTTATTCCGCCGGAGCAGAGTTGGGTCGTATGAGTAATGCCGCCAGTACGTTTACATCAAATGCTCCGAGAACGAGAACTATTTTTTCTGAGCTCGAGCGCGTGCTCTCCCTTGAAGAAATGTTTGTTAAGGATTTTGAAGGCGGTGAGGAATTCGTTAACCAAGTTAAAGAAGCACTAAAATTCGGTAGAGCACAAAACGAGATAATTGGCTTTATTCACAATGACTATCGTCCAAGCAATGTATTTTTTGATGAGAACGATCAAGTGACGGGAATAATCGATTTCGATTGGAGCTGCATGGGCCCAGTAGTTAAAGACTTAGCTCTAGCACTCGTGGAATGGTCTTTCCCAGATGGAGCCACCGAAGCAAATATGGCGCTATTCCAAGGATTCCTAGATGGATACAATTCTATTTCGAATAAGAAGTGGAAGAAGGACGACAAACTCTATTCTTGGATTAAATTCGCCACTCTTTCTGATGCATCAACATATTTTTGCGACTTGGCTGAAGACCTGACTTCAACTAAGCGAATCATTAAGTCGTATATGTATCGAAAGTTCACGTTCTTTTCACAAGCCTAGTCATGGAGCCATATCTTTATTTGCAGGGTTTAAAGAAGCTTGCCAAAGAGGCCCGTGGAGATGAAGTAATACATATCGGGATAAGACCTGTGCTATAGTCTTTGCATGACGGCGGAAACTCGCCCGGTCATCCTCACAGGCAACAACGAGGTTGCCAAGCTTCGAGCGTCCCATCCGGAGCTCGTCGAAGTCGACGCGTTCGTGCGCCAGCTAAAGGAGCTTTTCTTCATCGACAATCATGCGTTCATCGGTACGCCGAAAGAAGAGGCCTATGCGACCGAAGATTTCAAGAAGTATGCGTCTTCGAAAGAAGGCGCATTTGTCTATGTATATTTCCCCTGGAACAATACGCTCGTGAAGACCGTCGATGCCGGGGATTACTACCGGCTCAAGACGAATCGCAACCAAGACCTTATCACTGCCGAAGAACAGAAGAAGCTGCGCGACTACAAAGTCGCGGTGCTCGGGATGAGCGTCGGCTCCAACGTCGCATTCGTGCTCACGCAAGCGGGGATTTCAAATGACATCATCCTCGCCGATTTTGACGAGCTCGATACCACCAATCTCAATCGCATCCTTGCCGGCGTGCATGAGGTCGGCTTGAATAAGACCGTCATCGCGGCGCATCGCATTTATGAAGACAATCCGTTTGCAAACGTCACCCTGCTCCAAGAGGGGATACATGAGACCAATCTCGAAGAGCTCATCAAAGCCGGCAAGATAAACTGTATTCTCGAAGAGATTGATGACTTGCCGTTCAAGATTCACGCGCGCCTGCTCGCGATGAAATATAAGATTCCTGTGGTGATGGTGACCGACAACGGCGACGGTGTCGTGCTCCACGTCGAACGGTACGATCTCGGCCACGACATGATCTGGGGCAAGCCGCACGAATACTACGAGGAAAAGCTCGCCGACGGCCCTATGACCAAAGAAAAAGCGGGCGACATCATCATCCACGACATCGTCGGCGGCGTGCACAGGGTCGATCCGAAAATGATCGCAAGCGTGAAGCGCGTGCTTGCCAAAGAACTGGTGTCGTGGAGCCAGCTCGGCTCGGCGGCGATCCTCGGTGCGGTTGTCGCGACCTACGCGATAAAAGAAATCGCGCTTGGCAAGGGAACCAAGAAAGATATTCGTGTATGGATCAGCCCGGAGCAGGTTGAACACGGCACGCACGCCGCCTCGTAATCATGTTTGGATTCAACGCGAACTCAGCAAACGGCGATGTAACGAAAATACGGGAACTTCCGGAATTCGATGATCACGCGCTCGTCTCTTTCGCCGAAGATGAAGCATCGGGCTTGCGCGCAATCATTGCAGTGCACCGTGCCAATCCCGACGTGCCGTCTTTCGGCGCCACGCGTTTCTGGCACTATGCTTCTGATTTGGAAGGGGTAAAAGACGCGCTCCGCCTCTCGCGCCTCATGTCCTACAAAGCGGCGCTTGCAGGGTTGAAGTGCGGCGGCGCCAAGGGCGTTATTCTGGCGCCAAAGACAAACGGTATCGTGCGCAAAAAGCTCATTGAAGCGTATGCCGCGCGCGTCAACATTCTCGGGGGGCGTTTTGTCACCGGCACCGACGTGGGTATTTCGCAAGAAGATCTCGATACCATGCGGAGAGTTTCCCGCAATATCATCGGCTTCAACGACAATTCGACCGAGTTCACTGCCATCGGCGTCTTTGAGAGCGTCAAGGCGGCGCTTCAGGAGGTGTTCGGATCGCCGGATGTTGCCGGGCGGTCGTTCGCTATCCAGGGCCTCGGCAAGGTGGGCGGCGGTCTCCTCAGCCTCTTGTACGGGCCGGCAGGGCCCGAGGCAAAGATTTACGTGTCCGATATCGATCTGGAACGGGTAGAGAGGATCAAGGCGAAGTATCCGCGCGTGATTCCGGTCGCACCGGAGGCGATCGATGCGCAAGAAGTAGATGTTTTCTCCCCGTGCGCGCTCTCGGGTGCGATCAACAAAAAGAGCATCGAACGCATCAAAGCGAAGATCGTCGCGGGCGGCGCGAACAATCAGCTTACCGATGAGGCGTCCGGCGACGCACTCCACGCGCGCAAGATTCTCTATGTGCCGGATTACGTCGCAAACGCCGGCGGCCTCGTCGCCGTCTTTGATGAATACCAGAACCCCTCGTACGACCGTGCCCGGGTGGCGCAGGCGGCGCAGCACATTCCCGAGACGCTCCGGAAGATTTTCGCCGAGAGCCGTGCGGAGAACATTACACCCTCCCGCATCGCGAACCGCATGGCTGAGCGTATCTTTAATGGATATCCCGTAGCCTAGTGCTATGAAATCTACTCTTAAATCACTGCAATCGCTCGCACTGCCCGGCAATCTCGCGGATATCGAAAAACTATCACTCGCACTCACGAATGATCGCCCAGAACTGTGGGAGAAGCGGGGCGATATGCAAGCTCTTAAATTATTCCGCGCAACGGCAGAGCGTGTCCCGGCCTACAGAGATTTTCTAAGGCGGAATAAAATCAACCCGGATTCGATTCGCACTATACAAGATTTCAAACAACTTCCGCTTCTCGATAAGGAAAACTATCTGCGAGCCTATCCTTTTGAAGATCTTTGTTGGGATGGGAAATTCTCCGAACGTGCCTGGACTATTTGTACGACCTCCGGCTCAACCGGGAAACCGTTCTATTTCCCGCACGGTCTTCTCCAAGACGCGCAGTACGCTCTTTTTGCGGAACTATATCTGCGCACCAATTTTGAAATTCACAAAAAACGAACACTCTATATAAATGGGTTTCCGATGGGTGCGTGGATTGGCGGCGTGTTTACCTACAAAGCTGTCACGATGATTGCAGAACGTGGTAACTATCCGCTCAGTATCATTAATCCGGGGATCAATAAGGATGAAATCATAAAAGCGGTTCGGACCTTGGGATCGCATTTCGATCAAGTAATCATCGGAAGTTACGGTCCTTTTCTCAAAGATACGCTCGACGACGGGGTTCGTGAGGGAATTGATTGGAAGAAATACAATCTGGGTTTCATCTTTTCTGCTGAAGGCTTCTCGGAAGGATTCAGAGATTATGTGCTTGAGGTGGCAGGGAAGAAGGATGATATAGCGGCAACCCTGAATCACTACGGAACTGTTGACCTGGGAACGATGTCGTACGAAACACCCCTGGCGATTCTCGCTCGCCGGCATGCGGTCGAAGATAGCAATCTCTACAAAGATATTTTCGATGACTCCGTGCGCTTGCCAACGTTCACGCAGTTCTTCCCGAACCTTTTCTTCTTTGAAGAAGTTGATCGAACGCTCATTTGCTCAGCACCGGCTGGCCTGCCGTTGGTGCGCTATAACCTCAAGGATACCGGCGGCGTTTATACGTATGGAAAGGTTATAGAACTATTTAGCCGCCACAATATTGATCTCAACAAAGAACTTGCCGGTCGCAATCTTGCACGTACGCAGTGGAATCTGCCCTTTGTATATGTGTATGAACGGAATGATTTCTCGGTCAGTTTTTATGCTTTCCAAATTTATCCCGCTACAATCCGTCGTGCACTGGAGCACCCATCACTGCGCTCGAAAATCACCGGAAAATTCTCGATGCGAGTTGGTTATGACCGGAATCAGAACCAACGATTTGAAATTAATCTTGAACTCAAGAGCGGGGTAAAACGAGATAAGCCTTTTGAGGCAAAAGTAGTGCGTTTGGTTGTGGAACAACTACTCAAAGAGAGCTCCGAGTATCAGGAGACCTATCGCGAAAAACGACGTCGAGCATTACCGCATATCTTCTTCTGGCCGTACGAACACGAGCGTTTCTTCCGCCCCGGCATCAAACAGAAGTGGGTAATGCGTCAGTCATAAAGCTGAATTAGTTCATTTCTCCTCTCTATTTTTTATCTTGTTGGTATTAAGCCGTCCGGCTTCTTCCCACGCAAGATTGAAGAGGCTCTTCATAACATCTGCAATATCCTGGCTTTGAATAATCACGCCGAATTCCTCGCTTGTTGAAATAAATACGATTTTGTCCGCATATATACGCAGTTCAGAAGAAAATGGATATATATCGGCTGGCACACATCGTACTCTTGAGGCGCCACTCTCATTTAATGATGAGCGCTCGACAGTTTTTTCGTAGGGGGAAATGATCTCCGTTTTATATTTACGTTGTAAATTTTGATTCTTCCAAAAGGAAAATGATGAGCCAGAAATAACTCCTGCTGATACAGGTAAAAATGTGTACACTTGCGTCCCCTGCGGGTAGGCTAGCAGGTCATTACTAACAGTTTGTATTCCACCAACCCCTTCGTAAAACAATACATGTGGCTGGCTCTTTAGCTTCTTCGATACCGAGAGAAGTTCGGAAAGCAATAAATTCATTTCATTTTCCTGTCGAGCTGAGCCCCGAGCCAACTTATCAGCTCGTTCCACAAGTTTTTCTGGGGAGACAGCGTAGTATTTAAGAATCCCGTTCTGCTGTGTTTTCTCGACAAATCCCTGCTTTACAAGTGTGGCAAGTAACATATAGGCCGACGACCGATTGAGTTTTGCTTCTCTTGCGGCCTCACGCGCGCTTGCCGGACCCATAGTAAGTAATCCCTGATAAAGTACAGCCGCTTTTTCCGAAAGTCCAAATTCTTGGAGATGTGACAGTAGAGTATTCATGGAAATTCATCACCTATCCGTCGCGCTTCCCCGATCGCAAGGTCGAAAATTGTCTTCATCAATTCCGCAATTTCCTTACTCCTAATGAACGCTGTAAAAAGGAACGTGTGCGACATAAAAATCGTCTTATCATCGTAGACAGCAAAATCAGCAGGGAATCGATACTTGTCTTCCGAGATAAAGAAATGCGTATCCAAATCCTTAGACACGGGCATATTCTTAAATGCATTCATACTGCGAGGCTCTGCTGGATGAATCCCAACCATACCGATGTTTCTTTCCATCCGTTTTTGGACATAGGAAGGTAGATAATCGGGCAAGGTTCTAAAAATTTCAGGGCCGGAGGAAATGACCCGCATATATCCCTCTTTTAGAGAAAGGCTGTCATCAAATCCGTCTATTAACCCCTGCCGTCCTTCAAGTATAGTAACTTTGGGCCTGTAACGTGCCCCTCGATGTTTCGAGGAAAGTGCCGGAAGCATGATCCGCAGATTTTTACTAAGTAGCTCGTGCCTTTCAGTCTTTTCTTTTGCTAGTTGCAGAAGATGTTCGGGTGGGGCAGCCACATATTTTCTGACCCCATGAGTGGTTCCGATGCTTACGAGCCCTTGCTTGATAAGCCGTTCAAGGACCACATACATTGAACTACGATTGATACCTGTCTCCTTGCTAACCAGCTGAACTGTGGCTCCGTCGAGAGACAAAAGCGCAAGATAAACCTGAGCATCCTTTTCAGGAAGTCCTAGTGCAGAAAGTCGTTTTGCGAGGGGTGTCATATAGGCACAACAGGCGGGAACTCACCTCGCCCATTTGTTGTCAGATATTAGCAACAATATGAAATATGGACAAGACAGCCACTTACTGAGATGGAGATAATCCAGGCCGATATTTTTGGTGTCATTTCGGACATCTTCAAAATAGAGTTGTTATAAATTGACAACGATTATCTTTGAACCAAACATCTATCATATGGGTATTAATCAGCCGTTCAGAAGAGATAAATTCTATCGTGATCGCGACAGTTACGCCGAATGGTGGACAATTGGGTGTTCTGCGTGTGCTCAAAAAGTGCTTCTCTATCAAAAAGATGGACACGGTAAATTATATCGTTGCTATCTAAATCGAATTTTTGCTCCATCAGACTATGCAAATCTTCAGTATGATTCAAGATTGACGGTAAAAAAACTACCCAATCTTGTTTGTGCACACTGTAAGAATCTTCTCGGAATCCCCATGCTTCATTGGGAAGGCAGGCTTGCGTTTCGACTAATCAAAGGACGTTGGGTAAGACGTAAAGCACAGCAATCCGATGAATGGAAAATCTAAAGATATAATACGGACTGTACGGAAAATCCTTATTCCAAAGGGGAAGAGGATACAAGTCGTTGAGTGCGGAGTAAAGAAGTATCTACTCGTCACACGAAAAGGCGTTGGCGCAATTCATACACCATATGGATATTTTTGGCAATATGATTTTCATGTTAATGATGAATGGGAGAAATATTCTGTCTTAGTACGCGCTTCGCTGAATGGGCAATTCAATCCAGTTTTTACTCGTAAAAACCTGTTGCTCCGCATAGATTCTGGATGCGAGACGGGGCAACTCTTTCATGACAACACATGCGAATGTCGTGAACAATTGCATCTAGCATTACAAAGAATTGACGAATACGGAGAAGGGATCATTGTGCACATCCCTTCTCAAGATGGGCGTGGTGGTGGGTTGGCTTTCAAGCTTGCAACACTGCTTCTCGAAAAGGATTTGGGGATGGATACGATAGAAGCCGCACGTGTTCTTACTGACGGGGGCGAAATAGATTTTCGAACCTATGGAGGTGTAGTTGGTATCTTGAAATTCTTCCGCGCCCAGAAAGAAGTATTTCTTATGACGAACAATCCGCTCAAGATCTCAGCTCTCACTGAAAATAAATATAAAATATCACGCCTAAATATCGTTGTCCCACCAACACGCTTCACTGCTAGACATTTGCGTGCCAAAGAGCAAGAGCTCGGACATATGCTTTCATGACGGAGCAGTTAACCATTTCGCTGCGGGGATTGTCTGCATCTGGGAAGGGCACAATAGCGCCGATTCTTGCAAAAGAACTTAACGTACAGCATATAGATTGCGGACTATTGTTCAGAGCAATAGCGTTGTATATATGCGAACATCAAATTACGAGCAAACATCTTTTCCTAGAGAAAGTTCGTATTCGAATGATATGCGAAACGGTGTTCATTGTTGAAGAAAAAACATATCCTCGCGAGCAATTGCAAACTGAAAAGGTCGGATATCTTGCGGCTGAGTTGGCCAAAAGCCACAGCGAACAGCTTGTGTCATTAGTGAATGAACTGCTATCGAGTATGTCGCGAGTTGTCGTAGATGGGCGAAACGCAGGATTGAATATTCTCCCTAATCCGGACTTTTCTTTTTTCCTTCAAGCAAGTTTGAAGTCGCGTATCCAACGACGGTATGAGCAAGAAAGGTTTATTAATAAGGAAATAAAGAAATCAGAGATAAAATCTTCTCTCATCAAAAGAGACACTGTTGATCAAAAACGTGACAGAAAGCTCACAGAACCCCAATTAAATGAGCACATCATCGTAACAGATGGGAAGACTCCATTACAATGCGCTAGAGAAATTGTCTCCGTAGTCAGAATTAAGACAAAAATGTTGGCATGGACTGCAGTAGATAAACATGGAGATTTTTTCACTTATGAAGATGGAACAGTAGTTGTGGTAAGAAATAAGAGCCAGATACCTATCAGAGTGCGAGAAAGCGAGGAATATTCCGTGGTTAAAATAGAACTCAAGTTTGCGTAATTACCTCTATTGATAGAGACTTCAGTTGAGGGACATCTAGTTAGTCCCTCACCACGACTGAGGTTGGCGTTTCTTAAATCGATTATAATGGAACTGTAGAGATTTTTTTAACCCCACGAATATGGTTCCCGATAACACAATTCTTCTTGAAATTCTGCGAGATGCTTGTCGAGCGCCTTCCGGCGATAATGTCCAGCCGTGGCGTTTTCGATGGGATGGTTCGACACTATCCCTCTACAACATCCCTGACATCCACAACCCATACCTTGATTTTGAGGAACGCGGCGCATATATCGCACATGGTGCGCTCCTCGAGAACCTCGCGATTGCCGCCCCGCATTACGGCTATAACGCCTCGATAACACTCTTTCCGGATCTGGGGGTGCCCGATTTGGTCGCATGCATCGCCTTTGCACCTAGCGTTGCGTATGATGACCCGCTGTATACGGCGATATCGAAGCGCGCAACGAATCGCCGCCCGTATGCATCACGCGCACTTACGTCCGATACACGCGTCGCGCTCAGAGACGTTGCGATGCCTAAAGATATAACACTCATTCTCATCGAAGACACCACAAAAAAAGAAGCGCTCGCACCGCACATAAGCGCAATGGAGCAACTCTTACTCGGTCATCCGGCTCTATCAAGTGCATTCTTCAGTCATATCGTATGGACGAAACGTGAAGAACGCGTAAGACGTAGCGGATTCTACATAAAGACCATGGAGTTCAATCCAGTGCAGGCATTCGTATT
Organism: bacterium; assembly: GCA_021836725.1. Classification (GTDB taxonomy): domain Bacteria; phylum Patescibacteriota; class Minisyncoccia; order Phycocordibacterales; family Phycocordibacteraceae; genus C7867-001. The sequence continues at coordinate 45,434 of JAKBHL010000006.1, forward strand.
CAAGCTCGCAAGTAAACCCTGGCTTATGCGCGCGTTCCGCAAACTCGGGCTCCCCGCACTCATCGCGAATGAGAATGCCAAACTGTACAGGGGAGGCTCGGCACTCGGGGGATTGCACGCGTCAGATTTTTCCAGAACTAGCGCAATTGCGCTAGGGCGTGCGCTCGAGCGCGTCTGGCTCACGGCTACGACGTTCGGACTCGCGTTCCAACCACTTTTTGGTACCACTATGATGGGGTACAAGTCGCGCCACGGCGAAGCGATGTTCCTCTCGGACGCGGAACGTACCGCCATTGAAGCAAACGCGCGCTCTCTTGAGGCAACGTTCAAGAACACACATGATACGCCGACACTTATCTTCCGTGTTGGCTATGCTCAGGAGCCGAGTGCGTATACGTCTCGGAAGGAACCGAACATAGTTTATAATTAAAGCACCCATGGGTGCTCTTGCGAATTTTGATCTCTTGTCGGTAGGCGTCGCCATCGCGGGCACGCTCGTGCTCGGGTTCGTCATTTATTTCACCGATCAGAAGAGTGGTACGAATCGCATCTTTTTCGCGTTCGCGTTCGTCACCGCGATATGGGGCTTGCTCAACTATCTCAGTTATCGCGTCGAGGATCTATCCGTCGCGTTTGCACTCCTACGTTTCGAACTTGCGCTCGCCGTGTGGCAAACGTTCATAATCTTTCGGCTTCTGCTCATCTTCCCGGACCGCGACGATGTACTTCCACGGCGCTATCTGCTCGCGCTTGTCGTGTACGCGGGCGTCGTATCCGTGCTGTGCCTCACGCCATTCGTCTTTGAGCGCATCACTACAGTTACCGCCACGGGGTATATCAAAGACATAGCCGTCGGGCCGGCAATCGCGCTCTTCGGCGTCACGAGTATAGGGTTCGTCCTTGCAGGGTGGATAGTGTGCGCCCGGAAGACGTTCCGCCTCAGGGGCGCACAGCGTGCGCAAACGGGTTTCTTCCTGCTCGGGGCGATTGCGATGTTCTTGCCAATCATCATTCTGAACTTCATCTTTCCAGCATTCTTGCGGGATTCGAGATTCGTTCCGTATGGCGCGGTCTCAATATTCCCGTTCGTGCTGTTCACGTCTTACGCAATCCTGCGTTTCCATTTGTTCAACATCAAGGTCATTACGACGTCCATACTCGTATTCGTGCTTTCCATCGTTTCATTTGGGCAGATTCTTTTCTCGGGCACACTGCCTGCGATGCTGTTCCAAGCGAGCGTTTTCATGCTCGTGCTCGTATTCGGCATCAACCTGATCAGGAACGTTATCCGGGAAGTGGAGCAGCGGGAAAAGATACAGAAACTCGCGAAAGAATTGGAGGAGATCAATAAACGGCAGGAAACACTCATCCACTTCATCGGGCACGAGGTGAAGGGGTTCCTGACCAAGGCTGAGGGCGCATTCGCGTCGCTTACCGACGGTGATTTTGGCCAGTTGCCTGAGGAACTGAAGCCGTTCGTCGAGCGCTCATTCGCCGAGACCCGGCAAGGCGTTGGTTCGGTCGAGGACATCCTCAAGGCGTCGAACATCAAGAAGGGAACTGTGGCATACGCCAAAGAGCCATTCGATCTGAAAGCGCTCGTGACAGAAGCGGTCGAGAAGGCAAAGATGGCGGCCGCCCAGAAAGGTCTTGCGCTTACTCTCGTCGCAGACGACGCGTCGTATCAGATGACTGGCGACAGAGCGCAAATCAACGACCACGTCCTGCGCAACCTCATCGACAACGCTATCAACTACACGCCATCGGGTTCTATCGTGGTCTCGCTCGCGCACGAGAACGGCAAGGTCGTCTTCGCCGTGAAAGACAGCGGCATCGGCATCACCGACGAGGACAAACAGCGTCTTTTCACCGAGGGCGGCCACGGCAAGGACTCGCAGACGATCAACGTGCACTCCACCGGCTACGGTCTCTACATCGCAAAACAGATTACCGAGGCGATGGGCGGCACGATCCGCGCCGAGTCCGAAGGCGCGGGGCGAGGGTCTACATTCATCGCGGAATTTCCTGCGGGATAGATTCAAGAAATATGACATTCGTGATATAATGAGCAGTATGAGAAATATTATGCAATTTCAGATTTCTGAAAGCGATGGAGGCTATGTCGCCGAGGGTGTAAGCGTGCCTATTGTTACCCAAGGAGAGACTCTTGATGAACTTGCTTCGAATATTCGCGAAGCAGTCGGGCTCTATGTAGAAGGTGAAAATCTCGCTGAGCTTGGTTTCGCACCGGCGCCTTCAGTGTTGGTAAATTTCGAGCTTCCCGCATCGGTGCATGCCTAAACCAAAGAGGCTTTCAGGGCCGGATATTATTCGGATCTTTGAGACGTTTGGTTTTACAATCGAGAACCAGCGAGGGAGTCACATAAAGCTCTCGCGTCTTGAATCTGACGAGAAACAAGTACTGCTCATCTCGAATCACAAAGAGCTAAAGACGGGAGCGGTCGTGGGGATATTTAAGCAGGCGACGCGATATGTGGCAGAATCGGAACTTCGCGGACATTTCTACACTGAGTAACCCGTATTAAAGCGCACGGCGGCACGATCCGCGCCGAGTCCGAAGGGCAGGGGAAAGGTTCCACCTTCACCACAGAGTTTCCGGAGGTATAGAATCAACCCCAAAAGGAAACATCCTATCTGCGATCTATGAAAGCGTTCTGTAGAACGACTCCACTTCACTAATGAGCATATTCTTCAAATAAAAAATCGGTATTTGCAATGATTCACCGGCATTATGCTCCCATTGACTCCCTATGCTTGTCTCCCACAACGGGAGAAAAACTAATCCTGATATTTTCCCCGATTTTAAAATCGGATTGTAGAAGAAATCGAGCAGGGGGTAATCATACTCGTGGTGGTCTCTCAAAATATCGTCCAGTCGTTTTTCATATGAGACTTGATTGAACACAGATATCCCCCTTCTTTTTGCCGCTTGTATCATGGAATGCAAGCAATCTAGATTTTCTGTCACACTTCCGAGACCACCTGTCGAAATCGGTCCGCAAAATTGAATGACCGGAGACTTAAGCCTTGATATTTCCAAGAGCGCTTCCTCCACTAGTTCGGTCAGTTCCTTTTTATACTTGCTTTCTGTATCTTCGCGTGATTTTTGACTATTCATAGCATTTACTATATAGTATACATTGTCCTAATAATATATATGCTTTCGCTCAAAGAACAGCAGCGTCGGCTCTCCGTTAACGTTATTAATTACTCACTTGAGGGGATGTGGAGTTCTCACCCACTCATTTCAGAACTCAGAAAAAGGGTTTCTGCTTTTCTGCCTAAAGAAGGGATTTATGACCCTCAGGATCTTGAACATCAAGCGTTATTCAGGCTAACGACGTTCGACCCAAAAGTCATAAATGACGAGCTCATTCAGTTTGTTGTCCAAGAGCAATACGAGGTGGTGAAGGATCGCCTGAATAAACTCGATTACGATACGGAGTATCTATTCAGAGGGCTTACGGGGAAATACCACGACCTTAATGTAAACGACCGCCTCGAACTGCGATGGGAAAATGAACAACTCATCGCCAAAAATGATCGGCGATCGTTTAATGTCGAATTCCGGACCGTGCATGACGAAAACATTGTTTCCCTATTTTCTAACGAACTCCACTATATTCACCAGGACCGGCCCAAGGGAGAGACTTTCGGATTTTATTTCGTCGGCGACACTATACCGTGGGCGATAGAGACAACAGAACCTTCTGCGATTGCAAAGCAGTACAAGAGAGATGCTCTGCTTGCAAATGGGATAGATCCGAACAAAGCCATCGAACTCACCCGATTCTACACATTGCCGGGCGCACCAGTAAATGCTATCTCACTGATGGACGGATTGGTGGCAAGACACTACAAACAAAAAGGCATTGAAGCGCTCTATACAACCACCATGCCGATGTACTCGAAAACGAAAGGGACTACAATAGCGGGTGGCGTCAACAAACCATTACTCGTCAAAGATCTGCGACATAAATTCATCCCGGAAAAAATAGACGGTAGGATATTCTATCGACACGTGACAACAATCCCGGAAGATCACAAAGAAATCGAAGTTATAAAAACACATCCGAATTTCCCGACCATGCTTGTTGTCGAAGTCTTCCGCACGTTAAATGATCCAGGATTAAAACCGATTCCCATACTCGAAGACAAGTCAAAGGTTATCTATGTCATCCAAAGAGACGGCGCGAAGCTTGAAGAAGAGGTCAAGCTCGCCGTGCAAGATATCCCGGCGGTACTCGCGAAAATCCGTTCTGTAGCGAAGTATGTCCGGACCGAATACGTACGGGATGTGATCTATGGCACGAAAGATGAGAAAAAGAAGATCCGTCTGCGGATACAGGATAACTTCGAGTTCCGTCTCGTCGACGCCACCTACAAATATCGTGTAGCGGTCGAAGACGGGGTTAAGAAAGAGATTGAAGAGACCCTCTATAAAGGAAACTCTTGCGAAGATGCTCTGAAATTCATCGCTTCACAAGGCGACTTCGTCGAGGAGAATTCATATGAAAAAATAAGAACCGTCTTCATCAGCCCTCACGGTACCGAGATTACGCTTGATATCTATCCTTATGGAGCGTGGGTTGAGATTGAGGGCGAAACCCGCAAGATTCATGACGTCGCGAAACAACTCGGCTTTACACAGAAAGATTACATTGACACGGGTGCGGACGATCTTTATCTCGCTTGGATAAAGAAATATAATCTCTCCGAGATGTGGGATGTTCGCTTCGGCTTGAGCGGCAATAAATAGCCTTCGCGCACGGCGGCACGATCCGCGCCGAGTCCGAAGGGCAGGGCAAGGGCTCGACGTTTATCGCAGAATTTCCTGCTTAATTAAACCCATTTTGGCTATGAAATTTTAGAAGTAGAGTTAATAGATCCTGATTTATTCTTTAGATACATACCGATGTAACGAAAGCGGCGTCACAACAAGAGGGTCCGAGGACTTATTTTGACGCCGTAGTTGAGATACCCGTTTCGGAACCGGCCCAAAATCCCAATGACTTGAGCGGGCTTTGCGGCAATCCGCAGAATTGACCACGTTTCCTATTCGCAAAACACCCGTCGAATGGCGGGTGTTTTGCTTTTAAGCACCTACCAAGCGTGCTGTCCCGGCGTTATACTTTGATGCATGAATCGAGCGAAATATCGTGGTTCCACAGGTCTCACTGTGCTCATCATTGTGGCGCTTATCGTTCTCGCGTTCATCTTCTTCGGCCCCGGTTCCGGCTCCAGTTCGTCCTCGAGCCCAAGCAGCATTTCGACGTCGACTCAACAATTGGTAGGCACGAGCACCGTTTCAAAGGCGCTCCAATTTAGTAACTGGCTCGCAAAAGAGTACGCACCGGCCAAGCACTAGGGAAAGAAGCTACTGCCGTAGCAGAGGAGAAAATCATAGGCGCATTGCGATATACTGCCGAGGATGCAAACCGTCCTTATCACCGGTGCGACAAAAGGTATTGGGAAAGCGCTCGCGCAGAAGTTTCTGCGCGAAGGGTACCGCGTCTTCGCCACTTCGATGGAGGCTTTGGATTACGCGCATGAGGACCTGAAGGTATTTCCTCTTGATCTGCGTTCGCCAGAGAGCATCGCGGCATGCGCGTCCGAGATCGAGCAGACGCGCATGCCTGTCGACATCCTCATCAACAACGCGGGTGTGCTCCTCGACGAAGATGAGACGATGCTCGTTCCGGAAAGGTTGCGCGCGACGCTCGAGGTGAACCTCATCGGAACCGCCGCATTCACCGAGGCGATCCTGCCGTTCGTGAGCGCGCAGGGAAGCATCGTTATGATCTCTTCGACCGCGGGCTCGCTCGCGCTCGTCGACCACCCCTCCTCCCACTACCCGCGCCACTACCCGGCGTACAAGATCTCGAAGGCCGCACTCAACATGTACATGCGCACCTTGGCACTGCGCCTCGGTGACACCGGCATCACCGTCTTCTCGGTTCACCCGGGGTGGGTCAGGACGGATATGGGCGGCGAAGAGGCGGACCTCGCGCCCGAAGAGGCGGCGGAAGGCCTGTACGAGACGATCATCTCACGCCCGCAAACGGGCGGCTTCTACTTTAAAAAAGAACGGTTGCCGTGGTAGCAAAATCCATCGGCTTTGCGCTGGTCAACACCGCGCAAGGGCTCTCACTTTTAGAAATGGTTAATTGTCCTACTGGGCTCCGCCGGATAGAGGATGTTCTAACTCGTGATGTATAAAACAATATCAAGATTTAATGTTATACTGCTGATCTATGCACCAAGTTGACGTAAATTTGCCCGTGGTCTTTATTGGAGACAATGACAAAGTCGTTGCGTATACTCCTGCCCTTGATATTTCTACCGTAGGGAAAGACGAGACTGAAGCAAAGGCTCGATTTAGTGAGATGGTAAATATTTTTTTCGCAGATCTCGTAGAAAATAGCACTATTGATGATGTATTGTCTGAGCTTGGTTGGGTTAAAGAGCAGCAAAAGTGGAATCCCCCGGCCATTTCTCAACAATCTATAAATGTAAAGATCTCTGCTTTCGCATAGTCCATACTTTATGGACAAGATCGGGAAAGTTGATTGGAAACGATTCGAGAAATTTCTTTTCAAAATTTGTTGAGATTATTAAGAGGCTCTAGCTCCGGGAGCAGGACCATGGGTACATTTCTCGAAGCTTACAGCTTCAGTACACCTTGCGGATACATTCGTCGCAGACTCCTCAGTATGCTCGCAAGGTCTTCGAGTCCTGCACGGAAGCGCCCCACGCTTCCTTCCCGTCGCAGTAACAAAAACACCCGAAAGGGTGTTTTTGTTACTGCTCCCTCTCTATATCGCAAATATACCAATCCTGTTGGATGTAAATATGCTTGCAGATCTCACACAGCGAAGACGGGTGGTGCGGGGCAGGTGAAAACAGGAACCGCTCAAGCAAACGCGGTGTCTGTTCGAGCGGCGGGCGAATCTTCCCGCGAGTTCGACGGAGACGAAGGGACAGACGGTAGTGAATATATTCCAAGACAAAAGATAGAGCCGTCCGACAGAGCGAACGGCTCGCAACCTCCTAGTGATTTCCGCTGAAGAAGTCATAAATGGCGTCAGCAAACACTTCATGAGCTTTTGGCGTCTTTATGCCGTAGAGTCTCCTGAAATCGTGATCTGCCCCTGGTATGACGCGCGTGGACACCTGAGCCTTTCTGGCATGTGTGCAAATCGCAAAAGAAGATTCTCTTGGCACGACTGTGTCCTCGTCGCCATACAGCAAAAACAACTCGCCGACGAAACGACTCGCTGCGGCAAATATCGCCTCCGAATCCGACATCGTCGAGATAACAGACTGTTTCGAGCGACCCCGGTTCGAAGGCGGCGCACAGAGCGACAACCTCTGTATCTCCGGGAACTTCGCCGAAGCCATCAGCGCTACCGTACCGCCAATCGACATTCCGTGTACGTACAAGGCTAATTCCAGCGGGTTGATATTGAAACTCCCTTGAGCGCGATCTTTTACGTATCGGATGACAGCACATAGGTCATTCAACTCTTCGTCGAAGGTCTTACCCGCAAACGCCGCGGCTCGAGTCTCAAAACTGCTTCTCGGTGGGAACGAGAATGCGCGAGACGAATTGTAGAACACGACATGACTGACACTTCTTTCAATGAGCAAACCACCGAGCGTGCGAACGCCGCACGCATACGCCGGGTCAAACACTCCGAATAATTCGTTACAAATAATCGTTACGGCCGGCGTATACCGCTCTGGAGCATACCAATAGACCTCTACCGGTCTTGGGCGGTATGCGCCACCCAGCTGCACAATGTCCATAAGATATCACCTCCACAGTGATGAACCCATAGCGGAGGGTATCACTGCCGAAGAGATAGTCAATCAGATTTGCTCGCTATTTTCCCGTCAACGCAAGGAACCTGGCAAGGGGAGCAGCGCGATCGAATGGTCCGCCTCCTCCATCGATAAAAGCCAGGTTGTGGCTCGCCCCTGCGAATGTGCAAGTAATGAGCACTCGTGCCTGCTGCGCCGCTGCGATAATCTTATCTTGTGAGGATCGCGGGACTACCGCGTCTTTACCGCCACGGACGAATATAAACGCGCCCGTGAATCCCGCGAGGTTTTTGAGAAGCACTGCTTCTTCTGGAAGAGTTTGCAGGAGCGGCTTCTCAGTCGCGGGGCTCTTACCGCAACCGCTGCCGATCATGAGTATCGTCTCTGCACGACGTATGAGCTCGGGGACGCCAAGCACAGTTGTACCGCCGAATGAATTGCCGACGATAATCAGCCGATCATCTTCCGTACATACGCCAAGCGCAATAAGCTCTGTATACGCCGCGTGCACATCCTCACATTCTTCGGCAAACGTCTTGCCAATAAATGCATCTGCTCCGTCCGCATCAGGTAAGCGTGCGGTATTTATGCAGACAATCGTATAAGTATCATTCATGTGCTCGGCCAAACCCGCCTCAAGAGAAGCGTTGTCTTGAGGATTGTGCACACTATAGAGTCCTTTCAGGAAAAGTATGGTGCCCTGCTTTCCCCCTGTTGCCGGGTAGATGAACAACTCAATGAGTAATTGCTTGAAGGAGGACTGCAGCGTATGCCTGCGCATCGCGCATACTGTATCACAAAAACCCGGCCGATTGCTCGGCCGGGAATCATCCTGCTTAACGGAACTGAGGCACTTCACCGCTATCAACCAAAGACACATCATTACCCAGCTGTTCTTGCGCGGATACCGCAAAACGATAAATCGTTTGCGGGAACCATGCGGTATCCCACCCACGGATACCACGGTGATACTCACGGACTGCAGCCGCCACGTCGCCATACGTGTCACCGAAGTATCGGCAGAATGCTCTGACCATTCGTGAAAGAAGGTATCGGCCGATCATTCCGTCAAATACGTGACTGTACTGAGACGCGATTGTCGTACCCTCTTCCTCGCCTGCGATATGTTTATCAAACTCCGGCAGACCAAGTGATCGCCGAATTGCGCTATCACTGTACGTCCCTTGGAAGTCTCGATAGATCGCTCGACGGATGGTGAGGTCCGGTCCTATCTCTGCGAGTGTGTTCTGACCATGCAGCTCGGGAAGAATGCCCCGACGCGACATGAGCAGCACCCATGATTCAAGGATCGGTCCAACGATGTCTTTGACGAAGTAATCACGCGGACGACGAGGGGCATGCAGCTTAGTCATCTGCACTAGTAACGGTTCGTCCGCGGGCGCAAACGGATCTGGTGCGTACAACGAATGGTACGGCATGAGTATCCGTTGTTCCTGAATCTGAGGAAACGCAATTGTCTCGCGGAACAATACGCCAGATCCTTCATACGTCCCCTGACTCAATACTATGCCGAGCGATTCCGGTAAAAATCCGAATCGAACTCCTGCCGGCAATGACACTGCAAAATCACGCAAGTCCGCACAGATGCCGATACTGTGCTCGACCGAACTCCGACGCAGGCGGCGAACGAAGCGAAAGTGCTTCTTGTCCAGATCCGTTTTGATGTATATGCGCGGTCTTTGTTCTGTGAGCACAGTACGCGTTGAACTCGTCGGTTGCGCCTTGACCGCGCCAGCAATCTTCAAACCAGGACGCTGTACGTCCGGATGCCAGAAAAACTTATACGACCCGGCAACCTCGACCCAGTTCAGGAGAAACTGTGGAGCTTGAGATTCAAATACCGCGCAGTTGTGCTTGGACACCAACGCGAATGGGAAAGATATCGTAGCGGTACTCCCTTGCGGATCGTACCTCGGATCCACCTCAGAATAGTCGCTGAAGTTTCCTTTAGTATCGTTCAGGTACCGTTCTCCATAGATAGTTCGCGTGAGCGGAGCGCCCACGATGATCTGTCGCAGTTCCATATTCCTACCCTCACAATGTGCTGTTGAAACTGAGGATATCTTTACTATTGTATCGGCGCAATGTCAACGGGTCGTACTGGTTCAGTGTCAGAAGAAACGGAAGCGCCCCACGCTTCCTTCCCGTCGCAGTAACATAAAACCGCCTCGTGGCGGTTTTAGCGTTCTGCTCCGGGAGCAGGACTCGAACCTGCAACCAACGCCTTAACAGGGCGCTGCTCTACCATTGAGCTATCCCGGAATGTGTCTCTAACGAACCTCCGCATTCTAGCGTAAACATCCTGTGCCGCAAAGTGGCATGAGGTATACTCTCCGAATGGCCCTAACACTTACGAGCACTGCATTTGCGGATAATGAGAAGATTCCTGCAAAATATACCTGCGATGGCGAGCGTTTGCTCGCGCCGCCGCTCTCCATTTCTGGCGTACCGGCGGGGACGAAATCGCTTGCGCTCATCATGGACGACCCCGACATCCCGACAGTAGCGAAAAAAGCACGCGGCATCGAAGAGCTCAATCATTGGGTGCTCTATAACATTCCCGCTGCCACGATTGAAATTCCGGAAGGCGGCGCTTTGGGCGACACCGGCAAAAACGGTATCGGGACCGCCGCGTACATAGGCCCTTGTCCGCCGCCCGAACACGAACCGTCCGAGCATCGCTACATTTTTACGCTCTATGCACTTTCGGGGACGGTTAGCTTTGCCACACCGCCAGCAAAAGCGGAGCTCGTCGCGGCGATCACGCCGCTTGTGATTGAGCAAGCGACACTCACCGGCCGTTACTCCCGAAAATAATCATGCTGATCCTCTACTCCCGGCCGACATGCCCGTTCTGCCACAGAGTGCTCGACACGGCCGGAGAACTCGGTCTCACCCTTGAGAAAAAAGATATTGCCGATCCGGCAATCGCCGCCGAACTCCTCGAACGAGGCGGCAAGCAGCAGGTGCCGTATCTCGTCGATACCGCGCGCGGCGTGGAGATGTATGAATCGATGGATATCGACGCCTATCTACGCGCGCAGTACGCGAAATCCTGATGTACCTCAAGGTATTCGTCACGCCGGGCGCCAAACGCGAACGCGTCGAAGAAAAAGGAGAGACGCTCGTGATCTCAGTGCGGGAGGCGGCGCAAGGGAATCAGGCGAACGCGCGGGTGCGCGCGATCGTCGCCGCGCGATTTGACGTACCGTTCGGGAAAGTACGAGTTCTCGCCGGTCACCGCTCGCGTTCGAAGATGCTCAGCATCGGCTAATGAAAGAAACCGCCGCAGCTTTGCTACGGCGGTTTTCTCATGCTTTCTTTCCGCTGCTGCGCGCTGCCCTTGAGGTACGCGAGTAGCGTATCCGCGTCCGACACCTCGAAAGGATCATCAGGACAATCATCGGAGAATCCCGGCTCGCTGAAAAGCTTCTTGATGATGCCGTCCTCTACGAACATGCTGTAGCGCCAGGAGCGCTCGCCGAAACCGAGATTTTCTTTTTTCACGAGCATACCCATGCCGCGCGCAAACTCGCCGTTGCCGTCAGGGAGCATCTTCACTTTCTTCACGCCGAGCTTGTCAGCCCACTGCTTCATGACGAATGCGTCATTTACCGAGAGGCAATAGACCTCGTCGATGCCGAGCATTTTGAATTCGTCATATTTCGCTTCGAAGCCGGGAAGATGCGTCGACGAGCAGGTCGGCGTAAAAGCGCCCGGGAGCCCGAAGACGACGATCTTTTTACCGTTAAAGATTTCACTCGAGGAAACGTCCTGCCAGCGATAGGGATTGTCGCCGCCGACAGACTCGTCGCGCACGCGGGTCTTGAAAGTCACTTCCGGCACTCGCACGCCTTCTTTGCGCAGTTCATGAGCCATAAGTCAGATAAGGTTACATCGGTCGCAATTGGTAAAAGTTGTGCACGTAGCATAGCAAAAGCTCCGAGTGAGGCAAGATTCTTACCCCGGGCGGCGTACTAATGCGTGATACCATTGAGTCGTAACAGAACCTGCCATGAACACCATCATCAAATCGGCCAAGTATGAACTCACCTCCGAGACAGAAGCGCTCCTGAAAGAAAAGCTCGAAGCTCCGCTCCGGCTTCTTGGAGAAGAGGCTGACAGAGCATTGCTCGAGATAGAAATAGAACATGCGCCGCCGGAAGGGCGTTCGGCCGAACCGACGCGTCTTGTCGCGCGGCTGAGCGCCGCCGGAAAAGTCTTTCACGCCGAAGCGGTGAAGCCGACGCCCGAAAGCGCGGCCGACAGGGTGCGGAGCGAACTTGAAGCGGAAATACGCCGGTCGCGCGGCCGCGCGCGCCGCCTGGTGCGCGCGGGGAGCGCGAGGATAAAAAAGATGCTGCGTTTTGAACGCTAAGCGCCCTTCAGGTAAGGCATCTCGCGTCTGCCCTCGGGAATGACGCGTTCGATGAGGAACCGTCCGTCCCTGAAAGACGCTTTCGTTATCTTTATGCGTTTCCCATCCGCAAAGAAATATGTGCCGATGGTGTCGGCATAGGCGCGATACTTGTTCCAGTTCTCCTCTGCCGATGCATCGAGCGAAAGCAATCCGTCCTCTTTCTTCCGTTTCGGCGCGCGCGTAGCGCGCGCCGCCTCCTGCGGAGTGAGTGTGATCTCGCCCTGCAGGAATGCGGGAAGGGTATCGGCGAGCATCTGCGCGCCCAGGGTGATAAGCCGCGGGCGAAGCTCGCGCGCCGTCTCCTCAGGCGCTATAGCCGTCTCTTTTTGCGTGAGGATGGCGCCGGCATCGAGCTCTTGCGCCATCTTTTGGATGGTGACGCCGGTCATCGCGTCGCCCGCAAGAAGCGCCGCTTCAAGCGGCGCCGCGCCGCGGTACTTCGGCAAAAGCGAGTAATGGATGTTCAGCACGCCCTTGGGGAAAGCGGCTATGAGCGCTTCGGGGAATATCTTGCCGTACGCGACGACGACCGCGTAGTCGCACTCGAGCGCGCGGATTGCCGCGACCGCCGCGTCATCGAGCTTCTCCGGCGTCATCACGGGGATGTTCCGCTCCCGCGCCGCCGTCTTTACCGGCGAGGGCGTGAGCGCGAGGCCGCGCCCTTGCAGTGCGTCCGGAGAAGTCACCACGGCACGGGGAACGAAGCCGCGCTCGATGAGAATCGCGAGCGTGTCGCGCGCGACTTCCGGCGTGCCGAAATAGATAAAATTATGCGTCGGGTTCATGGGGGATGTGGACGAGGTTTTCGGCGTGATCGATGAAGAGGATACCGTTCAAATGATCCATTTCGTGCTCGAATATCTGTGCCATGAGGCCGCCCGCGCCGCGCTCAAACGAAGATCCGTCCGGGCGCCGCGCGCGCACGGTGACGCGTTCATGCCGGCGCGTCGTGCCGTACACTCCGCGGACCGAGAGGCATCCTTCCTCGGCTTGCGCGCGCTTGCGCGAAGTCTTTATTATTTTCGGATTGATGTACACCGCTACCTCCGCAGTGAGGCGGGGAGAGGACTCGCTCGTTTGGACGGGGGAGGGAAGCGAGCGATCGTTGCGTACGATGAAAAGACGATAGGAAACTCCAATTTGCGGGGCGGCGAGCGCAACGCCCTCGGGTTCGTGGTCGAGAGATTCTTCCATAGAGGCGATAAGGCGCATGAGCTCCGCGCTGCCGAAGAGCTCCTCCGGCACCGGCGCAGCCGTTTCGCGCAGCACCGGCGCTCCGTCCTGCACGATTTCTTCCGTACGGTCGCGCGGGACCATGCTTCGCGATTCTCCCGTGTCCGCTGAGACGCGACTTCCTTCCGAATCATTCATGATGCGCCTATCATACACTCCGGGAAGGGTTTCGCGCGATTAGGATCCCCCCGCGAGGGGTGTGCGACGGAAAGGAGTACGCCGTCTTTTTCTGCTCTAAAAGCGGCTCGTACTCGCCCCGTCGGGCTCCGTAAGCCTCTTTCAACCGCACACCCCTCGCGGGGCCGGTCAAATCTCCTAAGATGTCATCTTGAAGATGCTATCTTGGGAGATTTGGGAGATTGAGGGGATTCTAGTGTTTTTTCGGGTCAAGCTCCCACCAGAACTTTTTGCTGAAATTTTTTGCCTGGCTGCACACGCTCTTGAGGTAATAGAGATCCGCGGTCGGGATGCCCTCGATTTCTGCGCCGAGGCGCGCCATCGTAAGCGGAACGAGGCCGTCCTGTTTGCGGGAATAGTTCAGATGACGGAGGAAAAAACGCATCAGTTCTCCGCGCTCCGTCTCGCGTTTCCGTCCCTTCGGCGCCGCCGCCGCTCTTTTCTCGATATCGGGAAGAATATCGCGGATGGGTTTCATCCCGTTCATTCTAAACCAGGCGCGCCGCCGCCGCGACGGTCAGTCCGTGTGCGCTTCGATGGACGCGCCGAGGCGTTGGAGGCGCAGGACGATGTCCTCATAGCCCCGGTTGATGCTGTATACGTTCCGGAGCGTCGAGCGGCCTTTTGCGGCGAGCATCGCGACGAGGATAATGGTCGCGGGCCGCAGCGCCGGCGGGCAGATGACTTCGGCGGCCTTGAGACGGGACGGGCCCTCAATCGAGATGCGGTGCGGGTCGTGGAGGATGGTCGTCGCGCCAAGCCGGTCAAGCTCGGTGTAATAAATCGCACGTTTTTCGTACACCCAGTCGTGGATGAGCGTCATGCCTTTGGCTTGCGTGGCGATGACCGCAAAGAAGGGAAGATTGTCGATATTGAGGCCCGGGTACGGCCGCGCATGGATCTTTTCGGGGAACGCGATGAGCACGGATGGTTCAACAGTTATGTCGACAAGCTTCGTGATCCCGTTTTCAGAAACGCGCCGATTGGACAGCGAGAACGCAAGACCCATTTTCTCAAGTACGAGCAATTCGACTTCGAGAAACTCGATCGGCGCGGCGGCGATGGTGATGGCGGAACCGGTCACCGCCGCCGCCGCGAGAAAGAACATCGCATCGGTCGGATCCTCGGCAACGCTGTAGGAGACATCGCGGTCGATAGTGGCGACGCCCTCGATGCGGAGCGTCGTCGAACCGACGCCCTCGACTTTGACGCCGAGCGCGCGCAAAAAGCCGCACACTTCCTGCACCTGGTAATTTGCCGAGGCATACTTAATGACGCTCGCGCCCTCAATGCGTGCGGCGGCAAAAATCGCATTGATAGTCGCCGTGTCGCTCGATTCGTACAGAATAACCTCTGCCGGGCGGAGTCCCTCGTACGTGACATGATAATTATCCGAACGCGCTTCTATCGCGACGCCGAATTTCTCAAGCGCCATGAGGTGCGGGCGCACGGAACGCAGCCCGAGCGTGCAGCCGCCCGATTGCGGCAATTCAAACTCTTTCAGAGCGTGGAGTAGGGGACCGATGAACATCAGGATGCTGCGCGTCTTCATCGCGGCGGCGCGGTCGATCGTCTCGAGTGAGAATTTCTGCGGCGGCTCCAGAGAGACGCTCGTTCCCTGCCATGTCACCGTGACGCCGATGGAACGGAGGACTTCGATGAGACGGTTGACCTCTTCGATTTTCGGCACATGGTCGAGGATCGTCTGTCCGCGGTTGAGCAGAGAAGCGGCTAGAAGCGCGACCGCGCCGTTTTTCGAGCGGCTCGTCTCCACGCGGCCGTGCAGCTTTTGTCCGCCCTCGATGATGAAGTTCATCCCTTCCTGCATGCGGGACATAGTACCACCTTGCACCGGGGCTTTGCGCGAGTGCGGAGGGCGCGATACTATACGCACAATGCCTTTCTTTTCTCCGAAGCTCGGTATCGATCTCGGGACGACCAATGTCCTCGTATTCGTGCCGGGCAAGGGCGTCGTGATAAACGAGCCCTCGGTTGTCGCGGTGAGCAAGGCGCACGGCAAGCACGGCGGCAACAAGATCCTTGCCATCGGTGCGGAAGCGAAACGGATGGTGGGCCGCACGCCCGACGACATCATCGCGTATCGTCCCATGAAAGACGGCGTCATCGCCGATTACCGCGTGACCGAGGCGATGTTGCGCTACTTCATGCGCAAAGCGCTCGGAAAAAATCCGTTCAAACCGACCGTGCTCGTTTCGGTCCCGGCGGGCGTGTCTTCGACCGAGAAGCGCGCCGTCATCGAAGCGGCGATGAAAGCGGGCGCAAAGAACGCGTTCGTGGTGAAAGAGCCGATACTCGCGGCTATCGGCGCGGGCATCCCCATCCATGAACCTATGGGGCGAATGGTCGTGGACATCGGCGGCGGCACGATCGACGTCGCGGTGATCTCGCTCGGCGGCATCGTCGCTTCGACTTCCGTAAAGTGCGCCGGCGATCGCCTCGACCGCGCGATCACCGATCACGTCAAAAAGCAATACAATCTCGCCATCGGCGACAAAACCGCGGAAGAGATGAAGATAAAAGTCGGTGCGGCGGTGCCGCTAAACGAAGAACTCACGCTTGCGGTCAAGGGGCGCGATCTCATTTCCGGCTTGCCGCGCACTGTCGATGTCTCAACCAACGATCTCGTGCAGGCGATGGCGCGGGAACTGCGCGAAATGACGCAGGCGATACGCAAGGTGCTCCAGGATACGCCGCCGGAACTCGCCGCCGATATCATCGATAACGGCATCATCCTTACCGGCGGCTCCTCGCAGCTACGCCAGATGCCGGAACTCGTGTACCGCCGCACGGGTGTCGTCGCCAAACTCGCGCAGGATCCCTACTACTGCGTCGCTCGCGGCACCGGTATCGCGCTCAAGCATCTGGATACGTATCAGAAAAGCATTTTGGCAAAAAAATAGGCGCGGCGCGGTACACTAACCCCATGCGGCACCATGCATTCGTTGTCGAAGCGGGAGCGGAGGAGGGGATAGCTATCGCACAGGAATGGGCGGCGCGAGAGCTCGGGATGCAGACGCGGGGGAACCCGGACATCGTCGCCCTGCGCCACGGCCTCCTTTCGGTTGAAGATGCGCGGCGCGTCACGGAGCTTGCCGCGTCCGCGCCGTTTGCGGGCGAGTCCAAGGTGCTCATCGTGAGCGCAAGCCGCGCCTACCACGAGGCACAGAACGCGCTCCTGAAGCTTTTTGAAGAACCGCCGGAAGGCACCTACCTTTTCCTCATTCTGCCGAACGCGGGCGGGCTTCTGCCAACACTGCGTTCCCGCGTGCATGTCCTTGGCGCCCCCGCGGCATCTCCGGCGACCCGCCAGGCGGAAGCCGCGGCGTTCATGAAAGCCGGGAAAGAGGCGCGCAGCGCGCTCATCAAAAGACTTGCAAGCGGAAAGGACGAAGAGACGCGGCGCGCGAATCGCGACGAAGCCCTGCGCATCGTAAACGGCATGGAGGCTGCCGCTTATGCCGCGCTGAAGGAGTCCGGCGGCGCGTCCGTTACCGCGTTTCTCTCGGATATCGCGACGGTACGCGGATACCTCTACGACCGGAGCGCCCCCGTGCGCATGATCCTGGAACATCTTTCGCTCGTCATGCCGAAGAATTTGCTATGATGCGCCTATGGCATACGATTTCTCCGCGCTGAAGAATGACATCAAAGAGACCGAAGAGTGGCTGGTGCGCGAGCTCTCCGGAGTTCGCACCGGCCGCGCGACGCCGGCCCTGCTTGATGGCGTGAAAGTCGAGGCATACGGTGCGCGCACGCCGCTTGCGCAACTCGCTTCCGTTTCGATCGAGGATGCGCGCACGCTCCGCGTCATCTCCTGGGACAGCGCGCTTTTGAAAGCGATTGAGAAAGGCATTACGGAAGCGGATCTCGGCGTCGGCGTCGCGACCGATGATCAGGGCCTGCGGATATCGTTCCCCGAACTCACGAGCGAACGGCGCGTACAGCTTTTGAAGATCGCGGGCGATAAAACCGAACAAGCGAAAGTGACGTTACGCTCGCATCGCACCGATGCGCTCCGGGCGCTCGACGCGCTCTTAAAAGACGGAGGGACCGGCAAGGACGAGATCACGCGGCTGCGGAACGAGGTTCAAAAACTCATCGACGCGGGCACCGATACGCTCGGCGAGGCCCTCAAGAAAAAAGAGGCCGAAATCGCCCGCTAGCTCGATGGAGGTACTTATTTTCATCGCCGTCATCGTCGCACTCATCGTGGTGCACGAATTCGGACACTTCATCGTCGCGAAACTTTCGGGGATGCGCGTCGATGAATTCGGACTCGGTTACCCCCCCCGCGCCGCGGTCATCGGGAGGATAGGCGAGACCGCGTACACGCTCAACTGGCTTCCGTTCGGCGGTTTTGTAAAGATTTACGGCGAAGACGGCGGCGAGAGCGGCGCACGCGCATTCTCCGCGCGCCCGCGCGTACTGCAGGCATTGGTACTGGTCGCCGGCATCGCGATGAACCTCCTTTTCGCATATGTGCTTATCACCGGCGCGCTTGTGTCCGGGACCCCCCGCGCGCTCTCCGCAAGCGAAGTCGCGGGCGCGCGGGACGTCTCGCTCGCGGTGGCGGATGTACTTTCCGGCACGCCCGCCGCGAGCGCGGGACTTCTTCCCGGCGATTCCATCTTAAGCGCGAAAGATGCCGAGGGAGAATGGCACGCCGCGGACCCCGCGAGCTTTTCGGCGTTTATCGCCGCAAGCGGCGGGGAGAAAGTCACGCTATCGGTAAGCCGCGCCGGCAAGGATTTCTCCGTTGCCGCGTCGCCCTTACACGGTATCGTCCCGAGCGATCCCGCGCGCTACGCGCTCGGCGTCGAAGTCGCCACCATCGGTACGGTACCGCTTTCTTTTGGCAAGGCGATCACGCAAGGCGCTTCGCTTACCTGGGGCGCGACCGTCCTCACTGCGCAGGGACTGTGGCATTTTTTCTACGGAATCTTTACGTTCCGGGCGAATCTCTCGCAAGTGGCGGGTCCTATCGGCATCGCTGGCGCGGTCGGCTCCGCATCGGCGCAGGGGCTCGGCGATCTCCTTTCGCTCATGGCGATCATCTCGATCAATCTCGCGCTCATAAATCTCATCCCCATCCCCGCCCTTGATGGCGGGCGGCTGCTTTTCGTTCTCATCGAAAGCGTCATCCGCCGGCCCATCAAACCGAGCGTCGCGCGCACGGTGAATGCGATCGGTTTTGTGTTCCTCATCCTGCTTATGGTCGTCGTGAGCGCCCACGATATCTTCCGGATCGTCGGCTAGCGAAACGGCTCTTTTGCGCTTGCTGCACGGGCAGCATATACTGCTCTCTATATGCGCCAGTCGAAACTCTTTACCAGGACGCGCCGCGAGGCGCCCGCCGGCGAGGTCGCGAAGAATGCACAGCTTCTCGTGCGCGCGGGCTACATCCATAAGGAGATGGCGGGCGTGTATTCTTATCTCCCGCTCGGCCGCCGGGTCCTCACGCGCATCGAAAACATCGTGCGCGAAGAAATGGACGCTATCGGGGGACAGGAAATCCGCATGGCGACACTGCACCCCTCGGAAAACTGGAAGACGACCGGCGGGTGGGATGGCGTGGACGTGCTCTTCAAGATCCAGAGCCGTACCGAAAAAGAGTACGCGCTCGGCCAGAGCGAGGAAGAAATCGTGACGCCCATCGCGCAGGAATTCGTCACCTCCTATAAGGATCTGCCCGTCGCGCTGTACCAGATAGGACAGAAGTATCGCGATGAGTTGCGCGCGAAGTCCGGCATCATGCGCGGCCGGGAGTTCGGCATGAAAGACATGTACAGTTTCCATGAGACGCAAGAGGACTTCGAGCGTTTCTACCGGATCGTAAAAGACGCGTATTTCAGGATTTACGAGCGCTGCGGACTGACCGCGAAGGCGACCGAAGCATCGGGAGGCAATTTCAGCGAGAAAATCTCATACGAATTTATGGTGCTCACCGACGCGGGCGAGGATGATATCGTCTTCTGCGATGCGTGCGAATTCTGTGCGAACGCCGAAGTCGCGCAGGTGAAGGCGGGCGACGTCTGCCCGCGCTGCGGAAAAGGGAGGGTGCAGGCGGCGCGCGCGGTCGAGGCGGGCAACGTGTTCGATCTCGGGCAGAAATATCCGAAAGCGTTCGGATTCACATACAAAGACAAGGAGGGGAAGGCTCAGACGCCTATCATGGGCTGTTACGGGCTTGGCACCACGCGGCTTATGGGCACCCTCGTGGAGGTTTTTGCGGATGAGAAGGGTATCGTGTGGCCGGAGAACGTGGCGCCGTTTTCTGTGCATCTGGTCTCTCTCGGCCAGCCGGGGGATGAGGTATCGAAGACCGCGGACACCCTCTATGAGGATCTGACGAAGGCCGGGGTCGAGGTTCTCTACGACGATCGCGACCTGCGCGCCGGAGAAAAATTCGCGGAAAGCGACCTGCTCGGCATCCCGCAGCGCATCGTCGTGGGGAAAGACGCGGCGGCAACCGGAGTCTTTGAAGTGGTGTCTCGCGCGACCGGTGTAGCGACGAAGATGCCGCGCGCCGAGCTCCTTGCTTCGCATATAAAAAAATAATATGGCACGATTTTCAAAAAATTCGCTCTTCAGCAGTGACATCGCGATTGATCTCGGGACGGCGAATACGCTGGTATACGTACGCGGACGCGGCGTGGTCATAAACGAGCCGTCGGTGGTCGCGGTCAACGACAAGACTAACCAGGTCGTCGCGGTGGGGAAGGAGGCGAAAACAATGCTCGGCAAAACGCCCTCCCACATCCGCACCGTGCGTCCGTTGCTGCACGGGGTCATCTCCGACTTTGAGGTCACCGAGGAGCTGCTCACGTATTTCATCAATAAAGCGCACGGCGGCCATGCGCGGCTGTTTGGTCCGCGGGTCGTTATCGGCGTGCCGACGGGAGTGACCAACGTGCAAAGCCGCGCCGTACGCGATGCGGCAAGGAATGCCGGCGCGCGCGAGGCGATTATCATTGAAGAAACGGTTGCAGGCGCCATCGGCGCAAAGCTGCCGGTCGCCGAGGCGACCGGCACGATGGTGCTTGATATCGGCGGCGGCACCACCGACATCGCTGTTATCGCGCTCGGCGGCACGGTCGCGAGCAAGAGTTCACAGGTTGCGGGCGACAAGCTGAATGAGAACATCATCGATTTCGTGCGCAGCGAGTTCAAGCTCGGCATCGGCGAACGAACCGCCGAGGATATAAAAATAGCCATCGGCGCGGTCACGCCGCTTACGGAAACCCTTACCAAGAGCGTGCGCGGACGCGACTACGCGACGGGACTTCCGCGCGAGGTGACACTCACCGACGTACATATCCGCGAGGCCATTGCGCCTTCCCTCGATGCGCTCATGGACACGATAAAAGAAGTGATCGAAGCGACGCCGCCCGAGCTCCTTTCCGATGTCCTCCAACACGGCGTCACTGTCTTTGGCGGCGGCGCGCTCCTGCGCGGTTTGCCGCAGATACTCGCAAAGATGCTCGGCGTGCCGGTAAAAGTCACCCCCGATCCTTTGACCACGGTCGTGCGCGGCGCAGGCATCGTGACCGAAAATCCGATGCCCTATGCGGATTTTTTCATCGATGAAGAAGACATTCTCAGCGAAGCGTAACGCGCTCCTGTCGTCCGCGACGGTCTCGTGGGGCGGCGGCGCCCTCGCGTTCGTCCTCATCGTCCTTCTCGTGCGGTTGGCCGCGCCGAATATCTTTTGGCGTGCCTTCGCGCCGGTATTCCGCGCGGCAGACACCCTCGCTCTCGCGAGCCATACCTTTACCGCGAGCTTCGGTACTGCCGCGACGCTTACCCTTCAGAATGAACGGCTGACGAGCGAAAACGCCGCTCTCGCAAGCGAGAACCAAGCGCTTTCCCAGAAAATACTGAGCATTTCCGCGCTTTCCGGTTTTTCCGTTCCGCAACAACATGCTTCCGGAATTTTGGCCGGCGTTCTCGCCCATCCGCCCGTGAGCCCGTACGACACGCTCGTGCTTTCCGCCGGCTCAGGAGCGGGAGTGCGCAAAGGCATGGAAGTCTTCGGGGAGGGCGGCGTGCCGCTCGGCGTCGTCGAAACGGTTCTCGCCGACTTTTCGCGCGCGGTGCTTTTTTCGGCGCCCGGCATGTCGACCTACGGCTGGGTCGGGAAGGCAAGCAGCCCGGTCACGCTCGTGGGCGAAGGAGCGGGCACCATGAGCGCGGTAATGCCGCGTTCCGCGCACATCATCGTCGGCGACAGCGTTTTTGTCCCCGGCCCGGGCATGCTCCCCATCGGAAGCGTCGTGCGCATCGACGATGAGCCCTCGGCGCCTTCGGTGACGCTGCGCATCATGCTTTCGCAAAATATTTTTTCGATTCCCTGGGTGCTCGCGCGCGATAGCGGTACGGCGCTTCAGGGTCCGCTCTTTTCGGCGACTTCGACACTGCCATGATACGTGGCGCGCTCACACTCGTCGCGCTCGCTTCAGTCATATTTTTCCCCTGGCCGCTCACGGCCGTCCTCATGCTCGTCTCTTCCTCCCTCGAGCCGCTCGTACCGCTCGCCGCCGGAATTTTTGCCGATACGCTTTATTACACGCCGAAAGCCGGAGTACTGCCGTTCTTCACCCTTTTCGGGGCGTTGACGACCGTTGTGGCGCTTCTCGTGCGTAGTCGGCTTCGAACGGGTATCATCGGGGGATGAAATGGCGGCGTACGCGGCGGCAGGATCCCGAGATCGCTCCCGATGAGATATTCCTCGACGCATCGAATGCGCCGGATTTTGACCGCGCGCGCTTTGAGGGGCGGCTCGAGAAACCGCTTTCGCGCGGGACGTTTCTGACGCTCTCGTTCACGCTCGTGCTTCTGCTTGGCATCCTTATCCTCCGCTCATGGAATCTTGAAATCACCAACGGCGCCGCTTTCGCCGCCGAGAGCGCTCATAACAGCCTTGAAGTGACGACGCTGTTCGCGTCGCGCGGCGTCATCACCGATCGTTACGGGAACGTACTTGCCGACAACGTCGCAAAAGCGGACGGCAGCACGATACGTAATTACCCGGTGCCTTCTCTTGGTCAGATCATCGGGTATGTCTCATATCCGAAAAAAGATTCACATGGCGTGTATTACGACACGCGCGAGACCGGTATTGCCGGACTTGAAGCGGAATACGATTCATTCCTCGCCGGCACAAACGGCCACATCCTCACCGAGCGGGACGCGTTCGGCAATATCCGTTCAGAGGGAGGCATCATTCCCGCAAAAGACGGAGGGACGCTCAAGCTCTCGATCGACGGGCCGCTCGAACAGCTGTTTGCCCGAGCCATTACGGATGTCGCGCGCAAACAGCACTTCATGGCCGGTGCCGGCGTCATCATGGACGTGCACTCCGGTGCCATACGCGCCATTTTTTCCTATCCGAGCTACGACCCGAATGTGATGGCGAACGGCGGCCCCGCGGCTGCCATCAACGCCTACAACACCGATCAGGGCTATCCTTTCCTCGATCATGCGGTGCAGGGCGTGTACGCGCCCGGTTCCATCGTGAAGCCGTTTATCGCTTCCGGAGCGCTCACCGACGGGATCATTACGCCGAGCACCACCATCGACGACCCGGGCTTCCTTTCGTTGCCCGATCCTTACCATCCCGGCAAGACATTCATCTATAAAGGATGGAAAGCGCTCGGCATAGTCGACGTGAGAAAGGCGATTGCCTGGTCCTCGGACGTTTTCTTCTACACGGTCGGCGGCGGCTTCGGAAAGCAAAAAGGCCTCGGCATCGACCGGCTCGACTACTGGTACCGGCAATTCGGTTTCGGGCGGCCGACCGGCATCGATTTGCCGGAAGAAGCGAGCGGGCTGGTCCCGAGTCCCGCATGGAAGGAAAGAACGCTCGGCGAACCGTGGTACCTCGGCGATACGTACTTCACGGCGATCGGGCAATACTCGATGCAAGTAACGCCGCTCCAGATAGCGCGCGCCACCGCCGCGATAGCCAATGACGGGAAGCTCTATACCCCGACTTTGCTCGCCGGGCAGACGCCCTCGTATGTGACCGTGCCGGTCGCCACGTCGACGTTTGCCGTTGTGCGCCAGGGGATGCGCGAGGGTGTAACCGGCGCGCTCGCGCAGGCGATCAACCTCCCATATCTGAGCGTGGCGGCAAAGACCGGTACCGCGCAAACAGGCGTACACAACCAGTATGACAATGCGTGGGTCGAAGGATTTTTCCCGTACCACAATCCGCAATACGCTTTTTCAGTCGTGCTTGAACGGGGACCAAACGGCGCGGGCGAACAGGCGGTGAATGTCATGCGGGAACTTTTCGACGCTCTTCATGCCGCGAACTCGCCCTACGTCGGCGGAACCGCAACCACCACAGCACTCATACACTAAAATCCATCTCAAACCCCCTGCTCGGGTATGCGGCAGAAAGGAGTACGCCGTCTTTTTGTGCTCAAAAAGCGGCTCGTACTCGCGTCGTCACGCTCCGTAAGCCTCTTTCTGCCGCATACCCGAGCGGTGGTTTTTGAATGGGTCCTCAAATTATTGCCTTGCGCTCCGGGCGCCCTCGCGTACAATGTGCGCACCGAACCCACCTAACCTATGGCAGATGCACAAGATTCCGTCGTCTCACGGGAGAAATTCGATGAGATGGTAAAAGAACTCGAACACCTCAAGACGGTGCGTCGCACCGAGATCGCGAAAAATCTTGAGTATGCCCGCGCGCTCGGCGATCTTTCGGAAAACGCGGAGTACCAAGAAGCGCGCGACCTGCAGGCCGCAACCGAAGAGCGCATCAAGAAGCTTGAAGAGTTGGTGAAGTACACGAAGATCGTCACCGAAGGAAAAAAGAAAAGCGAAGTCGGTTTCGGCTCGAAAGTATCGATTAAAAAGGAGGGCAGCACGGAAACGCACGAATACACCATCGTCGGGAGCGAAGAAGTCGATATGCGCGTAAAAAAGCTTTCGCATATTTCGCCCTTGGGCGCCGCGCTGATGGGAAAGAAAAAAGGCGACGTGTTCACGTTCCAAACCCCCGCCGGCAAGCAGACCTATATCATTGAGAAAGTGGGTTAGGATTTTTTGCCGGCAAGGCCGGATGCTATAGTGATGCGTATGGCCTTGCTTGAAACGGTGCGCGCCGAAAGGATCGCAAAGATAGGCCGCCTTAAAGCGGCGGGCATGGACGCATATCCGGCTCGCACGCTCCGCACGCACGCGATACGCCAGTTTCTCGAGCAGCACGGGGCACTGGAGAAGGACGGCGAGCAAGTTACGCTTGCCGGACGCGTGCTATCGATACGCGAGCACGGAGGATCGCTCTTCATCGATCTTTTTGACGGGACAAAAGGGCAGTGTTACGTGCAGCGCGATAAGCTCGGAGATTTTGCTTACGACCTTTTCGGCGGTACGGTCGATACCGGCGACATCATCGAGTGCACGGGGATCGCGTTCACGACGAAACGCGGCATGCCGTCTTTGGACGCGACCGGATGGCGCATGCTCGCGAAATCGCTCCGGCCTCTGCCGGACGAGTGGTACGGCATCAAGGACGAAGACGAGCGCTATCGGAAACGCTATCTCGATATTTTGCTGTCAAAAGATTTGGCAGACCGCTTCCGCCGGCGTTCCGCGTTCTGGAACACCATCCGTTCGTACCTTCTCGAGAGGGATTTCGTCGAAGTGGAAACACCGGTGCTCGAAACGACCACCGGCGGCGCCGAAGCGCGCCCGTTTGTCACGCACCACAACGCGCTTGATCTGGATGTCTACTTGCGCATCTCGGTCGGAGAACTGTGGCAGAAACGGCTCATGGTCGCGGGCCTTCCGAAGACCTTCGAGATAGGCCGCGTGTTCCGCAACGAAGGAATGTCGGCCGAACATGCTCAGGATTACACGGCGGTCGAGTTCTATGAAGCGTTCAAAGATTATGAGGCGGGTATGGCCATGATCGTCGACCTGTACCGTACGATCGCCGATACGGTGTACGGCACGCAGGTTTTTTCAATCAAGGATTTCACTATCGACTTGAGCAAAGAGTGGGAGAAGTATGATTTCTGCGCGCTTTTGCGGAAAGAGTACGGCCTTGATCCGCTCGATGAAGACGCGGATTGGGCTTCGGTTCTTGCGCAAAAGGGCATCCCGTTTGAGAAGGGCGTCGAGAAGGGACGATTGGTCGATACCGCATGGAAACAGATCCGGAAGACCCTCGCCGGCCCCGGGTTCCTCGTAAACGTACCGGTCTACATGGAGCCGCTCGCAAAAAGGAGCTCGAAAGACCCGCGCATCGTGGAGCGTTTCCAAGTCGTGCTCGCCGGAAGCGAAAATGGCAAGGGGTTCAGCGAACTGAACGATCCGGTCGATCAGGCGGAACGTTTTGCGCGCCAACAGAGACTGCGCGAAGCGGGAGATGAAGAGGCGCAAATGCCGGATGCCGAATTCGTCGAGGCGCTTGAATACGGCATGCCGCCGGCATTCGGCTTCGGCGTGTCCGAACGCCTCTTAAGCTTCCTCGAGGGGGTGTCGATACGGGAAGGACAGCTGTTTCCTCTTTTGCGGCCCCGACAATAAGCCGTTCTCTCACTACGGCGCGGGCTTTGCCCGCGCCGTTTTCCGTATAAAAGCCAGACTCTACCTGGCCGCCTGCTGTGGGCGATATGGGGATAACTTAAATATGGGAAGTGGGGGAAAGTGGTATATAATCCACTAATGGTTAGCAGAGTGGGAAACGGGAGTGGTGGCCTGTTTTCTCCTCACGCAACCTGACCCACACCATGTTTCTCGGAGAATACCTTCACACTTTCGATTCCAAGAATAGGATTTCGATCCCTTCGAAATTCCGAAAGGATCTGGGCCGCGTCGTCGTCGTGACGCGCGGCCTCGATCATTGTTTGTACGTCTATTCTCGCAAAGCGTGGGAAAAAGAAGCGCGGACGTATGCGGAGGCGGTGAACGGGAGCGCTGCGCGCCGCGGCCTCGCCCGCCTTTTCCTCGCCGGTTCCTCCGAAGCCGAGGTCGATAAGTCGGGCCGCGTGCTGATCCCCGAACACCTAAAATCGTTCGCCTCCCTGCGGGAGATGGCAGTCATCGCCGGCGTTGCCGATCGGGTCGAGATCTGGGAAGAGAACGCATGGAAAAAGTACACGGCCGCCATCGAACGAGACGCCGATGCTTTCGCGGAAACGCTCGGCGCAAGCGTCCGAAACTGATATGGAGGCCCGCCATGACAGCGTACTCATGAGGGAGGTGCTAGAAGCGCTCGCGGTGCATCCTGGCGAGACGGTCGTCGATGCGACGCTCGGCGGAGCGGGGCACTTCGCCGCGCTTCTTGGCGCGCTTGGAGCGGGCGGCGTCATCGTCGGTATTGATGCCGATCCGGCGGCGGTCGAACGCGCCCGCGCGGCATACGCGCTTGATCGCCGCAGCGACCGCCCGATTGCGCATCTGGTGAATGACAATTTCCGTAACCTCTCGCGCATACTCGAACGGCTTCGCATCGCTCCGGTCGACAAGATCCTTTTTGATCTCGGCTGGAGCGGGTATCAGATTGCCGCGCCGCGCGGATTCTCTTTCGGGGGCGACGAGCCGCTCCTTATGAATTATGACGAAAACGGCGAGACAGCGGCTGACATCGTCAATACGTATACCGAAGAAGCGCTCGCCGACCTCATATTCACGTACGGCGAAGAACGTTTCGCGCGCGGCATCGCACACGCCATCGTCAAAGCGCGTTCCAAAGAGCGGATACTCACCACTGGCGCGCTTGTCAGGGCGGTGCGCGCCGGGACGCCGGCCTGGTATCAAACACGGAAAATCCATCCGGCCACGAAAACGTTCCAGGCGCTGCGCATCGCCGTCAATGACGAGCTCCAGAGCTTGCGCGAGGGGCTCGGGGCCGCGCTCGATGCGCTCGCGCCGAAAGGCCGCCTGGCGATTATCTCTTTCCACAGCATCGAAGACCGTATCGTGAAAAGCATGCTGCGTGATGCGGTGCACGCGGGGTTCGGTTCGCTTTCGCCGAAAAAGCCCATCGTGCCGACGCGCGCGGAAATTCTTTCGAACCGACGAGCGCGAAGCGCGAAGCTTCGCGTTTTTGAACGGGTTGCGGCGGCGATACCCGTCGAATCCGTCCCGTCCCACACCTCTTCTTTTTCTTATGCCCAGTAACACGATCGCGCAAAAGCGTCCTCTTCACGCACGCCGCAGCGCTGACGCGTTTCGTTTCCGTCTCCCGTTTTCTCCGGTATCGCTCTGTTTTGGGGCGGTTGCGGTCCTTGCCATCACCTATATCGGCCTCATCGCGGTCGTCATGAGCTATGCGGTACTCACCGTTGAATTTTCTCAATCGGTGAGGAATGACGAAGCAACGGTTGCCACGCTCGAGTCGCAGTATCTTACGGCCGTCGCACAGATTACGGATACGAATTACGTTGCGGCAGGTTACGCGAAACCGATCGCGAAAATCTTCGTACCGACGCAGAGTGCGACCGCATTGCGCTAGTACTTCATGCGAGCGCAGTTCCGCATCCGCATCCGTCTCGTCCTTGCTTTCGTCGTCTTCATCGCTTTTCTCATCCTGGCGCGCCTTTATTTCATCCAGATAGTGCAGGGGCAAGACTATGCGCAAAAGGCGGACCAGCAATTCGCTTCAAACGGCAGCGGGCTTTTCGATAGGGGTTCGATCTATTTCACGCGCAAGGACGGCACGCTCATTTCCGCGGCAACGCTCGCGAGCGGTTACCTCGTGGCGATAAATCCGCAAACGCTCGTTGATCCCGAGGCCGCCTATGCCGCGATAACTTCCGTCGCCTCTTCTTCGCTTTCGCTTACGCATGCGGCGTTTCTTGCCGCCGCCGCAAAGAAGACCCAGGTCTATATCGAAGTCGCGCACCATCTTTCAGATGCGGAGGGGACGGCGCTCGCTGCCATGGGAGTCCCCGGCGTGCAAGTGCTGCGCGAGCGCTGGCGGTATTATCCCGGCAATACGCTTGCCGCGCAGACGATCGGCATCGTTTCGTACGGTTCCGGCGCCACGCTCACCGGCCAAACCGGCCTTGAGGCGACCTATGACAGCACGCTCTCGCGTTCGGGGGATGTATTATATAAAAACTTTTTTGCCGAACTCTTCTCGAACGTCGGCCGGCTTCTGGTGAATACGCAAGACGCGCACCAGGGCGATATCGTAACGACAATCGAACCGGAGGTGGAGATGCGGCTCGCCGCCGATCTTGCAAAAGTGAATACGAAGTATTCGAGCATAGGTTCCGGCGGCATCATCATGGATACGAAAACCGGCGCCATACTCGCCCTCGCAAGCTATCCGACTTTTAACGAGAACGACCTCCAGAACATCAACCCGCAGATTCTGAGCAATCCGTTGGTTGAGCACGTCTTCGAATACGGTTCAATCATGAAGCCCATAACGATGGCTTCGGCGCTTACCGCCGGCGTCGTAACACCGCAGACGACGTATAACGACACCGGGTGTATTCACGTCGACGGCAATCGCATCTGCAACTGGAATTATAGATCGCACGGGGCGTACGGCATCATTCCCATGCAAACGATCATCGAACAGTCGCTCAACGTGGGCGCCTCGTGGGTGGCGGAGCAGCTCGGCCAACAAAAATTCAGGGACTATTTCACGAAAATCTTCGGACAAAAGACCGGTATCGATCTCCCGCATGAGACCGATGCGCTCATCGGGAACCTTTATAAACCTCAGCAGATCTATTACGATACGGCTGCGTTCGGGGAAGGGATCGCAGTGACGCCGGTACAGATGATCCGTGCCCTCGGCGCGATCGCCAATCATGGCGTGATGATGACCCCGCACCTCGTGAGCGCGATACGGCTCAATTCAGGCGTCGTCCAAAAGTTGGACTGGGGCCCGGGTACTCGGGTTTTTTCCGCCGCAGCCGCGCGCGAGACAACCGTCATGATGGATGCGCTTTGGGACAAGGCGCTCATCGTCAACGGCGTATCGGCGCGGATCCCGACCATGTCCGTTGCGGCAAAAACCGGTACCGCGCAATTGCCGACGCCGACCGGCGGGTATTACAACGATAAGTTTTTCAACTCCGAAGTCGCCTTTTTCCCGTCGTTTGATCCGCGCTTCATCATCCTCCTCTATACCGATGACCCCAAGCACGTCATCTACGCGGAGCAATCGCTCTCGACATCGCTGCTTGACCTCGTGCATTTTCTTATAAATTATTATAACGTGCCACCTGATCGCGGCTTTGCGACCACGACATCCCCATGAAAAATTTCTTCAAATCCATCGTTGCAATCGTGCTCTGGCTCTTCGCACGCGCCGTGGTGCGCCGCTACCGGCCGCATATCGTGATGGTTACCGGTTCGGTGGGGAAGACGTCGACCAAAGACGCCGTTGCGGCGGTTCTGTCCGCGCGCTTTTTTGTTCGCAAAAGCGAAAAGAGTTTCAATAGCGAATTCGGCGTCCCGTTCACCATCCTCGGGGTGGGGAATCCATGGGGTAACCCGTTCGCGTGGATAGCGCTCGTAAAGAGCGCTATCGCGCTTCTCATTTTGCCGAATCATTACCCGAACATGCTCGTGCTTGAAACGGGCGCGGATCGCTCCGGCGATCTCGCCCGGATATTGCGCATCGCAACGCCGGACACGGTCGTCGTAACGCGTTTGCCCGAGATACCGGTGCACGTCGAGGCGTATGCTTCGCCCGAAGCCGTGCGGGAAGAGGAGTTTTCTCCCGCATACGCGCTTCCTCCCGCGGCACCGCTTATCATTCCGGCCGATGATCCCTATGCGTCCGACATGGCGATGCGCACCCAGGCGCGCGTCATCTCCTACGGCGTCGCGGATAGTGCCACCGTGCGCATCAGCAACGCCGATTTCTACGACCATGAAGGAAACGTCGCCGGCATGAGCGCGGACGTCGTCGCAGGGGATGAGCACGGCAGCCTTCGCGTACGCGGTTCGGTCGGGAAAACGCAGCTGCTTCCGGCCGCCGCCGCGCTCGCGGTTGCGCGCGCATTCCTCATACCGCTTTCGGAGGCATTGGGCGCGCTCGAAAGTTACGAACCCCCGCCGGGCCGCGGCCGGCTTCTTGCGGGGAAGAACGATTCGATCATCATCGATGATTCCTATAACGCATCGCCGGCGGCGGTTGAGGAAGCGCTCGCCACCCTGAAGGCGTTTCCGCGCGCTCGCCGGCGCATCGCCGTGCTCGGCGACATGCTTGAGCTCGGGCGCTATTCGGTGATGGAACACGAACACATCGGCGCGGTGGCCGGTGCCGCGGCCGACATGATCATCGCGGTCGGTATCCGTGCGCGCGCATTCGCCCACGCTTCCGGAGACTCGAAAGTGTTATCGTTCGATAATTCCCGCGCCGCCTCGCTCGCCCTTGCTGATATCGTTCGTGCCGGCGATGTTGTTCTCGTGAAAGGTTCCCAATCTATCCGCACCGAACGCATCGTGGAGGCGCTTCTCGCAAATTCCGCCGATGCTTCGCGCCTCGTCCGTCAGGAGAAAAAATGGAAGCAAAAAGCGTGACCAGTTTGCGCCCGTATTTTTACGTGAAGCTCAGTTGGGCACCGTGCACGTCCCGCCAAAAGAGATAGCAAAAGCATAGTCATCACCAAGCCCGTTATAGATGGTGTCGGGCGACGAGATTCCAGATCCGGCACCGCTATTGATATTGCCGTCAAGGATACCATCCGGTCCAGCGGAGTACACCATGTCATAGCGGCACGGTTCGGCTGGAATCTCACCTTCATTTTCATCCAGGGTGTAGGGATTGCCCCACGGGTCAACCGGCGGCGTTTTAAACCCAATTTTCGCCCAGCTGGAAGCATTTGTTGCCAATGCCGCCGTTTGCGATTTCATCGTTTGGGTCGTATTAAAAGCGCAATCGGTACACCAATTGCCAGTAAGAGTCCCGAGCGTGGTGACTCGAGTCATATCTATCTGTATTTCTATGCTATGTGCGTCCGCCTGCAATTTAGCAATCTGTCCTTTTTGTCGAGCGGTGTTCAATGCAGCAAGCACTACCGAAGATAGCAGGCCGATGATGGCGATGACAACGAGGAGCTCGATGAGAGTAAATCCTTTCGTAATCGAAAAACGCGTCATAAGAACGTTAGTTCTGAGAACCGGGCAATGTTAATTTTTGAGGCACATTTTTCGGTATATGTATCTGTGAGCCGCTCATAAACAGAGGGAGTATGAAAGCAAGAATTACCATGAACGCCGCACTGCCCAACAAAACATACTCCGCTTGTTTCTTGGTAGAAACCACGCCGGTGGCTAACACGAGCCGGATAAAAGGCGAGGCATCCGCAGGATGCTCGCGCTGCGGGTATTGAGGCTCTTCGTCAAATTGAATGCCTGCCATAGCAATATAGTAGGATCATACTCGAGCATATTCTAACATCCGTTCCGCCCATTGTGCGTAACGCATTAACTCCCCGCATTGCTTTCGGAAGCGTTAAGAATAAGCATTCCTATTACTGGTGACCCTACAGAGAATCGAACTCTGATTTGATCCTTGAGAAGGATCCGTCCTAGCCGTTAGACGATAGGGCCGCAGGCGCACATGTATCACCGAGTGCACCGGTGTGCGTTTTATAACAGAAAAAGACGGAGGAGGGAAGCATGAAATGCGCGAGCGGCTGACCGCTCGCGCATCACTGCAGCGACTTCGGGTCGGGCGGGAGAATGTCTCCTTCTTCCGATTCGCTATACAGGGTTTCGGCGGTCTCCACGGCGGCTTTCTTCGCGTCCTCCGCGAGCATCTCCGCCCGCAACGCGTCCTCTTGCTGCTGCTGGTTTCGTTTCAGGCGGTTTGATTCCGCCGCCGCCGCGCCGCCCTTACGGGACATGTTCCGGTGCCGCCGTATGGCGTCGGGGTTGTCTCTCGCGGTTTCCTGTATAAGCCTCTGAACCGCCGCCGGCCTTCTTTCTGCTGGATTTTTCATACGGGTTCCTCGCGCTTACGTCCGTCTCAATTACACACCCATCCCGCTAAGAAAGCAAACTGTCCACGACCGCTTTCACTTCGCTACCTTCGGCTTTGCCTTTGAGCTCTTTCATGAGGCCGCCGATGAAGGCGCCCGCCTCGGCTTTCGACGTGGCGCCGCGTTCCGCCATCTTTGCCTGCACGAATGCCATAATCTCTTCGCGGCTCATCTGGGCGGGAAGATAGGTTTCAAGCAGGGCGAGCTCGGCTTTTTCCGGTCCGGCAAGGTCGACGCGCCCCGCCTTTTCGAACTGCTCGATAGAGTCCTTGCGCTGGTTTGTCGCGCGCTTGATGACGATGATCGCTTCTTCATCGGTCAGGAACTCTTCGGGTTTGCGTTTTTTAGCGACCACTTCATTGGTCATTGCGGTGACGAGCGAACGCAGCGTCCGGAGGCGCACCTCGTCCCGGGCGCGAAGCGCCTCGGGAATCGAACGTTTCAGATTTTCGTGGATAGTCATACGACAGAGTATACTATACGCATGAATCCGCTCGAGATAGCCCTCGTCATCCTCGCCCTGCTGTTTCTGCAGGGTGTCGGCCTGTATGTGATACTGCGCCGCCGCGAGCTCCCGCAGGACGCGGGCGGCATGGTGCTTCTCCAGCAGCAGATGCAGGAGCTCGCGCGCACGCTTGATGCGCGCGTTTCGGAATCCTCACGAGCGATGCAGGAGAATTCCCACCGCCAATTTTCCGAGTCCGCGCGGCTCATTAAAGAAATCACCCAGGAAGTAACTTCAGTGAAAGAAATCGGCCGGCAGACGCAGGGATTCGCCGAGCAGCTGCAGAATCTCCAGGACATTCTAAAGAATCCGAAACAGCGCGGCATCCTCGGCGAGTACTATCTCGAAACCGTACTGAAGAATGTCTTGCCGCCCGGCATGTACCGGATGCAATACCCGTTCAAAAATGGCGAGGTCGTCGATGCGGCGGTTTTCGTGAGCGATAAGATTGTCCCTATCGACTCCAAGTTCTCACTCGATAACTACAATCGCATGGTGCATGCGTCCGAAGCCGAACGCTCCGTTCTCGAAAAAGCGTTCATAAACGACCTCAAGCTGCGCATCCAGGAAACCGCGAAATACATCCGTCCCGAAGAGGGGACTATGGACTTCGCTTTCATGTTCATTCCTTCTGAAGGCATTTATTACGATCTTCTGACCAATCAGGTCGGGGGCGCGCAGGGATCGGACGGCGAGGAGAATCTTATTCAACGAGCAGCGAGCAAGCACAAAGTCATCATCGTCTCGCCCACGTCGTTTCTCGCGTATCTCCAGACGGTCATGCAGGGCTTGAAGGCGCTCCAGATAGAACAAAAAGCGGTCGAGATCGGGCAGCGGGTCGGAGAATTGGGGAAGCATATAGGCGCGTATGAGGAACTCTATCGCAAACTCGGCGTTTCGCTCACGACTTCCATAAACCACTACAATAACGGCTACAAAGAGCTCGGAAAGATAGACAAAGACGTCTACCGTATCACGGAAACAAAAACAGGCATCGAACCGGAGCTTCTCGAAAAGCCGCTCGCAGGTATTGACTAAAATAGCTTATCATGCTATAAGAGACGAGGAAGGGATCTCGTGGTGAGATCCTTGTCAATCGCGGGAGAAAGTGAAATGAATCTGAGTTTCCACAACCTCATTGCCCTTGTTGGGCTTCCAATCCTCGGATTGGTTTGCTTGTGGGTATCCGCTTCGAAGGATCGCGACAAAGAGGAGAGGGTAGCGAGTCTCGTCATCGCCCTGTTTTGCTTCGGAGCATTCGCGTTCACTTGCGTATATGCAGGGAACGGGTACCTCCAGGATAGAACCGAGACCCTTTCAGGCCTGCTCTCAAACGGGCACGCCTACGAGCTCGTCACGGTCCGCCAGGATGGAAAAGACAAAGTGCTGACCATCATGGGTAAAAAGGAAAACGCCAACGGCACGCACAACTTCTACATCCTGCGCGTACGGGGGCCGGTACCGCCGAAGTATTTCCAGATGGACCGCGGGGAACCGGTAGCCTATCTGCCTGGTGCCCAATCGCAATGGCCGCAGTGAATCGTAATGTACTTTCAGGCCGCGCTCTTACAGCGCGGCCTTGTCTTTTGCGGCCGTAAATGCTAAAGTGGGAAGACTATGGAAGTGGCCGTAATCAAGACCGGCGGGAAGCAATATGTCGTCTCAAAAGGCGACACTATTTCGATAGAAAAGCTCCCGGGCGATTTGAAAAAAGGCGATACGGTTGTCTTCGGCGAGGTGCTCCTCGTTGACAACGGCTCGGACACGACCATCGGTGCGCCCTTTATCACGGGTGCAGAGGTCAAGGGCACCGTTGTTCTCGCCGGGAAGGCGAAGAAAGTCGAGGTAGTGAAGTACAAGCCGAAGAGCCGCTACTACAAACGCCGCGGACATCGTCAGCCGCTTCTCAAAG
Organism: bacterium; assembly: GCA_021836725.1. GTDB lineage: Bacteria > Patescibacteriota > Minisyncoccia > Phycocordibacterales > Phycocordibacteraceae > C7867-001. The sequence continues at coordinate 80,539 of JAKBHL010000006.1, forward strand.
TGAAAATCGACTCGATTTCTTAGGCCGCTCAATTCCCCGGAGCGAGCTTCTTCGAGAGCTTTTGCTCTCTTTGTCTTATTTATTTGTCCTAGCAAATTACTCTATGCAAGTAGGGCGTTGGAATCATCAATCGACAGGCGGGCATGCGCCAAGCGGCGGACGTGCGTATTCGCCGCGCCCTTCAAGGCAGGGCGGGCCGAGCGGACCGCGCCGTTTCGATACTCACGGCGGTTTCGGCCGCGGCGGCTACGGCAATCGCGGTCGTGCTCCCGTGCGGCGCAAGAAGGGCTTCGGCTCTTTCGGCGAAACGGAGTCTGAGATCTCGAAGTTCATGAATAAAACGGTCGTCACGACCGAGGAGCCGGTATTCGTCCCCGAACACACATTCTCGGATTTCGCGGTGCATGAAAAATTGCAGAAGAACATAGCCGCAAAGGGCTACGATCTCCCGACGCCCATCCAAGATAAAGCAATTCCGCATGCACTTTTGGGTCAGGATGTCGTCGGCCTTGCCGAAACCGGAACCGGAAAGACGGCGGCTTTCCTCATCCCGCTTATCGATAAGGTTATGAAGCAAAAAGGTGAGCGCGTTCTCGTCATGGCGCCTACCCGCGAGCTTGCGGTGCAGATTGAAAAAGAGCTCGCCGGTTTCGCGAAAGGTCTCGGGTTTCGCGGCATGGTCGCGGTCGGCGGCGCGAATATCGGGCCTCAGATTTCGATGCTCCGATATGATCCGGCATTCGTCATCGGTACTCCCGGGCGCCTGAAGGACCTCATGGAACGCCGCGCGCTCGATCTTTCCGGTTTCGGCACGGTCGTACTCGACGAGGCGGATCGCATGCTTGATATGGGTTTCATCGACGATATGCGCGCCATCCTCGGGATGATGCGTAAAGAACGCCACACGCTCTTTTTCTCCGCAACGATGTCGAAAGATATCGAACGGCTTATCGGCGATTTCCTTTCAAGTCCGGTCATCATCTCGGTGAAAAGGCGCGACACTCCTTCAAGCGTCGACCAAGATGTCGTCCGCATCCCGCGCGGAAAAGACAAGTTCGACGTACTTGTCGAGCTTCTTAAAAATCCCGACTTCAGCCGCGTGCTCGTCTTCGGCCGCACCAAGTTCGGCGTGGAGAAGCTCGCCAAGGCGCTCTCGCGCCTCCACATCCATGCGGAGAGCATCCACGGCAACAAGACGCAGGGCGCGCGCCAGAGAGCGCTCGACGCTTTCAAGGCGGGGAAGGTGAGCGTGCTTGTCGCGACCGACGTCGCGGCGCGCGGTATCGATATCCCCGCCGTCTCGCACGTCATCAACTACGACCTTCCCTCGACCTACGAGGATTACGTGCACCGCATCGGCCGCACCGGCCGCGCCGACAAGAAAGGGAAAGCACTAACCTTTGTCCAGGAGCGCTACTAGCTCATTTCAAACTCCCGCTCGGGTATGCGGCAGAGCGGAGAGCGGCAAGCAGTTTTGGAGCGTCCGGAGCACGACGGTGCGAGGCAGAGCAAATTTTCAGCAGAAAATTATGCGGCTCCAAAACTGCTTGCCGCTCGAAGCCCTGACGTTACCCGTGCATAAGGAGTACGCCGCGCGGCGGCTAGGTTTCTTTGCGGTTGGTGAGTGCCGCGCGAAGCGTCTCGGCATCGGAGTATTCCAGTTCGCTGCCAGTCGCAAGGCCGCGACCGAGCTCTGAGACCTTCACGTGATCGCGATAGGGCTGCAGAAGCGCCCGCACGTGATCAGCCGTGTGTTCGCCCTCGCTCGTTGCTGAAAGCGCGAGCACGACCTCTTTCAATCCCGTTTTCAAACGCTTTTCAACGCTCCGCACGAGCTCTTTTTCCCGGATGCCGCCTTTCCCGGAGAGAGTGAGTACGCCGCCGAGCACGAAATAACGGCCCTTATAGGTGCCTGCGCGCTCTACGGCAGCAAGGTCCTGGTCTTTTTCTACGAGCATCAAAAGCGAATCGTCACGCCTCCCCTCACCACAGTAGTCGCAGACGGCCGCCGCCGTGCCGTTGTAGAAGCGCAGGCACTCGGGGCACTGGCGCACGTTTTTACCGAGCGACACGATGAGTTCGGCGAGTTTCGCGCGCTCCGCAGGAGGCGCCGCAAGCAGGTAAAAGACGAAACGCTTGCCCTGGCGCGGCCCGATCCCCGGAAGGCGGGAAAGCGCTTGTGCGAGTTCGTCAATCTTGTCCATAACCTAACAGCGAATGCGTAATTTTGGAACACGCGTCGGCTCGCCCAGCCGCTTGCCGCGCTCACTCTCGCCGCTGCAAATTTCGGCGCAGCCTCCCTTCGGCGCCGAAATTGCCATGCTGCAGCGGCTCCGAGAGTTTCCAAAATTACGCATTCGCTGTGTCGTCATGATTAAAACTCCGCCGCGAGTTCGCCGTATCCCGACTTATCGACCGGCTGGAACGTGGCGCGTTTCTCGTCGAAATACAGTTCGGTCATGCCGGTCGGGCCGTTCCGGTGCTTCTCGACGAGTATTTCCGCGATATTCGGGCGATCGCTCTCGGGATTGCGCTTGTCTTCGCGATGGATGAAAAGGACGACGTCTGCGTCCTGTTCGATGGAACCGGAGTCACGCAAATCGCTCAGACGCGGCTTCCCGCCGCGCTGTTCCACCGCGCGGGAGAGCTGCGAGAGCGCGATGACCGGCACGGAAAGCTCGCGCGCGAGCGATTTGAGCGAGCGGGAAATCTCGGTTACCTGCTGGACGAGCGAGTCGGAGGCTTTGGTCGACGTCGGAGCCATGAGCTGGAGATAATCGACGATGATAAGCCCGATGCCGCGTTCCCGTTTGAGCCTTCGCGCGACCGCGCGCATCGAGAGGATATTGTTCCCCGGCTTGTCATCGATGAAAATGGGCGCTTTTGAGAGCGATTCAAGCGCGTCGCGGATACGGCCGAAATCTTCTTCTTCTTTCACTTGTCCGGTGCGCAATTTCCACGAGTTGACGAAAGATTCCGCGGCGAGCATGCGGTCGATGAGCTGCTCGGAACTCATTTCAAGCGAGAAGATGCCGACGGGGACGTTATGACGCACGGCGGCGTTGCGCGCGATGTCAAGGGCGAGCGATGTTTTTCCCATCGAGGGCCGCGCGGCGATGATAACGAGGTCGGAAGGATGGAAGCCCGAAAGGAGGTTGTCGAGGGCGGGGAAACCCGATGGAACTCCGCGTATGCCGTCCTCTTTCTTCGAGAGCGCCTCGATGCGGTCCCACGCTTCATGGATTTTATCGCCGATCGCGGTGAATTTATGCGCAGCGGACGCATTGCCGATGGCATATATGCTTTTCTCGGCTTCATCGAGGACTTCCATCGTCTCGCGCGCATCATCATAGGCGGATTCGGTAATGTTATATGCCGCATCGATCAGGGAACGCATCAGGAACTTGCGCGAGACAAGCTCGGCATAATAAGAGAAATTTCCCGGCGCCGGCGCGGAACCGGCAAGCTCAGCGAGATAACTGCGCCCTCCCGCGCGCTCCAGAGTGCCCTGGTTCTGCATGCGCTCAGAGAGCGACAGGAGATCGATCGGCTCGCCGCGCTCCGCGAGTTCGCGCATGGAGCCGAATATAAGGCGGTGTTTTTCCGCATAGAAGGAATCGGGACGGATGAGATCTGAAACGTCATGAATAGCCTCGGGTTTCAGGAGCAGGGCGCCTAAAAGCGCGCGCTCGGACTCGAGAGATTGGGGCGGGATGCGGTCAGCGGCGGCCATTGCGGCCAATTGTATCAAAAAGAGGCCCGAGTCAACACCGGCCCCTGAGGCCCGTCATCCACACGATATCCCCTGTGCGAAATGGCATCCCGGATGCGGTCGGCTTCCGCGAAGTTTCCGGACGCGCGCGAGGCCTCGCGCCGGACGAGCATTTCCCGGATGTCTTCCGGCGCATCCGTCTTCGCCACCGCCTCCGGCAAGGGCGGCGCAAGGAGCGAGAGACCGAGGTGCGCCTCGGCGTCCTCCAGGAGCCCCCATTTTTCCTCCGGCGCGTATTCTTCGCTCCGGAGCGTATCCCACAGGATGCTGAGAGCCTGCGGCGTCGCGAGATCGTCGCGCATCGCGGCTAGGAAACGCTCACGCGCTTCCGATCGCGCGCTGCGGTGTTTCGATTCGTGCGCGATATCGTTTGCGAGTTTCCACAGCCGCTCAAGCGCGCTTGAAGCGCCCGCAAGCGCCTCAAAGGAAAAGGAAAGAGGCGTCCGATAATGCGCCTGGAGGAAAAAGTAGCGCACGGCAAGCGGAGAGAACCCCTTTTCGATAACCTCTGATAGGTAGACGACATTCCCCAATGACTTCGAGGCCTTGTCACCTCCCATCAGAAGGAAAGCGCCGTGCATCCAGTAGCGGACGAACGGCCGCCCGTTTGCCGCCTCCGATTGGGCGATTTCATTGTTGTGATGGATGCTGATGTGGTCTTCGCCGCCGGTGTGGATGTCTATCTCTTGCCCGAGGAGAGCGCGGATCATCGCCGAGCACTCGATATGCCAGCCGGGGTTGCCGCGCCCCCACGGGCTGTCCCATTGCTGAAGATCTCCCCTCCGTGCGGTGCGCCAGAGGACGAAATCGGCAGGGGAGCGCTTCCCGGCCGCTACCGCGACGCGCGCGCCCGCCTCGAGACGGGCATGGGAGAGACCGCCGAGCTTCCCGTAACCGGGGAATTTCTGCACATCGAAATAGAGACCGTCAGGCAGGCGGTAGGCAAAGCCCTTCTCTTCGATCGTCTTCGCCAGCGCTATCTGTTCTTTGATGTAACCGGTTGCCCGCGGGAAGAGGATATCGTCGGTGGCGATATTGAGTTCGGCGAGATCATCCATGAAGAGCTTCATATAGCGTTCCGCAAGCGCCGCGGGCGTCGTGTGTTCGCGCTGCGCGCCCACCGTCATCTTGTCCTCGCCTCCGTCGGCGTCGTTTACGAGATGGCCGACGTCGGTGATGTTGATGACGCGCCGTACGCGATAGCCGGCGGCTTCAAGTACGCGCGCAATCGTGTCGGAGAAGACGTAAGCGCGCAGATTTCCGATATGGGCGCGGTTGTAGACTGTCGGGCCGCAGGAGTAGATCAGCGCGATGCCGGGTTTGAGCGGTACGAAGAGCTCTTTCGAGCCCGAAAGAGTGTTCGTGAAAAACACGCGCGCCAACGAATGGCCGCCTGAAGCGGAGGCATGTATCTGCTTTTTAAAAATACGCCGAAACCATCCCATACGCTAGAAAATCCAACGCTTCCGGGCAAAGAAAAGCGTCATAATGCCCACGATAGCGAGCATGAGCGCGATAATGATCCCGAACGCGTCCGGATTCTGCTCAAGCGGCGTCCCGGGCATGTGCATGCCGAAAACGAGCGCGATGAGCTCGAGAGGAAGAACACTGAACGTTATCACCGTGAGCGTTTTCATTATTTCGTTCTGCCGCGCTTCAAGCAGTGTGCTGTTGGTCTCGCGTAGCTCGGTCGCAACTGCGCGGTTTGTATCGACAAGGCGTGCGACTTGCGTGCGTTCAGCCGTGATGCGCGCCACGCGCTCGGCGAAAGAACTGCCGAAAAAGTTGCGCCCCACGAGCGTCTGCAGGAAGCGCTCAAGCGGCTCTTCCTGATTTGCAAGCGCCGCTTCCAGGTGCAGGAATTCCCGGCTGATGTTTGAAATCAGGCGCACGGTCGTGCGCTCATGGCCGTCGAACATATCCTGCTCCACGCGGGCGAGACGGCCCGCAGCGTGGTTGGCGTGGTCGCGCACCGATGCGTAGAGATGCGCGAAGAGGATCTCAAGCAGGACATCGGTGGTGATGGCGGCGTGCCCGTTGACGAGCTTCTGCGCTTCAAGGATTTTTTTCAGATGATACAGGGGCGCGACAACTTCATAGCGTACGGTCAGGATGAATCGATCGCCGACGACAAAATCGATTTCCTGGCTTTTCGTCTCGCCTTCCGTCGCGCCTTGAGCGGGGAAGTGGAGCACCAGGAAAGTGGCGCCGGCATCGCTTGCGACGAGGGCCGCGGGAGTGGGGGAGAGCAGCTCCGTCTCGATGCGTTCGCTGATTGAAAATTCACGCGTCATGTCCCGTATCTCACTTTCGCTCGGTTGTTCAAGGTCGACCCAGACGCCGCCTCGGTATTCATGCCGGGATATCATGCGCTTAGGATACCATGCGTGCTGTACACCGCTCCACCCGCGGTGTTACACTACGCGCTACGATGGAATCTCCAACGAAAACCCATAACCGCGGACGCAGTATCGCAGTGCGCGGCGTTTCCTTCGCGCTTGTCGCCGCCGTCGCTTTCGGCACAGGGCTTTTCATGGGCGCGGGCGGTTCCGCGGCGTCCGTCGTCACGCATATCCCGCTTCTGGGCAATGGGCTTGATCCGACACCGGCTCCGGGCGTCGATCTCACTGACTTTTGGGAGGCATGGAACGCGCTGCAGGAGAACTATGTCATTACTCACGCGTCTTCGACGCTTCCTTCGGTCCAAGACCGTATCTTCGGCGCGATCCAAGGCCTCGCCGCTTCCTATGGCGACCCATACACGGTCTTCTTCCCGCCCGCACAAGCGAAAGCGTTCGCCGAGAATATTTCGGGAAGTTTTGCCGGCGTCGGCATGGAAATTGATGTGAAAAATAATGTTCTGACCGTTATCGCGCCTCTGAAAGGCACGCCCGCCGAAAAAGCCGGCATCAAGGCGGGGGACGTCATTGCCGCCATCGACGGCGCATCAACCAACGGCCTTTCAATCGACGCGGCGGTAAACGAGATCCGCGGCCCTGTCGGGACGACGGTCGATTTCACCATCATCCGCGGCGGCAAAACGCTCGATATCAAAGTGGTCCGCGCCATCATTCAGGTGCCCGAGATCGAGGACGGTTACGATGCGAAGACCGGCGTCTACCATATCGCGCTCTATGAATTCACCGCTAACTCCGCAAGCCTCTTCGATCAGGCTTTTGCGCGCTTCAAGGCCTCGGGCTCAAGGAAGCTCATCATCGACTTGCGGGGCAATCCGGGCGGCTATCTGGATGCCGCAGTCGACATAGCGAGCCATTTTCTCCCCAAGGGCGCGACGGTCGTGACCGAAGACTTCGGCGGCAAAGAACCGAACCGAGTGCATACCAGTCTCGGCTATAACGACTTGCCCGCGGGCACGAAAGTCGTGGTGCTCATCGACGGCGGTTCCGCTTCCGCCTCCGAGATACTCGCGGGCGCCCTCCAGGATACGCACAAGGCGACGCTGATCGGTACGCGTTCTTTCGGCAAGGGTTCCGTGCAGACGCTGATGAATCTCGACGGAGGTTCGCTCAAGATAACGGTCGCGCGCTGGATTACCCCCGCCGGGCATTGGATCATGGGCAACGGCATCACGCCGGACATCGTCGTGCCGATCACAAAAGCGGATATCGCCGCAAAGAAGGATCCGCAAATGGCGCGCGCGATCCAGTTTTTGACTACAGGTTCCTGATGGCGTAGGATAGTCCTCTATGAAGGTCATCCTGACGAAAGATGTAAAGGGCATCGGGCGCGCCCATGAAACGGTCGAAGCTTTGGGCGGATACGCGCTCAACTACCTCATCCCGAAAAAACTCGCGGTTCCCGCGACTGGAAGCGCCCTAAAAGAAGCGCACGAAAGAGAGAAGCAATCACTGGCCCGCAAAGAGCTCACCGCGAAGCTCGTTGAACAGAATCTTGCGACGCTGGCCGCGGCGCATATCGTCATCAAAGCGAAGGCGAACGAGAAAGGCCACCTCTATGATGCGGTGGGGGAGCCCGAAATCACCCGGGCGGTAAAAGAGCAGGCGCGCGTAGAGCTTCCCGAACATGCCCTCAGGCTCGAGAAGCCGCTCAAAGAGCTCGGCACGTTCACTATCCCCGTTGCCGCCGGGGATTCATTCGGCGCATTTTCCATTCTCATCGAAGCCGATGCATAGCGTATGAGCGCCGTGCTCCGGTACCGCACGCACTGAACCATGAGTCTTGACGAGGCGCTCGCCGGAAAAGAAGTCCCGGACGAGATCAAGAGAACGCTCGCGCTTGTAAACGTCCTCTATCTCTCTTTCAAAAAGGAAATCTGCGAGGGGCAGTTGGTCGTGCATGCAAAAGTCGCCGCGGAGGTGCAACAGCTCTTCAAAGCATTGCTCGAGATGCGTTTTCAAATCGCACAAGTTGTTCCTATTGTCGCCTACGGATGGGACGATGCGGTTTCCATGGCCGCGAACAACACGTCGGCATTCAACTACCGGGTCATCCACGGAACAGACCGTCTTTCGAACCACTCATATGGACTGGCGCTGGATATCAATCCCGCTCTCAATCCCTATACCCAATACGATGGGGAAGTCGTTCCTCCTGGCGCCCGCTATGATGCCCAAAAACCCGGAACGATAACCGAAGAAATCGCTTCACTTTTTAAGTCGCACGATTGGGAGTGGGGCGGCGACTGGCCCCGTAAAGACTGGCAGCACTTTCAGAAATCAATAAGCCTCTTTCTGCCGCACACACCTCGCGGGGAGATGAGGTTTTGAAATGAGTTCTAATACTACGAGACGACATCAGCTACTTTTTTGCTGATGAGACGGCCATCAAAGCACCTTTTGCGGCGCGTACGGAAAGCGACGGTGCCGGCGGAAAGCGCGAAGAGGGTATGATCGCGGCCGACTTTCACGTTTTTCCCCGCCTCGATCTTTGTGCCGCGCTGGCGGACGATGACCATGCCGGGCCGGGTCGCGGCGCCGTCAGCAAGCTTCACTCCGAGATATTTCGGGTTGGAATCGTTGAGGTTTTTTGCTGATCCGCCGGCTTTGGTTGATGCCATGATGGTATAGTTAAGACCCGATGACTATAGCAGAAACGCGCGAGATATGCAAAGGTCTCCTCGCTCGGGTACCGCGGGATGCGCTCGTCGTCGTTATCCTCGTACTTGCTTCGCTCTTGAGTTTCGGTCTCGGGTACCTGACCGGCACGGATGCGTCCTCGCAAAGAAGTGGCAGCGCGCTTGGGGCGCCTTCGCCCGCCGCTTCAACCACGTCCGGGCAGCTTGTGGTCGCTTCGAAGAACGGGACAAAATATTATTTCCCCTGGTGCGCGGGCGCGGAGCGCATCTCGGAAGCGCACAAGGTCTGGTTCACCTCCGCCGCATACGCGCGCGCGGCGGGATATGCGCCTTCGGCCAATTGCGCCGGTCTATAGTTTGTTACAATAGAGCATATGAACGAGGATCTCACGCGCGACACGCCCATCGTGCATGCTTCCGGACAGCAGCAGCGGGAGACGGCAGAACGGCTTGCGAAAGCAATACACGAAGGACAGCGTACGATGCCCGAAGACCGTCCGCTTCTTGTCTGCAAGCCGAATAAGATAGAGTCGTGGCGCGTCTTTAAAATAATGTCCGAGTTCGTCGAAGGATTCGACGTTATCAGCCGTTGCGGGCTCGCTGCGTCTTTTTTCGGCAGCGCGCGCGCTTCCTTTGAAGACGAGGTCTACAAGCATGCGACCGAACTGGCCGGCCGCCTTGCGAAAAAAGGCTTCGCGGTCGTCACCGGCGGGAGCGCCGGCGTCATGCAGGCCGCAAACAAGGGGGCCTTTGAAGCGGGAGGAGCTTCAGTCGGGCTTAATATCAATCTGCCGGACGCACAGACCTACAATCCGTATCTCACCACCAAATTCAGCTTTGACCATTTTTTCGTGCGTAAAGTCATGCTCGCGTACGCTTCCGAGGTCTATGTCTATTTCCCGGGAGGGTTCGGCACCCTTGATGAATTCTTTGAGATCGTAACGCTCGTACAAACCAAGAAGATCCGCAAAGTGCCCATCATACTTTTCGGGAAGCATTACTGGGAACCGCTTCTTGCATTCATCGAAGAGACGCTTTATCGCGAGCATAAAGCTATCAATAAAGAAGACATGGAACTGTATCGGCTCGTCGATTCGGTTGATGAGGCGTACGATTATATCGTCGCGAACGTTTCCTGCTAAAGGCATGTCCGGTCTCGATTACAGCCAAAAACGCCTTCTCGGAAAGGCGCTGAAAAGCAAGAGGCACGACGCGCGTACCCGGCGGCTCCAGATCTACGCGGTTTTGACCGGCTTCCTTTCCATGCTCATCTCATTTGCGACGCTCGTTGTCTGGATAATGAAATAATGAAGAGGGAAGCGGGAAGAGAAAATGGGCAGAACTTCCTCGCAGGCCGATTTCTCGTGGTACCCTTTCCCTATGAAAAGGAACAAACATTTTGTCGAACGTCTTGAAATTTACGCATTCTGGACCGGATTTATGAGCACGGTCATAAGCCTTCTCCAGGTCATCATCATCGCGCTCAAGAAGTAAAACAAGCCGCCCGTCCCATCCCCGAAGCTTTGCTGACGGGGTATTGGGCGGGCGGCTGCCGGGGTGTTTTGCTGGACAAAGTGCGGCCTCCGCCGCACATATTCTATTTCGGCCATTCATCCCCGCTGCAAAGCAGTCGGGGCATTCTGGCCGATTCCAGTAGAGGGAAGCGCTCTTGTTGAACATATAAGCGCGTCGCACAATGTATCTTTTGCGACTATATACTGCGTACCGAAGAGGCAAAGCGTTGGAGATACGTGACAAGCCAGTGCCAGAGTTGGGCGAGTAGCTGCACAATATAGGCAAGATTCGCTTGTCCGGCGGGCGAATCAATTATCTTCTGGATGGAGATGCCGAAGAACGACAGGGCGAGGAACAACACGAACGTCCAAAAAATGAGTTTGAACATGGGTGATCTCATTATACCGCGGGCCGGACTCGGTGCTAGTATCTCGGCATGACGAGAAAAGCCGCCGCGCTGCGGCATTTGAGGCAAGCCGATCCCCATTTCTATGCGGTGACGAAGCCCCACCACCGCTCTCTTCCGGCGTATCTTCCCGAAAAACGCACTCGCGCCGCGCTGTTTGCGGCGCTTGCTTCGATCGTCATCGCACAGCAGTTGGGAACCGCCGCCGCCGACACTATCCTCAGACGCGTACAGACAGCATGCCGAGGTCGTCTGACTTCCCTTTCGATCCTGAAAATGAAGCCCGCAACATTTCGCCGCGCCGGACTTTCCGGTGCGAAGACGAAGACGCTCAAAACGATTGCCGGCGCAATCGAGGATGGTTCGCTCGATTTACTCGCATTGAAGACGATTCCCGAAACGGAAGCGGCACAAGCTCTTCTGAGGGTATGGGGCCTCGGCCCGTGGTCGGTTGCTATGTTCATGATGTTTGCGCTCGGCCGCGAGGATGTCTTTTCATCGGGCGATCTCGGCCTCGTCCGCGCGATGGAGGCGATTTATCGCCTGCCGAAAGATTCTCCGCGCGATACGCTCCTTCCAATCGCGCAGAAATGGTCTCCGCACCGGACTTACGCGTGCCTCCTCCTTTGGAAAACTCGGGATACGAAGTTTTGATATGAATTAGAATTCGTTTCAACGCTCCGCTCGGGTATGTGGCAGAAAGGAGTACGCTGTCTTTTTCTGCTCTAAAAGCGGCTCGTACTCGCGCCGTCGCGCTCCGTAAGTCTCTTTCTGCCGCATACCTCTCGCGTCGCTCCGGCGTTTTGAAATTGGTTCTAGCGAATAATCACTTTTTCGACCGCATAAATGTTTCTGACGGCATAATGGCTTGAAAAGCTGATGTCATTGCCGTTTGCGACATACGGATCGCGCATGATGTAATTACCTCTCCTACCGCTGACTAAGACCACGAAATGCGTGCCGCCGTACGCGCGGAGTCCGACGATGACCGGATTGCCGGTTGAAAGCGTCGCGTCGATCGTGGAAGCTATGCGAGTTGCGGAAATGCCGTCCACATACGTCGTGAAAAGGAGGAGTGCCGGATAATAAGCCGCAAAATTGTTGGGATTTGAATTTATCGTAAGAGGCGTCACATCGCGATACCCATAGTGCGTCAGGACCATCGCCATGGCGGTCACGAGACATCCATCGCTCGCGAACCGGTATTTCGTACCGTTAATAGGGGTATTGCCCCAGAGCGCGTCGCGCTGGTTGTAGTAGCATCCCCACGCATCGCAAACGGTTTGATTCGTGAGAAGTTTCGAGCCGCCGGCGGCTGTGACGAAAGTCGAAAAGCTTTCCAGTTCCGCTTGCGCCGCCGCAAGAAGTCTTTGGTAATTTGATTCGCTGTTTTTTGTCTGCGCAAGCAATTGCTGCTGTGCGATTTTCTTCGCGGTAAGCGATCTGTTTTGAGCGGTCAATTGCGATTGTAAGGATAAGAGATTCGTTTTCATCACGGTTATTTGGCTGCGATTAGCCGCGAGCGTCGTGCGTACGGCGCGCAAGGCGCTGATATTGTTTGCGAGCGCTCTATTGAACTGCACGGCGTCATCAACGGTCTGCCACGCATCGCGCAAGGAATTCGAAGAAATGATCATAGCGATGAAAGAAGACTGATCGTTCTCCGCAACGTTCTGGAGTGCTTTCCCGATCGCGATCTGATCGGCGGCGATGGCCGTTTCCTTGTCGCCCATAGAAAGCGTGAGTTCCCGTATCCGTAAATTAGCGGAATCGATCTCGTTCTGGGTCATCCTGATTTTAACGGCGAGTTGTTTTTGAGAGAGCGTCATCGAGCTGATAGTCGATTGCAATGTATTTTTCTTCGTAGCGAGTATATTGATCTGTCTCTGATAGGCGGCGATATCCGCTTCAAGTGATTTCATTTGCTGAGCCTGAGCGTCAATCTGAGTTTGAAGATTCGTAACCGACTGCGCATGGGCCGCAGATGCGAACGCGACGGCTGAAAATCCAAAAAAAATCAAGAAGCCGGCTCTGCGCGCTCGTCTCATCCTTCGAGTATAGCAATAGCGGCGCGTATGCGCGAAACCGTTTCCGCGGCGCCAAGGAGCGCGACAAGCGTAAACGGATCCGGCGAACGTTCCTGTCCGGAAAGCGCGTAGCGCAAGGGCCACAAGACGGCGCCTCGGCCTCCCTTCCCTTTTTTCTCCTCGGCATCGGCGAGCGGCATAAGCGTCTCTTTGACCGTTCCTGTGGAAACATCGCTTGGAAGGGCCTGTACAAGCCCGAGAAGCCCTTCCAGGGCCGATTTCGTCATACCGGGGCGGTCCGCCGGTTCTTTTGCGACGAGTTTCCCTCGGTTAAGGGCCGGCTTCTCGAAAAGACAAGCGAGTTCCCCCGCGAGCATATCCCGCGCCTCCCGAAATGTCCGCGCACGCTCCTTCAAGAGCGGGACGGCGGCACGGAGTTTCTCCCTATCGGCGTCGTGGAAATCTCCGCGCGCGATGAACTCCTCATCGGAGAGCGTCCGCATCCAGTGTTGATTGATCGTGAGGAGTTTTACCTCATCGAAATGCGCGCCCGATACTTGTACGCGGCTGAGATCAAACGCCGCGATCAGTTCGTCTTTTGAGAAGAATTCCTGATCGGTACCCGGGTTCCATCCGACAAGCGCAAGAACATTCATCATCGCTTCGGGTACGTACCCTTCGGCACGATAGTCCAGGAGATCTTTTGCCCCGTCGCGTTTGCTCAATTTCTTTTTCCCATCGGGACCGAGGATGACCGGCATCGTCGCAAACGCAGGCGCCGTCGCACCGAGCGCCTCATAGAGGGAAAGGAATTTCGGCGTCGAGGAAATGAATTCTTCGCCGCGCATCACGTGCGTCACGCCCATTTCGATATCATCGACGATATGCGCAAGGTTATAGGTGGGGTATCCGTCGCTTTTTATGAGAATAAAATCATCGATCGCCTCCTCTCCCGCCGAAAGCCGGCCTCGCACGAGATCATTCCACTCGTACCGCGCGATCCTCGGTGCGCGGAAACGCAACGGTTGCCTGCCGTCCCACGGGCTAAGCTTTGCCGGACGATGATCGCGGAAAAGAAACGGCTGTTTCTTCCCAACAGCTTCATTGCGCAACGCCTCGAGTTCGCTCTCCGAATACGGATCGGGGTAAGCATGGCCTGCGGCGATAAGTTTTTCGGCATAAGCGCGGTAGAGATCGAGCCGTTTGGATTGCAGATAGGGCGCATGAGGACCGCCGCGGTCGATCCCTTCGTCCCACTCGATGCCGAACCAGGTCAGCGACTCGATGATATGCGGAATTGAATTGGCAACCTCGCGTTCCTTATCGGTGTCTTCGATGCGTAAAATGAATCGCCCGCCGTGTTTGCGCGCGAAAAGCCATGCGTACAGAGCCGTTCGCACGCCGCCGATGTGCATGAAGCCGGTGGGCGACGGCGCAAAGCGGGTAACAACTTTACTGTTCATGGGAAAGCGCGATGGAAAGCACTGCGTTGGCGAGGATGCGCGCCGCATCCGAATCGGTAAAACCGGCGGCGCCCGCGACCATGCGTTTTGCAAGTTCAGGATCATTGCTGATGCGCCGTACCTCAGAGGCAAGGATATGCGGAGTGAGGTTTTCTTCCTCGAGTACTATTGCCGCGCCCGTTCGCGCATACGCGTAGGCGTTGCTTCGCTGATCGTGGCTTACGGACTCCGGGATTGGGATGAGGATAGCCGGTTTCTTCCAAAGCCCGATTTCGGCGATCGTACCCGAGCCCGCGCGCGAGACGATGACATCCGCAATGCCGGCTGCCCTCTGCAACGATATCTCGGAGAGATAATTGAAAGGATGGTAGCGGCTTGCGTGCGGGTCCTTTGCGAGTACGACGCGCGCGATCGCTTCGACATTTTTAAAATGCGCCTGACCCGTTTGATGGATGACATTGGCGAAAGAAACGAGACCCGGTAACGAGGACAGCACGGATTCGTTTATTTTCATCGAACCCTGCGAGCCGCCGAGGATGAGAACGGTCGGCACGTTCGTCTCGAGAGCGAGGTACTGGCGGGCGCCCTCGCTTTCCACGCGCGTGAGAGCTTTCCGTATCGGTATGCCGGTGCGGGCGATCTTATTCTGCACGCCCGCAGGGAAATAGGCGGCCGCGCTTTCAAAGGAAATGGCGATGTTCGTCGCGAATTTCGCAGCGAACAGATTGGCGCGGCCTGGTTTCGCATCCGACTCGTGTATGACGACCGGTATGCGCAGCCAGCGCGCGGCGATCACCGTGGGCATGCTCCCGTAACCGCCCTTGCTTACGACGACGTCCGGATAGAGGCGGAACAGGACCATGAGGGCGGAACCGACGCCGACGCAGGTCTTGAATACGCCCGTGAGATTCTGCACTGAAGCATACCTTCGGATTTTCCCAGCCGGGATCTTGATGTAGGTGATGCCGTTTTCAAAAAGAGCTTTCTGATCAAGCGGTTCCGGCGCCAGAAAATAGAGTTTCGGCGCCACAAGCCGCCGTTCTCGGACGATGTCGTTGATTGCTTCGGTGATGGCGATGATCGGATAGAAATGCCCGCCCGTTCCCCCGCCGGTAAACGCTATGGTCATGAGCGGATTATATCAGTTTTCATGCCGTACGCCTGGCACCGACGTTTAAGATGAAGCCGCTCATGATAAAGATGGCCACGAGCGCGGTTCCGCCATGGGAAACGAACGGTAGCGGCAGACCGGTGAGCGGAATGATGCCGAGCATCGCGCAGATGTTTATAAAAGCTTGCAGGATGATGAGGAAGGAAAATCCGAGAGCGATGAGCCCTCCGAAAAGATCGGGCGAGTTCCCCGCTATCACGATGCCGCGCGCCGCAAGGGCGACGAAGAGCGAAAGCAGGATTAGCGTTCCGATAAATCCGGTTTCTTCGGCGAAAACGGCAAAGACGGAATCGCCGTCGGGCTCCGGAAGATAGTTGAATTTTTCCACGCTTTGCCCGAATCCCCGGCCAAGCAGGCCGCCGGAACCGATAGCGATTAGCGATTGCTGGATCTGATACCCGCTGCTCAGGGAATGGGCCGAAGGGTCAATGAATGTCTTTATGCGCTCCAGCACGTACGGACGCGCCAAAACGACGACCCCGAGACCGAGTATGATACAGGCCGCAAGTATGCCGAAATCGCGCCACGGGGCTCCCGCGGCAAAATACATCACCGCGCCCGTAGCGAGCAGGAGCAGCGTCGTCGACGTATTCGGCTGAGCAAGCAGGAGGATAGTCGGTATGGCGAGAATCGCCGTGAAAGGAAGCAGCCCTTTTTTCGGATTCTCGAGCTCACGCGCGCGCGGCGCGAGCCACCATGCGAGCATGAACACGAGGCCGATTTTCAGGAATTCGGCCGGCTGCACGGTCGTAAAGCGAAGATTGATCCAGCGCGTCGCGCCGCCCGCGTGGAACCCGATTCCCGGCACGAAAACGAGTGCGGTGAAGAAAACTGTCGCTCCGTATAAGTATGGCGTGAAGCGCTTTATCTGACCGAGCGGAACGATGCGCGCCGCTAAAAATGCTATGAATCCGAGGCCGAGGCCGAGGCCCGCCTGTAGCAGGATGTCATGAGAAACCGAGCCGGTATTGCGCGCGAGAAGGCCGAGGGTAGCCGAAGAAAAGATCGCGAAACCGGCGAGCGCGAGCGCGAGCATGACGGTGAAGAAAATACGGTCGCCGGAAACGAATTTCATGGCATACGCGCGAGAAGAGCGATGGAAAGACCGAGTACGCCCGCGATGATGGTGATGATCCAGTAGCGCATGGTGACTTTTGCGGCCGGCCAGCCGAGCGCTTCGAAGTGGTGATGGACAGGCGCCACGCGGAACAATTTCTTATGAAAAACTTTTTTCCAAAAGACCTGCAACAGCGTTGTGAGGACCGTCGCGGTCAACGGGAACGCGACAAGCGGGAGCACGAACACGCCGACGCCGCCGCCGAGCGTGTCAGAAGCGAATGCCGTCATCGAGAGCGCAAGGGTGAGCGCCATGCTGCCGGTTTCCGACATGTAGAAACGCGCCGGCGGAACATTAAACCAGAGAAAAGCGAGCGTCGCTCCGGCGACCGAGGCGGCGAACGCCGCAAGCGATGTCTGTCCTTCGCCAAATGCGATACCCGCATACGCCATGAACATGATCGCGAAAACGCCGCCTGCAAGCCCGTCAAGCCCGTCGATGGTGCCGCCCGCATAGATCGCGAGTGTCACGAGCGCGAAAAACGGTACGACGAGCCACCCGAGCGTAAACGGCGCGGAAAAAGGAATGCCGATCGCGGTCACTCCGAGCTTCGCATAGAACCACCAACCGGCGGCGAGGCCTATGCTGCCGACTATCGAAATCCTTCGGGCGAGCGAGAGGCCGCCCTTCCCTTCTGTTATTTCAAGAAAATCATCGACGAGTCCCGCAAAGGCTCCCGCGGCGAGCGCAAAGAGAGGAAGCCACGTCTCTCGGCGATTCACGAAATCAAGTGCGGACCAGAATGTATCGAGCGAATGCGCGAGGATCCAGAAAAACAACGCCGTCATCAGCACCGAAGCCCAGATGAGGATACCGCCCATGCGCGGCGTCGAGACTTCCCGCTCTTTGTGGAGCTCGTCGAAGATAGGCGTACCGCCGCCGCCGATGCCGTTTCCTTTGCCCGCGCTTTTTTTCCATGCTTTCGCGCGATAGAGGATTCCCGCAAGGAGGGGCGCGAAAGCGATGCCAAGAGCAAAAGAAGTCGCTGAGGGAATAAGGACTCGTGCGGCGGTGCTTATCATAGGGAGGCGACGCCCGCGAAATGCGCAAGCGTCGCGTCCACGAGCGCGACGCCGTCGGTAAAGCGGGATTTCAAAGTGGATCCGAGGACGATAACGGCGATCGGATGCCCGATACCGACATCAAAAACGAGCGCGAGGTTCCCGCCCGCAAGATCGGTATAACCGGTCTTCGAAAGCAGGAGATGAGGGATGATCGAGACCATCGGGTCGGTATTCCTTACCGAGAAGAACGTCCCCCCCTCCGAGACCGCTTGCGCGGAACTATGAGTCGTCGCCGACGTTATCGTCGGTGATTTCGCGACGAGCGCGCCGGCCAGGCGGGCGAGATCGTATGCGGAACCGTATCCTCCGGAAATCGCGGTGCTCACGTCGAGGCCGTTGCCGTTCACGGCATACGTTTGCGCTAGATTGAGCGCCGCAGCCGCTCCCGCAAGCATGGAGCTCTCCGAATCGTTCTCGCGCGCGGCCGTCGCGAGCGCTATGGCAGCCGCGCCGTCGTTGAGCGAAGCGGTAAGCGTGAGGCGCGCGAGATCCGAGAGCGTAAATACCTGGCCCGCGGAAAATGCATGAGGCTCGGAAAGATGCGTAACGGAGGCAGGAATGGTGATCGGCGTATTCGGCGAGAGCTCGCTCAGCGCCGCATACATGGTCAGGAGTTTCGTAAGCGATGCGAGCGGGAGCTGCGCATCGGCGTTTTTCGCATAGAGTATTTTCTTGCGCGCGAGATCGTACACGATCGCCGCTTTTGCTTCGAGGTGAACATGCGCGAATGCGCTCGACGGCGTCGAGGTCGCGACGACAATCGCTGCCGACGATGGCGGAGCGCTCTGCTGCCGCAAAGGTACAAAAAGAAAGAGCGCCAAAAGACCCGATGCGAAAAGCAGCGTAACGCCCGTCTCCCGCAGGGCGCGCGTACGGCGGGCTAGCATCTCGAGATCATGAGTATTCATATTTATTCAAATCAGACGGCATGCGCTGAAGGATCTGCTGCCGGTGCTTTTTCGGCCTCTTCCAGGATTGCTTTCGCTCCCCGGGCGAGTTCCGCGTGACGCGGAAGATCGGCCGCACGGGCAATGCCAAGGTAGGCAAGAGCTTCGGTAGTGAGGCCGTAGCGCACGCGTCGTTTGTCGTGCTCGTCTTCTCGCCCCTCTATGAGCCCGCGCATAAGCAGCGTGCGCAGCGAGGCCGACGAGTTGACGCCGCGGACCCAATCGATCTCGCCGCGCGTTGCGCCATCGTCGTAGGCGATGATGGCGAGCGTTTCGAGGCTCGCTTTGCCAAGATCGCGCGCGAGCTCGCTCTCGCGGAGCTTTTTTACGAGAGCGGCCGCCTCGGGGGCGGTCCGCAATTCCGCTTCGATCGCGGTCTTAACGAGCGTTAGACCGCTCCCCTTGAGAGAATCGGCAAGCGCCGTCAGGGTAACCATAAGCTCCTTCTCTTGCAAACCGAGAAGCGCAGCGAGACGCTTTTTTTCCAGAGGAGCGCCGGAGGCAAAAAGGAGCGCAAAAGCGGCGGCGGGAGGGGTAAGCATCCGTCTATCATAACGCAGGTAGCAAAAACAAGGAAGATTCTTTTCCGACAGGTTCAGGCTCCGTAGCGCGGGGTCGCGCTCACGGCGGTGTGATTGATACGGATATCCCCGTACAGGTCATGCTGTTCGGCTGCAACGGCCCCTCGCTTCACGAGCTCAAGGAGCGCGAGGAAAGAGACGATGATCTCCACTTTCTCCTTTACGTTTTTGGAAAATTCATTGAAAGAAAGCGTCATCGCGCGCTCCGCACGCTTCGCGAGCCGGTCCATCATCTCTTCGATGGTCACGAGCGGCTTCACGCGCGCCTCCGGCAGCTCTTCGACCGCCTCGCGCGCCGCGAGGACCCGCGCGAGCGCTGCCTCAAGCGCTCCTTTCGAGAGATCGCGCGCAGGCGCAAACGAGGGTTCCGGAAGGCGTTCTCCCGCCGAGAGCAGTACCGTTTTCCCAAAAATGCGCGCAAGCTCGCGCGCGGCGTCGCGTACTTTCTCATAGGCTTCAAGCCGGCGTTTCAAGTCGTCGACATCCGCGCTTTCCTCCTGGGTCAGGGTGAGGTCGGGGATGAGCGATTTTGACTTGATGAGGAGCAGGGTTGCGGCAATCTGGATGAAATTCGCGGTCTCTTCGACCGGAAACGTCGTTTGCGCGCGCAAGTGTGTTATGAAGTCCTCGGTGATGTGCGCGAGCGCGAGGTCGTTCACTAAAAGCTTGCGCGCTTCAATGAGCTCGAGCACGAGCTCGAACGGCCCCTGATAGGCTTCCGTTTCTATGATGAAGTTAGTCTTTGGGAGCGTCGAGTCCATTGATGGAAAGATGGAGTTCTTCAAGCTGTTTCTCTTCAAGCGGTTTCGGCGCATTCATGACGGCCGTTTTGCCGCCGCGCGTCATCGGGAATGCCTGCACCTCGCGGAGCATCGTTTCGCCCGTGAGATTCATGACGTTGCGCTCGATGCCAAGAGCGATGCCGCCGTGCGGAGGCGTGCCGTAACGAAAAGCTCGCAACATGTGCCCGATGCGCTCGGTAAGCTCTTCCTGCGTGAAGCCCATGACCTTGTATACCGCCTCAAGGATTTCCGGCTTATGGGCGCGGATAGAACCGCCTCCTGACTCGAAGCCGTTGCAAATGAGATCGTATTGCGTAGTAAGGATCTCGCCGATATGCTCCCCTTTTGTGAGCCAATCGAGATGCTCGGGAATGGGCATCGAAAAGGGGTTGTGCGTAAAGGTCCATGTTCCCTCTTTCGTCTTCTCAAAAAACGGGAAATTCACGACCCACGCATAGGCAAGAATTCCTTTTTCTTTTTCTTCTTCGGTGCGCAAGTCGAACTTGTCAGCACCATATTTCTCCAATGCATCCTTGTATGAGATGCGCGGGAACGGCTTTTCCTTGACGGAGTAACCCATCGCCTCGACGACAGTTATCACCATGTGCTCGATCGTCGCCATCACGTCCTCCATGGTTACAAATGACATTTCTACATCGAGCTGGGTATGCTCAAATCCGCGATCGGCACGGAGATCCTCATCGCGTATGCAGCGGGCGATCTGGAAATAGCGCTCAAAACCGGCGGTCATAAGGAGCTGCTTGTATTGTTGGGGCGATTGCGGAAGCGCATAAAACTTTCCCGGCTGGAGGCGCGAGGGAACGACGAAATCGCGCGAACCCTCGGGAGTCGATTCGGTGAGAAGCGGGGTCTCGATTTCCGTAAAATCCTTCGAGAAGAGATATTCGCGGCACCTACGGATGAATTCGCTTCGCACGCGCATATTTTTCTGCATCCGTTTCGAACGGAGATCGAGGTACCGGTATTGCGCGCGGACAGTTTCATCGATGCCGCTCGTGTCTTCCGAAATATCAAACGGCATCGGTTCCGACGCATTGAGGATCTCCAGTGCGGTCACTTCGAGCTCGATGCCGCCGTTTTGTCTGTCGGCCTGCACATTCTTCTCTGGACGTTTATTCACGATGCCTTCGACACGGACGACGTATTCGTTTCGGATATCTTTCGCCGCTTCGGTCGCGGAGCTCCCCGGGAGCACGACGCCCTGCACGCGGCCGCTGCGGTCGCGGAAATCAAAAAAGACCATCTTTCCCTGGTCGCGGCGGACATCCACCCAGCCTGAAATCGAGACCGGTTTCCCGGTATGGTTTCCCAGATCTCCGATGAGCGTCCGCTCCATACGCCTCACGATAGCATAAAAATGACCGGAATCCCGCACCGGGTTCCGGTCGGCGCCCGTGAATGGGATTATCCTGCGACACCGATGGCGCGGCGCACCTGCTCCATTTTCGCCTCGCTCACGGCGCGCGCCTCGCTCTTCCCTCCGGCAAGGACTTCCTCGACGATATGCGGGTCGTTTTGCAACTCCTCGTATTTTGCACGGAGCGGGGCGAGAGAACGATCGAGATCTTCGATAAGCAGTTCCTTGAGCATCTTGTAATTGCCGCGGTGTTCTTCGTACATCTTCTCAAGTTCGCTTTCGCTCCTTACAAGCTTGTGGATGGCGTACACATTTTCTGGTCGTTCGCCCGAGGAATCGGTAACGATGCTCATGACGCATTTCACCAGCTCGTCGCGCAGCGCGAAAAGCGGAATGACGTTGCCGTAACTCTTGCTCATTTTCCGGCCGTCGATGCCGGGAACGATGGCGACCTCCGGCATGATGTACGGCTCGGGGAGTTTTAAAATATCGGTCTTAAATACACGGTTGAATTTCTCCGCAGTGTCGCGCGCGTATTCGACATGCTGTTTCTGGTCCTGGCCCACCGGTACGACCGCAGCATCGTAGAGGAGGATGTCGGCGGCCATGAGCATCGGGTAATTAAAAGTGCCGACGACGATTTCCTTATTTTTCGCCGCCGCATCCTTGTACGCGTGCGCGCGCATGAGGTACGGCATCGTGGTGATGCTATCGAAAATCCAACAGAGTTCCGTATGCGCGGGCACGTCCGATTGCTTAAAAAGCACCACCTCCTTCGGATCGAGGCCGACGGCGAGATACGCCATCACGACCTCGCGAGTGCGTCGACGCATTTCTTCCGCGTCTTGCATTGAGTTTAGTGCGTGATAGTCGGCGACGAAAATGAACGGGCGATACTTCCCTTCTTTGGTTAAAGCGACCTGTTGGCGCATCGCGCCGAAATAGTTCCCGATATGCAAATCTCCGGTCGGCTTTATGGCAGAGACGAGTATTGGTTTCGCGTTGCTCATAGCACTACGATACCATAGCACAGGCACCGAGAATGAATCGTTTTGAGGGAGCTTATGCTTTCCGTACGATCAGAAACGGCGTCATTTCATCCGACTGCCCGGCGGGATTGTCCCGGAATAATTTTCCTATGAAAGATTCGGAAATAGCGCGGGTGGATTTGCCGAGCGAAAAAGCCCCGCGATAATTCGCATCGATTATGACGACTTCGTGGCCGCCGACTTTTTCTTTGATCCGCCGCGCGGCGTCGCTCGGATCGTTTGGCGCGAGCTTCACGGCGTGCGCGTATTCAAGGATGAGGAAGGACATCGGGCAGTCGATGGATTTTGCGCGCGTTCCGCAAATCCTGTAAAACAGGCCGCGAATGCCAAGCGGGCGTGTGATGGCCGCGACGGCGGCGGCAAAGAGCACGCGCGGGTATCCCGCCTCTTCTAGAAAAAGCTGCATGGCGAGGCTGGTGCCATGCCCGAAGCCGTGGAAATCGTCCGAACCGTAAGAATTGCCGACTTTGCGGGCGAGGAATCGCGCGAGGCCCGTCGGCTTGATTTCACTCATATCGACAACCCTGCCCTGGGTGATCGTGAGGGCTTTTTCGCTTATGAAAATGGCATCTCCCGGCTTCAGGTATGGGCTGACATACTCTTCGATAAGCGGCAGGAGATCGGTGTCTTTCATCGTGATGAGACGGGTTCTCACCGGCAAACGCAGATACGATACGCCATCGACATCGATAGCGAGCTGTTTGCCCGGGTTTGCGATGAACTCTCCTGAGGCGGCGCGCGGCGCGGCTATGACGGATGCGTCGGCGAAAGAAACCTGCTCGCCGCGAAAAGCGGCAAACAATTTGCTGACCGTCTCGCGGATCGCGGAGGGATCCTCGGCGAGCTTTGCGCGCGAGCGCAAGAGTTCGGTCGCCTCCATGTAGAGGATACGGGCTTCGTCGGCGGAGGTCTGCGCAAAAACGGCTTCAATGGCGGCCGCGTCGTCGGATACCGCTTCTACCGCTATTGTGCCGTCTGCGCGCGGCGAGTAGAGGATCGTGAGGCCGGTCGATTCTTTCATCTGCGCATATGCCTGCGATTTTTCCATAAACGTGCGTGTATGGTTTATATTAGATTTACAATTTTTTTACTATAACACTTAAAACGGTAAAAGACCCCGCAGTGAAATTACTTTAATAGAAAACCCCTCTACGAAACATGTTTCGTAGAGGGGTTTTTTACCTACTCGTCGCAATTGAACGACTCTGGCTCCGGGAACGAGGGTTTCTTGAACAAAATCCCCGCCAGGAAGTTGAAACCCCAGGCCTGCCAGAAAGTAATTACTTTGATCCCGAAGATTCCCGGCATCAGCCAATTCCACAGGAAATAGGTTGGGATGGCAGTGGAAAATGCGTAAAGGCCAATTGCGAGAATGCTGATACCGATTCCCGTCGCCAGCTTTTCAAGCAAGTTCATCTCGTGTCTCCTAAGGTGCTATTTTCTACGGCACGTTACCGTAGAAGCCATGGAATTTTTGAATTTCGGTGGCGTTATTAATATAGCATATAAACACTTGAAAGTCAAGCAAAACAAAAAATCAGCTTTTGTGCGCCGGGAAGGATTCGAACCTTCGTAGGGCTATGCCCGACAGATTTACAGTCTGTTGCGATTGACCACTCCGCCACCGACGCAAGTCCCACTCACTATAGCGGGTTTCGGATTTATTTCAAAACGAGAATAAGAACGCCTTGCTTTCCTTTGCGTACGAAAGCGTAGCCTCCGGGGAGATCGCCGGGATAGAGTTTCTGGTCGGGATTTTCCACGAGGAAGCCCGAAAGAGTGATGCCCTTCCCTTCGATAAGACGCCGCGCTTCGCTTTTGGAAGAAGCGAGGCCGCCCTTCACAAGGGCTTCGGCGAGCGAAAAGCCGTTGCTGAGCTCTTTTTTTGAAAACGTTACCGAAGGCGCTTCCGCGATGGCGACCAGCATCTCTTCCCGGGAGAGAGAGTCAAATGCCCTGTTTCCAAATAAGGCGTCAGTTGCCGCTACCGCTTGGGCGGTTGCCGCCGGGCCGTGTACGATCTCGGTGACGAGGCGGGCGAGCGTTTCCTGAGCTTGGCGCTCCGCGGGATTCCGGCGATGCAGTTCCATAAGCAGGCCGATTTCTTGCAACGGCAGGAAAGTATAGATTTTGAGATAGGATTCGATATTTGCATCCGGAAGGTTCATCCAGAACTGATAGAAACGGAATGGAGTGGTCTTCTTCGGGTCGAGCCAGATGGCATTGCCTTCCGATTTCCCGAATTTCTTTCCCGCAGAATCCGTAACAAGCGGCATGCCGAGCGCGTACGCCTGTTCCCCCAGCCGTTTCCGGACAAGGTCAACGCCCGAAAGAATGTTCGTCCATTGGTCCGAACCCCCCACCTGGAGATCGACCCCGTATTTTTTATGTAGCGTCAGATAATCAAATCCTTGCAGGAGCGCGTAGGTGAATTCGGTGTATGAAATGCTCTCATCAGGCGTATCGAGCCGTTTTTTTATGATGTCGCGCTTGATGAGGTCATTGACGGTAAAATGCTTGCCGACATCGCGCAGGAAAGGAATCAGCTTCGCGCGCGAGAGCCAGTCGGCATTATCAACCATGCGGAAAGGAGTGCCGCCGAGGATCCTCCTCAATTGCGTCTTGAGCGCGCGGGTATTGGCGGCAACGGTTTTTTCATCAAGCATCGGGCGTTCGCCCGTTTCTTTCGGATCGCCGATCATGCCGGTGCCGCCGCCCACGAGGAATACGAGCTTGTTGCCGGCGTTCGCAAGCCGCTTCATGAGGAGAACGACAGCGAGATTTCCGACCTGAATCGAGTCGGAGGTCGGATCAATGCCGAGATACGCGACCCGCGGCTTCTCAAGAATCTTCTCGACCGGAGCGGAGGAATGCTCAATGAGTCCGCGCGCTTTCAAGTCTTCAGCGAGAGTCATGGAAAAACTATATCATGCACTTTCAAGATATTCGATGCTTCGACTTTCATTCGTGCAGGCCAATGTGCAGCTCGTAGAGGTGGCGGTACACGCCGCCGTCAATAGTCATGAGCGCCTCATGACTTCCCTGTTCAACGACGGTGCCGTTCTTGATGACGAGAATCGTATCGGCCGCGCGCACGGTCGAAAGCCGGTGCGCGATGATGAAAGTCGTCCGGCCGCGCATAAGATTTTCGAGTGAGGCGGTGATGGCGGCTTCCGTCTCCGAGTCGAGCGCAGAAGTCGGCTCATCAAGGATGAGGATCTCCGGGTTGCGCAGGATTGCGCGAGCGATTGCGATACGCTGTTTCTGTCCCACCGAGAGCTTGATGCCGCGCTCTCCGACGATCGTGCCATAACCTTTCGATTGCTTTTCGATAAAATCATGGATATGCGCTTGGCGCGCGGCCTGCTCGACCGCTTCGTCACTCGCATCAAATGCGCCGTAACGGATGTTCGCGCGGATAGTGTCGTTAAAGAGCGCAACCTCTTGGGGCACGACCGCGATGCGTTCTCGGAGCGCGGTCAAATCCCATTGCTGCGTATCGATACCGTCGACCCGCACATTGCCCGCGCTCGGAAAATAATAACCAGAAATGAGCGAGATCGCGGTACTCTTTCCGCTCCCCGACTCGCCTACAAGCGCGATCGTTTGGCCGGGGTTCGCGGTAAAAGAGAGATTGGAGAGTACTTCACTTCCCCCGTTGCCATAGTCGAATGACACCTTGTCGAAAACAATTTTTCCCGAGCGTTCCGTTGCGGCAACGGCATCGGCAGGATGATAGTCCTCTTCTTTCTTGAGGAACAAACGTTCGAGTTGTCCGGCAGACGTGATGCCGTTTTGTATGACTTGCCAACTGTAGCCGAGTTGGACGAATGGGCCGAAGAAAAGCAATGCGTAGCCGTTGAGCGCGACGAGGTCGCCGATGGTCATTGAGCCCTTCGCGACGAAAGTGACCGACGCTACGAAGACTGAGAGTTGGGTAAGGAATACGATGAGGCGTTGGAAAGATCCTACGTTGCTCCATATCTTCTCGAGCGAATACCATTTGTCCGCGACTTTGCCGGCAAGGTTTTCTCGTGTTTTCCCGATTTCATAACTTTCCGCGACCGCCTGTTTAACGGCGGTTGCTTGCTGCACAACGGCCGCTGCATTGTCCCAGTGCTCATTCCACATCTTATGCGCTTCATGATCGATAGCGGCTATCGGGCGCAGCATGAAAGCAAGCGAGAGAACATAGATCAGGACACCAGTTGCTAGGATACCTGCCATAAACACGTTGATACTTGCCGCGAGCACGATACCGATTACAACCGAAAGCAACTGAGGAGCGATTTGAGTCAGGTTCCGTACTATAGCCGAGATACGCCATCCGGCTATACTGATTTTCTGCAGGACGGCATTCATGTGCTCGTTCGTGTGGAACGAGAGCGGGAGTTTGAGGAGATGGACCATGCCCTCGGCCTGAATGCTAAGATGCATGTAACAATCAATTTTCCGTCGCGTGCGGTCGATCACCCAATCGCTTATGTTGGCGACGAATTGGATGACCGCCCACGCAATGAGCATCATCGCCCAGAACGGTAAGGCGCTATCTGTCATTGTCTTGCCCTGCGAAAGACTTATGAGTGCGTCGAAGAAACGGCCGGTGACGTATGGCACGGCACCATTGGCCGCGGCTGAGACAAGACCGAGCGCTATGAGAAGCGACAATTGTTTGCGATACGGGTGTGCGTGTCGCCAGATCCCACGTATACCCTCGGAGAGCGATACGGGGTCATCGTACTCCTCGATAATTTCTGTCATGGTTTAGCGCGCGAGGAAGAAAAGGCCGATTGCGGGAGCGATAAACCACCAGAAGAAATACTTGTCCGGCGCGAAAAGGATGTCGATCGCGGGAGTGAAGTGATAGATCGACGCGACCGGAAAAATATGATACGCGAGCGCAAGAAGGAAAGCGGCGCCTAAAAATGAAAGCGCGATAAGTCCGAATATGCCGATATACAGAAAATCAGAGACGACGACGCGGCGCAGGATGATGTAAAACGCAAATACCAGGCCTGCATAGAGGCCGATATGCGCGAAAAGAGCCGTGAGAGGCGGCGCCGTGGGCAGGAGCGAAGTGTAAGGAAACGCGCCATAGAGCGCATAGGCCGCATAAAACGCGAGCAGGAGCGCGACGAAAGGGCCGCGGCCGACATACCAGGCGAAAAGGAACAGCACACCAAGCAGAACGAGCACGATGAAGAAGGCGCTCGCCGCCGACCACGCCGTGAGCGCGGTGTGCGTCGCCAGGATGTTCACTTGCGCGATGCCATTGGTTGCGGTCATGGCATATAGTGTAGCGTATTTATAGGCCCTCGTTTTTCAAATCCTCAATAGCCTTTTTTGCCTTACCAGAGAATTTCTGCGGAAGTATCGTTTCCAAACGAATGATGAGATCGCCGCGGCTAACGCCTTCGGGGATGCCCTTGCCGCGCACGCGCAGCAATTCCTCGGCGCGTTTCAT
Organism: bacterium; assembly: GCA_021836725.1. GTDB lineage: Bacteria > Patescibacteriota > Minisyncoccia > Phycocordibacterales > Phycocordibacteraceae > C7867-001. The sequence goes on from JAKBHL010000006.1 coordinate 108,331, forward strand.
CGGAGGGATTTTAACTTCAAGCATCTTCCCTTCCAGAGTTTCGATGGAAGCAGTGGTGCCAAGGAGAGCATCGGTAAGCTTCACGCGCAAATCCATATTCAAGTTCCTTCCTTCACGCCGGAAGACCGGATGCGGTTTTACGTGTATTTTCACGTACAGATCGCCCGCAACGCCCGCCTTCACGGCTTCCCCTTGCTGGGGCAAGCGTATCATCTCGCCGTTATCGATACCGGAAGGAATAGCAACCTTGATTTCTTCTTCTTTGCGATGAACGCCCTGCCCCTTGCATTGCGGGCATTTTTCTTTCGGTATTTTCCCACTGCCAAGACAGACAGTGCATATGCGAACGCTGCTGAATTGTCCGAGGATTGAGTTGCGCGTCTCATGGATGCGCCCGCGGCCTGCGCACGCGGCGCAGGTTTCGAGCTCCGTGCCGGGTTTCGCGCCGGTACCGCTACAAAGATCGCACCTCGAGACTTTCGCTATGAGGACGCTGCGCTTGGTGCCGAACACGGCATCTTTGAACGGGATCTCGAGATCGATTGAAATATCGCGGCCGCGAGGGCTTTGAGTGCGCGCACTCCGTGCCCCGCCGAACATGTCTCCGAAGATATCGCCGAAATCGAATTCCATGCCTTCCTGCCCGAAACCCTGTTGAAATTGGCTGAAATCAAATCCGCCGAATCCCTGGCCGCCCTGAGGCGCTCCGGCTGAACCGCCGGCGAATGCTTGGCCGTACGTGTCATATTCGCGGCGTTTCTTGTCGTCTCCGAGTACGGCGTACGCTTCGGTGATCTCCTTAAACCGCGCTTCGTCGGTGCCGCCCTTGTCAGGGTGATATTTATGCGCGAGCTTTCGGAACGCCTTCTTGATATCGTCCTGGGTCGCTTTCCGATCGACACCGAGCACGCTGTAGTAGTCTTTCGTCATTTCCTTTTATTGCTCCTTGAACTCGGCATCGGTCGGGCCGCCGGAAGATTCGGGAGGAGTCTGGCCATCGGCGCCCGGTGTGGGCGGAGTCTGCGCCTGCTGTTGCTTTAGCAGCGCCTCGCCTATCTTCGAGAGCGTCGTCGAAAGCGCCTCGGTTGCGTTCTTGATGGTGGCCGGGTCTTCGCTTGCGCGCGCGGTTTTCAAGGTATCGATCGCATCTTGGACTTCTTTCACTACCTCCGCCCCGGCTTTCTCGCCGTTCTCCTTGATCGCTTTCTCGGCGGCATAAACGGCCTGGTCGGCGTTGTTGCGCGCTTCGGCGAGTTCTTTTCGCTTTTCATCGTCCGCCGCGTGAGTCTCGGCGTCGGTTTTCATTTTCTCGATATCCTCCTTGGAGAGGCCGGTCGAGCCTTCGATGCGGATGCTCTGCTCTTTACCGGTCGTTTTTTCTTTCGCTTTTACGGTGAGAATGCCGGATGCGTCCACGTCGAAAGTGACTTCGATTTGCGGGAGGCCGCGCGGAGCGGGCGGGATCCCGTCAAGCATGAACTTCCCCAGCGATTTATTGTCCGCGCTCATCGCGCGCTCGCCTTGCGTGATGTGAATCTCGACTGAGGGCTGATTGTCCGCGGCGGTGGAGAATGTCTGGGAACGGCTGGTCGGGATCGCCGTATTGCGCTCCACAATCTTAGTCGCGACGCCGCCCATCGTCTCGATGGCGAGCGAGAGCGGGATGACGTCGACAAGCAGAATATCCTTCACGTCGCCCTGCAGGATGCCCGCCTGAATCGCGGCTCCGATCGCGACGACTTCGTCCGGGTTGACGCTCATGTTCGGCTTCTTGCCGAAGAACTTCTCGACAGCCGTTTGGATGGCCGGCATGCGCGTCTGGCCGCCCACAAGGATGACTTCCTGGATATCGCCGACCTTAAAGGGCGACGCTTCCATCGCGCGTTTGCTGATAGCCATCGCGCGCTCGATGAATTCGCTTGAAAGTTCTTCGAGTTTCGCGCGGGTCATCTTGATGAGCAGATGGCGCGGGCCCGAAGCATCGGAAGTGAGGAATGGGATGTTGATCTCGGTCTCCATCGCGCTCGAGAGTTCTATTTTCGCTTTTTCGGCCGCTTCATCGAGGCGCTGACGGGCGAGCGCATCTGAGCGTACGTCGATGCCGCTTTCTTTCTTGAATTCATCCGCGAGCCAATTGATGACCTTCTGGTCGATATCCTTGCCGCCCAGATGCGCGTCGCCATCGGTGCTCTTCACTTCGATGACGTCATCGCCTACCTCAAGCACCGAGATGTCGAATGTGCCGCCGCCGAAGTCGAAGACGGCTATTTTCTCGTCCTTCTTTTTGTTGAATCCGTATGCGAGCGCGGCGGCGGTCGGCTCGTTGATGATGCGCTTCACCTCGAGACCGGCGATTTGTCCGGCCGCTTTGGTAGCGCTCCTCTGGTCGTCGTTGAAATAGGCGGGGACGGTGATAACCGCCTCGGTGATCTTTTCGCCGAGTTTCGCTTCGGCGTCGGCCTTGAGCTTCCCCAGGATCATCGCGGATATCTCTTCCGGCCGGTACCATTTTTCGGTCATTTTGACCTCGATGCCGCCGTTATCGGCTTTGCGCATCTCGAAAGGAACGGCCGCTTTATCTTTTTGCACTTCCGGTTCGTCAAAGGAATGCCCGATAAAACGCTTTATCTGATAGATCGTATTCAGAGGATTCGTCACTGATTGGCGCTTGGCGAGCGTACCGACGATGCGTTCGCCGTTTTTCCCTACAGCAACGATGGAAGGAGTCGTGCGCGCGCCCTCGGCGTTCTCGAGAACGCGCGGTTCACCGCCCTCAACGATCGCCATCGCGGAGTTTGTGGTCCCCAAATCGATTCCAAGAATTTTTGCCATGGATGTTTAAAGTTAGAGAGTCTATTTTATACTTCCTGTTATTCGCTTGCAAAGTGCGCGACGCGAACTTTCGCCGGACGCACCACCGACTCGCCGATCCTCCAGCCTTTCTCGAGGACCGCGGTGATCGTGTCGTCCGCCTCCGCGGAATCCACCGTATCTTTACCGAGCGCCTCATGAAGCGCCGGATCAAACCGCTCGCCGACTTCTCCGAGGGCGGTGAGCCCGAGCGAAGCGAAAGCGCTCTCAAGCTGGCGCGCGATGGCGAGGAATCCCTCCGGTATCTCGCCATGCTCCTTTGAGCGTTCGAGGGCGTCGAAAGCCGGCAGGAGCGTTTCGACCGCTTTCACCACTCCCGAAGACTTTGCTGTTTTTGCCTCCGTCTCGAATCGTTTGAGCAGGTTGACATAATCGGCTTTCGCGCGTTGCCACCCGTCCATGTACTCCTGTTTCTCTTTGCGGCACTCGGCGAGTTCCGCCCGCATTTTCGCAATCTTTCGTTCCGGTTGCTCCTCTTCCGCATTCCCTTCACTGCCCTCCTCCTCGATAACAACGTCGTCGTGTTCATCTATCATGATTCCATTGTGCCAAATATCTTCTCACGAGTCAAAAGACCGTCTCGACTCCCCTACTCGGGATGTGTGACGGAAAGGAGTACGCCGTCTTTTTGTGCTCAAAAAGCGGCTCGTACTCGCGCCGTCGCGCTCCGTAAGCCTCTTTCCGCCACACACCCCTCGCAGGGAAAGTTCGAGTTTAAAGGGAATTCTAGCGTTTGCTCCACTGCTTTGCTTTGCGGGCTTTGACGAGGCCGGGTTTCTTGCGCTCTTTGGCGCGCGGGTCGCGCGTCAAGAACTGCGCGGTCTTGAGCGCTGCGCGCGTATGCGGTTCCGCTTTGGTGAGGGCACGGCTGATAGCATGGCGAATTGCGTCCGCCTGCGCCGCGATGCCACCGCCTTTCACGTGCGCGCTGACCGCGTAATTCTCGGCGCTCCCGGCCTTGCCGAGCGCCTCCTCGGCAATGAGCGCGCGCAGATCGGTCTTGAAATAGTCTTTCGGGCTTTTGCCGTTGATCGTGAGCGATGACTTTGCGGCTTTAACCATCCGCACGCTCGCGATGGCGGTCTTGCGGCGCCCGACTGCAGTGATGAGATCAGTTGTCATATGCCGTTATGCGGTAACGATCAAATTCTTCATGCGCGGCGTGCGAAGCTTGTTGCGCGGGATCATGCCGTCGACCGTTTTCCTGACAACGTCCTCGATGCCCTTTTTGGCGATCATCTCGTCCATGCGTACTTCGCGCAATCCTCCGGGATAGCCGGTGTAATGCGTGTAGACTTTGCCTTTGACGCGGCGTTCCGGAAGGTGAAGCTTGCTCGCATTCTCGATGACAACCCGGACAGGGAGCGCCTGATTTTTGGCGAAATGCACCGAACGCTTCCCGAGAAGCGCATGGGCGGCTTCGCTCGCCACGCGCCCGATGGTGCGGTTGGTCGCGTCGATGGTATAGGTTGCGGATTTCTGTTTTGCGGAAGTCATAGGAATTATCAGCTTACTGGACAAAAGCGATATAGGCGAGTTTTCGGGCGTCGCTTGTGCCGCGGCGCGTGCGTTTGATCACGCGCGTGTAGCCGCCGGCGCGTTCGCTGTACCGAGGCGCGATCGAATCGAAGAGTTTCTTCACGGCGGCATCATCGTCAAGACGCGCCTTAGCGAGGCGGCGGCTCGCGAGAGTGTTTCTCTTCGCATAGGTCACGAGGCGCTCGATGAAAGGGCGCAATTCCTTCGCTTTCGCCTCAGTGGTTGAAACGCGCTCGTGCAGGACCAGCGAGCGCGCAAGCGAGCGCAGGAGCGCTCTGCGCTGGTTGGACGGCCTGTTGAACGAACGAGGTTTGCTTCTTTGTCCCATAGGCGTTATTCGCTCTTGAGCGTGAGGCCGAAACCGGCAAGCGTCTCCGAAATTTCCTCGATCGCCTTCTCACCGATGCCGTCGAGCTCTTTCAACGCTCCGGCGGTTTTCCGCGCGAGACCGGCTGCGCTCTTAATGCCCGCATCTTCAAGAGCAGCGGCGACGCGCGCGCTCAAACCGAGATCGGCGACCTTGATTTTTGCGGGATCAATCGCGCTTTCGGAAGACTCTTCTCCTCCGGCTTCTTTTTGCGCGTTCTCCTGGAAACCGATGACCGCCTTAAGCTGGTGAATCATGATCTCGATTGATCGTTCCAGCGCTTCGCGGGGTGCGATAGTGCCGTTTGTCTCGATGAGGATGCGCAATCGGTTGAAATCGGTGCGATCGCCTACCCGCATGTTCTCCACTTCGTAATTTACGCGCCGGATCGGCGTAAAAGTCGCGTCAAGCGCGATGGTGCCGATGTCGGCTTTCTCTTTCGTGAGTATTTCGCGCGCGACGTATCCGAGACCGCGCTCAATGGTCGCCTCGAGCTCCAAAGAAGCTTTCCCCGAAAGGTCGGCGATGTGCTGTTCGGGATTCATTATCTCCACCTGGCTCGGAAGATTGAAATCCTTCGCCGTGACTTCCGTCGTTCCTTTCGCCTTCAGCGATATGACTTGCGGCTCGTCGCCATGCAGGACGAAATGGACGCGTTTGAGATTCAAAAGCATCTCCATGACGGTCTCGCGCACGCCTTCGATGGTGGCAAATTCATGAGGAACGCCCTCGATCTTCACCTGAGTGACAGCCGCGCCGGGAAGCGAGGAGAGGATGATGCGGCGGAGGCTGTTGCCGAGCGTGTGGCCGTACCCCGGGTACAGCGAATCGATCTCATATATCCCTTGCATGCTCTCTTCGGAAACGATACGAGGTTTGCTCGGAAGTGTGATGTGGTATTCCATAACGCAATCGTAATTACCAATTAAGCGGCCCGATGAATAAAATTATCTCGTGTAGAACGAGAGCACCGCGCCGAGATCGCCTGCCGGATCGGCAGACGCCGCCGTCGGGCGCTCGACAATGTCGCCCTCCATCGTCTTGGGGTTCCAGGAGAGCCAGCGCGCGAGCGGCCGCTCGAGGAAGCGCTCATTGAAACCGGCCAAGACGCCGTGCTCTTTCGAGCCTTCGCGTATCGCGATACGATCGCCGACGCTCAGGGTATGCGACGGGGTGCGGACTTTCTTTCCGTCAACGAGTACGTGGCCGTGTGCGACCATTTGGCGGGCCGCACGCCGCGTCGGCGCGAGGCCGAGCCGCCACACGACGTTATCGAGTCTGAGCTCGAGAAGTTCGTGGAGGCGTTCGGTCGGCTGCGCGCCATGCGCCGCGAGCGCTTTATGCACGTAGCTGCGGAACTGCCGCTCCGGCAGGCCGTAGGTGACGCGCACCTTCTGCTTTTCAAGCATCTGTTTGCTGTATTCGCTTGCGCGGCCGCGGCCGCGGCGCTTGTTTTTTGCGCTGCGATCGGCGGAAAGCGCGAATTTTTGCGTCTGTGCCTTTTCAAAAACTGACGCGCCGAGGCGTTTCGCTATTTTGTATCGTGGGCCGGTAATCATAAGCAGATAAGGATAGAAAATTATACGCGGCGCGGTTTCGGCGGCCGAGGGCCGTTATGCGGCACGGGAGTCGCATCCTTGATAGAGCGGATCTGAATGCCTTTGCCTGAAAAAGCGCGCAGTACCGACTCGCGGCCGGCACCGACCCCACAAATGACGACCGAGGCTTCCTTAAGGCCGATCATCATGCCTTTTTCGCCGAGGAATTCGCCGACTTTCGCCGCCGCATACGGCGTTGATTTCCTCGCGCCGGAGAAACCGAGCGCACCGGCCGACGAGCTGACGATAGCATTCCCCTTCTCGTCGGTAAGGATGGCTTTGGTGTTATTGAACGTCGCTTCGATGTGCAAGACGCCCTTTTCGAGATGGCGTTTCGTCGCTTTCCCGAGCGCGCGTTCTTTGCGCCCCTGATCAAGGCCTTTGCCGCTCTTCTTGATGATGCGTTTTTTTCCCATAGGTGATTATGTTTTTTCGAGCGTACGGCGGCCGGAAGTCATCGTCTTCCGAACATTGCCGCGGCGTGTGCGCGAATTGGTCTTAGTGCGTTGGCCGCGCACCGGCAGTCCGCGCGCATGGCGTTCGCCGCGCGCCGAACGGATGTCTTTCAGCCTCTTGATGTTCTGCCCGATCTCCCGACGCAGTTCGCCTTCAATGACGAAAGACTCCGCAAGCGCGCGAATGCGCTGCTCCTCTTCGTCCGTGAGCTCGCTGCCCTTTTTAGTTTCTGCGAGCTTTGCTTTCTTCAAGATCTCGCGCGCACGAGTCGGTCCGATGCCGTAAATAAGCGGCAAAGCGTATGCGAGCTGCTTGTCGTTTGGAATGGTAACGCCGGCGATGCGCATATAGAAAAAGAAGCGGAAAAATATCTGACTAACCCTGGCGCGCTTTGCGGCGCGGGTTCTTTTTATTAATACGATACAGACGCCCGCCGCGGCGGACGAGCTGATCTCCTGGCTGCTGTATTTTTATCGAAGCACGGACTTTCATCGTAAAAAGCTCGGATTACATTAGGTTAATCGACGCACTATGCGCGCCCGGCCTCCGTAGGGGTCAAGCACCATATCGACCTGATCCCCTACAAGGACGCGAATGCGGTGCAAACGCATCTTCCCGGCAAGATAAGCGAGCACGAGCGCCCCCTCTGCCGGTTCCTCGGCAGCATCTCCTTCGTGAGAAATCTCCGGAGAGGTGTTTGCCGGTACCGACAGTCGAACACGAAAAAGCGAATTAGGCAACACCTCCTCGACGGTACCGACCGCCGTTGTTTTAGTGTCTTCGCCGTCGTTCATCTCTTATTCGTTACGCATGCAGGTACTTCACCAATCTAGCAGTTCCCTGAAAAATCGTCAATGCGCAACGACTACGACCGAAATGCTCGCGGGATCCTGGGGGAATGTCTGTCGCCAGAACGGCCTGAGGGTAATGATCGCGCGCTTGATTTCTGGGTAATTCGTAAGAGCGACCTCGGCGGCCGAACGGGTCTTCCCGCTTACCGCGGCGGCAATACGTGCCGGGTCGATGGTATAGACAAGCGAAGCGGTTCCGGAAAGAGTAAAGGCAAAAGGTGATGCATTCGAGCCGGGTATGCCGGATTGCGGCGTAAGCTCGAGATTGCTCGAGGTTGCAAGCGTCAGCGGTTCGCCCTGGTAACCGAGGCCGGAAAGCGAAGCGGCAACGGTCTTCGCAAGCGCGGCATTCGGGAAAATGACCGCTGTGATGGTGCCTTGCTCCCTTACATCGGCCATACCGGTTGCGCTTCCCGCTGCGCTCGTGAGCTCCTGATAGGTCGTTGTCGCTGCACCGTTTAGAAGGATAAACCCCGCGGGCACTTGCGCTTGTATGCTCGCCGCGAGATCCGGAGCAAGCGCTGCGATGAGCGCGCTACGCGCCTGTGCATCGGTTGTCGCATTTACAACTGGTACATTCCCGGTTGCCCCGCCCGTAAAGGCGCTCGAAGAGCGCGCATAGACCATAGTTGCTTGCGGGGTTCCGGCAAGTCCCGGGACGGTGAAAGAACTCGGACCGACGTTGTAGGACGCGCCCGCCTGATCGGCATACACGGTCACCGTCAGGCTGCCCGGCTTCGCCTGGCTGCCTCCCGGGACCGTTATCGCGGAGTGGATACGGAAGATGAGTCCGGAAGCCGTTGCGAAGCGCGTATTCGTTATGAGCCGTTGCGCTTTCGTTTGAGTGTTGTAGACGGTAATGGGTCCGGAAGCGAAAGAATGGACGTTCTTTGTGCCGCTGCTTGCGACGCTTTGCATCGCTATTTTTTGGGCGGTAATGACCTCAAACGGCAGCGCACCGGAATTTTGGCTTGCGGTAAATGAACCTTGAACTGCCGCTGAAACGGCGTTCGGCGTCACTTGCACCTGGGCGCCGGAAAAATAGAAGAGCGCGCCGACGGATACGGCGATGACGACTAAAACGACAAAAAGCGTCACGTAAGGGAATCGCGGCGATTTCCCGGAGAGGCGCAACGGTTCCCGGCTGTCGGGAGCCATGCTTTGATTTGCGGACATTTCTTCTTTGCGGCGCGACGGGGGTATGATGTCATCGAATTTATACATAGGCGAAGTATAGCAGTTTAAAAACAAGTTTCGATCGCGGATGTGCATTACTGACTGGGATCGGCCAGAATGCCCCGACTGCTTTGCAGCGGGGATGAATGGCCGAAATAGAATATGTGCGGCGGAGGCCGCACTTTGTCCAGCAAAACACCCCGGCAGCCGCCCGCCCAATACCCCGTCAGCAAA
>JAKBHL010000012.1 GCA_021836725.1 bacterium
CGAGATGCTGATGGATGTGAAGAGCCGTGCCTTCGGCCCCAAGAGCCGGCAGGCCTATGTCGGCGAGCCGCGCCCGCAGATGCGCGATTTCCGGATACCACGGTACCGAACCCGTCTCGATGCCGGGCAGATTATTCGGGTTGGTGATGAGCGTTACAGGAGCATTTTGCCGGATCGGGAAGATCCGATTCCACGAAAGTAGTAGCGCGATGAGAATAATAATTCCGGAGATAATAAATATTTTTTTCATGGTGAAAAAATAAGTTTGTATCTTATCCGTCTCTACTCACTGCTTTTTTACCCATAGATAGATATCTTCGAGCGCCTTTACGCCGTCTCCCGCGGCGATGTTGTTCTGGTGGTAGAGCTCGTCGGTGCAGTCGCCTGCCGCCCACGCGCCCTCCGCGCTCGTGCGCTGATTACGCGCATCCGTCCTGATACGCCCGAGCGTATCGCGTTCCACAACTCCTTCGGCGAAATCCGTGTTTGGGATAACGCCCGCCTCTACGAAAATGCCGGAGACGACGAGATTTTTTACCTCGCCGGTATCCTTGTCCTTGTAAGCGAGCCCGTTGACGAACTGTTCGCCGGTGACTTCGGTCGGCTCGGCGTGCGTAATGACGCGCATGTTCGGGTGCGCACGCGCTTTCTCGACAGTCACCGGATCCGCCTTGAACTCTTTGTGCCGGTGGATGAGCGTGACGGATTTCGCGTATGCAAGGAGTTGCAGCGCCGTCTCAAAACCGGCATTGCCGCCGCCGACGACCGCAACATCGTTGTCGGCAAACAAAGGGCCATCGCAGGAAGCGCAGTAGGTGACGCCCTTGTTCTCAAATTTCTCCGCGCCCGGGACATCCAGCTTCCGGCGGCCGGCCCCCGAGGCGATGAGCACCGCCCTGGCAGGGAACTCCCTGCCTGCTTTCGTCTTCACAAGAAAACCTTCCATGCTTTTCTCGAGCGCGACGGCTTTTTCGCCTATCGCAAGCGTTACCGCGTCTCCCCTTACCGCATCAAGGTGAGCTCGAAACGCCTTCGCGAGATCCGAGCCGCTTATTTCCCTCGCGCCGATCCAGTTCTCAATGCCGCTTGAGACGACCGATTGTCCGCCTATCTCTTCGGCGACAAGGACGGTCTTCAGGCGTTTGCGCGCCGCGTAGACGGCTCCGGCAACGCCGGCTGGTCCGCCGCCTATGATAATGAGATCACTCATGTGCGGGGAAGCTATTTTTTGTGCCGCCGCAAGAATGCCGGAATAGCCCCCCATGCCTCGTCATCTTCGGGAACTGCCGGAACATCTTCCCGTTTATGGGGCATCGCCGTCACGATAGGTTCTTCTTTTTCCGCAACCGGAGATGGCTCTTCTTCCTCTGTATGCTTTTCTTTCTTCTCAGTGTCTTTTTCTTCGCGCTTGAGAATCTCGTGGTAAATACGGCCTCGCTCTTCCGCGCGCCCTTCGGCCGGTATTGAAAAAAGTGAGCGCTCGAGTCCGGAATGCGAGGCATGTGCCGCGCTCTCGGGGAAACCGGTCGCGATGACGATGATGCGAAGCTGGCCCTTCTTCAGTTTCTCATCGCGCATCATGCCGAAGATGACCTTCGCGTTCTTGTCGACCGATTCGTTGATGACTCGCGCGGCTTCCTGCACTTCCATGATGCCGAGATCGTCGCTTCCGGCGACGACGAAAAGGATGCCTTTTGCGCCGCTGATGGAAACGTCAAGCAGCGGGGAATTGACCGCTTGCTGTGCGGCCTCCTTGGCTCGTCCGTCGCCTTCGGCAACGCCGATGCCCATGAGCGCAGGACCCGCGCCCTCCATGATGGCTTTGATATCGTTGAAGTCGGTATTGATATCGCCCGGGGTGGTGATGATATCGGAAACCCCCTCCACGGCCTGGCGCAGGATCTCGTCGCACATCGCAAAGGCGCTCTTCGCCGACGTCTGCATGTCGACGATGGAAAGCAATTTGTCGTTGGGGATGACGATGAAGGCATCGACTTCTTTTTTGAGTTCGGCGAGGCCGCGCTCGGCGATGTCTTTGCGCTGAGGCCCTTCAAAAGAGAACGGCTTGGTCACCACCGCGATGACGAGAGCGCCGACCTCCTTCGCTATCTTCGCGACGATGGCGGAAGCGCCGGTGCCCGTGCCGCCGCCCATGCCGCAGGTGATGAAGACCATGTCGCTTCCCGAGAGCGCTTCCTGGATTTCCTGCCGCGTCTCCTCGGCGGCGCGTTTGCCAAGCTCGGGGTTCATGCCGGTGCCAAGGCCGCGCGTCAGATTCTTGCCGATGTGGATCTTCCGCTTGGCGAGCGAGCGATGGAGGTCCTGGGCATCGGAATTGACCGCGATGAACTCGACGCCGCGCACTTTCGATTCGATCATGTGGTTGATGGCATTCTTGCCGGAACCGCCGACGCCGACGACACGGATTCGCGCAAATGTCTCAACCTCAGGCTCAACGCGTTTGGACATATAAGGGGTTGGTTCCCGCCATCATAGCAGAACCGGGCAACATGCAAATATTGACAATGTGCAAATACAGCTTGCGGTTCATGGCAGGAATTGCTGCAAAAATTTCCCGAAAGAAGCACCGAGACTCTTTTTCGGCGCGGTCGTGTCGCCGGTGAGTCCCCACAACGCGAGACCGTAGGCAACCGCCCACGTCGCGTCGCGGATTTTCGTATCGGCGGAAAGACGGAACTCCGCGAGCCGCGCGGGGAGCTTGAGCGACCCTTTCGCAATGTCACTTATGGAGCCGACGCCGGCGCCGCCGCCGGAAATGATGATGCCGGCAGGCAAGGGACCGCGGCGTCCGAGGGATTTGAGGTGTTTATCGACAAGCGCAAACATCGCTTCAAGACGTTTTGCGATAAAATCATCGACTTTCTTGCGCGAGTACATCGCTCCGGAAAGTTTCCCGACTTTTACCCGTTCAGCTTCTTCAAGCGAGATGCGCAGTCCCAAAGCGATGTCGTCGGTGATATGGCTTGAGCCCATGGGGAACACCTTCACCGAAATGGGGATGCCTTCGTCGTAGACGACGATTGAAATCGTCTCGGCACCGATATTCGCGAGAACACAGCCTTTCATTTTCTGGTCTCCCTCAAGAAGCACGTAAGAGCCGGCCAAAGGCGACGCCATCTGGTCGATGATCTCGATATCCGCTTCTTCGACCGCCTCGGAAAGCGCATTCTGGTGCTGGGCGAGACACGTAACGAAAAGATAATCGACTTCCAGCTGTATGCCTTTCATGCCGAGAGGATCGCCGAGCACTTTGTTGCCGTCGACACGGTACTCAAGCGGGATGCTATGGAGCACATTCCTGTTGAGAAAACCGGGCGCCGCCGCCTCACGCGCCGCTTTTCCGGCTTTTTCGATGTCGAGCGTCGTTATCTCCTGATCGGCGCGGGAGATGATGGCGCTTCCGGTCGCGCGCGCCTCATCAAGCGAAATGCCGCCGACTGCGAGAAATCCGGTGCGCAGCGGTATGTGCGCGACGGATTCCGCCTGGCGTTTCGCCTCAAGAATGCTCGCGACGACTTCTTCTTTGTTTACGATGTACCCGTGGCGCAAGCCCTTGCTCTCCGCAAGGCCCGTGCCGAGGATACGCAACTGCCGCAAGCCCGCGCGTTTATCCGCGAGTTCTTCGACGACGACCAGTTTTACCTGGTACGTGCCGATGTCGATTCCTGTAGCGATGCGGCGGGACATGAGGGTGGGCGCGTACACCGCTCTGCTTCTTTGCGGAAGTCCCGGTGCGGGAGGCAAACTCTGCCAAGAGTGTTCGTTCGCGTTTCTCCATCGTAACGCCATGTGCCAGTCCTTTCAAATGCAGCAATCCGTGGATAAACAGGTACAGGATGAATATCCGGTCGTTCATGCCATACGCCGCCGCCTGTTTTTCCGCCTCATCCGGACACACTATTATTTCGCCGCTACGCTCCCCCAGGGCATACGAAAGGACATTGGGGGTGTAAGAAGCGCCGCGCATGCGCGCGTTCAGCGCGCGCGCCAAGGCCGGCGTAACGAAAACGAGCGAGAGATCCCAGTCGGCAAGCACCGCCCCCGCGATTGCCGTATACGCAAAACGCGGCACCGAGGCGCGCCGCGTAAGATTCTTGATGAAAACACGCGCCATCCGTTCAGCGCTTGCCTCCCTTGCCGCGCGCGTTTCTGCGGGCGGCAGGATCGATCTTGCCGAGCTTTACGAGCTCATTGTATTTCTCGCGCCGCACTTTCGAAACGAGCGCGCGCTTATGGCCGACGTTCTTCGACTTCGTACGCTTCCAGTAGCGGCGGTCGCGCATTTCACGCACGAGCCCGAGCCCTTGCGCGCGGCGGGTAAAACGGCGGATGAGCGCGGAGGAACTCTCGTTCTTCCCGCGCCTCACTTCAACTCGTATGCCGGCAGTCATGTAAGGGGGACTTTACCACATTGCGTTCATGATTGTCTACCGTAGAACTCATTTCAAAATCTCATATCCCCGCGAGAGGTGTGCGGCAGAAAGAGGCTTACGGAGCGCGACGGCGCGAGTACGAGCTGCTTTTTCAGCAGAAAAAGACAGCGTACTCCTTTCTGCCACATACCCGAGCGGGGGTTTTGAAATGAGTTCTAGAAGAAGCGGGAGAACCAAAGCGGCACGGCGTAGGGCAGCGGCCTGTCACGCGAATGCCTTCAATCGTTCGGCGAGTCCGAGAAGCGGGAGGACGGTCTCTTCCTGAGTCTGCCTGTTGCGCAGGATGGCGGAGCCTTCAAGCGCTTCCTTGCGTCCCATGATGAGGAGATAGGGGCTGCCGCGCCGTTCGGCGAGATTGAGCTGTTCGGTCAGCGATTCAACGCCGATATCCTGCGTGAGGGAAACATGCGCGCGGCGGAACTCCTCGGCAAGGCGTATCGAGAGCCGTTTCGCCTCGTCGCCGATGTGGACGAATGAAAAACGGAATCGAGGTTGCGCGGGCTTTGCGGCGGGCGCCCCTTCGCTCGCTACCCGCAGCACTGCGCCGGTCGCGCTGAAGGGGGCGTGAGGGAAGAAATGGCGGGCGAGATCGTTGTAGCGCGAACCCCACGCAACGCGCCGGCCGCCCACGACAAATTCAAAACACGTGTCGCTCCAGACATTGCCGCGGCTGAGGAGGTCGCGGGCAAGCTCATAGGGCGTCTCGGTCATCTCGAGATATTCGAGCAGATCTTCAAAGCGTTTGCGGCTTGCATCGGAGAGATGCTCGGTGGGCGAAGGCAAGTCCTCAGCATATTCGCGGGCGATGGCGAGTTCGGCCGCCTCGAGCGCATCGCGCTTGGCGCAGACGATGCATTCTTCAGGCAGCGTATTCGCGCGTTTTTTGAAAAAAATTCCCAATTCGCGCGCGTAGCGCGCGCGGGTCTCCTTGTCTCCCATCGAATTGATGCGGATGACCGGATCTTCATGGAATAGGTCACGCACCAGCGCGAGGAGCGTCCGGATGAGCACCGCTTCGGCGATCGCGCGATCCGTACCGAGCGCGTGGAACTGCACGATCGCTTTTTTCTGCGCCGGCCGCCCCGGGGCGATATTCGTATGCCAAATAAAAAGCGGTTGCTTGGGCGTCGGCGCGACTGCGGCGTTCTGCAATTGCCGCAAAAAGCCGGCCACCGTCTCGGCGGCAGGATCGAGCGCGAGGTTTGCGAGCGTTTCCGGGTAAGCCGCATGCTTGCGCACGCTCCCGCGCGCCTTGGCGGTCAATACCTCAAGAGGGGTGAAGCCGTAATACTGGCCGGCCGTACGTGTTTTCTTCAACAATTCTTCCGCCGGGATGGTATCGCGCGTCATGAAGGAAGAGCGGCAGCGGCACTCGTACTTGCGCTTGAAGAGCTCGTAGTATAGGTCGCTGCGCCGGGGAAGAAACCCATTCTCGACAGCGGCAAGAGCCGGAAATCGACGCGCCCGATGATGTCATACCTGGGCAAGGGGCCCCAGACGCGGCTGTCGGAGGAATTGGGGCGGTTATCGCCCATGACGAAATACTCTCCGGCGGTGAGGGTCACGCTCTTGCTATACGTCACGTCTTCGTTCACGACGTACGGCTCGGCAAGCGTCAATTTTTTCCCGGCGACCGTCGTGATCGTGACGATCCCATGATTGATCGAGACGGTCTCGCCAGGGAGTCCGATGATGCGCTTGATATAAAAGACGGAGGGGTCTCCCGGATAGCGGAAAACGATGACATCGCCGCGTGCCGGCGCGCTGAAATCGTAGACGAGTTCGTCGACGATGAGATAGTCGAGATTGCCGAACGTCGGGTACATGGATTCGCCGTCGACGACAAACGGCGAGATGACAAAAAGACGGATCGGGATAACGACGACGACAATGAGAAGCGCAAGCGTGAAAAGATCCTTCAGGAGACCTTTTCCAGTGTCAGACATGCGCGCATTGTACGCGTCCGTTGGTAGTACGCAAGAGGGCGGCGCGTTTTACGGGCAAGGTGATTGCGGAGCCGCATAATTTCCTGTACCACGCAGAGTACTTCTTGTTTTCTAATTCGCTCCGCTCATAAGAAAACAAAGTCGCTGGAAATTTGCTCTGGCTCGCGCCGTCGCGCTCCGCACGCTCCGCAATCGCCTTGCCCGGAGAACGCAGACAGGTCGTTCCGGTTCTTTCGAAGTGTATGTGGTACTATTTCGCGCATGGCACTGGTCATCGCGGGGCTCGGGAATCCGGGAAAAGAGTATGAAAAGACGCGGCATAACGCCGGCAGGAGCGCCGTCTCGCTTTTGGCGAAGCAGGGGGAGTTTACTGAGTTCGTTTTTAATAAGACGATGAACGCGCTCCTCAGCAAGGGCTTTATCGAAAGCGAGGCCGCGACGCTTGTCCTGCCGGAAACGATGATGAATCTGTCGGGGAAAGCGGTCGCTGCGCTCGTGAAGAATCCGAAAGCGGCGAAGAATCTTCTCGTTGTCCACGATGACCTTGATCTACCGCTTGGCACCATAAAAATGACGTTCGGGCGGGGCAGCGGCGGGCACAAGGGCGTCGAGAGCATCATGCGCGCCATAAAGACTAAAGAGTTTGCGCGTCTTCGCATCGGTATCAGCGCGGCAGGGAAGAAGCATCAGGCAAAAAAAGTGCAGGGCGAAGAAAAAGTCATCAAACTGGTGATAGGGAAATGGAAACCGTCTGAAGAAGCCGCACTGAAAAAAACCCTGAAAAAAGCCGCCGAGGCCGCCCGTCTCTTCGTCGTCGAAGGCATCGAGAAGGCGACGACGTTTGCGAATACGCGTTGATAAAAAGAGCAGCCAATCCCGAAGATCGGCTGCTCAATCCGTTTTGAGGGTTCTATTCCGTTGGAGTGTTCGGAAGATTGTTTTTGATCTGCTCTCTAAACTCAGGCGTATCAAGCTTGCGCAAAAAATCCTCAATCTCCTTCCTATCATTTTTCGGGCCAATTTCCCCGGTCCCTCGGAGAAGCGTCTTAATTTGTTCCAGGTAGGGAGCTGCGCCATCCTGTTGCATTTTTTGCATATCCCTTTTGATTTCTGGAATCCATCCGAAAATTTTCGGAGTCTTTTCTTTCATTTCTTCGTAGCTGTGAAGCGCGCGTTCGGCGTCTTCCTTGAGAATCCCCAACACTTTTTCCGGAGTCATCTGAATTGACTCTTTGCCGGTATTGCCTCCTTCTGCGGCATGCGTTTTTGGTGGCCCTTCCATTCTCATAAATGAAGTAAATTACAAGTTTTTTTGATAAGACCTTCGCATGAGACACGTCAGATCCGTAGCTACTATACCATACACGGCGCCTCCGGCGCCGTGTATGCGTTTCAACTCACCCACAATTATTTAACATTTAATATTATTTCTTCTTGCCCACAAACGTGAGGGTCATGCGCTGGTCCTTCGGTTCAAAGAGAGAGATCTCA
>JAKBHL010000003.1 GCA_021836725.1 bacterium
GATTACTTGGAGTAGCTGACTGCGTTGGAGGTGAAGTTCTTGAGGAGATAACCGTTCGTCCAGTCGGTCGTGGCGGTCGAGTGACCAATCGCCGAGCGATCAGACCAGATGACGTTGTTCGGGGTCGAGACTGAGGCCGCTGCAGCATTCGCTACAGCCGAGCCGTCAGAAGCGAGCGAGATCGTGACTGTCGAGCCAGTGGTGAAACCAGCGACCGTGCCGTAGAGGTCATAGGTCTTGGTCGCACCGGCAGCAATCTGCGATGTGGACGCCACGCCGTTGGTCAAGAGATTGACCGTGAACGTCTGCGAACCAGTACTGCCGGCAACTGCGCCGGTCGTGGTGGTGAGCAGGTTGTTGCCTGAAGCATCGTCCGTCAGGTAGAGGTTTGTCAAGCTCGACGCGCCTGTCGAAGAGGTCGCGATGTTGAAGGTGAGCTTCGACCATTCGACGGCGCCTGCAGGATCAGCTGTAATGCTGAACTTGTAGATTGGCGAGCCCGTTGACGGAACCGTGAGGCCCGTCGGGATCATCGCGAAGGTCGGGATCGACTTCCTCACGTAGAACGTGCCGCCCGAAGCAACCGCTACACCGTTGTTGATCTGCGTGAGCGTTCCGCCGGCGCTGTTGAGCGCCTGGAAGTCACCAGTCGATGCACCTGTGCCGAGCGAGACGTTTATAGCCGCACCCGAGGTCGCACCCGATGCGACAGTCGGCGTACCGACCGACACATTGAGGTTTGCCGAGCTGTTCATCGGAACGTACATGCCGAGACCCGTGAAGGTCGCCGTCGCGTACGGAGCCGATGCGCTCGTCGTGAGCGCCTGGGTTACCGACTTCGCGTTGCCGTTCGCGTCACTGTAGGACAGCGTTACGTTCGTGACCGAGGTCGCAGCGCCGTTCGGAATCTTGATGACGAGATTGTTCACGGTGTACGCCGAGTTTGCGGCGCTGAAGGTGAACTGGCCGACGTTCACCGAGCTTGCGCCCGCGAGAACGTTGTTGCTCACCGGATCACCCGCGCCCGTCGTTACCGTGAGCGAGCCAGTGCCGATCGTAATCGTCTGGAGCGCCGTCGTAGCCGGCGAAGCGGATGTACCCGTCAAGTCGCCAGTACCTGCCGTCGTCGAGTCAACCGATGCGGTGATCGTACCGACATTCGCGCTCGAGAGCACGTTGCCGTAGATATCGATCGTCTTGGTCGATGAGACCGGGATGTCGAAGTTCACCGCAAACGAGTTGCTTGCTGACGGAGTCGTCTGAATCTGACCGAGCGTGGCACCTGTCGCATCATCCTTCAGAGTAAGGTTCGTGATGGTCGAGGAGATTGCCGACGGCAAGTCGATGACGATCGTGTTGACCGTTACGCCTTCGGTGGAGCCGGTCGAGAGCGTGAACGCGCCGAGTTTGGCATTGTTCGCGCCCGCGATGACCGTCTGGTTGCCGTAACCGGTGTACTTCGTCGCCGTGAGCGTCGAAGACGTCACGGTGATCGAGTTACCCGAAGTCGTGGCAGCCGGGACATTTACCGAGTTCAGAGAAGACTGGCCCTGGCCGTTGCTTGTGGCGGCCGCGAGCGAAACGGTGACCGTCGAGCCGCTTGAAAGGTTGTTGCCCGACGTGTCTTTCGCATCGCCGTAGACGCTGACCACAGTGGTCTGACCTGCCGGCAGGATGAGCGAGGAACCGAGCGAGAAGTCGGTCTTGTTCGCGAGGCCCTGGCCGATGTTCTTGGTCGAGCCGACCTGCACGCCGTTTACCATGATCTTACCGTTCTGAAGACCACCTACGGAGCCTGAAGAGGACGCGAACACGAAGAGGTCAGAGACTTTCACGTTCTCGCCCGAAGCAAGCATGTCGAAGGATGCCCAGTTCTGGCTCGAGGCACCGACTGCGACGTTTGCCGTCGGAGATGCCGGGTCAACAGAGACCGAGACACCCGTGTTGCCCGAGACCGAGTTCATGGTGATCGTGCCTGCATTAACAGCCGTGAAGGCCGAGCCATTATTGGTTGGCGTTACCGGCTGATTAAGCTGGCTGTCGACGAACATGGCGTCGGAGGAGCGCTGTACCGAGAACACGATGGTGCGGTTCGCGCCGCCAGTGATGTTGGCGAGAACTTTAACCACGTGGCTCTGGGTAGAGAGCAATACCGGATTTGCCGAGAGGTCGAAGGTGACCGTGCGGTCTGCACCCATGACCGGCACCGCCGAGCCGACCTGCACGCCGTCTACATAGAGGCGGAGGTTGACCAAGTTTGCCGAGTCAATCGAACCGAGGTTCGTGAAGCGCATCGAGCTGAGCTTCACCGGGTTGGTGGAAACGCTGATGTTGTCCTGCCACACCGGGAAGTCATTCTGCGGGCTGATAGTCGTGCTCGAAGGCGTTACCGGCGAGCCGTAGTTAACAGCCGCAAGGTTTGCAGCCGAGATAGTCTGGTAGCCGCCCATGATCGGGAAGCTGACCGAAGAATCGAGCGTGCCGGTCGAGGAGACCGAGACGAGCGAAACGCCGATTTGCTGACCCGACGTGTTGTCGGCGATGTCGGAACGGACCGACACCGTGTAGGTACCGCCCGCCGGGACCGTGAAGAGACCAGCCGGGTTGCTGTAGGAGAACTGGCTGTTGCTCACGCCCGCCGAGTCCGTGATGCGATTGACCCCGTTGTAGAGGTACACGTTCGCAAGGGTTGCGTCATTGCTCACACCGATGCGGTTGAAGGTAAGGCCCGTGACATTGATCGAAGAGGAAGTCGGGTTCGTGAACGTGAAGTCCGCGAGGTCGCCGATTGCCTGCTTCTGCACGAGAACCGAACCGTTCGGCGAAGTCGGCGAGAGCGAGACCTTGAGGCCTGCACCCGTCGGCGTCGTGGTGGTGGTCGTGGTTGAGCTTGAGCTACCGCAGAGGTTGAACGCCTTGCGGGAGATCGGACCGAAGAAGCCGAAAGCCGGCTTTACTCCTGCCGCCTTCTGCCACGCGATGACCGCTGCACGCGTCTCGGCACCGAAGTAGCCGGTCGCACCAGCAGAAATCGAGTAGCCGCCCGCGATGAGTGCCTTCTGGAGTTCGGTCACATCCGCGCCTTGCGACTTCATCGTGAGATCCCGTGTGAAGCTGCAGGATGTCGTCGTGGTCGGGGTTGTGGTCGTCGTCGAAGGCGTACCGGTGAGGGCTGCATTGACGTTCGCGATCGTGGCACTGCTAGCACCGAACGAAGAGAGGAGCGAGAGGATCGACTGGATCTGCGCGCTCGTGAGCGATGCTGCTTGCGCGATAGGCGCAAATGAAAGCATCGACGTCGCCATCGCGAGTCCGGTCGCTACTGCCGCGACCTTCGCGATCGTTTTTGTAGTTACCATTTTCATAAACAGTTATTAAGGATTTAGAAAGCACATGATAATCAAGTAGTTGAGCACAAGAGTCTGAAGCACGTTCACTTTCACACTACCCCACAGCGTACGGTATCGACCAGTACGCCATGGGTTAGTTGGCAAGAGTTGTTGATGCGACTTAGCTAGAGCCGCTATTCTTTTATCAAAGTACCGCCCCCGCCAGGAACGAGATCGTCCCCGCTAAGGACTAGGCATAAGTATATAGCGGAAACAAGCATTCCCTGGCGCAAGCGTGTGGATAACGGTTCAGGACAGGATACGGAAAAAAGACCGTTTCCGGCCTTTATTTCTTCACCTATGCCCTCTAGTCGCTACCACGATCGCCATACTAGCAAAGACGCGTTTTAGAGTCAAAACTTACCTTACGAAATGGTATGTGCTCCAGCGGCGTTCGCCCTGTTTTTCTATCCTTCCCAAGGCAATGAGCGCCAAAAGCTCGCGCTGAACGGTCTTTTCTGAAATGCCGCGGATAAGCGTCGAGATGTCCTTTATACTCGCTTTCTGCTTGTTTCTGATAACAGACAATATGGCTTCCCTTCTGTCCTTTACAGCGCTGTCCGTTACCGCTTCCATGTCCTTTATATGTCCTTTAGTCTGAGGGGCGGTGTGCTTCTGGGTAGCAAGTTTGCGCGGCGTACTGCCTGATCTGTCGCTGGTGTCTCGCGCGAGCGCCTTTTTGGCGATGCCTGAGAGCGTCGGCGTTTCGTCGAGGAAGAGCCGCGGCTCTTCGTACGCCGCGACCTCCTGAAGCAGTACGTGCGCTTCGTGAGCGATGACTTCCGCGTTCATGGAAGAAAGAAGGCCGCCCGTACGCGCTATGGAAAGGACGCTCGAGAGCGCGAGAAGTTCTCGGGAGAGCGCCATGCGTGCGGTGCCCGAGGGCAGTATAGCCGCGTCAACCAGGCCTATGGCTATTTCGTCAATACGATTTCTCAAGGACACCGATTCCGAAAAAGCCGGCGTGATGAGGTGAATCGCTTTTGCGAGACGCTCGGCTTTTTTGTAAATGAATACCCTGCGTATGTCTTTTTCAAATATGTTTGTAAATATGCTTTTTTCTAAGACAAAATCTTCAGAATTGGCATCTTTGCCCTTTGTCTGGATTTGCCGGACTTCGGTGCTGTGTCCCATATCTTGCTGTCCGTGTCTCATATCGTATCGGACAGTATACCCCCGTGCCCGCGCCCCGCAACTTTTTATACCCTGCCAGAAACGACGCGAAGGGTGTGCGGCAGAAAGGAGTACGCTGTCTTTTTGTGCTCAAAAAGCGGCTCGAACTTACGCCGCCGCGCTCCGTTCGGACTAAATTATATGTTTAACATTTAATTTAGGTTTCTAGAGAAGCCTCTTTCTGCCGCATACCCGAGCGGGAAAGAGTATGTGGAGGTTGAAGTGAGTTTTACTCTTGCGATGCGCTCTCTTTGCTGATGCTACAATATACTTATCTAACAATTGGTATGAGCCGCAAAAATGGCAGAAATGGAAACGGGGCGCGGCGCGCGCGAGTGCAACAGGAAGTAAAAGAGTATGACACGCTCATACGCTACGCTTCCTCCATCGTCCTGCTTGCCGCAGGCGTCCTGCTTTTGCTCGCCATTTTTGGCGCGGCGGGGCCGGTGGGCACGACCGTCTTCACGGCAAGCTACGGCATAGTCGGTATCGGCGCGTTCCTTTTGCCGCTCGCACTCATAGCGGTCGGGCTCTACGCGGGCTTCGGCCGTCCCGCGCTTGCGCCTTTGACCGCCTCCGGTCTTCTTCTCATTGCTGCTTCCGTCCTCGCTTTTGCCGGGCTCTTCCCCGGCACAAGCTTCGGGGGCATGGCCGGCACGTGGGAGGGAAAGATGCTTGCCGGATTCTTCGGCTTCTGGGGCGCAGTGGTGCTTCTCGGCGCGACCATCGCCATCGGCGTCGCTGTTGTGACCGACATCGAAGCGCTCGGCGCTCTGCTTGGCGAAAACGTCGTCTCGCTCTATGCGCGAGCGCGCGAACGGCGGGCGAAAAGCAAAACGGAGGACGAAGAGCCCTTGGGAGAATTCGAGGATGTCGTGGGCGTGCCGCTTGGCGCAGAGGAACCGGAGGAAGAAGCGGTCGAGGAAAGCGAAGCCGACGCACAGCACGAGCCGGTGGTGACTGTTTTCAATCGCGCGTCGGGCACGGGCAACACGGGCTCCGGTATCGCGAACTTTGACGCCGAATACGACCCTCCCCCGCTCTCCATCCTCGGCGGCGATCGCGGGAAACCCGGCACCGGCGATATAAAAGCGAATGCGAACATCATCAAACGGACGTTCCAAAACTTCGGCATCCATCTTGAGATGGACGAGGTCTCGGTGGGCCCGACCGTCACCCGCTATGCGGTGAAGCCCGCCGAGGGCGTACGCCTCTCAAAAATAGTCTCGCTTGCAAACAATCTCGAGCTCGCGCTTGCGGCGCACCCGGTGCGCATTGAAGCGCCCATCCCCGGCAAGTCCTTGGTGGGCATTGAGGTGCCGAACACAACCAAAGCGATGGTCGGCCTCGGCGGCCTGCTCTCCTCTTCCGAGTGGACCGAGAGCAGCAAACCGCTCCTTGCGGCGCTCGGGCGCGATATCGCCGGTACGCCCCACTACGTCAACATCGCGAAGATGCCGCACGGGCTCGTCGCGGGCGCCACCGGAAGCGGAAAGTCGGTCGCCATCCATGCGCTCATCACCTCACTCCTCTATCGGAACGGGCCGAACCAGCTGCGCTTCATCATGATTGATCCGAAACGGGTCGAGCTCACCGCTTACAACGGCATTCCGCACCTGCTCACGCCTGTCATCACCGACTCGAAGAAGACGATCCTCTCCCTCAAGTGGGCGGCAAAAGAGATGGAACGCCGTTATAATATCCTCGAAGCGGAACAAGTGCGCGATATCGATTCGTATCACGCGACGGTATATGAACCCGCGAAAAAGAAGCACGCGGCGGATATGCCCGAAGCGCTTCCCTACATCGTCATCGTCATCGACGAACTCGCGGACATCATGCACAGCTACCCGCGCGAGCTCGAGGCCTCCATCGTGCGCCTCGCGCAGATGAGCCGCGCGGTCGGCATCCATCTCATACTGTCGACCCAGCGCCCTTCGGTGAACGTCATCACCGGCCTCATCAAAGCGAACGTCCCGACACGGCTCGCGCTCCAGGTCGCGTCGCAGATAGATTCGCGCACCATCATCGACGGATCGGGCGCGGAAACGCTGCTTGGCGCGGGCGACATGCTCTACCTTTCGAGCGATATGCAGAAACCCGTACGCATCCAGACCGCTTTCATTTCCGAAAACGAAGTGAAGAAAGTCGTCAGTTACATCAAGAGCCACAATGCGGGCGATCTATCGAATATCGACTTGGGGGGCGTAAACGGCGTGAGTTCGGAACCGAATGATGTCATCGGACTGGTAAACGGCGACTTCGGCGACGATGACATTGACGACGAGCTGTACGCGAACGCGAAAGCGACGGTCGAGGAGGCCGGACGCGCTTCCACGTCCTACCTGCAGCGCAAACTGAAAATCGGTTATTCGCGCGCGGCGCGGCTTATGGACGTGCTTGAGGCACGCGGGGTCATCGGCTCCGCCGACGGATCGAAACCGAGGGAAGTGCTCACGCGCGGAGCCGCCGGCGGCATGGAACCGGCGCCGGAGGACGAAAACGGGGATTTTTGACGGAGAAAAATGACCCGGTATCTCATCCTGGCCGTCTTTGTCATCCTGTTGGGCTATGGCTTCATGGAAGCGTTGCCGCTCATAGAGGGCCCTCAGCTCTTCATCAGCGCGCCGGCAAATGACGCTTCTTTCCCGGGCGGCATCGTAACCATCTCCGGAAAAGCGGTGCGTGCGGCGGTGCTCACGCTTGACGGTGCGCTATTGCCGCATGACCAGAATGGCAGCTTTTCGTCAACACGTGTCTTCCCGCGCGGAGGGTCTATACTTACCTTTGTAGCCACCGATCGCTTCGGAAGGACGGTTACTCAAACACGAACTATTTTTGTGCCCCATTAATCATCCTTCATTTATGGCCCTCAAAAAACCGGCAAAAGAGAAAGTACCTAAGACTGTCACTGTGGCAAGCACTGACAAAAACGAGAAACAGAAGTCAATCGAGCAGGCGCTCAAAGAGATTCGCACGAAATTCGGCGATGAGGCGATTAGCGTCTTTGGCGCGGGCGCTCCCCAGAAAATTCCCGTGATAGCAACGGGCTCCATCGGGCTTGATGCGGCGCTGGGGGTGGGCGGCGTTCCGCGCGGGCGCATCATCGAAGTGTTCGGACCGGAATCGAGCGGGAAGACGACGCTCGCGCTCCATATCATCGCCGAGGCGCAGAAAACAGGCGGCATCGCCGCATTCGTCGATGCCGAGCACGCGCTCGATCCGGAATACGCGCGGCGCATCGGTGTAAAGCTCCCCGAATTGCTGATCTCACAGCCGGACACGGGCGAACAGGCGCTCGACATCGTCGAGTCTTTGGTTCGCAGCGGAAATGTCGACGTCATCGTTATCGATTCCGTCGCCGCGCTCACGCCAAAAGACGAGATCGAAGGCGAGATGGGCCAGCAGCACATGGGCAAGCAGGCGCGGCTTATGAGCCAGGCCTTGCGCAAGCTCACCGCCATTACCGCGCGAAGCAAGACCATCGTCATCTTCATCAACCAGATCCGCATGCAAATCGGCGTCATGTTTGGAAATCCGGAGACCACCCCGGGCGGCAAAGCGCTCAAGTTTTACACCTCGGTGCGCCTCGACATCCGCCGTATCGCATCGATAAAGAAAGGCGAAGAGGTGGTGGGCGGGCGCGTACGGGTGAAAGTAGTGAAAAACAAGGTTGCGGCACCCTTCAAGACGACCGAGTTTGATCTCCTCTACAACGAAGGCATCAGCAAAGAAGGCGAGCTCCTCGCGCTCGGTGAGAAGTACGGCCTGGTGCAGAAATCGGGCGCGAGTTACAAGTTCGGCGACAGCATGCTCGGGCGCGGCTACGACGCCTCGCGTACGTTCCTCCATGAGAACAAATCCGTTGCGAACGACCTTTTGAAGAAAATAAAAGAAAAACTCGCGCAGGGCTAGAGCATGTTCAAAAACCCCTCATACTGCGTTGCCCTTCTCTCGGAAACACTCACCGTACCTCAAAGTACGCCTCGTGTTTCCTCGCTCGTGCGCCTTGTCTGAGGGATTTTTGACCACGCTCGGTAGTGGAGGTCCGGGGTTTCCAGGCAGGCTCTAGTTGTGCTTGAGCGTAGCGAAGACGACGGAGAGCCCCCGCGCGGTCTCGCGCGCCAGGTATATGAGCGATGCGAGCGTGAGGAGCGTGAGCGCTTGGACGATGAGGCGCGTATGATCAAAAGCCGCGAGATAGAACTGCGGGAGCATGGTTACGTTATGCGGCGCGTTCTCTAGGACGCGCGCAACCCACACTTCCCTGCCGATGCCCCAAAGCGCAGCAACGAACACGAGAGCCGCGAACGCGCCGCTTGAGATGATCGGGCGCAACGCGCGGATGCGGCGCACGCGGCGCATCACGATGCGTTCGATGGATGATTGGTCATTCATACCGTTGTTCGTCATACGCTTGCTTGAAGAGTTTTTTTGCGCGATGAATGCGCGTTTTTACGGCAGGAATGGAGAGATTTTCTTTTGCGGCGATCTCTTCCTGGCTCTTGCCTTCGATAAATTGTAACCGCAAAACCTTCGCCGCGGTTTCAGGCAGTTTTGCGAGCGCGGCGAGCACCTCGTTTCTGATCGAGAGATCTTCCATGAATTCGGCGCGCGCGTCCGGCAAAGACTCATAGTGCTCGGGAAGCAGTTCGGCGCGCTTCTCCCACTCGACGCTCTTTGATTTGTATTTCGTATATGCGACGCGATTGAGAACCGTATACGCCCATGATGCGAAGCTTGCTCCTTCCTGTAAGTGGTACCGGTCCGCATAGAGATACATCTTCGTGAAAGCGTCTTGTACCGCTTCTTCCGCATCTTCGGGGCTTTTCAGTATCGTCCGCGCGCGGCGCAGGAGCGCGGCCTCGTAGCGGCGGACGAGGACGGCGAAAAGCTCGGGTTCTCTCCGTGAGCGCGCGAGCGCCTCGGCGTCAGAGGGGGTATCCGATCCCGTAGTTGAAAAACTCATAATGCCCTGTATCATACGCTCAGTCCGCCTGAAGCGGTACTTTTATTTACAACCGTCCGTAGCAGACATTAGTTTCAAAACCATGGCCGTATTGTCCTATAACGAAATCCTTCCGAAGACCATCATCACGTACAATGGCGAGCCGTACGAGGTGCTTTCCTCGCACATCTTCCGCATGCAAATGCGCAAACCGGTGAACCAGACGAAACTGCGCCATCTCTTTTCCGGCAAAGTGACCGAGATTTCCTTCCATCAGAATGAAACCGTGACTGAAGCGGAAGTCGACAGGATGCAGGCGCGGTATCTCTATAGCAACCGCGGCGAGAGCTGGTTTGCGGAGGAAGGCAATCCGAAAAACCGCTTTTCCTTCCCCGAGGAATCCGTGCACGATCAGGTGCAGTGGCTCGCCCCCAACACGCTCGTGGAAGTGCTGACGCATGAGGAAAAACCGATGACCATCAAAATACCCGTAAAAGTGGAGCTGGCGGTACAGGATGCGCCGCTTGCGGTAAAGGGAAATACGGTTTCGGGCGGTTCGAAGATCGCCATACTCACGACCGGCGCGAAAGTAAATGTCCCGCTTTTTATCAATAGGGGCGATATCATCCGCATCAATACCGATTCGGGCGAATACACCGAACGGGTCGAGAAAGCATAGATAACGGCAGCGCAGAAAAAAACCGCTCAGAGCGGTTTTTTTCTGCGCATTCTTTACGCGGCGACGTACGGCAGGAGCGCCATGAAGCGCGCGCGCTTTATGGCCTGCGCGATATCGCGCTGTTTATTGGAAGGAATGCCGGTGCGCTTCTTTGAAAGCATTTTCGCATGCGGGTTGGTAAATTGCTTCAGATACGCGACATCCTTGTAGTCGATGAATTTCTTGATCTCGATCTCTTCACGCTGTGCCTGGTACGCCATGGTGCAATGATTAAAAAGGTATATCTTCCGGGTTTATCTCCTCGTCCGGGTACTGTATCTCCTCTGGATCCTTCGGAGAAGGCTGCTCGGCCTGAGCGCCGGCAGGCGCGCCGGAAGCGCCTCCCCTGCCGCCGTCGCCGAACTGGAAATTCTCCACGACGATCTCAGTGCGGTATTTCTTCTGGCCTTCGCTATCCCACGAGCGCGTCTGGATGCGTCCCTCGACGTAGAGCGGGCGGCCCTTTTTCATGTACTGCGCGATGATCTCCGCCGGACGCCCGAACGCGACGATGTTGTGGAACTCAGTCGCCTCCTGTTTCTGTCCGTTCTTGTCTTTGTAGGTGCGATTCGTCGCGAGGCCGAAAGAAGCGAGCTGCTGTCCCGAGGGCAGCGCCTTCAATTCCGGATCGCGGGTGAGGTTTCCGTAAAGAAATGCTTTGTTGAGGTACATGGTTTTATTATACCGCGACGCTCTCGAGCGCCGCGTCGAGTTCGGCATCGGCCGCTTCTTCCGTTTCGGAGGCGTGTTCCGGCGCCTTCTGCGCGAGTTCGTGCATCTCGGCGGAATGTCGTGCGGCATCTTTCGTCGTAAGCACGTCGATAAAACGGATGATGCGCTTATCGCTGCCGGCGGCGGCGAGCACTTCCGCATGCGCGGACGCGAGCGCCTCATATGCAATCCATGAGAAGTATGCGGAGTCGAAATCGCGGCGGCCGGCGGTCTCCTGGCGCGAGATGGTGTACGCGAGCTGCAACATATGCGGTTCGCCCTCTGCAACGAGAGTGCCCTTCCCCATAATGAGCTCGCGCATCGCCTGATACGCTTTTTTCACCTCCTCGGAGGGAAGTTCCGGGTCAAGATGGAAGCCGAGTTCGTACACGCGCGGCTCCGAACCCGCGTCTTCGAGCTCGTCCGCGAACACATCCTCTTCCTGATTCTTCGCCATAATTCTCGCATCCTAGCACGAGATTTTGACGTTCGCAAGCTTAGACATTGGTTGAGCCCCCGCTCGGGTATGCGGCAGAAAGGAGTACGCCGTCTTTTTGTGCTCAAAAAGCGGCTCGTACTCGCGTCGTCACGCTCCGTTCGGACTAAATTATATGTTTAACATTTAATTTAGGTTTCTAGAGAAGTGTCTTTCTGCCGCATACCCGAGCGGGGGTGTTTGAAATGGTTTTTACGCCGCCGTTATACCGGGCATGCGGAATATCCTCAGCGTGTTGGCGAGAAGGGCGGCACGGATGATCTCGGTATCTTCGCCTCGGATCTCGGCTATTTTCGAAACGACATCGATGATTGCGAGCGGGTCGTTGCGCTCGCCGCGGCGTAAGTGCGGCGCGACGTACGGCGCATCGGTTTCCGCAAGGATGTCCGTGCGCGGCGCGGCGCGAATAACCGCGTCATAATCGCGCGCGAACGTGATGACCGCGGTAAACGAAACGGTAAAACCGAGCGCGACGAGCTGCCGCATCTCTTCTTCTCCGCCGACAAAAAAGTGGATGTCGCCGGAAAGCCGCGGATATGCGGCTTTCGCTTTTTGCAAAAGCGCGATGAGATCATGATACGCGTCTTGCGTGTCCTTGCTCGGACGCGCATGAATGATGAGCGGTTTCCCGAGGGCGGCGGCAAGCCCGATATGCTTTTGCAACGTTTCTTTTTGCGCGCGCTTCACTTCATCGTTCACCTCTACCGGTCTGAAAAAATCGAGGCCGCATTCCCCCAGCGCGACGACTTTCGGATGCTCCGCAAGCGCGCGCAGCGCCTCTTCATCAAAGGGCTCCTGTCCTACCTGATTAGGATGGAGCCCGACGGCGGCGTAGAGATGGTCATGCGCTTCGGCAAGCGCGACCGCAGCGCGCGAGCTCTCCAGGTCGCAGCCGACGACGATTGCCGCGATTTCTCGCGCGCGCATATTTTCGATGACGGCCGCGCGATCGTGCGCATACTGCTCGAATTGCAGGTGGCAATGCGCGTCGAGGTACCGGGCGTTCATAGGCGCGGGAAAAGATTGTCGGGCTTCCTATTCTCATGCACGGCGGCGGCGATGGCGGCGGCGGTACGCGGAAGCGCGGGAGCGAGGTGCGCGGCGATGCTCGCGAGTTGTCGCACCGCCTGCTCGATATCGCGTAGCGCCGCCTCCGCGAGCGCGGTATCGCTGCTTTTTATGTTCTTGTACGGCGCGCGTTCGGCCATGAATGCGTCCGCCGCCGCCACTTTCTGAAAAATATAGTCCATCGCCTCGTTGAAACGGAAGGTCTCGACTTTCTCGAAAAACTCATCGGAAATCTTTTCGTCTCCATCTGAAAGCCGGACGGGCTGCGCCAGGTGCGCTTGTGC
The DNA here is from genome assembly GCA_021836725.1 of bacterium. Classification (GTDB taxonomy): domain Bacteria; phylum Patescibacteriota; class Minisyncoccia; order Phycocordibacterales; family Phycocordibacteraceae; genus C7867-001. The sequence continues at coordinate 12,788 of JAKBHL010000003.1, forward strand.
AAGCGTCATTACGCGCGCGACGAGATTGCCGAGACCGTTAGTCAGGTGCGCCGTGTAGTGTTCTCGTATCGCGTCCTCTGTAAGGTCCGAATCCTCAAACGGGCTGGTGTGCCGCAAGAGTACGTAGCGTACCGCTTCGACGCCGTACTGCTTCGCAACGGCAAGCGGATCGATGATATTTCCGAGCGTTTTGCTCATCTTTTGGCCGCCGGAGGTGATGAATCCGTGTATGAAGATCTGCCTGCTTAGCGGGAGCCCCGCCGAAAGGAGCATCGCCTGCCACATGGCGGTCTGCTGCCGCAGATTATCCTTCCCCGCGAATTGGATTGCCGGCCACCATTTCAAAAATCGCCCTTCGTCTGCGGGCCAACCGATGACCGATATGTAATTCACGAGCGCGTCGAACCATACGTACATGACGTGCTCCGCATCGCCGGGCACCGGTACGCCCCACGACATTTTTTCTCGCGGACGAGAAATGCTGAAATCTTTGAAACCGGACCGTGCAAACGCCGCTATCTCGCGCCGGCGGCCTTCCGGAACGATGAAATTGGGTTGCGCTTCGTAGTGCGTAAGAAGCGCATCGCGATATTTTGAAAACCTGAAGTAGTAATTTTCCTCCTCACGGATCTCAATTTCGAGCGTCGGGTGAAGCGGACAGCGCCCTTGCACGAGCTCCGAGTCGGTCTTTTCAAGCTCGCAGCCGACGCAATATTTCACCTCGTAGGTGGCCTTGTAGATGTCGCCGGCGGCGCATCGTTCCCAGAATTCCTGCGCCGCACGCATGTGCGCCGGATCCGTGGTGCGGATGAACGAATCGTAGGAGATGGCGAACCGGTCGGCAAAGGATTTGAAGCGGAGCGCGTACTCATCGACGTATGCCTGCGGATCCTTTCCCTCCTCGTCCGCTTTTTTCGCTATTTTGGCGCCGTGCTCGTCGGTGCCGATGTTGAAAAATACTTCCTCGCCCTTCGCGCGCAGCGTTCGCGCGAGGAAATCCGCCTCGACGAACTCAAGCGCATGCCCGAGGTGCGGACGCGCGTTCACGTACGGCAGCGTGGTGGTGATGTAGCGCGCACTCATGCGGGATCAGCCGCCCGAACGGGCGAGCCGGCGCTTGCGTTTGTCGAAATCCGAGAGGAGCTCGAGAAGGACCGCCGCCACCGGCACCGAGAGCACGACGCCGATAAAACCGACCAGGGTGTAGCCCGCGATAAGCGCGACTATGACAAGGAGCGGCGGGACGCCGACGATCTTCTTCACGATGAGCGGGTAAATGAGATTCGATTCGAACTGGTTCACGACGATGTAGAGGCCCGCGACGATGGCGCCGAGCGCCAGTCCGCCGTTTGAGTACGCGATGATGACCGCTACCGTTCCGGCGGTAAGCGAGCCGAAAATCGGGATGATCTCCGCAAATGCGGTAAAGACTGCGAGAAGAAGCGCATAGGGGATGCCTATGATGAGAAGGCCGAGATAAACCAGGATGCCGACGATAACGGAGAGCAGTATTTGTCCCTGCATCCAGAGTCCTATCTTTTTCTGCGATCGTTTCCAGAGATCGACGGCGTAGTTCTCATGCGCGGCCGGCATCACCAAACGGAGGAAATCGTCGACGCCCGTGTCCTGCAGCGCAAAATAGAACGAGAGCACGATGACCATCATGACCGAGAACACGCCGCCGAAAAAGGTGAAAAAAAGCTGCAGCACGCCGCCCGAGCTTGCGGTGAAGACGGACTGGATTGAGAGGAGCGTCTTCACGAACGACTGCGTGTCGGGTTGGGCGCCGCTCAGCCCGGTCGTGTTGGCGATATTTGAAAATGACGCGGGGAGGTTGAGCGTATCGAGGTAGCGCGGGGCGGCAGAAAGGAAGTTCGCGGTATCCGCGACGATCGGCGGGAAGAAGAGGTAGAAGATCAAGAACACCGAACCGAAGACAAGTACATATACCAGAAGCGCCGCTATGAAACGCGGCACGCGCTGCCGGATAAAGAAAGCGACTGCCGGTTCGATGGCCGAAGCGATGACGATGGCGGTCAGAACAAGGAGCGTAAGGTCGCGCAAAAGCCAAAAGATGTATGCGCCCGCGGCAATAAACAATACGGTGACGACCGTGCCTGAAGTGATGGAAACCCGGATTTCCTTATCCATACGCGCATCCTAACATATGTGCGGTTTGTAGTGGATTATTGGATTGCGGCTCGGATGCGTTCGGCAACCTCCGGAATCGTAAGACGTTCTTGGGAACCGGTGTCGCGGTGCCGTAGGGTGACGGTCTCCTTGAGTTCCGGCGTCTCGCCGAGGGTATCAAAATCAACGGTTATGCAAAACGGCGTCCCGATCTCATCTTGCCGGCGATAGCGTTTGCCGATGTTGCCGTTATCGTCCCATGCGATGGCCGGATGCACCTTCTGAAGCTCTTTACGCACCCCGCGCGCTTTCTCTACGAGCTCTGGCCTGTTCTTCAGGAGCGGCGAGACCATCGCTTTCACCGGCGCGACCTTCGGAGCAAGGGCAAGGTAGGCGCGCACTTCTCCGCCGAGCTCGTCCTCGCGATACGCTTCAAGAAGCACAAAAAGGACTGCGCGGTCGACGCCGCCGGAACATTCGATATCCCATGGAATGAAACGCTCCTTTGTCGATTCATCAAAATAAGAAAGATCCTGGCCGGAATATTCGCTGTGCCGTCGCAGATCCCAATCTCCGCGGTGGTGAATGCCCCACGCCTCTTTCCATCCGAAAGGAGTCTCGTATTCGATATCCCACGCGTCTTTTGCGTAGTGCGCGCGTTCGTCGGGCGCGTGCGCGCGCAGACGCAGATGCGCCTTATCGAAACCGAGGCTTTGGTACCAGGAAAAAGCGAATTCTTTCCAAAAGGCGAACTGCCGCTTCCCTTCCTCTTCATCAGGACGGATGTAGTACTGCAATTCCATCTGTTCGAATTCGCGTTGGCGGAAAATGAAATCGCGGGGAGTAATCTCATTGCGAAAGGCCTTTCCTATCTGGCCGATGCCGAAAGGGATCTTCGGATGCATCGAATCGACCACGTTCTTGAAATTCACATGTACGCCCTGGGTAATCTCGCCGCGCAAATACACTTTCGCCGCGCTTTTTTCCGATGCCCCGAGACGCGTCTCGACGAGGAGGTTGAAAACAGACGGGCTCGACCATTCGATTTTCTCTTTGTGGCTGGCTTCGTGAGCTGCAATCGCTTCCCCCTGATCGGCGCGCACGCGTTCATGACACGCTTTGCACTCGACAAGCGGATCGGTAAAAAGCTCCGTGTGGCCGGAGGCCTCCCACACGCGTTCAGGCATGAGTATCGCCGCGCTCATGCCATATACATCATCGCGCTCTGCAATAAATTTGTCCCAGAAATGCTGTTTTATGTTATGCCGAAGCTCCACGCCAAGCGGGCCATAATCATAAATACCGGAGAGACCGCCGTAGATTTCGGAACCGGGGAAAATGAAGCCGCGCCGTTTGGCGAGCGAGACTATTTTTTCCATGAGATTCTGATTGGCCATAACGACACTATACATGAGCGATTACTACCAAGCGAGTCGAGTGACAAAGCATGTCTGCATGCATTTGTCCGAGGCAAGCGCAGGGAGGAAGCTCGGCTCTGCGAGCTTATTGCACGTTCGCGTCCGTGCTCACATACCCGGGATCGCCCGTGGTCGCGGTCGTCGCAGGTCCCGCCGTCGCGGAGATCTGTACGCCCGCGAAACGATCATAGCCGGAAAAAGACAATCCTCCGGTGAGCGCGGGCGCATTGCTCTTTTGCGAAGTCGATGGCGTGAGCGATACCTGGAAAGCTCCTTGCGCGGAGGAATTTTGCGCCATATCGCCCACGTTCCAGGTTACGGTGCGGGATCCGGGGTCATAGGAGAAGGAGCCGGTACCGGAAGTCTTGTCCGTGTAGGAAACGTAGCTCGGCAATGTCGCGCTCGCGGAACCGCCCGCTATCGCGCTTCCCTCATTGCGGGCGGTCCATACAACGGTATACGTCGTCGCTTGATTGGCGCGCGGCGGAATGGGGCCGCTGTTTGTGAAAGGCCCGGAGGTATGGAGCGCCGCGTTTGAGAGCTGCACCGCGGTCGTCACCTTCACGCTTTCGGTGAGCGACGCGCTCACTTGCTCAGGCACGTTCGTCTGCCCTATGCGCGTCCCCGATTCCGATATCGTAAAGAATATCGTCGGCGCGGGGATGCCCGCGGGCAACGTCGAGAACGTGAACACGCCGATGCCGGAAGCGCCCGGGGAAAGCGATGCGAGCGCGGGATCGGTGTCCTGGCTGAAGACAATGCTGTGGGTGGCGGAATTGTAAAAACCGTTTGAAGTTTGGATGCTGCCATAATCGACGGCGGAGCCCGAAAGCGCGATGCTAATCGTCGCGTTTGTCACATTTGTCGCGAGCGTGTTGGTGTAGGAAACGGTGACACTCTGGGTAGTCCCGGGGTTTACGACCGCGCCGGGTGCCGCGTTGCCGTTGAGCGAAATGGTCGTGTCGATGAACGGCGCCGCGATCGCAACGGTCGCATCCTGCGTCATGTACGTGACCGAGGGCGTTTGGTCGCTCGGAGTTTTCGCGGTGCCGACGGAAAAATGAAAGACGCGCTGTTCCCCGTCTTGGCCGGAAAGTACGCCGGCAATCGTTATCGTTTTACTTGCGCCGGGCGGAAGCGTGCCGAGCAGGAAGCTCGAGTTTGAGAACGGGAGCGATGAGGAGGCAACCGAAAAACCGAAAGGAAGTGCGCCTGAAAGGACGACATTGTCGAGCGGGACGGTCGTATTCGAACGCACGGTGAGGGTGAGGGTGAGCGGCTTGCCGGAGACGGTTTCGGCGAGCGTATCGACCGAAAGCGAGAGCGGCGTCGAAGAGACGGTGAGCGCGTAAGAAGACTTTTTCACGAAGATGGCATTCGAGCCGGCGACGCTGTAGGAAAAGGTGATCGGGAGCGAAAGCGTTTGTCCGGCCGCGCCGAACACGATGGCCTTTACCGAACGGGCGATCGTCGCGCCGCTCGCGAGCGTGCCGAGATTCTCGGTGTAGCGCGGATAAGGGGTCAATACGTTCGTCGCACTGCGCGAGCCATTTGGAAAATCAATCTCGATGGTCGCATTTTTTATCGGAACCGAATTCTTGTTTTCAATGAGAAGCGAGAGCGGCACCGTATCGCCCGCGGCGATGGTCGTCGGACCCTGGATGCCGATGCTGATTTTATCTATCGAAACTGAGTTGCCGCCGAAGTAGAAGAAATACGCGGCAACTGCGAGTGAAATCATGAAAAAGACGAATGCCGCCGCAAAGAATATGCCGGCAAAGCGCACGTGCCGCCGCCCGCGCGAGATCGGCGTCTCCGGAAGCGACTGTTCTTTCCATGCATGCGGAAGCGCCCGCTCGCCGGGGGCGGCGAGACGCGCGTGCGGATCCTGCGTCGCGGTGTTCGGCGCGTAGAGGCGCGCTCGAGCGCGCTCAAGCGCGCCCGTGTCATCTTGCTCATCGAGGGACGCCATAGGGTACCAGTATACCTCGCGGAAGTGACGTTCTACAGGGTGGGCAAAAGTTAGAGGCCCGAGGCATTGATGCCCCGATTGATGCGTGCCACGTACTTTGCGCGCTGCGCTTTGACCTCGGCGAGAAGCGCTGGCGTAAATGCGGACGTTTCGCCCGGGATGCTTCCTGTATCGAGCCCGAGCGCCGCGAGCACGCGAAGCGCCGCGAGCACCTCGGCAGCATCGTGCGTTTCTTCCGGAAGCGCGGCGAGCGCTTCGAAAAAGCCCGTGACGATCGGGAAGAGCGCGGGTTCCCGCACTTCGCCGGCAACGAGCCGCAACAGAAGATGCGAGAGACGCGCCGCCCTCGTGCGCGGAGCGTAGTGCCGCATCCGCGCGAACCAATTCTCGGAAAGAACCGCCCCCGCAATGCGCCAATTATCCTTGCCGTGCACGAGCATCAGCTCGCTTTCGGCAAAAGTCGCGAGCGCGGGGGCGAGCTTGGCGCCGGGACGCCGGACGCCTTGCGCATGCGCGCGGATCAGGCCGATGCTTGGTGTGAGGATTGTTACGAACGCATTTGCTTCGCCGGAGGCGGCGCGGGCGAGTATGATGCCGCGTGTCTCGTATTTATGCCGCATCGCGGATAAGGTCGAAGCGCACGCGGCCGGTTGACAGTTCCGCGGAATGTTTCCCTTCCGCATTGATGTGCGCATGTACCGCGTCCTGGGGCGCGCATCCTTCGGCCTTGCGCGCTTGCGCGATCGCACTCGCCATCTCGCGCTTATCGCCTTCCGCGATCAATTCCGGCGTGAGCTTGGTATCAAGCTCGATAGCCGCATGCCCTGTCGAGACGCGCTTGACGTTCACCTCTTCGGCGAGAATCTGCAGGAGCTCTCCGGGAAGCGCGTCCGGTATCGAGAGTTTCGCAAGCGGCTGGCGTACTTTTATACCCGCTTTTTGCCGCAATTGCAGTACATCGGAAGCGAGCGCGCGCACGCGCGCCATGTCGGAAAGGAGTACCGCATCGAAACGCGCGCGAAGCGGGTGCAGCGCTTTCTGCGCGAATGATCCCGCTGGCCACTGCGCCAGATGCACGCTAATCGGGTCATCTTCTGCGCGTACGTCCCGAAACACTTTCTCCGCAAGAAACGGCGCGAAGGGCGCGAGGAGAAGCGCGGACGTACGCAATGTCTCTTTGAGCGTGCCGAGAGCGGCTCTATCGCCAGCGCGCGCTCGATCGCGAATGCGTCGCACATACCATTGCGAAAGATCTTCAAAAAGATCTGCGAGCGAACGCGTCGCTTCGAAGGGTCGATAAGCATCCATCGCGCTCGTGACATCGCGAACGGTTTTCTCCACGCGCGTGCGCATCCATTGATTGATCATCATCCCTCCTCCTTTCCCGAGATCATATTTTTCGCCGCCAGCGCGCCCGTCCTCATCGGAAAAAAGCTTGTGGAATTTCGCGCTGTTCTCGAGCCAGGAGAGCGTCTTTGCCGCTTCGCGTACTGTCTGTTCATCATAATTTTTAGTATCGCCCGCTTGGGCAACGTTATACATCCAAAAACGCAGCGTATCGATACCCCATCTCTCCATCTCTATCCACGGATCAATGACATTCCCCTTCGACTTACTCATTTTCTGCCCTTCGGCATCAAGCAGATGCCCGAGCGAGATTACGTTTTTATAGGCCCCGCCGCGTCCCGCGAGCACGCCGACGGCAAGGAGCGTATAGAACCAACCGCGCGTTTGATCGATAGCTTCGCTGATGAAGTCGGCCGGATATGCGATTTTCTGAAGGAAGCTCGTAAGCGGTTCCTTCCCGCGTTCTTTCGCTGCCTGCGCAAACGGCATCGCGCCGGAGTCGAACCATACATCCAACACCTCGCTCACACGGCGCAGTTCCGTTCCTTTCTCTGATGTTAAAACAATCTGGTCGATATACGGCCGATGTAGATCGAGCTCGTAGTCTTCGTTGTGCGGCAACGGAGTGAAGTCGAGCCGATGCACGCTTCCTGTTTTGAAGTTGGAAGCGTATACCGTTCGTTTGAAACCCTGCATATCGGCGCCGTGCGCGAGCGCTTCGAGCGCTTCAAGGCCGACGGAGTGGGTCACGATGAGTATGCGTTCGTTGGAGTTCCGAGCTTCAATCTCGTAAAGGAACTCGCCGAACCTTCGCTTCACATCCGCATAGCTTTCGCCGCCGGGCAGCCGCTCGAGGAACGTGGGCAGGTGCGCCTCGCGGTAAGCGATGAATTCCTCAAAAGGTCTCCCATCCAATTCTCCGAAGGTGATTTCGCGCAGCCGCTCGTCGAAAATTATCGCGCTTTCCGGAAGACCGAGTTCTTTCGCGACGCCGAGCGCGGTTTCTTTGGTGCGCATGAAAGGCGAGGCATAAATTTTTGTTATCTTTTCTTTCTTAAGCTCCTGTGCGGCGGCATGCGCCTCTTCATGTCCGCGGGCAGTGAGGTTGTTGCTGGCCGGGTCAGAACTCACGATGTTTTTCACATTCTTGCTGCTTTCGCCGTGCCGCATCATGAAATAGGTGTTCCCCGACTTCTTTGCGTACTTCTTGAGGTCGTCTAAAGAACCGATGATAATTTGTTCGCCGCCATCCGCGCTCTGCCAAATAGGGAGCGGAGTCCCCCAATAACGTTCACGGCTTATCGCCCACTCTTTCGCGCCGAGAAGCCACTCGCCCATGCGTCCATCGCGTATGTACGACGGTTCCCAGTTGATTTTTTTGTTCTCAGCGACGAGCTTCTCGCGCAAATCGCTCATGCGGATATACCACGAATCGCGGGCGTAGTAGATAAGACGCGTCTTGCATCGCCAGCAGAAAGGATAACTGTGCTCGTACTTCCCTTTTGAAAAAAGCAGGTTGCGTGAGGCGAGATCCTTCACGATATCGATAGCGAGCTCGTCATCAACGACCGAACGCTTCTCGAGAAAACCGGTACCCGGAATAAAAGTGCCCTCCGGAGAAACCAGATGCACTTTCGGCAAACCGATGCTGTTTCCCAATTCGAAATCTTCCTGACCGTACATCACTGCCGTATGAACAATACCAGTGCCGTCCTCGGTCGTGACGAAATCAGCACGATACACTTTGTATGCTTTATTGAATTTCGGCTGCTCGTTCTCGCTTGCAAGCATCTTTGCATACGCGAAGAGCGGCCGATATTCCCTACCGGCGAGCGAGGAGGCGGGTGCGTCTTCGACGCGCACCCAATTATCGCCGAGCATCTCTGGCGCACGCGCATCTGCGACGATTACTTTTTCTCCATCCTTTTTGTATTTCCCATATGCTATATCCCCGCCAATCGCGAGCGCGACGTTCCCCGGGAGCGTCCATGGCGTCGTCGTCCACGCGAGAAGGAACGTGCCCGGTTCATCGACGAGTTCGAATTTCGCCGTGACCGTAAGATCTTTCACATCGGCATAACCCTGCGCGAGCTCGTGCGAGGAAAGCGCCGTGCCGCAACGCGGACACCACGGAACTATTTTGTAGTCTTTATAAAGGCGGCCTTCTTTCGCGATGTGCGCAAAGAGATGCCACAGTACTTCCATGTATGAAACGTCCAGCGTAAAGTACGCTTTCGTATCATCGACCCAATAGCCGATGCGCTTGGTGAATTTCGCCCAAAGTTCAATGTAGCGGAATACGCTCTCCCTGCATTTTTTGTTGAAAGCCGCGATGCCGTATGCTTCTATGTCCTTTTTTCCCGAAAAACCCAATTCCTTCTCAACTTCAAGCTCTACGGGAAGGCCGTGCGTATCCCACCCCGCTCGGCGCGCCACGCGGTACCCTTGCATCGTTTTGTAGCGCGGAATGGCATCTTTAAATGCGCGACTTTCAAGGTGATGGATGCCCGGTTTGCCGTTTGCGGTTGGCGGGCCTTCATAGAAAACGAAATCGCCCTTGGGAGATCTTTTCGCGAGGGATTTTTCAAAAATGCGTTCGCGCTCCCAGAACGCGAGGATTTCTTCCTCGCGCGCGGCGGCTTCCGATTTCCCAGATTCATCAGCCATACCATCCTATCCTAACGTTTGCGGAACAAAAAAGAAACCGGAACCCGAATTACATCTTTTCGGGCGCGGGGATGCCGAGCAGTGTGAGGCCGTTGATCATCGTTGTGGCGAAAGCGCGCGCGGCGCGCTGCTTATACGCCTCTTCGGGGCTTCCGAGTACTTGTTCGGCCGCGTAGAAAGCGTTCCACGCTCCCGCAAGTTCGGTGAGGTAATTCACGAGCAGATTCGGCGCACGCTCGCGCGCGGCGCGCGCGGCAACTTCCGGATAATGCACCATGAGCCGCTCGATGGCGTAGGGCGCGGCAGGGACGTCGGTACCGGTCTCGCCCTGTGCATACGCAAGGATCTTGCGCGCGCGTACGAGCGCGTACTGGAGATACGGTCCCGAATCCCCCTCGAGCGAGAGCGATTTCTCCGGATCGAAAATGATGTCGGAGCCGGGCGCTTGCCGCAAAATCATATATTTTATCGCGCCGAGCGCCACCTGCTCGGCTATGAGCGGGTCGGGATTCCTCTTTCGCGCGCGCTCCGTTACGTCACGGATGAAGCCGGCGGCGGTGATGACATTTCCTTCGCGCGATGACATCTTCCCCGAGACGAGTTTCAGGAAACCCGTCGCGATATGCCTGGTCTTCGCCGCAAGCAACGGAGCGATCTCGGCAAGCGCCGCAAGCACCGTCTTGAAACGTCCGGTCTGCTCGTTGCCGGTGATGATGAGCGAGGCGTCCGAAGGCCAGCGCTCTTCCTTCAGGAAAGCGAGTCCGATGTCTTTCGCTTCGTAGGTGGGAGTATCGTGCGACGTGATAAAGACCATCGTGTGCACGCCTTTCGCCTCGCCGTCGTAGATAACCGCGCCGCCGCTCTTTTTGAAAATCCCTTTGGCGAGCCCGTCGCGTACAACACGCACGCCGATCTCGGTCGTATCGCTGTCGAAAAATTCAAAATCAAAATGCGTGCCGAGGAGACGCCATATGCGCCGGAATTCTTCCACTGAAACGGCGCGCCCTTCCCTCCAGAGTTCCATGAGCGCCCGGTCGTCGCCCGCGTAGATCGCCTTATTGAGCGCGTCTATTTCCTCTTTCGCCTGCGGGTCGCTATCGTACGCGCGGGAACCCTCGGCGTATGCCTCGCCGATCTGGCTTGCGTTTTCGGGTTCGGTAACGCCGCGCTTTTTGAGCGCCCAGAGCGATTTCGCGACATTCGGGCCGATGTCGCCGCCGAAGGTCGCGCGTGCGAGCGTGGCACCGGTATTCTCAATGAGCCGCGCAAGCGCTTCTCCGACGACGGAGCCGACAAGGTGCCCGACATGCATCTCCTTAAATGCGTTCGGATTACTGTACTCGATGATGACGCGCGCGCCTGCGGCGGCGCTTCCCTTCCCCCACGCCGTCCCCGCAGCATCCGCTTCGGCTATCGCGAGGGCTACGGCGGAACGCGAGAGGGTGATGTTCACGAAGCCGGGTCCCGCGACGAGGATCCGCTCGGCATCCTCACCGAGCTTGTCCTTGAGCAGGCGCGCAAGTTCGCCTGCAAATTCGTTCGGATTCTTGCCGAGCAAGTTCGCCGCGGCAAGCGCGGCATTGGTCGAATAGTCTCCGAGTTTCGCATCGGGCGGGCGCTCAAGCGCGTATGCGGTTCCCGCCGGGGCTCCCGCGTAGAGAAGCGCGTCGCCGATCGCTTTTTTAATCCGTTCTTCCATCACAAACGAGTGTATCAGATTATACAAATGATTCGGGAATCGGATGCGCGAGCGCGAGTTTCTTCACCTCTTCTTTTGCGGCGCTTGCGTCTTTCTTTTTTGCAAGCACCTCGCACATGAGATGCGCGACCTGCGCGGATTCCGCTTCGCGGAATCCGCGCGTCGTGAGCGCGGGAGTACCGAGGCGGATACCGGAAGGATCCATCGGCTTGCGCGTGTCGTCCGCTATCATATTCTTGTTCAGCGTGATGCCGGCGCTATCTAGAAGCGACTCGGCTTCGGCGCCGCCGATACCAAACGACGTCCACACGTCAAGCAAGATGAGATGATTGTCGGAACCCCCGGCGATCATGCGCGTACCCTGTTCTTTAAATACCTGTTCCATCGCTTTCGTGTTCGCGATGATCTGCTTCGCGTACCGCGCAAACGACGGATGGAGCGCTTCGCCAAAAGCGACCGCTTTCGCGGCGATCTGGTGCATGTGCGGACCCCCCTGAAGCCCGGGGAATACGGCTTTGTCCACGCGCTTCGCTATTTCTTCGCTCTCTCTTGTGAGAATCATGCCGCCGCGCGGACCGCGCAGCGTCTTATGAGTCGTAGTGGTCATGAGATCGAATCCGAAATCAAAAGGATTCTTCGCTGCCTTCCCGGCGATGAGCCCGGCGATATGCGCTATGTCCATTACCGAAACCGCGTCCACCTCGCGCGCGATGTCGACGAACGCTCCGTAGTCGAGCTCGCGCGGATAGGCCGAGAACCCAGCGAGGATTATTTTCGGCCGCGCTTCTTTCGCGACGCGGCGCATGTCGTCATAGTCGATTTCGCCCGTCTCGATATCTTTCATTCCATACCGCACGAAATTGAAGATCTTGGTGAGATACGTTACCGGATGGCCGTGCGTGAGGTGTCCGCCGTGCGAAAGATCCATGCCGAGAACGGTGTCCCCCGGCGAAAGCAGCGCCAGGTACATGGCGATATTCGCATTTGCGCCGCCTAAGGGCTGTACGTTTGCATATGCCGCGCCGAAAAGCTTTTTCGCGCGCTCGATCGCGATCGTCTCGACCGCGTCGGTGAATTCCTGCCCGCCATAGTAGCGCTTGCCTGGATACCCCTCGGAATATTTATTCGTCAGAGACGACGCCATCGCCTCTTTCACCGCGCGCGAGACGTAATTTTCCGACGGGATGAGCTCGAGCCCCTCCGCCTGGCGCCTCTCCTCGCCCGCAATGGCGGCAAAAATCTCCTGGTCCTCGCGTTCAATGAATGGGAACTCCATAGAGGCGAGTGTAGCAGATCTGCCGGGGCTCTTCTCGCGCCGCCGTAAAAGCAGGAAGAAAAGGAATCCCCGCAACGACTCATGTCGTTGCGGGGAAATGATTCGGGCTAGCGTTCCCGATCGCGAAGGCCGACTGGGTCGTAACCATTCCTGTCAATCCATCTCTGGATGAACGCGGAGGAATATTTCTCGACCCTGACTCCGAGACGCTCGAGATATGCAGTGACGAATTCCTCGCGACCGTATTCCCAGAGGTAGTACACGGTCTTGATGCCGCGATTGACGATCTGTTTCGCGCAGGAATAGCACGGGTGAAGCGTCACCATCATCCGCACATCCTCATAGGTCGCGGGATCAACCGGGCAATTGCCGATGGCATTCAGCTCGGCATGGGAACCGCGGCAAAGACCCTTCCCTTCCTGAATCACGCCATCGACCACGCGAGCACAACCTTCCACACGCGGATCCACATCGCCGCGCGAAGCGCCATTGTACCCATCTGACAGATGGTAGATGCCATGCTTGACGTAGAAAAGCGAAGCGCCGACCTCATAGAACAGGCACGTGCTCCTTTTTGAAATGACGATCGCTTTCTGCGCCTCGATATCAAGCTGAGACGGCCGCTCATACGCGCGCTCAAGCTTGTATTGGAACATTTTCTTCACCACTTCCGGATCGGTATGCCGAAGCCATAGAAGCGGTTCTTTCTCCGAAACGCTCATGACAGATCTCCTCTCGTTTAGATGACAGGGAACGTAACCAAACGGACTGTACGCGCTCAAGGCGCAGAAAGCAATCCGGCAAAGACAAGGAAGGCGATGGGAACAAAATACGGCGGAACTGCGCGTTCCTGCGGAACAAGGTTAAACCTTGTCAATTACGGTAAATAAAAAGCGGCGGAATGAGTATAGTTCCGCCGCAAAAAACAAAAGAGCCGGCGCCTATACCGCCACAGGCGCTTTGATTGCCGGGTGCGGATCGTACCCTATGAGCGTGAAATCCTCGTACACGAAATCGAGGATATTCTGCGCGAATCCGTTCAGCACGAGGCGCGGAAGGGGCCGTACTTCGCGCGAGAGCTGCAGCTTTACCTGATCCAGATGGTTGAGGTAGATGTGCACGTCTCCGCCGGTCCAGACAAACTCGCCCGGCTCACACCCCGTCACTTGCGCGACCATCATGGTAAGGAGCGCGTAGGAAGCGATGTTGAATGGAACGCCGAGGAACACATCGCAGCTTCGCTGATACAGCTGGCACGAGAGCCTGCCGTTCGCCACATAGAACTGGAAGAGGCAATGGCAGGGCGGCAGTTTCATCTTCGGCACATCAGCCGGATTCCATGCGCTCACGATAAGCCGCCGGTCATCCGGGTTCGTTCTGATACGCTCGATGACTTCGGCAATCTGATCGATAGGCCGATTTTCCATCCGATCCGGTTCCCAGTCTGTTGCACCGGCATGACCAGGAACCAGGACCCAATTAGGCCATGAGCGCCACTGGTGACCATACACCGGACCCAATTCGCCGTCCTCGTCCGCCCACTCGTCCCAGATATGCACGCCGTTCTCCTGCAAGTAACGGATATTCGTCTCACCTTTCAAAAACCAGAGCAATTCGTGGATGACGGACTTGAAGTGCACTTTTTTCGTGGTGAGGAGCGGGAACCCGTCGGCGAGATTGAAGCGCATCTGGTAGCCGAAGATACTCAGTGTTCCGGTTCCGGTCCGATCGGTCTTCTCTACGCCATGGTCAAGAATGTATTGCTGCAACCCAAGGTACTGTCTCATCGCTTTCTCCTGATTGATCGGATTATTCCGAGGGCATTTTACGCACCCGGCGGGCAAAAAGCAAATCGACCCGACAGCATGCTGTCGGGTCGATTTGCTTTTTGGAACGAATCGGGATTATTTAAAGTCCACCCACGCATAATTTTCTGCTGAAAAGTTGCGCGGGCCCGCCTCG
>JAKBHL010000004.1 GCA_021836725.1 bacterium
CCGCCATTTCTTCTCCACGCGCAGTACCGCGCTTGCCGCAAAGAAGAATCCGAGGAGGTGGATGAGGAGCACCCAGCCCTCCATGCGCTCGAAGTTGCTCCAGAAAGCTTTCGCGACATTGACCGCGAAAAGATCGGCGACGAACATCCAGAGGACGAAACCGACGACCGCTGCGCCGATGAGGGAGAAGCGCGGACGGTATTCCTTGTCGAGCACCGCGAGCACCGCCCATGCGGCGACCGCTATCTCGACGAGGATACGGAAATAGAATGCTTTGCCGGTGATGAAGGGGAAGAAGTAGGCGTCGACGACGATGAGCGGCGTGAGAGAGACGAGAAAGAGTGCGCCGAGCGCCACCCACCGTGCGATCTGTTTTGCTGTTCCCCCTTGCATGATGGTGCCAACTATAGCATATGCGCAAAATACGCAACGCCCCGCTACGCGGGGCGTTGCGTATTCTTTGAAGAGGGCTCTTACTCACGCCAGTGATGCGCTGGGATTCCCGATTGTAAAATGATGCCCTTCAATGTTTTCGGATGAATGGCTATATTCCTGCCGTGAATAGGTACGCACACTTGTCGAGTGCGATTGCCAATTTTGCCTACATAGTAGAAATGACTTCCGCGTGTGTGCGAATGGATAAATCCATGCTTTCGTAAAAACCTGACGACATCCGCAGCACTCCAGTTGTTGAGGCCGCGTGGCATACCTCTCCTATGCCGAGAGCGCGGTGATCGATTGTGAAGAGGTACTGTAGATATGCTGATTTTTCTTCTTCAAGCCCTTCTGTCCGGCATCCCAGAGCGCCTCATATGCAGGATCAACCTCTTGATTCAAGACCGAGATAGAGAGTTTATTTTTTTGTGCTGATTCTACATACCCCTTGATAGCATCATCGAGAAGAAGCATCACTTCTTGGGGAGAATCGCCTTGTTCCACAATATTAAACTCAAGTGCGGCACCGTAAAAAGAATCCTTTTCTCGAAAGATGACATTCCGCACCCGACCGCTGTGAAGGGTATTTTTAAAAGCCATACACGAGGAATAGTAGCACATTTCATAGACGCCAAACGCCCCGCTCACGCGGGGCGTTTGTACGCACACTCTCTGCCCTATCGCACGCTAGAACCTCCAGCTGAAGAGGCCCCACTGGCTCTGCTCTTTCTGCGCGAGATTGGCGAGATTGGTTTGCTGCAATTGCATCGCCGCTATCTGCGCTTTCAAGGTCGTTTGCACGTCGACCGAGAGGTTTGCCTGGCTGAGCAGCTGCGTGAGCGCTTGGATGCGCTGCTGATTTTGCGCAACTTCATTCTGAATGACTGCCGCCGCCGCGCTGTCGCCGCCAAAGAGGAAGTTCGTCCAGAAGCTGCGCGCCTGTATCTGCGCTTCGGCATTCGTCGTCGTGCCAACCGAAGCGTCAACTTGCTGCGCGATCTGCGACACTTGCTGTCCGATGCCGCCGAGAAGCGGCTTCGCGGCAAGGAGCGCATGCACCGCGAGGCGCACTTCGTTTGCGTGCTTCACGATGTTCCGATCCGCGAGCGTCGTGCTTGCATCCTCCTGATCGAGTTCCTGCTTGCGCATCTGGATCATTTGCTGAAGCTGTGCGAAGGAAAACGCTTGCGTCGTCGTGCTCTCGAGGTTGAAGAAGAAGTGCCCTCCGAGCACTTCGCGCGCCCTCTCGCTCATGTGTTGAAGGCCTTCGGCTGCACGGACGCTTGAACTCGCCGCTTCGGACCGGCGTTCCTGTCTCTTCTGCCGATTTTCCGAGGCCCGTTCGCCCGCGCTCATGCGCGCCGATACACTGGTCGAGGCGTCTGTCCCGCCTGCTTGAGCGTCTGCATTGAGGTTTGCGCTACCCGACACGCTCCCAACGTTGTAGAAGTTGTCAGCATTCGCGACGGCCGCCGCCGGCACCCCGCCCATAGCGAGTGCAAGAACGAAGGTCCCTACTGCATAGATGTATTTTTTCATATGATTGCTTATGATAATCGCTGCTTCCAGTAGTATACCTTACCGGTATACCCTGTTGAGGACGTATGGTGTGTGGATTTATTACCCCCGAGCCGGGCTTCTTTCTGATTGAAACTCAATGACGACTCTATCGGTTCTCACCGAAGTGGTACGATAGCGGCACAGCCGTTACTACGCGTCTATGTCCACTATAAAATCCCGTCTCGCTTCCTTCCTGCGCTGGAGCGAAAAGTACACCAAGATGGACATGGTGTACCTCACGCGCGGGAGCTTCTGGTCGATCGCCGGGCAAGTGTCCGCCGCGCTCATCGCGCTCACCCTCTCGGTCGCGATGGCGCGTTACGTGCCCAAAGACGTCTACGGCCAATACAAATACGTGCTCGCAATCGTTTCCGTACTGAGCGCTTTTTCTCTTAACGGCATCGGCACCGCCGTGCTCCAGTCGGTGGCGCGCGGATTCGATGGCGCGCTTGCCGACAGCTTCAAGGCGAATCTTCGCTGGAGCTTCGTCATCTTCATCGGCACGCTCGCTCTCGGCGGGTACTACCTCATTGCCGGGAACTTCACTCTCGGGCTCGGCATTTTGATTGGCGGCACCGCGACGCCGTTCCTCGGCAGTTTTAACCTCTACGCTCCGTTCCTCTCCGGAAAAAAAGATTTCGCCCATCAAGCGTGGTATGCCGACTTCGTCACCAACATCATCCCCGCGCTCGCGCTCATCGCAGTCGCGCTCATCGCTCCGCAACCGCTCCCGCTCATCGCGGCATACTTCGTGACCAATCTCGCCGCGACCGCCTTCGCGTACTGGCGGACTGCCCGCAGACTGCATCGCGCTGCAGAACACGATCCGCATATGCTCCGCTATGGCAAACACTTGAGCCTCATCGGCATTCTCGGCGGCATCGCCGGCAATATCGACCAGCTCCTCCTCTTTCATTTCGCCGGCGCCACCGACCTCGCCATCTACAACTTCGCTACGGGTATACCGGACCAGATGAAAGGACCCTTGAAGTCACTCGACGCCATGACGCAGGCGCGCTTTGCGAACCGCGACGAGGCCGACATTCATTCGAGCATACGCAACAAGATGTTCTGGCTCTTCATTGTTGGCTCCGCCGTCATCGTCGGCTACATCCTCCTCTCTCCCTATCTCTACCTTTTCCTCTTCCCTGCCTACGCCGTTGCAATCCCCTATTCGCAGATATATGTGATATCACTCTTCTCCATGATCGCGAGCCCTGCCGTCTCGTATCTCTCTGCGAAAAAGAAAGTGCGAGAACTCTATATAAGCACGGTCGTCGGGAGCATCTTCCAAATTGTGATTATGGTTATAGGAGTGGTGTACTTGGGACTCATTGGTCTCATCGTAGCTCGAGTGATTGCGCGCTTGTCTGGAAGTGCGTTCAATTACGGTATGTACCGGGTGGCGTCGGACTCCGACTGATACCATCATTACTCTGATAAACTCATATGAAAATAAAGAATCTTTTCGACCCGAGACATTACCAAGGATACACGGAGTTCCTCTTGCTATCGCTTCGGAAGATGCACCGGGATGCACGTTCAATCTATTCACAGACTGGCGAAGATTATCTGGTACATATTGCGCTCCGTTCTCTCGGAATCGAGAACCCTACTTATCTGGACATTGGTGCAAACCATCCGACTCACATAAGTAATACGTTTGGTTTCTACCAAAGTGGCGCGCGCGGTGTGTGCGTCGAGCCGAATCCTGAAATGGCACAGCTATTCAAACGGAAACGGCCTCGCGATACTGTACTCCAAATTGCCGTCGGACCGACTCCAGGGATTACCACGCTGTACATAGCGTCCGGCTCTGCTCTTAGTACCACATCACTATCGCAAGTCGAATTTATAAATAAGGCAAGCAAATTTTCTATCGCAAAAGAAGTGGAGGTACCGGTAAGAATCATTATGGATATCATCAGTGAATACTTCCCAGACATCCCACCTGACTTCATATCAATGGACATTGAGGGAATGGATTTGGCGGTTCTTGAGACTTTCGATTTCCACGCATGCAAGCCGCCCGTTTTTTGCATAGAAACACTCGCCCATGACAAAGACGGCAATGAGCGAAAAGTCCAAGAAATTACAGACCTTATGGTATCCAGTGGCTATTTCGTATTCGCAGATACTCACCTGAGTACGATTTTTGTCGACAAAGAATTGTGGTATGTACGCAAGAAAATTAAAAAATGACAACGAGTATCGGACGACGTTCGAAAATCGAGTTCACTAAAACGAAATTGTTCTTGTAATCCACCATACACCAAGAGGATTGCAGCTTCGCAGCATTCCCTTCCCAATTCGTATATAAAAATCTCTGAGAACCTTCGGCCTCTTAGAGAGAGCTGCTCTATGTTCCTTCACAAATTCTCGATATGCACACGTGAATTGTCGCGGCCATCGCTTATACGGCTCTGTACTCAGATGCATTCCCATACTCTCGTGACGCATATCGACGACCTGGTTTATATAGAGAAATTTCTTTCCATCCTTTGCTAGTTTTGCAAAAAATGCCATTTCAAAGCCGTTTATATATTTAGCAAATCGATATCCCTCCTGAGCAAATAATGATCGACGAATACAGTAGTGAATATCGCCCTGTATGTGCTCTTTGAAAAGAACGTCTTGATACGATGGCTCATAAGTATTCCACTGTTCTCCTACGCGGAATCCTCGAGGCTCCATACTGCTTCCGACTTCCCGTAGGGTCATGAACCCAATGACACTTATGTCGCGTGGAACTGTTTCAAGAACTTTGCTCGCAATGTCAAAACCGCCTGACACGTACTCATCGTCACTATCGAGAAGTTGTATCCATTCACCAGTCGCCTTCTCTATGCCAGTATTGCGTGCGTAATTCACTCCTCTGTTTTCAGAAAGCGAGATGAAAATTATGCGGGCATCTTCTTTCTGCAAGGCGGCCACGACTTCCTCGGTATCGTCGGTCGATCCGTCGTCAATGATGATAATCTCTGCAGAAACGTCTTTTGGGATGCTCCGTACCGCACGCGGTAAAAGCGGCGCACGATTATAGGTCGGGATGATGATGCTTGATTTCATTTTTCTATCACAAAAGTTGTTCCATATCCAAGATTTCTTAGTATCCCTCGATTTTTAAACCTATCAAGAAACTTAATGGTGGGCAATAAAAATTCGAAATATGGCAGACAGAGGCAGTCGGCTTGATACGAGACGAGGTGAAAACCAAAACGCTTTACTTTCTTTTTCATTACCCATGGGAAACGGAAAATGTGAGGAACGTCAGCGCCGCCATATGTCTCGTTTACCCCTTCACGCTCCGTTACAAACGCCCATACCGTCTTTACTATCCCAATAAAAAACGCCACGAAAGACCTCGGCCCCTTCAGCCAAAACCACCCACGTCCAACTTGGACGAACGAACACGGATTGAGAACAGTTGGAATTGCTATAATTGCCCGTTTTTTTGTCACCCGCATCACTTCTTGCAACCCCTTGTCAAAATGAGGCAGGTGCTCAAGCACATGAGAACTTACCACAAGATCAAAAGAATTGTCTGGGAATGGCAGACGCTCTGCGTCGCCTACCAAAAACTCAACATTGGCTATGTTATGCTCGACGGCATACTCCCTCGCTGCCTCGATATTGGGCGCAGAAAAATCGCATCCGATAACCACAGCCCCTTTATTTGCCATCAACACTGACAACACGCCGTCCCCGCATCCGGCATCCAACACTTTCATACCCGGTAATACAAACTGTAATATGCCTTCATATTGCGTCGCGTGGGCATAGTGCCGAAGCGGATATGCAGATTTAGAGCGTTTATCACGGATCCTGTCGTGATGCTGGCTATAGAATGCTTTTATAGCTTCATTATTTTGTGTTTCCATAGCATTATGCAATAAACTGCAATATGGCATTGGCGACACGCAGCCAGTCAAAGCGAGCATCGACAAACTCTTTTGCTAGCACCGATTTATGAGCAACATCTTCAGAACAGGACAGCGCCACAACCAATTGCTCGGCAAAATGTTCATACGTCACCGTCGATAGTGAATGAGCGTCTGGTGCCGTATAGACCGACTCGATACGTCCGAATAGGTCTATCGTGGTACCGCGCTCAGCATTGACTCCAACGAGCTCGCGCAATCCTCCTATATTAGATACCACAAGAGGAGTCCCTATATGCATCACTTCAATGGCCGCCAGGCTCAATGCCTCGGCACTAGAAGGAAACACCGCCACATCAGCCGCCTTGATGTAATTAAACACGAGATTGTTTTGCAGCGCACCCAAGAACCTGACACGGGACTGCAAGCCAAGTTCATTCACCCTCTTACTCAATTCATCGTATAGTCTTCCGTCTCCAATCACGACGTAGACGAAATCTATCTGTTTTTTAAGAAGGAACGGCAGTGCCTCAATCAAATATTGGATGCCGTTTTTCTCGACCAGCCGACGCGTGGTCACTATAATCTTTCTTCCATCAAACTCTTTCTGTATCTCGGCAACTCGAGACACATCCAAAGACGCATCGATAGCGGAACAATCGACGGCAGTGGCCACCAATACTTCCCTCGTATATCTGCGGACAATATCCGCAATCTCTTCTGAGGTGGTAACAACCTTATGGGCAAGCCTTAACGTCACATAACGATACAGTCGGTAGATCTTGGGATGCGTCGCATCAATAATCGTCCCCAATCCATGGGCAAAAACAATGATTGGCTTACGCGCGATGACGCCTGCCAGCACGGCCAAGGTGCTGAGCGAGTAAGTATAATTTGCACATACGAGGTCTGATTGTCGCACAAGCCGCGTCATTTTTAGAAAAAGAGAGAGTAGGGCAAACGGCTGGTATTTTGAGATTTTGGGAACATGAATGACCGTCACTCCTTTTACCTGATACTCCTCTGGAGGCTCCCCGTCGGCGTGAGTCAGAATAGTTATCGTGTAGCCTCGAAGCGTTAACTGTTTGGCGAAATTATACGTATACATCTCTGCACCTCCGAGCAATGGCAAATAGGTTTCCGAGAAAATGACACTGGTTTTTTGACGGGAGTGCTGCATATCACAGTGAGGCAACAATTCTTTTGCTCGCATTCCCATCCCCATAAGGATTTATGGAGTGGGCCATTCTCTGATAGGATTCCTGATCCGTTAGCAAAGTGTCAATCGCGCGTTCAATATCTCCCGCGTCAGTACCGACAAGCATCGCTACGCCAGCGTCTATCCCTTCAGGTCTCTCTGAAGTTTCTCGCAATACCAGCACCGGCTTGCCAAATGTCGGGGCTTCTTCTTGCAAGCCGCCGGAATCCGTAGCAACCAGCACGGACTCTTTCAAGAGATGGACGAGCGATCTATAATCGAGCGGCTCGAGCAGAGAGATATTCTCTATACCGCCAAGCATAGTCCTAATAACCTTGCGAACATTCGGGTTTAAATGCATGGGGATGATGATGTGCACCTCAGTATGTTTGCTAGCCACCCGCTTCAATCCCTCACAAATGTGTTCAAGTGGCGCTCCAATATTTTCTCGACGATGCGTCGTCGCAAGAATGAGCTTCTTACCCTTGGATATGCCGGCGAGCGGCCCCGTTGACCAGTCATAAGGCTCCTGCGCGATGAGTTTCAGAGCATCAATTACGGTGTTCCCGGTAACGATAATTCGTTCCGGTGTTACCGACTCCTTAAGCAGATTCTGTCGCGCCATCTCTGTCGGCGCGAAATAGAGGTCGCTAAAACTGTCGATGATTTTCCTGTTCACCTCTTCGGGGAACGGATTTTGTAGGTCTCCCGTTCGGAGGCCGGCTTCAATGTGTCCTATTTTCACTTTGTGATAAAAAGCGACAAGAGCGGTTGTCATAGCGGTCGTTGTGTCTCCCTGCACCAGCACCAAATCTGGCGTCTCCTTTTGCAAAACGGCGTCGACGCCCAGCAGGATCCTACTAGTGAGTCCAGAGAGCGTTTGGTTTTCCTGCATGAGATTGAGATCGTACTCTGGCTTGATATCGAACAGTTCCAAAACCTGGTCGAGCATGCCGCGGTGTTGTCCCGTTACGCAGACCGTTGCCGCAAACGTCTCTGGATGACGTCTCAACTCTTGAATGACCGGGGCCATCTTGATGGCTTCAGGACGAGTGCCAAAAATACAAAGGATTTTTTTCATATCATTTTCTTAGTCTTACATGCAAATTCCATTATGTCTTTTGTTCGTTTCCGCCAGGTATGCCCTCTCGCCTCACTAAGAGCAGTAGTGGCCTTTTGAGAAGCCTCAGCAGGATTAGCCAGTACTACTTCAATTGCTCGACGAAGACTGTCTGGATCATCTACTTTAAAGAAAAATGCCGAGGCATCGCTCAGCACCTCGCGAATACTAGGTAAATCAGACGTGACGATTGGCGTACCGCTCGCCATATACTCGAAGAGCTTCAAGGGCGACATGAAGCGCGCATAGTGCTTGGTATTGGGATAGTTCATTACGAGTACGTCGGTAGCACGCATGTACTGTGCCACCTGATCGTGTGGGACATGTCCGACGAGATAGGCGGCATCTTCAAGACCTGCGTCGCTTACAAGACCTTTCACCTCGGGAAGCTCGTCCTGATTAAGACCTACGATTAGCAAGTCGACATCGGTATGGTGGGCATGCACGGCACCGACGGCCTCGATGACTTCCTCGACTCCTTTCGACTCACCCATCGTCTTGTACTTGCCGATATACGCAATGATTGTTTTATCTTCCGGTAGAGACAACTCCCGTCGCACTGTCTGCCTATCAGGTACTCGGGCGAACATGTCGACATCGACCGCATCATGCGCAACCGTGATTCTCTCACTCGGTACGCCTGCCTCAATGAGCACATCGCGCAGTCCGCTAGAAATAGCAACGATATGCACTTGCGAACGCCGTATCTTCTCTGCTACGTGCCGCGCCGGCTTGGTATGTATCTCCCATATCAGCTTCTTATCGGATGGCATACGCCCGAAGAAAAAGAGTGCCGGGTCACGCGAATAGACCACCTCTGCTGAGGAGCGGCGCACATAGCGCGCTGCATGGAAGATGAATGAAAATGTCTGCAACCAGAATCCCATCCTTCCACACGAGACCGTATCGAATGTCGGCAGTCGCGTAATGGTGAGCGTGCGCTCGACGCCATAATATGCAAAAGGATCTTCGGTAACCGGGGTGCGTCGATCAGGCACGACGAGCTCGACCGTGTGCCCCAAGTGTGCGAAAGCTTCACACATTTTCATAATTTGTATGCCGTGAGCCTTCTCGGTCGGGAGACGAATGTTGGCGATGTAGAGGATATTCATACTAAACAGAAAAAGAGTTAGTCATTTTGGTCTGTTATTTCAAAAAGGTCTTTATAGTGGGAATCAGCAATCCACTCATTATATTTCTTATCCGGATATTTGAATCCAGGATTATTCTTAGCAACGACATATAGGTGCGGTGCTACCCAGCTGAAAGCACAATCGAGCCATGCCGGCGAGAACCAATAAGGACGTACTTCGGAAACCTCCCAGCCTGCACGCTTTACTGTGAGCGCAAGAGTCTCTTTCGTGAAGAAATTAATATGATTTGACGCAAGCGACCCTCTGAAACGACTCAGAAGGACCAAGGCAGAAACCCTAGGGACAACAGGGACACCAAGGATAAGTAGCCCCCCGGGAGCGACATTTTTCTTTAACTTCATCAGGAACGCATGCGGCGAGAGGAGGTGCTCAAAGAGATTGTTTGCCCATACGGCTTCGGTTACATCAGGCAATGAGATCTCTTCAAGAAATTCTGCATTACCGAACCGTATATCGAGAGAACGTTCCTTCCCCGCTCGAACTTCTTCCTGAGAAGTCGTTATTCCCAGGCTCCCTTTTTCAAAATGAGTGAGATACTCACCATAACCGCAACCCAGGTCGAGCACCCGTTTGTGAGATAATTCGAATCGATCGACAATACGTCGGAATGTAGCGGACCTACTGACTGCAACAAATCTCTTTTCGAGTGTTTCGTGATTCATATTCATTTCAACATATTGTCATCAGTATACCGAATATCTACTGCTTCTTCGCTACGGCGAAATACCCTATCGGCGTGATATATCGGTCTTTACCCATCCGCGCGATGAGGCGATCAAGCGCGAGTGCGCAGGTATATACCGGGACCCGTATGATCGAGAAAAGAAACAGTGGGTGGAGCAAGTTCGCCGCCGCGCTTACGCGGCCGCCCATCCGTTCGAGCGCTTCGACCTCAAAACCAGCTTCGACGAGCAGTCTCTCCATGCCTTCAGCAGTAAAACGCATATAGTCGTGCGGCTCGGGAATTTCACTCGCGATAAACGGCGATGAGAGGAATAGCCGGCCGCCCTTCTTAAGGATTCGATGTATCTCCCGCAGAGACATGTGCTGATCCTCGAGGATGTAGAGTGAATTGAACAATAATGCCGCATCGAATGATTCGTCGGGAAATGGCAACAGCTTGTTAAGATCGACTGCACTCACACCATCCGACGCTCGCAAATCAGTTCGAGTATACGAGACGTTGTGCGAAAGATATCGTAGGTACCCCGGTGAAGCGCCTCCGCCAAGATCAAGTACTGATCCCTGCAGAGATGCGCAGTACTTGACCACAAGCTCATTGAATAAGACTCGCCCGAGCGTCTTGCCCGCGAGTACTTGCCTGAGTAAATTACTTTTCATACACCTATCAATGACTTGAATGCCGCGTACACATCAATCGCTCGGGAGACTTTGCCGCGGAACTGCGAAAAGGTCGTGAAGCTATCGACTGAATTGCGTGGTAATTCGAACAGATGCGCGTCAGCCCCGATGGTACCTCCCGTCACCGTCACGGCAGCACCGAAGCCTGCATGGCGCATTGCATCAAGCGTCGCGTCTGTATATCGACCTGAGGGGAACGCGAAGATATCGGCGGCTGTATGCGTCAATAGCTGTACGGCCGCTCGAGATATTGTGACTTCCTGCTCGACCTCTGCGGTAGAGAGCTTGTGAAGCTTCCGATGCGTGACGCCGTGCGGGAAAAACTCGATTAGGCCGCTGCCTTGCATTTCGCGCACCTGCGCTTCGGTCATAAGCGGGAGCGACACGTCCTCCGAATTGGTAAGTGACCGGCCGAGTAATCCTGTCGTGAGAAAGATCGAAGCAGGCATGCCGTATTGCCGCAGCAGAGGAAATGCCACTTCGTAATTATTGCGATATCCATCGTCGAACGTGAGGCAAACTGCTTTTGCGATTGATTTTCCCTGCTCCAGGCGCATCACGAGCTCTGAGAGAGGGATGACTGAAAAACCGTGTTTCGTGAGATATTGGAGCTGTTCTTCGAAGACCATGGCTGAGACCGTAAACGACGCGCTATCCTCTCCCACCGAGTGGTACATGAGAATGCTTGCACGATCTCCGAGTGGTCGTGCGAGGAGCGCGAGTAGTTTCCATGCCACATCCTTGCTGTGTGAGCGCCAGTTCATATGTTCTCGTGCGACACTGCGACAACCACAAGCGTTTCCAGAAACTTGTCCGTCACACGAGACAGTAAGAAATAGATTCCGTTCAAGAAGCGCTTCTTCAGACTTTCCGTGAACTGCACATCAAGCGCATAAAGATAGCTCATTTCAAGCGGTTTCATGCCGTTCTTCGCGAGCAGTGTGCGCATCGTCTTACTATTAAAGTAGCATGTATGATCGCGATTCACTGTCGGTTCGGGCTTCGCGAGTTTCTCGGCAAGATTGAACAGATTGAAAGTATTCGGTGTCGTGAGGATAAGTCGACCGCCAGGTTTCAAATGCCGCTTACAACTCGTAAGGAAGAGTCCTGGATTCGAAAGATGCTCAATCAGGTCACCAGCAAAGATGGCGTCGAACCGCATGGGTAAACTAAAATCCTCGGCGCTTGCTTGTACATAATGTGGATCAGCGACAAACGCCGGATTAAGCTGGACATCAAGACCATAGACTTCCTTCGCATGCGCCTTGAGAAGTGCATGCGGCCAGGCCACGTCACCGTAACGTACACCCTGCCCGGAGAAGCCAACATCAAGTATCACATCCTCGGGTGTCACGAGCGACTGGATAAGCTGCGCTTTGTTCTGGTATCTCATGCTCGTCAAGTAAGTTCATTACACAGGCTTGTGCAAAGTTTCTCAAGACTATGCTCACGAACGACATATTCACGCATGATGGTACGCTCGCGTTCGCGTTCCTTCTCAGAGAGCGCAAGCGCTTCTTTGATGCCAGACTGCACCGACTCGATAGTACCTGAGACGATACGCGCATCCGGCACGACACCCCGCAGTGCCTCGTTCGCACACACGACAATACAGCCCGACGCCATCGCTTCGCCGATGGTCTTGTCGAAGCTTCCCGATGCGGTGAGATTCACATACATATCATGCGTCCGGTAAAGGGACGCTGCCGCTTCATTCGAGACCCCGGCGTGGAACGAAAGGTGCGGGACCGTCACGTACTTTCGCTTCAGATTATCGGCATACGCTTCGTTCCCTGACGTCGGGTCTCCGTAGACATGAACTTCCCGCGGCGGCTCGCTCGAGAGCGTTGCACAAGCTGCAGCGAAGAGGTCCAGACGCTTCACAGGGTCAAGACGGCCCAAAAAGAGGATGGATCCTGTTTGTCGTTCCCTTGGTGCTCCGGAAACGAACCGATCGGTATCGATACCGACCGGCATGAGGACGGTCTTCTTAAACCGCGCTGTGTACGCCTGCTTTGACGTGCAGAAGACTTTGTCTGAAAACGCGACAGCAAGCATAGTGCGCCAGCTTCCTCGTGCATGGTTGCACCACAAGTAGATGCGCTTTCCGAGCAGCCGCCAGAGCGGACCAGCGATAAGGACG
Source organism: bacterium (assembly GCA_021836725.1). Classification (GTDB taxonomy): domain Bacteria; phylum Patescibacteriota; class Minisyncoccia; order Phycocordibacterales; family Phycocordibacteraceae; genus C7867-001. The sequence continues at coordinate 12,854 of JAKBHL010000004.1, forward strand.
TACTCTTCGTTCATGTGCACGAAGACCACGTCGTAGTGGTGGCGGAGCTTCCAGGCGAGGAATTTGAAACGGACGGCATACGCCAGACGGCTCCGCTTCCCTCGTTCCTTCCCGAGCGAGTGCACCCGCACGTTCGTCGGAAGCGCATCATGCTTCCCTTCTTTGAGACAGATGACTTCGATACTCTGGACGTGCTTGGCAAATTCTTGTATCCATCCGACAAAGAACCCGAGCGCCGGATCTTCAGTATCGACTGCTTGCGTGACGATGAGCAGTTTCATATTGACTTTTTATGTGGCTGGTATATCATACTCGAACAAATGCCTTCGGGCCGGCCCTCGCAAGAGGGACAAAGAATCGAAAAGCCGTCAGAGCATGTCTTTGACGGCTTTTCGTATACGCTCAAATGCTTGCTTATCAAGAATCGCAACCAGCGCTTCAAGACGTTTCGTGTCTACGAGACGGAGTTGCGAGATGATCGCGAACGCCGCTCTCCCGCCGATTTCCCCTACCGCGACATGGTATGGACTTTGTTTTGCGGAGGTCGTAAGCGGGATGACGAGACAGAAGACTGACCAGCTGAATCCTTTCAAGATGAGTGCCGGTCGTGCCCTGCCAACGCCGGTGCCATCCTGTTCAAATCCTACGTTTACGCCAAAATGACACCATCGGATCTCGCGCTCGTGATACAACGGCGCATGTGCGTGTTCATGTATCATCTTCTTCTCTTCATTCCATCCATCGAAATCCTTTTTCATGTCCGTATCTTACCGCGCGAATATCATTGCTTCGGCTCGCGAAGCGTGAGGAGGAATCGTTCGTTTTCGCGAAACCACGCGACGAACTCCGCGACACCTTTTTGCATTGACGTCTTCGGAGCAAACCCGACATCCCGGTGCGCCTTAGAGCAATCCGCGACGGTTTCCTTCACATCGCCCGCTTGCATGGGCATCAAGTGCTTCTTTGCTTTCTTCCCGAGCTCCGCTTCAATGAGGGTGATGAAGTCGAGGAGCGGCATCGCCTCGGCGCCGCCCAAGTTGTAGACCTCGTTGCGGTGGCGGGGTGTACGCTCGAGAAGCGCGGTGATGCCCGCGACAACGTCGGAAATGTGCGTGAAGCTGCGCTTCATCTTGCCGCGGTTGTAAACGTCAATCGGCTTTCCGGCAAGGATGTTTTTTACGAATTTGAAGAGCGCGAGATCAGGGCGGCCCCAGATGCCATAAACAGTGAAAAATCGCAGGCCGATCATCTCGGTGCCGTAGAGGTGGTGGTACGAGTGTGCCATCGCTTCGTTCGCCTTTTTGGTCGCGGCATAGACGGAGATCTGCGTGTCGGTGCGATCGGTCTCTTTCATGGGCGATGCTTCATTGAGGCCGTAGACCGAACTCGACGAAGCGTAGAGCACGCGCGGAAGCTCAAGACGCTTCGCCGCTTCAAAGATATTGAGCGTGCCAAGCTCATTTGATTCTACATACGCCCACGGGTTTGAAAGCGAATACCGCACGCCTGCCTGTGCCGCGAGGTGCACGATCTCGTCCGGTTTCTCCTTTCTCAGGATGGTCTCGAGCGCCGAGTATTTCGCGATATTCGTCCTATAAAAGCGGAATTTCGGATACTTTTTGAGGATTGCAAGACGCTTCTGTTTGATGCGCGGATCATAGTAGTCTGTGATCGAATCGATACCGACCACGCGCCACCCCTTCTCAAGAAGCGTGTGTGCGAGGTGGAAACCGATGAAACCAGCGGCGCCGGTAACGACGATTTTGCGAGTTATTTTTTTCATATGCTTTCTCCGTATACTCCTTGTAATAGGTCAAGATCCTTCCCGCTCTCTTTCAAGAGGGAGATATTTTTTTGTTCGAATGCGGCCAGGGCGGCAGTTCCTGGAATGTCCCCGACCTTTTGCGCATACAACCCGCGCAGAGCCGCGAAATCCTTGATGAAGCAATGCCCGCCTGCGCCGCGGCCGGTCTTGTGTACCGGTTTCGCATACCGGTTCGCGATGTACGGGTCTGCCCGCATCGCCTGTTCTATCGACGCCCAGTTCGCGCCTGATTTCTGTGCGAGCTCGTACATAAGATTGAAGAATACGACCTCGACGAAGCCGCTTCCGTTGTGGGCGTATTTTATAAGTTCGGCTTCGGTACTGTCGCAAGTGAGCGAGAAGGGCGCGTGCGGTAGGATCGTGTGCACCTTTTCGGCCGCCGCGCGGTGTTCTGCGTCGTCGATCGCACTGCCGAGGATGTTCGAGAACGGATGCGCGGCATCCTGCGCGGCGGTCGCTTCGGAGAGGAATTCGGGCGAGTAGAAGATGACGCGATCCGGGTACTGCTCCTGGAACGATTTCGTCGTACCCGGCAGGATAGTCGACTTCACGATGACGGTCTTCTCTGCTCCGGTGAGTGCGATTGCCTCGCGTACGATGGAGTCGTCGAACCCCTCCGATGTCGTCGGTGTGGGCACCGCGATGAAGACGATATCGCACTCCGCTATCTTGTCCTTATTCACCCGATACGGCTCCTCAAGGGCGTATCGCACCGTCGAGAAGCCGCGCCGTTCGAAATCGTCGGCATAGTTCTTGCCGACGTACCCTTGTCCTATGAAGCCAACGAGTGGCTTCCCCGCATCAACCGGCGTCATAGGGAGACTGTATCATACGGCCTTATATGAGCTGTAACCGCCTCTATTGCGCGTGAGTTACGCCCCGATGATCCGGCCAAGATCCGCGGCAATGCGGGATGGGAGGTCGCCGATGCTTGCGAGATGGGCGCGGGCGGTAGCTTCGGCGTGGATCGGGAGTTCCGCGCGAACTGACGTGTCCTCGATGATGCCGACGATGTTGAGCGAGAGTGCCGTCGGGTCGGCTACCGGCGCGGCGAGGACGTCTTCGTAACCTTTGAACACTTCGCCGACGATGCCGACGTCGGTGGTCACGATGGGGATCTTGGCAAGCGCCGCTTCGATGAGGGTGCGGCCGTAGCCCTCATACGCGCTCGCCTGGATGAACGCTTGCGCGCTACGCATGAGACCGTGTGCATCGGGGCGGCTGCCGAGGAAAATGACGTTATCTCTGAGGCCGAGGGAATAGGTCATCCGTTCGAGACGGCTGCGCTCGCTTCCCTCCCCGACAATGAAGAGACCTGCCATGGGGTAATGCGCGACGACGAGTTTGACCGCGGCGAGGATGTCCTCCACGCGCTTCTCGGGTTCGAGCCTCCCGACCGCGATGAGCGCGAAGGTAAACGAGTGCTGCGGCAAAAGGACCGGTTCGGGTACGGTGACGTCCACGGCAATCGGCAGCACTGCGGGTTCGGGGATGCGAGAGGCGTACCGTGCGAGAAGCGAGGCTTTCACGCGCTCGGAGACCGCGCGGATGCCGGCGGCGCTCGGCAGGACGCGATCGGCGATCTTCCGGCGAGAGCGATTAAGAAACGGCATCCGTACGCGCGGGCTGCGCCAGTTGCCGCTTTTTATAAACCATGGAGAGAGGAAATCCGTGTGCACTTGGATGTGGAGTTTCGCCTTGGTGGCGCGCGCCGCGCGGAGCGCCGCGAGTCCGTGTTCAAAAGGGTCCTGTGCGGAAACGATTTCGATGCCGTATTCGAGTATGAGCGCATGCGCGCGCTTCGCGAGCGCGTGCACCCGAAAAAGCTTTGAGACGTACACTGGGTGCAAAAAAAGATTTCCTTCCCGTTCCTCGTGCGCGGTGCGCGGCGCGGAGGAGACGATGTGTAGCTCCCCGATCGCTTCGGCGTACGCGCGCATGCGGGCGCGTGCCGGACTCGCCGCGGCAAAGATAGTCGGATCGTTCGAGATGAAGAGTGTTTTCATAGGGTGTGCAGGAGTGTCGCTGTCGCGGCGAGCATCGTTTCAGTCGAGAAACGTTTCGCGGATTCTCTCATACGCGCGGCGGAACGCTCGCGCCGCGCGCCGTCGGCGAGAATGCGCGCGAGCGCGCGAGCGAGGTCTTCCGTATCGCCGGTCTGTACCAAGAGGCCGGTGCTTTCGTCTTCTACCACTTCAGTGTTTCCTCCGGCGCGCGTAGCGACGATGGGGACGCCGATCTCGAGCGCTTCGATGAGCAGGTGCGAAAGTCCCTCGTAGGAGGAGTTGAGAACGAATACATCCGCGGAACGCATCGTCGCGAGCGTGTCTTTGTGCGGCAGTGTCCCTGTGAGCACGGCGCGGCCGGACAGTTTCTCACGCGCATGCCGGGCAAGCGCGACGCGCTCCGGCCCGTCGCCGATGATGGCGAGCGCGACTTCCGGCATGCGCGACACCGCATCGATGACGCCATCCATGCGTTTCCAGGACACGAGTCGGCCGGCCGTCACGACCAAGGGCCGCGGCAAGCTCGCCACGGCTTCCGGTACGGCGCCGAATTCTCCGGTGAGCACGGCATTGTAAATAACCTCTATTTTCTCGCTTGGGATGCCCCACGCGCCGACAATGCCCTTCAGGTATTCGCTCGGCACGAGGACGCGGCGCGCCGCGCGCGCGACGCGCGTTTGCACCGACTGCAGTACGCGCACCTGCAGTGAGGACTGTCTCGTCTTCACAAACTCATCGAGGTCTTGCATCACGCCGAAACGCTGCTGTCCTTGCTCCCACGCGTAGTCGCCGACGATTTTTACGACGAAAGGTTTCCGGGCTTTCCTCGCGGCGCGCATCGTCGGGAGCCCTACCGAGACCGGATCGAGCGCGAGCGCCGCGTCCGCACCGGAGAGCGCGCGACGGACGCGGCGCTCGTACGCATAGTGCCGCAGGAGCTTCGGCAGGTGCCGCACCTCGCTAAACTTCACCACCTCGACCTCGATACCCCGCTCCGGCAGCCCTTCCGCGAGGAGTTTCGCATACGTCGCCGGTCCGCCGATCTCAGGCGGGTAGAGCGGAGTGGCGATGACGAGCCGCATACTTGTAGTTTACCGCCCTTTGGCGCGTTTCCTCACCGGCTTCTTAGTTGATCGTTTTTGTTTACGCAGCGATACTGCCTGGATAACTTCCGAATGTATTTCAAGCCATGAGGCAATAACATCTCCTTCCGGTTTCTCGGTCGCAATAACGAGAGCAAGATTAAACACCTCATCATCGGTCGCCGTAACGCGGTAACCATTTACCTCGAGGAAGGTAAAGGCGCTCATCATGCCAGTGCGCTTGTTACCATCGAGAAACGGATGCTGATTGATAATCGTGCGCATATAGGCCGCCGCTTTGTGAAAGAGCGTCGGATGTAATTCCTTGCCGAACACGCTTTGGCGCGGAGATGACTCAAGCCCCGCGAGCACCCCAGGTTCACGCGTGCCAAAAAGTCCGCCGCTCTTCGCTAATACGCCGGCATGTATGAGCTCAATTTGCTCGGCGGTAAGATAGATAATCTCAAGCATCGGCAAGACGTTTAAGCGCATTCTGATAACGCTTAATGAGCCCGAGAGCAGTTTCTGCAACACGTGCGTCCGTGACGCGCGAACCAGTATCGGCGCTCGTCCTGCGCACTGAACGAATGAGGATACCTCCCTCGAGCGGTTCGACAGAGATCTGAGTCCCCGCCGCAATACCGGCTCCTTTGAGAAACGTCTTCGGGAGCACTGCCGCTATCGAGGAACCCACTTTGATTGCTTTCTGAATCGTTGCCATAGCCCGTATCGTTATGATTATAATGGCATTATAATCACATAAAACGCCGTGTCAAGCGAGAAGCCGGTCGAAGAGCGTTTTCATCTGGCCCGCGATGAGATTCCAGTCGTATTTTTCGAGCGCCATGGCCTTTGCGGCGGCGGTTACGCGCGCGGCTTGCTCGGAGTGCGCGATGATGTCTTGCACTGCTGCAGCAATCTGCTCGGGCGAATCCTTGTCCACCACCCAGCCGGTCGTCTCTTCCCCGGGATTGCGTTTCGCATCAAAAAGGAAATCCGCTATGCCGCCCTCCTGCGTCGCGACCACCGGCAACCCCGCCGCCATCGCTTCGATGAAGGAGTTGCCCATGCCCTCCGAGCGACTCGGGCGGATGAAGATGTCGCACGCTTTCAATGCGAGCGGCATCTCGACATGCCCTATCTGGCCCGCGAAATGCGTCCGCGAGGCGACGCCGAGCTTTTCGGCGAGCGCCTTCAACGCCTCTTCGTCCGGACCGATGCCGTACACGACGAAGTGCACATGCGAGGGCAGGAGTGCGAGCGAACGGATGACGATATCAACCGCATTCTTATGCACGAGACGCGACGTAGTCACCAGCGCCACGTCAGAGGGTGCAAGACCGATCTGCGCACGCGTTTCGTTGCGTTTTTCCGGCGTGATTGGTTGTGAGAAGTGTCTCGTATCAACAGCGTTCGGGATAACCTCCGCGGCGCCGCGAAAGCCCATGCGCTTCCCCCATGCGAGCAGGAAGTTTGAGATTGGTTGTAAAGCGTCGGCTTTCGTGAAGCCGCGTTTGAAGAAGGGCCATACCGGCCGCGCTAGGCGCTCGATGTGTTCGGGCGGGTCGCCTTCCTGAAGCGTGAGCAGGTATTTTATTTTCGGATTGAAGGTCTTGAAGATTCCCGCGGGAACGCCGCACGAGTGCGCCATCATCGCCCAGATGCCGTCAAAGCGGTAGATGCGATTGAGCCGCATTGCCGCAAAAGGCGAAAAAAACTGAAACCAGTACTTGTTGAGCTTGAGCGGGAACTTCTGTAGGTCTGCGATGGTCGGCGCCTTGCTCGAGAAGCCGATGCGGTGTACTACGACGCGCCCTATCCTTTCGGTTTTCGGCAATGCTGAATCAAACCGGAGCGTCACCATATGGAACTCGATATCTTCGGGAGAGATGTGGTCGGTTATTTCTTTTATCGCGACCTCCGCGCCGCCGATGAAACGGGGGTAGTAATTGAGCGAAAACACCAATACGCGCTTCATGAGCCGAATATCTCGGTGATGTATTCCCGTAAGTGTTTTTTGGGAGACCAGCCGAGAGCGCGCACTTTGCTCGTATCGATATCCGAACCCATGCGGTTACCGGGCGTAGCGGGATTCATAACGATATCGCCGCCGAACATGTTCGCCACTTCGATAATCGAATACGATTGCTCGTCCCCTATCCCGAAATCATCGCCGGTTCCGCTTGCGGCGACAAGGGTCAGGCCTTTGATGATGTCTTCAACGTGCGTAAAGTTGCGTTTCTGCGTCCCCGGCGCGGTTACCGTGAGAGGTTCGCCGGCAGCATGTTTTTGTTTGAAGATTTCGATGACGGTACCATAGGCACCGGCGCGTTCGCCGGGACCGTAGACGTTGTAAAAATACGTTATCGCGTAGGGCAACCCGTACCAGGCGCCATAATTTTTCACGAGCTCGGTGTTGCTTGCCTTGCTCCACGCATAGGGACTTTGCATGCGGCCAAGACCTCCATCTCCGAACTTTGTGGATGAGCCAGCATACACGAGCTTGCTTCCCCGTTTTCGCCAGAACTCAAGGACGCCAAATGTTCCCGCTGTATTGAGATCCCACACGAGCGCCGGCTCTTCCAAGCTCTTTTCAACGCGCGAGTATTCGCCGAGGTGGTAGATGAGGTCGGGAGTCTCGGGGATGTGCTTCTCGATGTCTTTGGTGTGCCCTTCGCGGTACTCGACGCCCGGGACATGGTTTTCGCGGCTCCCGGTGAAGTAGTTGTCGAGCGAGACGACTCGATGGCCGTCCGCGACGAGACGCTTGCAAAGATGCGAACCGATGAATCCCGCACCACCGGTCACAAGGACGAGTTTCTTATCTGCCATATATAGGAGATTAGTACGAAAAGTGCTGAAATGCGAATCGCTAGAGGGGAGCTTGGATTTAAATGTTAAACATTTAAAAATCGGGGTACGATTCGCGTGAGTTTAGTGAGTTTATTAAATGTTTAACATTTAAAATTAGAGCAGGATGAATGCGCCGCCCGCGAGCGCCATGACGCCGAGAAACCCGAGCATCCACGGGGACAAAAAGGGATTAGCAGCGTGTGACTTTTCCGGAAGAGCATCCGAGGTCGTAGCGGTCGCGAACGCCGCCCCCGCGGCGGCGAGCTCTGTCGCCGCCGCGGGGGCGCTTACTGCTGTAGCCTCATGCGCTGTACCGCTTATGCTTATATCTGCTTCAGACGATGTCGCATCGTACCCGTAGGGGTGCTCGACCGTCTGCTCTCCAGTGGAACTCGCCGCAGACGGGAAAGGTTGCACGCTCACCGCGATTGAAGCGGATTGAGGAAAGGAGTAGCGGGCGGCCACGACGCCGTCAGGGTATGAGAGCGTCGCGCTAAGCGCGATGGGCACATTGGTGATGTTTGAGGGGAAAAGAACATTTGCGTGCGGCAGAAGAATCGTGCCGCTCGGGATGCGGAAGAACCCGGTGTCTACGGAAAGCCGCCACCCGGAAAGGTCGAGACGCTCGCTCGCATCGTTCGCTATCGTGATCCCGTCGCCTGTGGCGGCAAGTATGCGCACGAGCGCCGGTTTCGCTACGACCGTGAATTCGTCTTCTGCGCTTGCAAGGCCGTTGGTCGCGGTTACCGTGACCAGATACGTGCCGGCATATCGGTACGTCTTATCAACCGAACTGCCCGTCGAGGACGATCCGTCGCCGAAACTCCAGGTTATTTGCGCGGAAGAGTCCGGTGCGCCGCCTTTCGCTTTTACGCTTGCCGAAAGATGCAGCGGCGCCTCCAGAACCGCATTCCTGTCGGGGCCGGCGTCCACGGTGAGCACCGCAGACGGCGGCACATACGTCGACGCTCCGGTCGAAGTTCGCGTGTCTTGCGCCGCTGACGCGGTGCTCGATGCACTGGCGTCCGACGTACCGGTTGCCGCGCCCGCATTGCCGATCGTGATGAACGCCGCAAGTCCCGCATAGACACTCTCTTTGATCCCGCTGACGTTCTGGATGTCTTCGATGGCGGCAAACGGTCCGTGCGCATCGCGATAGGCGACGATTGCCGCCGCTCTCGACGGCCCGATGCCCGGCAAGGTGTCGAGCAGCGCCGCGTCCGCGGTATTGATGTCCACCAGCGCCGACGCCAGAGCGGAACTCCCGAAAGGGGAAAAAGCGAAAGCGCAGAGGAGAGCGGCGTGAGCGAACAAATTGGTGGTGCGCATGAACGGGGTGTTATGACTCGCCCTTAAGCACTTTCTTCAAGGTGCTCTCGCTTACTTCAAATGGCTGCTTTGCCGGCTTTTCCATTTTCGATGGCGCGGGCGCTTGCTCGGGCGGCGGGTGCGCCGCGCCACTCGTCGGTAACGGCTGGCCGTTTTTTGTAAGCACGGCAGTCAGAGTTCCCTTGAGCGATTGTTTCTGTTGCGTTTGCTTGCGTTCGCGTTCCGCGCCGTTTTGCGCAGTTATGGCGCGTAGAATTGATTTCAAATCTTCTGAGCTTTTTGCCGGCGGGACCGGATGTGTCTCCGTCGGACGCTTTAGGAAAGTTTTTGCACCCTCGCTAGTATCGAGATGCTGCGTTACCGGAGCGGCCGGGTGCGCGGCGGGCGGGATACGCATGTCCTTTCGCTGCGGGACGCTTGGCGGCCGCTCGCTGTGCTGCTCGCCGACCGGTTTCCGCTTCATACGCGCATCGGGAGGCATGGCAGACGCCATACTTGCGGCAAATTCTTCCGCAATCGCATTTTCAATGGGGGCGCGCTTGGCGGCAAAATGCGCGCGCGACGCGGCAATGACCGCTTCTTTATGGGAGATGGACGGCGCTTCTATCGGCGGGATGGTCACTGCGGAGAAAGGCGCCGACCCGACCCCGTCTATCATGAGCGTGAGATACACCTGCCGCTTATCGAGTGTCACGATGTCTTCCTTGGTGAAGTGCGGCATGAAGATGGTTTCGAGCACCTCGGCATCAAAGGGGCCGACGCGAAAAACGACTGTCGTGCCGACGTTCCCGAAGACAGCGTCGCGCACCTCTTCCTCCATCTGCTCTATGTATTGGTGCGCGATGATGAGATTCAGCTTATATTTGCGGGCTTCCGAGAGGATCTCGGCGAACGTTTCGTTCGCAAAGTTCTGAAATTCATCGACATAGAAATAAAAGCTCGGGAGTTCCGCGAGCTTTTCCGCCGACAGGTCCGCGCGACTCATCGCAGCGAGGAAGATGCGCGTCGTGAGCATCGAGCCCAGGAGACGCATGTTGGTCTCCCCCACGAGCCCCTTGGAGAGGTTGATGATGAGTATCTTTCTTTCGTCCATCATGGCGCGGATGTCGAAGGAGGATTTCGACTGGCCGATGATGTTCCGGATGAGCGGGTTGACGGGAAGTTGGACGATCTT
>JAKBHL010000007.1 GCA_021836725.1 bacterium
GTAGGCGCCCCGGATGAGGTCTGCGAGACCGTCTTCGTGAACGCCGAGTTCCTGGCGGAAGCTCGCGCGGTCCGCGTCCGCGACGTCATTCAACTCTCGTTCGGTCGCCGCATCGACCATGACGAAACGCGATCCGAGCGCCGCGATGATTTCGTATGCCCGCGCGGCGCGTCCGTCAGCAAGCTCGTCGAGATTATGCCCGCCGCTTTTCCGGTTGAGCGCATACACGATCGGTTTCATCGTGAGCAGATTCATGTGGGCGACGCGTTTGCGCTCTTCATCGGCAAGCCCCGCATGGAGCGCGAGCTTTCCGGCGGCAAAACCCTGTTCCAATTTTGCGAGCGCGGCATCGAGCGCGGAAGCGTCCTTCACGCCCGTCGCGATATCGCGCTCAAGCTTGTCGCGGCGTTTGCGCACCTGCTCCGCATCCGCGAGCATAAGCTCCATGTTGATTATTTCTATGTCTTTGTAGGGCTCGACGGTCCCGTCGACATGAAGCACCGCGGGATCGTCGAAAAACCGCACGACCTGAAGGATCGCATCGGTCTCGCGAATATGCGCGAGGAATTGATTGCCGAGGCCTTCGCCCTGCGCGGCGCCCGCGACGAGTCCGGCGATATCCACGAATTCTATCGCTGCCGGTATGACTTTCTCGCTTGTGGAAAATTCCGCGAGCTCGGCAAGCCGGGCATCGGGAACGCCGACGACGCCGACCGAGGGATCGATGGTGCAGAAAGGATAATTTTCAGCCGGTACGGACGCTTTGGTGAGCGCATTAAAAAGCGTGGATTTCCCCACGTTCGGCAATCCGACGATTCCTATCTTCAGCATCAGTGCACCCTAGAGCTACTTTCCGTTTCGCGCAAGCCGCTCGACTTTGCGGAACCAGCGGGCTTTCGTCCTTTCGGAGGCCCGTTCGGACGGGCCGAAGACGGTTGAACGCGCGCGGATGCCGGCGAAACGGAGCAGGCAAAGCTCAAGGGTGACGGTCGGCGGTCCGTACATGAAGCGAAGGAGCCAGGGCATCGAGTTCGCGCTCGTGATGATGCGCGCCGTCCGGCCTTCAAGCAGTTTCTTCCAGGTGAGGCCGTGATCGGCGAAATTGAAAGCGAAGTGCGGCAGCCAGGCCCGGTCGAAAAGGCCCTTGAGCATCGCCGGCATCGAACTCCACCACGTCGGATACACGATAACGATGTGTTCCGCCCAGCGTATGTGCTCCTGAAAAGCCTTGAGGTCGGGCTCGAGCTGCTGGATGCTCTTATAGCCCTCGTGCAGGATCGGATCAAACTGCATGTCACCGATGTTTTGCCGCCGCAGCTCGTGTCCCGCCGCGCGCGCATGCGTCTCATACGTGTCGGCGAACGCGCCGGAAAGCGTCGCGGGATCGGTATGGCCGAGGAGAATGAAGATTTTCATTTTCTCATTTTAGCAAAGCGAGCAAACGCGCGTAATGGAGCATCGCGTAGAGAAGCGCGGCCGCCACCACATAGAGCGCCGCGGCTGCGCCGAAAGAAAGGGCCGGCAACTGCCCGAGCGTGAGGTAGACGAGAAACCACCAGGCCGCGAACACCGCGGCGGAACCGAGCGCAAAGGGGATGCGGCGGCGCGACAGCGCGAAAGAAACGCCGATGATAAGAAGCGCAAGCGCCATCAAAGTCCAGTAACTGGCAGTCAATGCCGGTTGCAACGATGCATGGGACGCATACGCGGCGATAACGAGCGCGAAGGAGGCGACCAAAAGCAGCAACATGCCGAAGCGCAATCCTCTGGCAAGACCATCGAGATGGGCGCGTTCGGCGGCGTCTATCTTCCCATCCCGCATGGAGCGGACATAGGCGAGCTCCCCGAAAATCGCAGCGGCCGCGCCAACAGATGCGCCGAGCGCCTGGCAGAAGATAAGAACCGGAATGAGCGGAGTCATGGGCTATTTCTGCATGAGCGCGGAAAGCTCAGTGCGGTATTTCTTCATCACCTCCATCGACGCCTTCATCTCGCTCTCGCCGCCTTTTTTGCGCCGTTCGATCTCTTCGCCGATGATCTTGAAAAGATGCGGGTCTTTCGAGACAAGCGCGATCATCTGATCGCGCTGCGCTTGCGGCACGCCTTTCATCTTCCAGTTGGCGTACTGTCTCAGGAGAAAGCTCTGGACGGACATGCGGAAACTATAGCATAGAAGACCTCAGGGGAGCTTCGGGCGCGAATGGAAACCGCGGATGGTCCGCGTGGTGAAATAGAGCGCAAAGAGGGAAAGGAACGCGAGCGCTTCGACATAAGCGAAAGAAGGATCGAAAAGATTCCTACTCGCGCGATAATGCTCGACGGCGGCGGTACCGAAAAGAAATGTCCCGATGACGGCAAGAAACGCATCCACCCAATGGATCCAGAACCCTCTCGGATTCGTGATTCCGGCCGAGACGACAAGCGCGATAGCCGCGATGACCGCGCCGGCGGTCGGGAACGGCAGCTCGGCGCCGGTAGACTGTGCAACGATAAGCACAAGCGCGCTCACGAGGAAAAGCCCGCGCACCGCGTCGCCGTGATAGTGGTGTATCGTGCGGCGACGCGGAACGTAGTCGCCCCCGTTCCCTTCAAAAGTCATAGTCCCAGTATGACCCCTCTTTGACGGCGCGCAAGCGCTAAAGGAGTATAGTCGCCTGGTTCCCCGATACTTCGGCGATGCCACCGGCAGGGATTTCAAAATGAAATGTCTCTCCGTCTGCCGCCCGGAGGCGCATCTCGCCTTCGGCAAGCAGAGAAACGAACGCCTCGTGTCCGGCGAGAACTTCGAAAACGCCTTCGCTGCCCGGCAAGGATGCGGAAAGAGCTTCGCCATCGAAGAGATTTTCTCCGACGCGCGCGACAGTGAGATGGAATGTCTTCATCATGCGACGCGGTCGATGCTTCCTTTCATATAAAACGCTTGCTCCGGTTTGTCATCGTGCTTCCCTTCCACTATCTCCTTGAAACCGCGCACGGTTTCTTCGCGCGAAACGTACTGGCCCGGAATGCCGGTAAACGGCTCGCCGACGAAAAACGGCTGAGAGAGGAATCGCTCCACCTTGCGCGCGCGCGCCACCGAAAGGCGGTCTTCGTCCGAAAGCTCCTCGATGCCGAGAATCGCGATGATATCCTGCAAATCCTTGTAGCGTTGCAGTACGCGCTTCACCGCGTTTGCAACGCGATAGTGTTCTTCTCCGACGATGTCTGCGGTGAGCGCCGCGGAGGATGATTCGAGCGGATCGATCGCCGGGTAGATGCCGAGGGCGGCAAGCGCGCGAGAGAGCACCACGGTGCCGTCGAGATGCGCGAACGTCGTCGCGGGCGCGGGGTCGGTGAGATCGTCCGCCGGCACATACACCGCCTGCACGGAAGTGATCGAACCTTTTTTGGTCGAGGTGATGCGCTCCTGAAGTTTCCCCATTTCTTCCGCCAGCGTCGGCTGATAGCCCACGGCGCTCGGAACGCGTCCGAGAAGCGAAGACACTTCGGAACCCGCTTGAATGAAGCGGAAGACGTTGTCCATGAAGAAGAGCACGTCTTTGCCTGCTCCGTGGGATTGCACTCCCGCCTCTTGGGGGCCGCCCGTTCCGCCGTCTCTGAAGTATTCAGCCATCGTGAGACCCGAGAGCGCGACGCGGGCGCGGGCGCCCGGCACTTCGTTCATCTGCCCGAAGACAAGCGCGGTCTTCTCAAGCACGCCCGATTCCGCCATCTCGTGATACAGGTCGTTGCCTTCGCGCACGCGTTCGCCGACGCCTGCGAAAACCGAATAGCCGCCGTGCTCGGTCGCGACGTTCCTGATGAGCTCCTGAATAAGTACGGTCTTCCCCACCCCTGCTCCGCCGAAAAGTCCGACCTTGCCGCCCTTCAAAAACGGAATGATGAGATCGATGGCTTTGATGCCGGTCTCGAAGACTTCCGCTTTGGTCGTTTGCTCGTCGAAAGCGGGCGCACCACGATGGATGGGAAGGCGCGGCGTGAGCGCCGCCACCGGACCTTTCCCGTCGACCGGTTCGCCGAGCACGTTGAAAAGCCTGCCGAGCGTCGCTTCGCCCACCGGGACTTCGATGGGCGCGCCGAGCGCCGCGGCGGTTTCGCCGCGCGCGAGTCCCGCGGTCTCATTCAGCGCGATGGCGCGGACGCGGTCAAGGCCGAGATGCGACGCGACCTCGAGCGTGATGCGGCTGTGCGCAGCGTTTTTCTCGATAAGGAGAGCGTCGCCGATAAGAGGGCGCGACTTCTCGAAATGCACGTCGACGACCGGTCCGATGATCTCCGTAATTGTTCCGTTCATAGTATGAAATTATATTGCTAAAGCTTCGCGGCCGCCCACGATTTCCGAGACTTCGCGCGTAATAGCCGCCTGGCGTATCTTGTTGAAAAGACGCGTGAGATCATGCGCGACCTCTTTCGATTTATCGCTCGCGTTTTTCATCGCCACCATGCGGGCCGAGTGCTCGGATGCCTTCGCCTCAAGCAGCAGGTGATAGAGCGAAATGGCCGTAAGGCGGGGCGCAAGCGTGGCAAGCACTTCGCCGCCGTCCGGCTCGATCGAATACGCCGGAACCGATTCGATGGCGCGCAGGTCGCTCCACTTTCCCTTCTCGGGCACGATGTCTTCGATAAGGCGCGTGATGCCGGGAAGCGTAAGCGGAAGCAGGCGGCGGATCGTCGGCACCTGCTCGAACGTCGACTTGAAGTTGCTGTATGCGACAAGAACTTCATCATACGTCCCGCCCGCAAATGCGCGGCCGAGCTCCGTCGAAAGTTCTTCCATGACAGAGATTTCCACCGCATCCTTCTTGTTCTCGAACGCGCGGGCGACGCGGTAACCGCGCCGCGCGAAATACTCCTCGCCCTTCCTGCCGTATGCATAGACGGTAACGGCGTCGGTCGCGTAGGGCAGAGCGGCCTCGGCGGCCGCCGCGATGACGCCGCTATTGAGCGCGCCCGCAAGCCCTTTGTCGCTCGTTAGGATGACGAGCGCGACATGTCGGATATCCCGTACCGCCGTAAGAGGATGGCGCGCAAGGTCGGCGCTGCCTGAAAGCCGCGCGAGCACCTGGAGCGCCGCCCGCGCATACGGGCGGCCCGCAAGCGCGACGCCTTGCGTCTTGCGCATCTTGACCGCCGAGACGGCTTCCATTGCCCGCGTCACTTTGTGCGTGCGTTCGGTCGCCTGTATCTTCGTTTTGATATCCTTGAGCGCCATACGATTCTCCTTAGCCGTTATGCGACCTCCGCGTGCCGGCTGATAAATGCAGCAAGCGCCGCGCGGAGCGCCGTTTCGGTTTCTTCACTGATCTCTTTGGAGTCGCGTATGGCCGTAAGAAGGCCGCCCGCTTCCCGTGTGAGATATTCCTGTAGCTTCGTCTCAATCGCGCTCATCTCATGAGGCGGGAAGCTATCAAGATAACCGTTTGCCGCCGCAAAAATGACTGCCGCTTGCATCTCAAACGGCAGTGGGACGCCGCGCGGCTGATTCAGGACGTTCGTCATACGACGTCCCGCGTTGATGCGCTTTTTCGTCTCCGCATCGAGATCGGAGGAAAACTGCATGAATGCTTCGAGCTCGCGGAATTGCGCGAGTTCCAGTTTTATTTTCCCCGATACTTTTTTCATCGCTTTCGTCTGCGCGGCGCTGCCCACGCGCGAGACCGAGATGCCGACGTTGATCGCCGGACGCTGGCCTTTATTGAACAAGTCCGCTTCCAGATAGATCTGTCCGTCGGTGATGGAGATGACGTTCGTCGGGATATATGCGGAAACGTCGCCTTCCTGCGTCTCGATGATAGGGAGCGCTGTGAGCGATCCGCCTCCTTTTTCTTTTGAGAGCTTCGCCGCGCGCTCAAGGAGCCGCGAATGCAGATAGAAAATGTCGCCCGGGTATGCTTCGCGGCCCGGCGGGCGGCGCAGAAGCAATGACATCTGGCGATACGCGACTGCTTGTTTGCTCAGATCGTCATACACCACGAGCGCATCCTTGCCCTGCTCCATGAAATATTCGCCTATGGTCGCGCCCGCAAACGGCGCGAGGAATTGGAGCGCCGCGCTCGCGGAAGCGCTTGCCGTCACGACGATGGTGTAGTCCATCGCGCCGCGCTCGGAAAGCTCGGCGACGATTTTTGCCGTCTTGGATTCTTTCTGGCCGATAGCGACATAGATGCATACCGGCCGCGTCAGGGCGGGCTCGTTTTTCTGATTGAGGATCGCATCGATCGCGATACTCGTCTTCCCCGTGCCGCGATCACCGATGACAAGCTCTCGCTGGCCGCGCCCGATCGGGATCATCGCGTCGACCGCCTTGATGCCGGTATGAAGCGGCGCATTCACCGGCGCCCGATCGATGACCCCATAGGCCTCGCGCTCGATCGGGCGTACGACGCGCGCGCCGGTTGCGCCCTTCCCGTCGACCGGCTCCCCGAGCGGGTTCACTACGCGTCCGACGAGGCTCTCGCCCACCGGTATCGAGAGGAGGCGCCCGAGCCGGCGCACGAGCATGCCTTCATATACTTTCGACGCATCGCCGAGGATGACCGCGCGTACGCTATCCTCTTCGAGATTCAAGACGAGCCCGTACAACGGCGTAGGATCCTTGAGCGCCTCGGTAAGCGGGCGATCGAACGTGGGGTCGAAAAGCACCATTTCGGAAAGGACGGCTTTCGAAAGGCCGTCGATCTCCGCGATGCCGTCACCGGCCGCGCGGACGACGCCGACCTCCTCCGCGCCTTCCTGTGGCGTCCATGCGGCGATCTCTTTCTCGATCCTTTCGATGATGCTTTGCATACGCTATGCGATGATGTTCTGATAAATATCCACGAGTGCGCGTTTGGTCGAACGATCGACAAGGATGCCGGCTTTCTGAGCGCGCCATCCGCTGATGAGCGCAGGATTTACGAGCGCGCGCGGCGCTTCGATGCCGCGCGCGGCGGCCGCGGCAAGCGCGCTTGTCGCTTCTTTTTCATGCGCGACTTCCACGCGCGGACGGAGCGCATGCTTGCGCGCCGCGATTTTCCGCAGCTCGCGCACGATCTGCGGAAGCATCCGTAGGCGGCCCGCGCTTCGTAGATGCAGGATGAGCTTGTGTACGGCGCTGTCGGCGGCGGGCGCATCAGCGAGCTCGGCGACCGTTTCGAGCATCCGCGTGTAGGTATCAATCATGGTTCTGCTTCATGACTTTCTCGGCGGCGAGGATCGCGAGCCGCGCGATATCGCGTTCGCTCTCGCGCCGCGCGTGCGCCGCCGCCTCGGCGGCGCGCATCTCGGCATCTCTGCCGACGGCGGCCGCACGATCCTCCGCCTCTTTCAGAAGTTTCGCCTTTTCGGCTCCGGCCGCCGCGCGCGCGGCGGAAATTATGCTCTCCGCTTTCACATCCGCATTCTTTACGCGAGTATTCGCCTCCTGATCCACGCCGGCGAGCAGTTCCCGGGCCTCTGCAGCATCGGCGACGCCTTGCGCGATCACCTTTTGCCGCTTTTCAAGCGTCCGGAGCACGGGCCGGTACAGGAAATACCACAGCGCGACGAGGACCACGCCGAAATTTACCGCCTGCGCGCCGAGAAGACGCCAGTCAATGCCGAATGCCGAGAAAAGCTGTTGCATGCGCTACGCGTCCGAACGTTATACGAACTTGATGATGAAGGCGACGACGAGCGCCAAAATGCCGAGCGCTTCGGTAAATACGATCGCAAGGATCATGTTCGAAACGATTTTGCCGGTGGCCTCGGGGTTTCTCCCGATTGCCTGCATGGCGCCGCCGCCGATGAGCCCGATGCCGATGCCCGGTCCGATGACGCCGAGACCGGCCGCGAGCGCCATGCCGAGCATGCGTGCTGATTCTATATCCATATCCGTGTATTACTTTATAAAAGGCCCGTATCCCGGAGCCGCACGAAGCGCCGCTAGTGCGCCTCGTGCGGTTCCATGATCGCCAGCTTTATGAAAAAAAGCGTGAGCATCGCGAACACAAGCGCCTGCACGAGCCCGATGAACATCTCAAATGCCATGAGCGGCGCCGGAAGGAAGTAAGGGAGGAAATATCCGGCGACCAGTACCAGGACCTCGCCGGCAAAAATATTCCCGAAGAGACGAAATGAAAATGAAATAAGCCGACCGAGATTGCTCATGAACTCGATGAGTCCGACGACAAATCCGATCGGTGAGCTCAGGTTAACATACTTTCCGGCATATTTGAAAAAGCCAAGCGCCGCTATGCCCGTTATTTCGATGGTAAAGAAGGAAATCATCGCGAGCGCGAGCGTAAAATTGAGATCCGTAGTCGGGGCCCGCAGAAGCGGCAAGAAATTTCCGGCGTGCAGGAGCCCGAAAGAACCGACACCCGGAAAAAATTCAAGTTCATTCACGAATGCGATGAAAAGAAAGACGGAGGCGATGAGAGGAAAGAAGCGGCGCGCGAGCTCTTCGCTTTCAAGCACCTCGGCCATGTACGCGAGCGCCCCTTCAAACGCCCACTCTACGCCGGCCTGCAGTTTGCCGGGGACAAGCGCGAGCGAACGCCCGAAGAAGAAGGAGAAACCGATAAGCAACGCCATGACTGCCCAGGCCATGAGGAGCGAATTGGTGATGGGGAAACCGAAAACGGAGCCGAGTTGCTCCGCCTTCAGCACGACCGTAATTCCCGAATGCATGCGCACGCATTCTAGCAGATGGCCCTCGTGGTATGCTATATGCCGTAGTCGAGTTAGCAGTAATATACTTATCACTATGGCGAATTCAGCATTATCGAAGCCGCTTAATCTTTCTCCGGAACTCACGGCGGTCATCGGCGCGGGGCCGCTCCCGAGAACCGAAGTGGTCAAGAAGCTTTGGGAATACATCAAGAAGAATAATCTTCAGAATCCGACAAACAAACGCAATATCCTCGCGGATGACAAGCTGAAAGCCGTCTTCGGCGGGAAGAGCGAAGTCACGATGTTCGAGATGACGAAGCTCGTCTCGGCGCATTTGAAATAATCAAGAAGTGCCCATTGATCAAAACCCGCCTTACGGCGGGTTTTGATTTTGTGGCGTCGCAGAACACTGCGGCATCCTACAAAATTATAGTCGCCGAAGACGGCTCGTTAATTTTGTGGACCTATCGGGAATCGGACCCGAGATTCGACTATGCCATAGTCGCGCGTTACCACTACGCCATAGGCCCAGTGCACCGGTGGACCCTAGCGGATTCGAACCGCTGGCCTCGTCAATGCGAATGACGCGCTCTACCAACTGAGCTAAGGGCCCGTGTGGCGATTCTAACATGCAGGAAAATAAAACACACCGTTTGTCGTCTGCGGCTTTCGATTCCCGGCGCAAAGCGCGCAGGCGCTTTGCTGCGGCTCTCGCTCACTATCGTTCGCTCGGGCCGCCGGGAATCGAACCCGGCCTACCAACACCCCATGCTGGCGTACTACCGACATACTCCGGCCCGCTACAGTGCTGTTCCCTGTCGGGCCGCCGGGAATCGAACCCGGTCTTTACGAACCCGAATCGTACGTACTACCGGTATACTACGGCCCGACAGGAAACATCACCTCTGCATCCGCGTGTGCGCTCTATAGGATTCGAACCTATGACCTTTCGCGTGTGAGGCGAACGCTCTAACCAACTGAGCTAAGAGCGCAGGCACGATGTACCATAACAGATATCCGCCTAGATTCCCAGATTGCCGAGCGCCCGCTTCACTTCGTTAATCGGCAATGCGAAACCGATATTTTGCGAACCCTGCACCATCGCCACGTTGATGCCGATCGCTTCGCCCGCGAGGTTGACGAGCGGGCCGCCGGAATTGCCCGGGTTGATGGCCGCATCAGTTTGAATGACGCCGGTCAACGTTTCGGTCGCGCCCTGGTTGTTCGCCGCGACTATCTTCCGATTCAGGCCTGAAATGACGCCGACGGATACTGAATTAGTATACTGGCCGAGCGCATTCCCGACCGCAAAAACCGATTGCGCGAGCTGCAACGTCGAAGAGTCCCCGAGCGGAATCGTCGGATAACCGCTCCCCGCGATTTTCACGACCGCGAGATCTTCTGTGGGAGAGCGCCATACGACCGTGCCTGTTTTCTGCGTGCCGCTTGCGAGCAGTACGGTGTAGAACGCGTTCGCGTCCGGCACGACATGCTTGTTGGTCACGATGTAACCGTTCGCGCGCACGAAGAAGCCGGTGCCGGCGGAAACTTGCTGGGTCGTCGTGCCGATTTGCTGATATACCGGCACCTGAATTCCAAATCCTTGGAAAAACGGATCGTTCCCGAACGGATTCTGATACGTTACCCGGAGCTTCGGCACTTCCTTGCTCTCGACGATCGAAACGACCGCCGGCGTCACTTTCGCCACCGCATCCTGAAGCGCCTGGCTTTGCGATTTTTGCGCTAGCTGTTCGCGCCGCGCGAGTTCGGCGATGTTGGCAGCGGTGCTTGAGGCTGTTGCATTTGCTGTGCTCGCTATCTCCGAAACGGCGGACTGCAGCGTCGCAACCGAATATGAAAGACGAGCGATCTCTTCGTGTTCATACACGAGACTGCCTACGAGCGCCACAAGCGCCACGAATGCTGCCAGCCGAAAATTGTCTATTTTTCTTGTCATCGTTCTCGATTATATCGCAAACAGCAGTGCATATTGCCTTATGCACCGCCCGTGCTACCCTGGCATGCATATCCGATAATTCTCAGGCGTATGCACCCAGAACGAATCAATACTCCGAAGAATCCTGCCGAGGACCAGCCGAATATCGCCTCGGCCCTGCGGCTGCTTTCCACCGTCTCAGAACAGATGGACGCGAAGAACGAAGGCGTCTTATTCGAACTCCTCCCCGACATAAAGGAAAAAATAGATGCCTTGCGTGAAGCGCAGGCGGGCTTCCCGGAGGCGGCAAACATACAGGAGGCCCTTCTCAAATTGGACGATTATCGCGAAAAAATCGAGGCAATGCGGAAATAACACGCTTTCGATTGAGACCTTGGGTGGACCCTAGCGGATTCGAACCGCTGACCCCCTCATTGCAAATGAGGTGCTCTGCCAGCTGAGCTAAGGGCCCACCCAAACTTTCAATTCGGACGTTCCGTAAGACTTTACCGTGCGAGCGCAAGATTGACCAGATGGGAAAGAAAATCAGGAAATGGAATACCGACTGCGGCGAGAGATTTTGGCAGAAGCGATTCGCTCGAAAGTCCTGGCAATGCGTTCGTTTCCAGATAATAGACGCCTTTGGGAGCGACGATAAAATCGGAACGCGAGTAATGGCGGAGCCCCAAAGCGCGATGCATGACTTTGGCGGCCCGTTGCAGTTCTTCGGTCGAAACGCGCGAAAAATTACCCGGGCAAATTTCGCGCGTGGCGCCGGAATACTTCGCCGTCGAGGAAAAGAAATCGCCCGTAGGGGGAATGATTTCAATCGCCGGCAATGGGTAAAGCAATTCTCCGCGAAGATTTTCAACGATGCCGACGGTCGCGTCTCGCCCGCGGATATATTCTTCGACTAAAACGCCCGGAGCTCCCTCGTCAAAAAGCCGTTCGATAGCGGCAAGGACGGGAGCATAGCCGGCGACTACCGAAACGCCCACTGAGGAACCCCAACCGACCGGTTTTATCACGACCGGTTGCGGGAATGCGCGTATGATCTCGCGCGCGACCTTCTCGCTGTCCTCGCGCCGTTCAATATGGCGGAACTCGGGCGTGAGCAGCCCGGCCTCCTTCGCGCGCATCTTCGCCATGAGTTTGTGCATCGCGAGATACGCGCCGAAAGAATCCGCGCCGGCGTACGAGACCCCAAAACGTTCAAGAAGCTTCTGCACTTCCCCGTCTTCGCCGTACTCGCCGTGCAAACCGATAAGGACGGCATCGAGCTGGCGGAGAAGGCGTTCCGGCGGAACCGGGCGGCCCTGCGTGTGCCATGCGCCTTTCCGGTCGATATAGATGTCGCGCGTGCTGAAACGTTCATCGGGTAAACTCGCAAGCATTGCGGCGCCCGTGCGGAGCGAAATCTCGTGCTCGCGCGACGGTCCGCCCCGCAAGACCCCGACGATGGTGTGCATATGCCTAGTATAGCGCGCTGACGCGGCAAGTTGGAAACAGAGTTGAATTGGCCTAGCGGTCGGAGCGCTCTGTTTACGGCTTGCCGCGAAGCGTGCGTGAGCGGGCCGCGCGATGGCGCGCAAGCGAGAAACGATGCGCTTCGCTGTTGGCGAGCACGGCATCGGTCTCGCTGATGCCGGCAGGCCGCGCGCCGATGATCTCGCGCGGCCGGTGCCGCTCATCCTTCACCACCGCTGCGACCGGAATACTGAGGCCCGCTTCAGAAATGATGCGTTCGGCGGCTTTTTTGTGGGGTCTTCCGCCGTCCACGACAATTGCTTTCGGGAGCGGCCATTCCGGGTGCGCAAGGCGCCGTAAAAGTATCTCTTTCAAGGATGCGATGTCATCGTTTTTAGTGGCGCCGCGGATGCGAAACGTCCGGTAATCTTTTTTGACCGGCGCTCCGTCCTCAATGACCGTCAGAACGCCGATCGCATGGGTGCCCGAGAGGTGCGCCGTATCGTACGCCTCGATGCGGATCCCTGCGGGATGTTCCGGCCGTTCCCTCTGTTCATCCCTGACAAGCGATACATCCTGGATGTGGTCGAGCGCGAAGAGCTCGCGCCGCGCGCGCGCCGCGTCTTCAAACCGTTCTTCTTTTGCGGCGTTCCGCATCTCTTTCTCAAGCATGTTCCGCAGATACTTCCCGCGTCCGGCGAGAAAAAGCTCGACTTTCCGCATCGTACGGCGATAGCTCTTCGCGTCAAACGCTCCGCCTTGCGCGGACAGACGCGGATACTGCCTGATCTGTCTGTTAAATTCCATCTGAGCGCGATGATGCTTCCCCTGCGCGGTAACCGGCCGCGCGGTATCGAAAAAAGGGAAAATGCGCCGTATGAGCCGTAAGCCGGCGCGCAATTGCGCACCCGATGGGAACGGGCCGTAGAGCGCTTTTAGTTTCTGCTTCGCGTCCGACAAGGTTAAACCTTGTCGGAAAATCATGGTTTTGCGCGTAAAATCGATATCCTTTCCGCGGAGCACGAGCACCCGGGGGATCGCTTCGCGCGTGATCGCCGCATAGAGAAACGTCTTATCGTCCTTCCCTTCGCTGTTGGCGCTCGGACGGTACTGCCGTATGAGCGCCGCTTCGCGCACCAGAGCTTCGAGCACGGTCGGCGTCGGCTCATAAGCGATCCGATCGGCTTTCGTCACCATGTCGACGATACGCGGCCCGCGCGTGGCGATGAGATCGTCGTCGAAATACGAAGACACTCGGTCGCGCAGCGACGTCGCCTTGCCAACGTACAAAACCTTCCTTCCTTGTTTGAACAAGTACACGCCCGGCATGTCCGGCAGATCGAACTTAGTGAGCTCGTTTCGTTGCATGGCGTTTCAAGACTTTCGCGAGATATTCGCCGGTATAGGAACCGCGCGTTTCCGCGACTTCCTCGGGAGTGCCTTTCGCGACAATACTGCCGCCGCCGTTGCCGCCTTCCGGGCCGAAGTCTATGAGATAATCGGCGCTTTTGATGACATCGAGATTGTGCTCGATGACGACGACCGTGTTGCCGCGGCGCACCAGCTCCTGCAGGATCTCGATCAGTTTTCGCACATCCTCGTAATGGAGACCGACAGTCGGCTCGTCGAGCAGGTAGATGGTTTTCATCGTCACGGTGCGGTAGAGCTCGCTCGCGATTTTTACCCGTTGCGCTTCCCCGCCCGAAAGCGTCGTCGCGCTCTGCCCGAGGGTGAGGTATTCGAGCCCAGTCGCATTTAAGCTTGCGAGACGGTCGGTGATCGCCGGAATATCGGCGAAAAATTTCTCCGCGTCTTCGACGGTCATCTGGAGTACTTCGTGGATATTTTTCCCGCGATACGTGACGTCGAGCGTTTCTTTCATAAAACGTTTCCCCCCGCAGATATCGCAGGTCACGTACACGGTCGGGAGAAAGTGCATTTCTACCGCGAGGGAACCGTTCCCCTGGCAGGCCTCGCAGCGCCCTCCCGGGACATTGAAAGAAAAGCGGCCCGGCTTCCACCCGCGTGCCCGCGCTTCGACGGTAGCGGCGAAGAGATCGCGGATGTGTGTGAAAGCGCCGGTGTAGGTCGCGGGATTGCTCCGCGGGGTGCGGCCGATGGGCGATTGATCAATGAGCACCGCGCGGCCGACGTATTCGGTGCCGGTCAAGGAAGCGATATGTTCGAGCTTCGCTTCGCGGCGCGCGAAGCGTGCCGCGATATTGCGATGCAGGATGTCGTAGAGAAAAGTCGACTTTCCGCTTCCTGAGACGCCGGTGATGCATACGAGCTTCCCCAACGGCACGTCGATGTTCTGATTCTTGAGATTATGGAGCGTGGCGCCGCGTACCTTCAACGAACCCTTCTCGCCAGTGCGGCGCGTCTCGGGCACCGGAATCTCTTTCTCCCCCCGCAAGTACGCGAGCGTCGCGGAACCGCTCTCATTTTCTTTCGCGGTCAAGAGGTCATCGAGCCAGCCCGAGACGACAACCGTACCGCCGTGCGTACCCGCACCGGGCCCGATATCCACGAGATAATCGGAGGAGAAGATAGTCTCCTCGTCATGCTCGACCACGAGGATCGTGTTCCCGAGCTCCTTCAGCGTCAAAAGCGTCTTGATGAGGCGATCGTTGTCCCGCTGGTGCAGTCCGATGGTCGGTTCATCGAGCACGTAGAGCGCGCCCGTGAGTCCGCTGCCAAGCTGGGAGGCGAGGCGGATGCGCTGGCTTTCGCCGCCGGAGAGCGTCACCGCTGAACGATTCAGGGTGAGGTAATCGAGGCCGACGTTCAGCATGAACGTGAGCCGGCTGTCGATTTCCTTGAGGATTGGCGCGGCGATGTCGAATTTCATTTCCGAAAGCTCGATGGAGTCGACGAATTCTTTCGCGTTTTTGATAGACAGAGCCGTGAAATCGACAATGTTTTTCCCCAACGTATCGCCTCCCTTCCCTTTCAAGTACACGCGGAGCGCCTCGGGGCGCAGGCGCTTCCCGAAGCAGACCGGGCACTCTTTCTCGGAAAAAAGCGACTCGGTACCGAGGCCGTTACATGCGGGGCACGCGCCGTAGGGCGAATTGAAGGAGAAAAGGCGCGGCTCGACTTCCGGGAACGATGCGCCATCATCCGGACAGATGAACTTCGATGAAAGCGTTTCAGTCGTACCGTCGGCGTGCCGTATCTTCACCAAACCGTCGGCTTCCTTGAGCGCGAGCTCGAGCGCTTCGGAAAGCCGTTCGCGCGCGCCGGAGGTCGTGCGCGTGAATTCTGAAACGAAAATCGTATCCACGACAGCATCGATGTCGTGGCGCTTATTCCGGTCAAGCACGATTTTCTCGCGAAGCGAGTGCGGCTTCCCGTCGATGACGACTTTTTCGTAGCCCTTGCCGAGAAGGTCATAGAGTAGCTGGTAATACTCGCCTTTCCTGCCGACGACCACGGGCGCATAGATAGTCACCGCGCTTTTATCGACCGCGACGCCCATGACACGAGCATCCGCCGCCGCCCGCTTCCTATCCACGCGCGCGAGCACCATCTTGATCATCTCCTCCTTCGAGAGCTTCACGATAGGCACGTCATGGTGGATGCAGTACGGCTGGCCCGCACGCGCGTAGAGGACGCGCAGGTAATCGTATATTTCGGTAACGGTGGCGACCGTCGAGCGCGGATTATTGGAGCGGCTCTTCTGATCTATGGAAATTGCCGGAGAGAGGCCGGAAATCTCATCAATGTCCGGCTTTGCCATCTGATTGAGGAATTGCCGCGCATAGGCGGAAAGCGATTCGACATAGCGGCGCTGCCCTTCGGCGAAGATGGTGTCGAATGCGAGAGAGGATTTCCCGCTTCCGGAGAGTCCGGTGATGACGGTCAGGGCGCCACGCGGCATCTCGACCGAAATATTTTTCAGATTATGCGTACGCGCGCCCTTCACGGAGAGCCAGTCGCTTCCGTGCCGGTGTGTGTGTTCCTCGCTTTTTGTCTTTTTCATGCAAGATGCCTGCCCGTGGCGGGGCAGGTACGCAAAAGAGTATAGCACTCATCGCTCATGCGCGCGACCGAACGCTGCGCCCTAAAACTCCTGGAAACTCTGCACCACGTTCACGATCTCTGTAGCGGTGGCGGTGGCGCTTGCACTGCCGGTGCACTTCATGACGTAGACGGTCTGGGAGGTGATGGTGTCTCCTGCGGAGCCGGAGAGGGAGCCGGAGGTGGCGGTGAGGGACTTCCAGAGAGCGCCGTTTCTTGTGATGGAGCAGGAGCTCACGTTGGCGGCACTCCAGGAGACGGTGGTGGCGCCGCCCGAGAGGACGCGGGAGGGGGCGGCGTTGATTGTGACCGTGGGAGGCGGAGAGACGGTCACGGTGACGATGTTCGAGTAGGTGCGGCCGCCGCTGTTGTCGCAGTATATCTGATAGGAGGAGGTGGTGGGGGGAGAGACGGTGGTGGAGCCGGAGGTGGCGCCGCCGGTTGTGAACCCGCCGGCGGCGGTGCAGGAGGTGGCGTTCGTCGAGGACCAGGTGAGGGTGGAGGACTGGCCGCTCGTGATGGTGGTCGGAGAGGCGCTGAGGGTGCCGGTGGGGAGTTTCGCTTCAGAACAGGAGGCGTTCGTGCCCCCTCCGGAGCCCTGACAGGTCCAGGTGTATGCGGTGGAGCCGTTCACGTTATTTATGCTCGTGCCGGCGGTGCAGGAGTAGTGGGTGGAGGCGCAGGCGCCGTTCACCGGGGCGGCGTTCACATTCACCGTGACCGATGCGAGGGGCGAGGTGCCGCCGGGGCCGGTGCACTGGAAGGTGAAGGTAGTGGCGGAGGTGAGAGGGTTGGTGAGGCCGCTGCCGGAGAGGGTGCCGGAGTTGCTCCAGGGGCCGCCGGCGGTGCAGGAGGTGGCGTTCGTCGAAGACCAGGTGAGGGTGGAGCGGCCGTTGTATGCCACGGGGTTCGGAGAGGCGGTGAGGGAGGCGGTGGGGGCTGGATTTACTGTGAGACTTGCGGACGCTGTAAGACCTGTCCATCCGTCTCCTTGGCAATTATTTACTGAATACCAGTAAGTACCCGGCGTTGTAGGAGTCGGAGCAAGAGCTTGTGTTCCATTTGGTGCATTAGTAATTGAGAACCCGCTACCACTACCACTACATGTACCGCCAGGCGCATTAACTCCCCAGCTTATCGACGCCGTTTGACCGGAAGTTATCGTGGCATAATGCAGGAACACATACACATTCGGCGGAGGGACAGTCTTTGCATTCACTGAAAATGGAAAAAGGGCGATAAAGGCAAAGAGGAACGATACTATCCATACCATTCTACGCTTCAGGTTTTTGAAAGTATACATATTACGACTCATGGTAAGTGTAACGCGCTCAAACGCCTGCGTGTGCGCAATGGAAGTGGATAACCTTTCCCACTATCCGCTCAACGCTTTGCGTTTACGGGGTTTCTTTTTCTTCGACCCATTCCCTTCCAGAGAATAGATTTCGTCTCGGATGAGCGCGGCGGTCTCGAAATCAAGTTGCTCCACAGCTTCCGCCATCTCGATGCGTTTGCGCTTCATAAACGCGGCGGGATCGTCTTTGTATGCGAGCGTGTCGAGGACCAGAAGTTCATCAATAGTGCGCTCATGCTCCGTGCGGAGCGAAGCGGCGATATCGTGTATCTCTTTCTTGATGGTCGTAGGCGTGATCCCGTGTTTTTCGTTATACGCAAGTTGCAGCAGGCGCCGGCGATTCGTTTCCGAGATTGCCCGTTCGAGAGAACCCGTCATCACGTCGGCATAGAGAATGACGCGGCCAAGAACGTTTCTCGCGGCGCGTCCGATTGTCTGGATGAGCGAGGTTTCGCTACGGAGGAATCCCTCTTTGTCGGCGTCGAGGATGCCGACCAGCTCCACTTCAGGCAAATCGAGCCCCTCCCGCAGGAGATTCACGCCGACGAGAATGTCGAAGACGCCTTTGCGGAAATTGGTGAGGATATCGATACGGTCGATTGTTTTCACATCCGAATGGAGGTACTCGGCTTTCATGCCGCGCTCCCGGAGGAACGCGGCGAGGTCTTCCGCCATCTGTTTGGTGAGCGTGGTCGCAAGCGCGCGCCCGCCGCGCCTAATAACTATGTCCGCCTCATTGATAAAGTCCGCGATTTGGCCGCGATACTTCCCCGTTTCAATGATTGCACGCACGACAAGTTCGGGGTCGACGAGACCTGTCGGACGGATGATTTGCTCGACGACTTGTTCGGAGTGCTCGCGTTCGTAGTTCCCCGGCGTCGCGCTGGTGTATAGGACCGGTCCGATGCGCCTTTCAAATTCTTCAAACATGAGCGGGCGATTGTCGCGCGCGGAGGGGAGGCGGAAACCGTATTCGACGAGATTGTCTTTGCGGGACCTGTCGCCCGCGTACATGCCGCCGAGCTGCGGGACGGTAACGTGCGATTCGTCGATGACAGTGAGGAAATCCGCCGAGCCGTCTTTTTTGTGCGGGAAGTATGAAAGGAGCGTGTGGGGCGGCTCCCCGGCTTTCCTACCGTCGAAATGGCGGGAGTAATTCTCGATACCGCTTGTGTAACCGAGCTCGCGTATGAGCGCGATGTCGTGAAGCGTGCGGCGCTTGAGTCGCTCGACTTCAAGCGGCTTTTCTTCGCGTTTGAACTTCGCAAGCTGTTCGTCAAGTTCCAGTTTGATGTCTTCGAGCGCGCGCGTCCGCTCCTCCTCGCTCGTGACAAAGTGCTTCGCCGGGAAGACGAATACGGAGCCGGGTTCTGCGATTTTTGCGCGCGAGACCGGATCGAGCTGGTCGAGGCGGGCCACCGTGTCTCCCTCAAACGCGACGCGATACATGACGCGTTCATTTACCGGCATGAATTCAAGCGAGTTTCCAACGGCGCGCAATTGTCCCGGAGAGAGGTCCGCATTCGTGCGTTCAAAGTAAATGCCCACGAGCTTTCTGATGAGCGCCGCGCGATTTTCGCGCTCGCCGATTGCAATTTTCACATGCACTTTTTCATACTCCTCGGGCGAACCGAGGCCGTAGATGGCGGAGACCGAAGCGACGATGATGACATCTTTGCGCGTCAGAAGGGCCTGCGTTGCGGCGTGGCGCAAGCGGTCTATCTCGGCGTTGATCATCGCCTCTTTCTCTATATAGGTATCCGAATGCGCGATGTACGCCTCCGGCTGGTAGTAGTCGTAGTAGGAGACGAAGTAATGCACGGCATTCTCCGGAAAGAATTCTTTGTATTCTTGCGCGAGCTGTGCCGCAAGCGTCTTGTTGTGCGCGAGGACGAGCGTCGGCTTGTCGAAGTCCGCGATGACGTTCGCAACGGTAAAGGTCTTCCCGCTTCCGGTAACCCCGAGCAGCGTTTGGTGGCGCAGGCCCTCCCGCAAGCCGCGCGTAAGCGCGGTAATGGCCGCGGGCTGATCGCCCGCAGGCGCCCATGGGGTGTGCAGTTTGAAATTAGCCATTGTTGTATCCGCGCGTGAAGTCTGCACGATATTCGTCGAATCGTCCATCAATGATGGCCTGGCGCGCACCGGAAACGAGATTGAGGATGAAGCCGACGTTATGCATTGAAGCGATGACGGCGCCGAGCATTTCGCCGGAACGCAGGAGATGCGCTACGTATGCGCGCGTGAATCCCGACGCGGGAGCGCCTGGCACCGCTGCGGGATTAAGCGGCGTGAAATCGTCTTTGTATCGTTCGTTCTTCAGGTGCAGCACCCCGCGAGTGGTATAGACGGACCCGTGCCGGCCGAGCCGCGTCGCCGCAACGCAGTCGAAAAGGTCCATGCCTTGCGCGATACCCTCCAGGATGTCATTCGGCTCGCCGATGCCGAGGAAGTGCCGCGGGAGCTCCTCGGGAAGTTCCGCTACCGCGGCGCCAAGCACCCCGCGCATGTCTTCCTTGCTGAAGGAGCCGCCGATGCCGATGCCGTCAAAACCGAGCGATGCGATTTCGCGAGCGGACTTCCGGCGCAAATCCTCGTGCCGGCCGCCCTGCATGATACCGAAGAGCGCCTGTTTCTTATTCGCTTCGAGATCGTGCCGGTGCGCTTTGAGCGAGCGCTCGGCCCAGCGGTGCGTGCGTTCCATCGCCTCCTTTTGGTACTCATAGGGTTCGCCAGGCGACGTGCACTCGTCAAAAGCAAAGAATATGTCCGCGCCGAGGGAATGCTGGATCTCGACCGAGCGCTCCGGCGTGAAGCGGTGAAGCGAGCCGTCGAGATGCGAAGTGAATAAAACGCCTTCATCGTCTATGACCGCGAGCGCTCCATGCTGGCTCGCTACTTCTGGGTCGTAAATTGACGGCTTAGGTACACTCTCGTCTTCGACAAGGTTTAACCTTGTTTCTCTGGTGACTTCCTGCGGAGCGTCTTTTTTTACGAACTTCGAGATCGTCTTGCCGAATGCGGCGCCGAGCGAAAACACTTGGAAGCCGCCCGAATCGGTCATCGTGGGACCCGACCAGTTCATGAATGCCCCTAGAGCGCCCGCGTCCCGCACTATTTTCTCGCCCGGCTGCAGGTAGAGGTGGTAGGTATTTGCGAGAACAACTTGGGCGCCGAGCGCGGCGAGCGCCTCCGGCAAGATGCCTTTTACGTTCGCCTTGGTGGCGACCGGCACGAAAGCGGGCGTGCGTATGATGCCATGGCGCGTGGTGAGCGTGCCGGC
>JAKBHL010000001.1 GCA_021836725.1 bacterium
TTGCGGACATTTCTTCTTTGCGGCGCGACGGGGGTATGATGTCATCGAATTTATACATAGGCGAAGTATAGCAGTTTAAAAACAAGTTTCGATCGCGGATGTGCATTACTGGAGTCGGCCAGAATGCCGCGGCCAAATAAGAGGCAGGACGGGATGGGTCTTATTCTTCAGAATCGCCTTTTTTCTCGCCCGCCCGGTAGTACAGCGCCATAAGGAGAAGAGGAAGATCCGGAGACGCCGTCGTGAGGCGCCGTATTGATCCGGCGATGTGGCTCGCGAGTACGGATACGATCTGCGGCGGATTATCGGAAAGCCACAGCGAGCCGAGATGCGCCGCATCAAGCTTCTCCCGCAACGAAGCTATCTCCGGTTCGCGCGCAAGCAGGAATATGGTACGCGGCAGAGGATAATTTTTTGCGATTTCGGCGCATTCGTCCGCAACTTTGCGTGTCCACGCCTGATCGTCGGTGGCGCTGTTTTGCACGAGAGATATCGCGACAAGGAGGCCTTTGCGCACGAGCATGATGGAGGTGAGGGATCCGGTCGCATCGAGGATGAGCGCATTGCGCTCGTGCGGAAACGCGTAGCGCATCGCCTGGTAGCGCAGCGAACTGCCGGCGATGGGAAGAATGCGTTTCGTGTGGTAGAGACGCTGCAAAATTGAAAGGATATTGTGGGCGATTTTTTGGTTTATGAACGATGTGAGAATAATGGCCGAAGCGCGGTGCACTTTTTTGCCGTAGGGATGCGCTGTTTCGTAACCGTTCAAGATCGTACCTACGATACTTTCGTCAACGAGTAACTTCTCAGGCAAAGTCGCGTCTTGTTTGGCCAGTGCTTTGGCGACAAGACTTTTGGTGAAGACGAAATCGGTCTTTCGTTCGAAATGCTCCGTGCGTACGGAAATCTCTTCCCATGGCGCATCTATCGAGACGAGGACGACATCTGCAGCACCGCTGCCGACCTCGCGCGCGAGGGCGGGTGCGCCTTCGCGGATGAGGATATCCCCAAGTATCGTGAGCGCGCGGAGCATGGCATGCTCGCGCGGCTCGTCCCCTCGAATCTCGATTGGGACGCGGCGCGTGTAAAGCAGGACGGGCGGCTTTTGTTGCGCGTATCGCGCATAGGCGCCCGCGACCGAACTCGTACCGATATCTATCAACACGACCGATTCTGCGGGAGCACGGCGAAAGAGATCCCTGAAAAAACTCATTGGGTTATTCTAGCACCGCCTTGATGCGGCGGACGCCGGCGGCAGACGCTTCTTCTTTCTGAATTTTGAATACAGTCTTTTGATCCTTCCGGTCGGAACCATCAGGACCTCGAACACCGGCAAGGTCGCCAGTGTTCTCGGCGTGCGGGCCGCCGCAAAATTCGATTGAAAACGCCTCCGTGAATTTCGGATTGCTGCCGGTCGCGTCTTTCGGGCCTATCGAATATACGCTCACCTGCTCCGGATACGTCGCACCAAACTCATGCTCGGCACCGAGTTTTTCAGCATCTTCTTTTTTCATCACCGTGCGAATCACCGGCAATTTCTCGGCTATCTTTTCGTTTACGATCGTCTCAACCCTTTCTTTTTGCGCCGGTGTCATTTTCTCTCCATAGGAGAAATCGAGGCGTAGGCGTTCGCTCGTGATATTGCTCCCGCGCTGATGTACGTCCGGCCCGAGCACCGTTTGGAGCGCCTTGAGCAGAAGATGGTGAGCTGTATGGTAGCGAATCGTCTGCTCTTGATGGTCGGCGAGCCCGCCGGTGAATTTTTGCGCCGCGCCTTCGCGCGAGAGCTCTTGATGTTTACGCATTTCCTCTCTGAAACCAAAATTGCCGATTTCAAGCCCTCGTTCATTTGCGATTTCTCGTGATAATTCCAATGGGAATCCATATGTTGAGAAAAGTAAAAAAGCATCTTCGCCAGAAAGTGATCCTTTTGCAGATAGTTTTTCTAATTCTCGTAAGCCCAATGAAAGTGTCTTTCTAAATCGCCCCTCCTCTTTCGCAAGTTCTCCGCGAATAATTTCTCTTGCCTCGTACACAAATGGATACGCGCCTGCGTATGCAACACCGAACCCTTCTGCAACCTCGGCGAGCACCGCTTCCTTGATGCCAAGCTTATCCGCTTCCCTGAGCGTGCGACGGATGAGCCGGCGCAGTATATAGCCCTGCTCGGTATTGCTCGGACGAATGCCGGAAGCGATGAATACTGACGCTGAACGCATGTGGTCGAGTATGATGCGCTGCGACCGAGTCGCTGCTTCATTTGAGCCATATGCGGTTCCCGAACGTTCTTCAAGCGATCTTCGGGCCGCATCGAATACGTCGATAAGGAAAATATCGGGATTGCCGCGGGTTGCCGCGACCAAGCGTTCAAGCCCGCCGCCGAAATCCACATTCTTTTTCGGCAATTCTCCGAATGCGTGATCGGGCTTTTTGATGAATTGCATGAAAACAGAATTTCCTATTTCCACGAAGCGGCCGCAGTCGCAGTTCACATGGCATTCTTTGCCGAACGCCGGATCGTGGGGCGTGCCAAAATCGTAAAATACTTCGGAATCCGGGCCGCCGATCTCTCCGGGCGGCATCTTTGTCGGTATGCCGGAGCGGCTCCACCAATTCTTCTTCACGCCGTAAGAAAAAATCCGTCCGCCCTGAAGACCGGCTTCGCTTCCCTCTTCTTCGGTACCGAGTTCCACGAATTTCGCATCAATCCCCTTCTCGCCAAAAAGTTTTTTCCATATCTCAATCGACTCCGCATCGGCTGTCATGCCGGATTCCTCATCCCCGCCGAAAACAGTGACGAAGAGCCTCCCCGCATCAAGTCCGAGGCCCTCCTCGGGCGACGTCAGGTATTCAAACAACCACGGGAGTTGCTCGCGTTTGAAGTAATCGCCCAGAGACCAGTTGCCGAGCATCTCGAAAAAGGTCGTGTGACGATTGTCGCCGACTTCCTCGATGTCTTCGGCACGGAATGACAGCTGCGAGTTCGCGAGGCGCGCGCCCTCCGGATGCGATTGCCCAAGGAGATACGGCACCAAGGGCTGCATGCCGCTGCTGGTGAAAAGCGTCGTCGGATCGTTCTCGGGCACAATCGGCGCCGAGGGTATGATCGCGTGCCCTCGCTTGGCGAAGAAATCAAGATATCGCTTGCGTACTTCCGCGACGGTCATACGTGGGAAAGATAGCACGAGATATGGGATTCATACATTGGCGGGCCGCGCCGGCAATTATTTTTCCGGGAAAGTTCCGGATGCGACAAAAGCAAGCTTGTCGAGCCGCACGAGGTCAGCCGCCCTCCGTACCTCGGCGAGCGATACTGCCCGGATATAGTCCGGGTACTTCGCGAGATATGACAGGTCGCGCCCGTCGATGGTGAGCTGGTGGAGCGCTCGTGCGAAACCCCGCGTCGTCGAGAGTCCCACAAGATAGGAACCGGTGACTTCTTCCTTCTTCCGCGCAAGCGCCGTTTCCGTCATACCGTGCGCGAAGAAGTGACGCAGCTCCTTGCGCAGCGCCTCGGCGCTTTTCGCGAACATCTCCGGCGAGAACGTGGCCCAGATGCGCATATACCCGTCGGCTCCATCTCCAAATCCGCGCAGGGCGGCATAAATGCCGTAGGTGAGGCCATCACGCTCGCGTATGGTCTGCATGAGATGCGAAGCGAAACCGCCGCCGAGCATATCTATGAGGAGAGAGGCAGGGTGGAAGAGCGGGTCAAGTTTGCGCAACGGCAACGCGGCGCCGAGCAGGACATCCACGTTCGCTTTGTCGGCGATCGGGATATATTTTTCGGAACTCGCACTGCCCTTCTGGTTCGCGGGTTTCGCGACAGTCGCAAGGCCGCGCTCCGGAAGCTTGCTGAAAGCTTTTTCAGCGGCGGCATGAACGGATTTCGCATACACATCGCCCGCAATCGCGAGCACCAACCCATCCCGTCCCAATCGGCGTCGAAAATCCATGAGACGCGCGCGGTCAGTTTTCCGCACGCTCATTTCTTGTTCCTCAAGCGTGCGCGAAAAGTTGGCATGCTCTGCGTCATAGAGAGCGCGCGAGAGAGCGATACCTGCCTGGACGCTTGTATCGGTTTTCAATTCGGCGATCGTTCCAAGCGCGCGGGACTTCGCCGATGTGACCTCCGCCTCGGGGAAGGAAGATTCCCCGAGGCATTCGACTATGATGGAGAGCAGAAACGGAAGATCTTCCGGAAGGCACTGTCCGGAGAAATACGTCCTGTCGCCCGTACAACTGAACGAAAGCGTGATGCCGCGATCAGCGAGCGAGCCGCGGATGACGTCCTTGTCTTTCTTTCGCGTGCCGGCGTCAAGCAATTGTGCGGAAAGTTCGGGAATAACGTCCCAGTGTCTGGGCACGTGATTGCTTCCGCCAAACACGCTCCCTTCGACGGAAACGACGTCTTTTGCCGCCGTTTGCGCGACGAGGAGTTCCCCGCCGCCGGCGATCGAATATACTTCTGTGCCGTAGGATTGTTTGGTCATGTTCATTTCTTCTTGGCGCGCTTTTTGACCTGAGCCGTCGCCTTGAAATAGGCGATGGTGCTCTGGTCATCCACCAAGTACCGTTTCGCCGCTTCCTGGACGGCCTTGGGGGTAACCTGCGCGAGCTGGTTCGGGAACGTCGCAAACCGCGTCCAATCTCCCGTCGAAATCTCCTCGTTAAGCGCCGAGAGGAAAACGTACGGGCCGTCGCGGCGCGACGCAAGGTACAGGCGAATAGCGCGTTTCGCGCGCTGGAGCTCGAGTTTCGTAATCCCTTTCTCCGCTATCTTTCGATACTCCTCCTTCACGATGGCCTCCGCCTCCGCATGCGCGACACCCGGTACGAGCGTGGCATACATAATGAGCAGAGAGGGATCGCGGAACTGGAAACAGTTTACCGATACGTCGATAGCCCGCGCACTATCCACGAGCGCGCGGTAGAGCCGGCTCGTCTTGTCGCCGGCAAGGATCAGCGAGAGGATCGTGAGCGCGGGCATGTTCTCATGCGTCGCGTTCGGGATCTTGTGCGCGATCCCCACGATGTCCGTATTCCCCGCACGCGAAACGACCGCGCGGCGCTCGCCCTCCTGTTTCGGCTCCTCGGTATATACGGGCAGATACGCGTCCTTCTTCCGCGGATGCGCGCCGAACTCTTTCGCGATCATCGCAAGGGCCTCTCTCGCTTTGAAACCCCCGACGACGGAAACCGTCGCATTGTCCGGCCAATAAAAGTCATCATAGAATTGCTTCAAGCGCGCAATCGGCACCCGTTCAATATCGCTCCGCCATCCGATGGTCGAGTGGTGATACGGGTGGGCCTGGTACGCGAGCGCCCAGAGCTGTTTGTCGAGCGCTTCCATCGGATTGTTCTCGCCGCGTTCGAACTCGTTGCGTACGACGGTCATCTCCGATTGGCGGTCTTCTTCGCGGATGCGCGCGCGGCGCATGCGATCCGCCTCGAGCGCTATCGCCGTCCTGAGATGCTCTTTCGGCACGACTTCGTAATAATTCGTGCGGTCATTCCAGGTCGTCGCATTCACGAGAGCGCCTTTCGTCTCGAGTATCTCCCAGATGGTGTTTTTCTTCTGCTTATTGAAATTCTTCGATCCTTTGAACATGAGGTGTTCCAAAAGGTGCGTCGCGCCCGTATAGCCGATTGTTTCGTTCCGGCTCCCGACATGGTACGTCACCATGAATCCCGCGACCGGCGCATTTGAATCCGGTGCGAGAAGTATGCGAAGGCCGTTCTTCTTCAGACGATATTCGGAAATTCCCTCAAGCTCGCGGACAAACGCCATTCCCGGGACGGATACTCGATTGGGCGCGCGGCGTGCCATAGGCGCCTATGGTAACAAATCGCTGCGCTCCATGCGACTCTCCTGCTTCCCCGCGAAGATCTCGAGTTGTTTCGCGTGCGCCTCGGCATAGCGTTTCGTGAGCGGGTGCTCCGGCAAGCGCATCTGCGCGATGCGGAGCGCTTCTCCATAAAACCAGAGATAATCCTCATTCGGACGCTTCCAGCGCGTAAGAAATGTCGCTCCTTCCTTCTCGTACCCCTCCACTCGGCTCTCTACGTTGTCCACCTTATCGGCGATGGCGATAACGAGAGCATGTTCATCCGCTCGCTCTATAAGCGCGAGATAATTTTCCTTATATACTCTCCAGTCGAGATTCTTGCCGTTCATTTCTTTGATCTCGCTCACCGATTCCACCAAGGTCGCAACGCGCTCGTTGAATGCCGAAACGAGCTCTTCACGCGTCGTGTCGGTGTCCTCGAGCGTATCGTGAAGTAGCGCCGCGGTAACGACGTCGTCATGCGCGCCGTCTTCGGCGACCAGAAGCGCCACAGAGAAGAGGTGCGTGATATACGGCAACGGTTCTTTCCCCGCACGCATCTGGCCGTGATGCTTGCGTGCTGCGAATTGGATGGCTTTCCTTATCTGCGGCGTGTGAGTCATGCGATCAGCATAGTTACAGCCAGTCGACCGGAGTCTCGCCGTGAGCGATAAGGTATTCATTCGCCCGGCTGAAGTGTTTCGAGCCGAAAAAACCGTTCGCGGCGGAAAACGGCGACGGGTGCGGCGCTTCCAAAACGAGATGCTTCTGCCGGTCGATATGCATTCCTTTCTGTTTGGCGTAATTTCCCCAGAGCATGAAAACGAGATGGTCGCGCTCCTCGGAGAGCGCGGTAACGGCGGCGTCGGTGAATCGTTCCCATCCGTGTCCCTGGTGCGAACCGGCTACGCGCGCACGAACGGTAAGTGTCGCGTTCAGCAAAAGCACGCCCTGCGTCGCCCACCGGGTAAGATCGCCGTCAGTATGTGTGAGCGGCTTCCCGATATCACTCTCTATTTCCTTGAAGATATTCTCGAGCGACGGCGGCACCGTTTGCGCCGCATCAACGGCAAACGCGAGTCCGTTGGCCTGTCGGGTGCCGTGGTAGGGATCTTGTCCGAGAATGACCACTTTTACTTTCTCAAACGGGCAAAGATCGAATGCGCGGAAGATGTATGAGGGCGGCGGATACACCGTCTCGTTCGCATATTCCTTCTTCACGAAAGCCGCGAGATCGGCGAAATACGGGTCGCCAAATTCGCGTGCCAGGCGTTTCTGCCACGAAGGATCAATCCGTACCTCCATTGCGCTTCTTTTTTCCGGTCCGGTGCAATGCGAGCAATTTTTTGCCGGCCGCTTCGCGGTAGGTGCAATACTCGCACGGGCCGCCTCCGAAGGAGGTTCCCACTGCCGGGATTTCCTCGCTCATGAGCATCTCTTTCAGCTTCAGGAGTGCCGGTTCGATCCATGCGTCATCGCCGGCGTACGGAATGAGCGCCGCGTCAAATTCCAGTTTCCCATCAAATGCTTTGGCGTCGGCCCTCCCGTTGACGTAGACGAAGTACCCGGTCGGCGAGACCGGATACCCGTTCTTACGGAAGAGCCACTGGTAGATTTCCATTTGGCGCTTGTACGAATCGTACAGGTCGTCTTCGGAGCTCGGGCCTTCTTTTTTGCTGGTCGCTTTGTAGTCCACGATGATGAATTCTCCGGCGGTATTGACCCACACATCGTCGATGCCGCCTCGTATCAACAAG
Source organism: bacterium (assembly GCA_021836725.1). Lineage (GTDB taxonomy): Bacteria > Patescibacteriota > Minisyncoccia > Phycocordibacterales > Phycocordibacteraceae > C7867-001. The sequence continues at coordinate 7,586 of JAKBHL010000001.1, forward strand.
TTGGTCGGAGCGTGCAGGTAGCTGATGCCCCGACGAAGCGCATCGCGCCACTCTTCGAGCCGATCATCGGCGAGCGGGATCGCGTCAATGCCGTAGCTCTCCACAAGAGGGTGCCGCGAACCGTGCGCGCGATGAATGTCGAATTCGCGTTTCAAAAGCTCGTCGACCGCATTGTTCAGCGTGAAAGAAGGTCCCGACGGGCGCTTCACGCCGAGTTTCAGATCAAGATACGCACAGCGCGGACATTCGCTGAAAAGATCTATCTTCGACCGGCTTATCCTGAACGGCTCAGTGCTTGCGGGATCGAATAATCCGCGGCTGAACGTGTGCGTGCGCGCCATATCACTTTGTCGTCGTGAAGTACGCGATGACGGGTTCTCCGGTGTCAAAGTCGACATAGACGCTCAGCGTATTGAGATTGAACGTATCGGTGCTGCCGGCGCGGTACAGTTCCACCGCATAGGTGCGACCGGGTTCGGTCGCACGCAAAAGCGGGACGGAGATATTGCTGCGCGGGCCGCCCGCCCGCGCGGCGCCGAGTACGTTCCCGAGGTTATTCCCGTTCATTTCGCGTACGGCGATCCAGACGCCCGGCGGCGGCACGGTAACCGATTCAACGAAAACCGCGGTGCCGGCGGCCTGATCTGATACGGAAATTGCATTGCTCCCTGAAAGGGTCGGTGCGGTGCTTGTCGCAACGGGCGCCGAGGAAGGAGGCGGCGCAGAGGCGTTTTGATTGCCGAGAAACCATGCGCTCGCGAGCACGACACCGAGTACGAGACCTGCGGCAAAGGAGGTTGTGGAGAAAGGTCTCTTCATGGGGAAACAGTACCATACGGCTGATGAGGAAGTGCAAGAAGGCCTTCCGCCTCGGCGAGGATCTTGCCGATGCGTCCGCTCGGAAGGCGCAGCGCGTCAAGCGTCCGGCGATCCTCCAGTACTTCATCCACGGCGATAACGCCTTGCTCGATGAGAAGCCGTTTTTCCGCGCGCGCAAGATGAGTGAGCGCGGTGATCGGATATATCTTTGCCCGGCTCATGCGCATGAAGAGACTGTTGTCCGCCGGATAGCCCCACCCGAGCAATTCAACGCCGGCGCATGTCGCGTACGCGATGGCTTCGGACGTGAATTTCGTGTTCGTGACCAGAAGCCCGCGATCGATCGGACAGGTCCGCACCGCGGGATCGCAGGCGAAAATATCATCGAAACGGCTCTTCACGTAGAGTGCGATTTTCAAATCGGTTTTGTAGCCGGGATCGTTATGGTATTTGAGCTCGGCGGCGAGATACTCGTTACGTTCGGGATGCGATGCATAGAAGTCAGTCTCGTGCGGCACGCATTTTCCTTGGAGTATCTTGCGCGTTTCAACGCGCCACCCTTCCGCGCGATACAGATGCGAGATGAAGTCTTCAAACGGGTGGCCCGAAGGGCCAAGCTCCAAGAGCGCGCGCCGGAGCGCATAACGGGCGGCAACGGGGCGCGCTTCTCTGCGCAATAGGGCGAAAGCGCGCGCGTAGATTTCTTTCGAGGCCGCACCGGGCGTGACGGTAGCGGTAATCGTTTCGGCGATGCGCTCCGCGGTGTGCATACCTGCCCCAGCCCTGCGCAAGGAATCGGCGAGACGCGCGGGATTGAAAATCTCGCTTGATCCGTCCGCTTTGACGATCGTCGGCAATGTCATGGAGCGGTGGTGGAAGCGGCGATGCCGTTCACCGTAGCGATAAGCGGGAGGCCTTCCGGCGCGCTGACGGTCGTCTTAAAACTCATGGGTGTCGGTAACTGCAGGCAGACGCCTCCGGTATCGCTCGGCATGGAGATCGTGACGAGAATTTTCTGCGTACTCGAGGCGGTCCCGGTCACCGTCGCATTCGCGGTGACGATGACGCATGCGTCGGACGCTTCGATGGAGCCGGTGATAGTGTGCAAATTTTTCTTAAACGCATCCTGTAACGTGACAACCGGGACGCTCGCGGGTGCCGCCGGCGCATGTATCGTTACCGCTACCTCGCGGGTATGCGGCACCGAAAGGACGAAGCTGGCGATTACGATAAGCGCGATGATAGCCGCAGCGATCCAGAGGCGTGTGTGGTTCATGCGGCAATGATACCACCGCCTACGAGTTCGTCATTTTGGTAAAAAACGATCGATTGCCCCGGGGCGGGAATCTCGGGGAACGGCAGGGCGCTCGTAAAACGATTTTTTTCTATGCGCCCTTCGGTGCGTTTGCCGCGGTAGCGGCACTGCGCCTCGACGACGCCGTCCGGCTGTCGAAACCAGTTTGCATCGGTAAATAAAACTTCCCCGTGATCGAAAACCCGTTCTTGAAGCGGCGTTCTTCCGACCGTGAGCTCATTTTTCTCGATATCTTTTGCGCGCACAAACCATGGGCCGATCTCGCGCGTTTCTCTCAGCGAAACGCGTTCCCCGAGCGTGTACAGCAGCGCCCCGTCATGCATCCCCACCAGGGCGCCTTTCCCGTCGAGCGCGCGACCGGACCTTTCGCCGAACTCCTCGCGCAGGAATTCATCAACTGAGATGTTCCCGAGAAAACAAACGCCTTGGCTGTCTTTCTTCTGCGCAACGGGGAGCCCGAAACGTTTCGCAAGCGCGCGCACCTCATCCTTCTCCATATCTCCCACCGGAAAGACGGTCTGCGCTATAATCGCCGGCGGCACCGCCCAGAGGAAATAACGCTGATCTTTCTCGCCGGAGAGGTAATGCCCCGTCGCGATATAGTCGGCACCCTCCGCGCGCGCGTACCGATGGAACACGCCGAACTTCACTTCCCTGTTGCACATGACGTCCGGATTGGGCGTCCGTCCCGCGCGGTATTCATCGCGCAGATAGTCGATGACATTTTTCTTGTACTCAGCACTCGCGTCAAGGGTATGGAAAGATATCTGAAGCCGCGCCGCTACCCGCATGGCGTCCCGCCGTTCCTGCGCCCAGGTGCAGGGCATGCCCGGCGGGTACCATCCCTTGATAAATACGCCGGTCACCCGCGCGCCCGCACGTTTCAAAAGAGCGGCCGACGCGGCTGAATCGACCCCGCCGGAAAGACCGACGTATATGTTCTTCCCGCGGACATCCATCGGCGCATTCTATAACTCATTTCAAAAACCCGCTTGGGTATGCGGCAGAAAGAGGCTTACGGAGCGCGACGGCGTAAGTTCGAGCCGCTTTTTGAGCACAAAAAGACGGCGTACTCCTTTCTGTCGCATACCCGAGCGGGGGGTTGAGATGGGTTCTAACCATTTTCTAACCGTTACGGCAGGTATTTTCTACGATTGGCCTGGTGTTCGGCATAGGTCATTGCGTAGTGCATGCGTCCGTCCGTACCGGTGAGGTAATAAAGATAGTTCGTTTTTGCCGGATTGGCCGCGGCCTTAAGGGAATTGAGACCGGGATTATCGATCGGGCCCGGCGGAAGACCTTTGTGGAGGTACGTATTGTAGGGCGAATTCACTCGCAAGTCCGCAAGAGAGGGCGCATAAGTGCTCCGTCCGTAAATGTAGCCGAAAACCGAGTCCACCTGGAGCGGCATTCCGCGCCGCAGACGATTCCAAAGGATGCCTGCGACCATGCGTTTTGCGTCCTTTGAACGGGCCTCTTTCTCGACCAAAGACGCCATGATGACGATGTCGGAAAGCGAGTGGCCGGACGCTTGTATGTCGGCGGAGAGCGGTTGTATCTTCGCATTGAAATTCGCGCGCATCGCCGCGACGATCGACGCCGCATCCGCAGACGGAGAAAAAAGATAGGTGTCGGGAAACAGGTATCCTTCATACGGATGCCCTGCTGCGCTGAAATCGGCGGCGGATATCCCGGGGAATGCGGCCGCGACGCGTGTTGCCATTTCTCGCACGGTCGTTCCTTCAAAAAAGGTGATCCGCACCGGCGGGATGCCGTACGCGCCCGTGAGGAGCCGGCCAATAACGGTGAACAGGTTCTCAGCCGCGCTGAAGCGATACGTACCCGCCTGTATCTTATTCTCGTCGCCTCCGATGCGTAGCACGATGCGCAAGGCCATAGGATAGGCGACGATATGCGCATCGGCGAGCTCCTGCGCGACGGCGGACACGGAAGCCCCGCGCGCGATAACCACATCCTGCGGAGAGAATCCCGAGGGCGGCGCGGTAAAGACGTATCCGCCGCCGAGAACGACGCCGAGCGCCACGAGCGTCGCTATCCATACGCGGGAAAAACGCGCGAGATGGAATTCAAATGCCGATACCATTGCCGAGAGGAAACGTCTGAAGAAATCCATAGTCAAACCGGCAGATTCGAGGGCGCCTCGCTCGTCGCCGACTGGATGCGCGTGAGGCTCGGCGTCGTAATAGCGCGCGACGGGATGTGGAAGACGGTCGCGAGCTCTTCGGTGCTCATGACCATCGCGTCTTTCTTGAAAGGGTCATAGAAAAACTGCCGGCGGCGGTACGCCTCGACGAGCCAGCGGCGATATTTCTCTTTGAGCCGGTTGACGCCGAGCTCCCAGGGATAATCATCGAACTCGGTCATCCAGCCGCTCGGCTTAAAACCGTTCCATCCTTCCGAGGAGAATTGCTTGAAAATACCGGTGAGGCCGGAAATGACGATCGGATCGAACACGTCCGGCCGCGCAAGGTACACTCCGCGCACGCCCACGTCGAAACCGAATTTCGAGACATTGCGTTCTATGGCGGCGATTTTCTCCGATTGGCCTTTGGTCGGATTCGGGAACCCCGGCCGCTCTTCCCCGGTCGCCGGATCGACATAGGGATCGCGCGTCGCTTTGCGGATCTCATCCACCAGCCCTTTCGCCTCATCCTTCCAGGTGTAGGCTTTGCCTTCGCTGTTGAGCTTGCCATATTTCTCGCCTTTGTGAACGCGGATGATGAACTGGAGCCAGAGATGTTCGCCTTTTTTCATCGAGCCCATGAATTCGATGAGGTTTGCGAGCGGGTCGATTTGCTCGTGCTCTTTCTGCACTTTGTCGAGCCCGTATTCGACATAGGTTTTGATTGGCACGGGATCTTTATCCGTATGCGCAAAATCACAGCCCCAGATGCTCCAGTCTTCGGACTTCGCGGTGATAAGGCGCGTGTAATCGGTCGCTTCGACTATTTGCACGCCCGGGTACTGTGCATACATCTGTGCCTCGATGACCCGACGGAAGCCCGTGCGCGTCCATATGAAAAAATGCACCTGGCCCTCCAAGGACGCTATCTCAAGAGACCACCAGGGCCGCATCGCACCTACAATGTACTTTTTGTACCATGTAGCTTCGCCCGGGGCGAGATGCATGCCGGAGAGCACCGCTTCCATCGCAAGCGGAGTCTTTTCGAGGCCGCGCGGCGGTTTTATCTCAAGGAGCATGTAGTTCTGCGCGGCGATGAACTCGGAACGCCTGAGAATGACCCAGAGCGTCCATGCGCCTCCGACAATCAGGATCGGCAGCCACAGGGGCGCCATGAAAAGCGCCAGAGAAAGCGCGAGCTCGACCACATGCGGCATGAATACGAACGAGACCAGAAGAAGCGTAAGACCGAGCAGGAAAAGCGGCCAGGGCATCAGGCGAAGGCCGAGTTTCTCTTTGAGCTTTTTCATTCGCTCCTCAAGCGTGTGGAGAAACGGAAACATGGATACGTGAAGTATAGCAACAAACACGATGCGCTCGCCACGCGGCGGGCGCATCGTGTTTATAGAGAAAGTATCAGAACTCACTTTAAAGCTCTCCGCTCGGGTATGCGACAGAAAGGAGTACGCCGTCTTTTTGTGCTCAAAAAGCGGCTCGAACTTACGCCGTCGCGCTCCGTAAGCCTCTTTCTGCCGCATACCTCTCGCGGGGATATGAGGTTTTGAAATGAGTTCTTCTAGACCGCCGTATAACGGCCGTCTTTCATGCGCTTGAAATAACGAGGATCGTTGAGGTTGACCAAGATGGTATTGTCTTTCACGAATCGCGCGCGCTTCACGTGCTTGATGACCTCGTCATTTTTCATCGGGCCTTTTTCAAGAAGGACCTCGCGGATGACATCGCGTACGACGCCCGGGGTATACCCCCACTCGGTGAGTGCATAGAGCCCGCGTCCGACGAGGACGAAACGCGGGTCTTTGATGAGCTCGTTATGCGTGGTAGCGATGTGCGCCTTTTTCGAAAAGAGCGTGCTAATGGCTTTCGCGACTGCGGAAAAGTGCATCGGAGAGCCGTGGCGCTTGATGGCAAGATAGGCGTAATCGCGGATGCCTTTGACGCGGATGGCCGGCGCGCTCACGCGGCCCCATTCGGCAAGAGGATTGCTCCCGATGTGCTTGGAGAGCGAGAGCCAGCGTTTCAAAACCTCCTCGTTCTTGTAGGCGTCATTGACGCTCTTGAGCTCGTCGAGGAAACGATCGAGCAGTTCCGCCTCGGAGACGACGTCATTATCGCCGAGCGAGGCATAGAGCCGCGAGAGCGCTTCATGGATATGTTTTGCCGTGGCGCTGTCGATATGCCAGCGCGCGAGGAAATCATTCGTTTCGCGTTCGCGAAGGAATGCCGAATCAAGCATGAGAAGGAAGCGGAACTGGTTGCGGTTTTTCTCGTCTTTCCCGAGCGCGCGCATGAGCGCTTCCTCAGGCACGATAACGCCGAGCGCCTCGACGGAGCGCGCGATCTCCTCGAATGCGGCGCGCGCCTCCGCAAACGCTTTGCTGGCGCGAATCGCGTCGAGACCGGCGGCCTCGATCTGCCGTACGCGTTCGCGCGTGATGCCGGAGCGGTCGCCGATCGCTTCAAGCGTCTCACGTTTTTGGTTTGTACCGAGACCGAAACGGCGCACGAGGATGCTGCGGGCACGTTCCGGAGCCGCGGCAAGGAGTTGTTTTACGAGTGCCGCGCTATCAAAAGAAAAAGAGACGGGTCGAGTCGCCCTTGGCTTCTTCCTGGCCTCCCCTGCTGTAAGAACCCTGGTCATGTGGTATAATTTATAGCAAGTACCTCGGAAACAGTCAAGATTCTCCTAAACTACGATACGAGATTGATGATCTTGCCCGGCACGTAGACGGTGCGCGCAGGGTCCTTTCCGGCAAGCGCCGCGGTAACCGCCGGAAGCGCTCGCGCGGCGCGCGCAGCATCCTCTTCGGAAGCGGCAAGCGGCAGACGCACTGACCCGCGGCGTTTGCCGTTGACCTGTACCGCCACCTCGCTCTCCTGCACAGTCGCACGGCTCGCGGCGGGCCACGATGCCTGATGCACGCTTCCTTCTCCGCCGAGCTTCTCCCAGAGATGTTCGGAAAGATGCGGCGCGAAAGGAGCCAGCATAATGATGAACGCGCGCAGCGCGGCTGTCGGAGGCGGCGTGTCCTCAAATGCATTCAGGAGCGTCATGAGGGCGGCAATGCCGGTGTTGAATTTGAATCGATCGCCGTCTGCGGCGATTTTCGCGCTCGTGCGCGCGACGGACTCTGCGACGGAATCCGGCGTCGGGGCCTCTTCCCGAGCGCGCTCCATAAGGCGCACGACGCGTTCCAGGAATTTACGCATGGCGGCGACGCCGTCGAGGTTCCACGGATAGTTCCCGGGTTCGTTGTAGGGGCCGACAAACGCGAGATACAAGCGCACCGCATCCGCGCCATAGGTGGCGACGAAATCGTCCGGGTTTACGACATTTCCTTTTGATTTGCTCATCTTCTGCCCGTCAGGACCCAGGATGAGGCCGCGATTGAAACGCTCATGAAAAGGTTCTTCGATTGGTACGAGCGCCAGGTCGTAGAGCGCTTTCGTGAAAAATCGCGCGTAGAGTACGTGCATCGTCGTGTGCTCGCTCCCGCCGGAGTAGCGATCGACCGGCAGCCATTTTTTCATGAGCACGGCATCGGAAAAATCATGAGGATTTTTCGGATCAAGATAGCGAAAGAAATACCACGAAGAATCGACGAAGGTGTCGAGTGTATCGTACTCGGGCGTCCAGCCTTCGCCGAAAATCCTCGTCACGCGTTCCTTGAGTTCCTTCGAAGAAGCAAGCGGAGCTTCTCCCGTCGGTTTGAAATCGACATCGGTCGGCAAAAGCCACGGCAAATGCTCGGCGGGAACCGCGTGCGGCTTTCCGGAGGGATCGTAGACGATGGGAATCGGGCAGCCCCAGTACCGTTGGCGGGAAACGAGCCAATCCCGGATGCGATAGTGCGTTACGCGTTCGCCGCCCATCATCGTGATGGCGTCCCACGATGCGGGTTGAGCTTCGAGCACCGGCAGATTGAATGCGTGCGCAAATTCGGCATCGCGCTCGTCGTGCGCAGGGACCGCCATCACTGCGCCGGTGCCATAGGAGCCGAGAACGTAATCGGCGACGTAGACCGGTATCTCTTCTTTGGTTGCCGGATTGATCGCCAGAACGCCTTCGAGCTTCACGCCGGTTTTCTCTTTGTTTTCGCTCCGTTCACGTTCGGTTTTGCGCTTCGTATCGCGTATATACGCGCGAACCGCATCGACGTTTTGGACCGACGCCAGGATCGTCTCAAGAAGCGGGTGTTCGGGCGCGAGCACCACATACGTCGCGCCATATACGGTATCCGGCCGCGTCGTGAACACTTTTATTTTTTCATCGCGATGTGGAATCGGAAATTCGAGATAGGCGCCTTCGCTCTTGCCGATCCACGCGCGCTGAGCCTCTTTTATCTCTTCGCGCCACGGAAGCTCGGCGAGACCTTCGAGCAGGCGTTCGGCATAGTCGGTGATCTTAAGGAACCATTGCGTAAGCCTCTTTTCCTCCACCTCGGTTCCGCAACGCTCACAACGGCCGTCAATCACCTGTTCATTGGCGAGCACGGTCTGATCTTTCGGACACCATTTAACCGGTGCCGCTCGGCGTTCGGCAAGCCCCTGTTCAAAAAGTTTCGTAAAAAGCCATTGCGTCCATTGGTAGTAGCCCGGGTCGCAGGTAAGGACTTCTTTGGACCAATCGAAAGACGCGCCCATCGAGATGAGCTGAGCGCGCATGCGGGCGATGTTCTTATAGGTCCATTCCGAGGGATCGAGACCATGCTTTATCGCCGCGTTCTCGGCAGGCAGGCCGAACGCGTCGAAACCGATCGGGAAAAGGACGTTCCTGCCGCGCAGCCGTAGCATGCGCGCATATATGTCAGTGACGGCAAACGCGTACCAGTGACCGATGTGCAGATCTCCCGAAGGGTACGGAAATTCTGCGAGGAGATAGTACGGCTCCCTGGTATCGTCTGAAAGATCGGCGCGGTAGAGATCAAGCCCGGTCCACTTTTCCTGAGCTTTTTTTTCTATCTCGCGATGATCATACGCCATGGCGCGGAAGAGGGGCTAATCGCGAAAGCGGCGCCAGCCGATATAGAGCAGTGCGAGAAGACCGGCGGCGGCGATTGCGAGCCGTATCCACTTCCCCGCGCTGCCCCAGTATTCCATCGAACCGATGACGAGCGCGATAACGCCGCCGTAGGAAAGGCCTGAGGACACGATGGAAGAGCCGAGCGGCAGCAATCCGAGAACGAGGACGGCCACGCCGAGGACTACGAAAGCTATAAACGCATCCCGCGCATGGAGTTCCTGCGCATGCGTATATGACAGGCGGCACGTATACTGCGCATCGCAATATCCGGTCGGAGCCGAGACGCCGGGAGCAGGTGTCTGTCTCGCAGGCGTGTCCGTCCACTGCCCGCCGTTTGCGATGCAGGATTGCTGAGTGTCGTACGACTGCACCGTCTGACCGGTCGGACAGTAAGCTTCGTATGCCGGCGCGGGAAACGCGATAGACACGAGCACGTTAAAAAAGACGTTCAGGATGACGACGATGCCGATGAGGAGCGCCCAGCGGACAAACTTCGGACGCTGCGGTGCGGTTGGTTCCATATGCGCGGGATTATACCATGCGTACGTCGCTCGAAGCACCGATGTTACCCGTGCAGGAAGATCATGACGTCGCCGTCGGCGACTTCGTATTCTTTCCCTTCCGTCCGTACTTTCGCCGCTTCGCGCGCGGCGGCCCAGCTGCCGGAGGCGAGCAGGTCGCGCGCGGAAATGACTTCGGCCCGAATGAATTTTTCCGCGAAATCGTTGTGAATCGCGGCTCCCGCGCGCGGCGCGGTGCTGCCCTGCGGTATCGTCCATGCGCGCGTTTCCTTTTCGCCGGTCGTAAAGAACGAGATGAGGCCGAGTGTAGCGTAGGCGCCCCGGATGAGGTCTGCGAGACCGTCTTCGTGAACGCCGAGTTCCTGGCGGAAGCTCGCGCGGTCCGCGTCCGCGACGTCATTCAACTCTCGTTCGGTCGCCGCATCAACCATGACGAAACGCGATCCGAGCGCCGCGATGATCTCGTATGCCCGAGCGGCGCGTCCGTCGGCAAGTTCGTCGAGATTATGCCCGCCGCTTTTCCGATTGAGCGCATACACGATCGGTTTCATCGTGAGCAGATTCATGTGGGCGATGCGCTTGCGTTCTTCATCGGTAAGTCCCGCATGGAGCGCGAGCTTCCCGGCGGCAAAACCCTGTTCCAATTTTGCGAGCGCGGCATCGAGCGCGGAAGCGTCTTTTACGCCCGTCGCGATATCGCGCTCAAGCTTATCGCGGCGTTTGCGCACTTGCTCCGCATCCGCGAGCATAAGCTCCATATTGATTATCTCTATGTCTTTGTAGGGCTCGACGGTCCCGTCAACATGAAGCACCGCGGGATCATCGAAAAACCGCACGACCTGAAGGATCGCATCGGTCTCGCGAATATGCGCAAGGAATTGGTTGCCGAGACCTTCGCCCTGCGCGGCGCCCGCGACGAGTCCGGCGATATCCACGAATTCTATCGCCGCCGGTATGACTTTCTCGCTTGTGGAAAATTCCGCGAGCTCGGCAAGCCGGGCATCGGGAACGCCGACGACGCCGACCGAGGGATCGATGGTGCAGAAAGGATAATTTTCTGCCGGCACGGCCGCTTTGGTGAGCGCATTAAAAAGCGTGGACTTCCCCACGTTCGGCAATCCGACGATTCCTATCTTCAGCATCAGTGCACCCTAGGGCTACTTGCCGTTTCGCGCAAGCCGCTCGACTTTGCGGAACCAGCGGGCTTTCGTCCTTTCGGAGGCCCGTTCGGACGGGCCGAAGACGGTTGAACGCGCGCG
>JAKBHL010000011.1 GCA_021836725.1 bacterium
TCGGGATTATTTAACGTCCACCCACGCATAATTTTCTGCTGAAAATTTGCGCGGGCCCGCCTCGGCTCGTCAGCCTGCGGCCGGTGGACGTTATTTATTTAACGTCCACCCACGCATAATTTTCTGCTGAAAATTTGCGCGGGCCCGCCTCGGCTCGTCAGCCTGCGGCCGGTGGACGTTATTTATTTAACGTCCACCCCCATCGAGCGCGCGGTGCCCTCGATGATGCGCGCCGCGGCTTCGGGGCTCCCGGCATTCATATCCGGCATCTTTTCCGCTACGATCTGGGCGACCTGCGCCTTGGTGAGCGTTCCCGCTTTCTGTTGCGGTGCCTTGCTCGAGCCCTTCTCGATACCGAGCGCTTTCAGGATAAGGCGCGAAGCGGGCGGATTCTTCAGGATAAAGGTGAACGATCGGTCATCGTACACCGACAATTCAACCGGTATGATGATTCCCCGCTTCTCTTTCGTCGCTTCGTTGAACTGGGTAACGAATTGGCCGATGTTTACGCCCGCGGGGCCAAGCACGGTGCCCACCGGAGGAGCCGGCGTCGCCGCGCCGCCCGGAATCTGGAGCTTTATCTTTTTTACTACGGTAGCCATAGATAGATGCGACTGTACCTTACAGTTTCCTTATTTGCAAAAAATCCAGCTCGACGGGCGTCTCGCGCCCGAACATCGAGACCATGACTTTCACCTTCCCGCGATCTTCATCGATCTCGCCCACCTTGCCCTCAAGATCCTTGAAAGGACCATCGGCGATGACAATCGGGTCGTCTTTCACGAGATCGATGCGGTGTTTGGGCGCCTCCGCCGTCATGCGCTTCATGAGCGAAGCGACTTCGCCTTCTTCCATCGGCACCGGCGTATTGCCGGAACCGACAAAACCGGTAACGCGCGGCGTGTTGCGGACGACAAACCACGAATCGTCATCGACGATCATGCGCACGAGAATGTAGCCCGGATAGATTTTTTCTTCTTCGATGACGCGCTTGCCGCCTTTGACGCGGATTTTCTTTTCGGTCGGGACGATCACTTCGAATATCTTCCCTTCCATGCCGAGAGATTCGATGCGCTGTTTGAGATTGCGCTCCACGGCGTTTTCGTATCCGGCGTAGGTATGTATGGTATACCAGCGGGCGTCTTCCTCGCGAAGCGCCGTCTCATCGCGTATTTCCTTGCGCAATGACGGCGCGATATCTGCCATACCCGCTTCTTCCGGCAGGCTCATTTCTGCGTTCTCCCTATAGTCTAGTTCATCCATAGAAGTATTTATGAAAGAAGATCAGCCGCCGGCGATGCGGCTCACCACGGAACCGAACAAGTAGTCGAGAAGACCTATCAAAACCGCCATCACGACCGCGATGAAGATGACGACCAGCGTATGCGCGAGCGCTGTCCGGTTCGTCGGCCAGACGATATGAGCGAACTCCTCGCGAACGTGTTTCAGATAGGCTATGAGTGCGTACATGAAGGGTTGCTTGGCAAATAAAAAAGCCCTGCGGGCTTTCAATATCGGAAGCATAGTATGGAGATAAAACTACGTCAAGTGTGTTGACAATCTCCACTGGGGTGATATGACTGGGCAGGGAAAGTCTCGCTTTGCGAGGTGGAGTATCCGCCCCGGCAGAAAACGGCTCAATTCCTGGGCAATTTTCCGCCGTGGCGAATCCGTGCCGGAAACGCTTGAACGGTACCGCTGTCTCCAGAGGATCTCTGTCATGAAATCCACCTTGTTTCTCTTCATGGCTGCAACCGTACTTTTGCTCGGCATGACCGCTTGCGCTCCCGTCGGCATCATCGCAAGCCCCAACCAAAGCGCGGCGGATCAGCGCACCATCGCGCTGCCGTACGCCCTCCCGCCGACCACGAGTTTCGTGGACGGCGCGCTCGCTGTCGGCAAGGAACTCGGCTATCAAGTGGGCGGCGTGAGTCGCACAAAGAATGAAGTGCTGTTCACGCGCCAGTCAAATTTCGGACTGGGCGTCCTTATCGGCAAAGCTGACGCAACGACCGTGCGCATCCGGCTTGATGCGAGCAGGCGCGCGATTGATATCGCGGTCAATATGACCGGGAACTTCAATACAGCGAATCAGACTGCCGCAGACAAAATCATCGCGGATTTCGCGGCGAGCCTGAAAAAGCAGTTCGCCGCCTGATACCGGTACCTCCTGACGACCCCACGCAAGTGGGGTCGTTTTTTATCCGCATTAGCGGATCTCGTACGTAATCGAGACCGACGCGGTGTACGTATTCACGCCGACGGGCACGTTTGGCGTCGTTGCGGCCGATTGCGCGTTCGCACTGCGCATGTCGTACGCCATCGGATAGGGAGTGCCTGAAGATTCGCTGAAGTTCACGATCTTGCCGAGCGAGACGCCGAGCTGTTTGGCCAGAAGCGCCGCTTGCGCTTTGGCTTTCGCAATCGCATCGGCGCGCGCGGCGTCATATCCGGCTGTCGGATCGCTAAGCGCAAATGCCGGACCCTGCACATTCTGCACGGAAAGCTTGCCGAGCCCGTTCAAAAGCGCGCCGACTGCGGAAAGATTGTGAACCGTCACCTGGATCGTCTCGGCGACCTGGTAGCCGGTAAGTTTCGGTGTGCCGGTATACGCTGGACAGAGCGTGCCCGACGTGCACGGATTCGGATACGCGTACTGCGGCGAGATGCTGTAGGAGAGCGTCTTCACGTCCTTGCCAGCGATGCCCTGCGCTTGCACGAAAGAGAGCGCGGCATTCGCCTGTTTTGTGGTTGCGGCTTGCGCGTCGCTCACGGCCGTAGCGGTATTTTCGACCGTGAAGGAAACGCGCGCGACATCCGGCGCGAGAGTCGCCTGTCCGGAACCGGATACGGTAACGACGTCTGTCGCCGGATGCGACGGCCGGCCGAAATTTTCCGCGATGCTCATGGTCTTGGCGAGCAAGAAGAGCGATAGGATGGAAAGCGCGCCGATAAGCGCGATGCGCACGCCGCCGTTGCCGAAGATTTCATGAAGAGGATCGTTGTTCATAGCGAAAGCAGGTTACGGATTGTATACCCGCACTATAGCACCGTGGGAGGACGCCCTTAAAACTTATCCTACGAGCGTGGTGAGGAGCTTCCGGAGCGCTTCGCGCGCTGGAAGGACCGAGATATTGAGATTCGGATCGGTCCAATTCACGACGCCGGTATCAATGGCATCAAAACGCAGTACGTCCGTGCCGCGCGCAAGGTAGTACGCCGTATCGACGGTGCCTCCGGAACGCTCGAGCGAGACGACGGTAAAACGGTGCGTGCCGAGAAAGGTCGAGGAAAAAGCCGTGATGGGCGCCGGCGTACCCGATACGGGATTGATTGCCGTCTGCTGGATGACGGCGAGCGCAGTCGAGGACGCGTCAATGCTGTACCGGCGAATGATGATAGCGGCGGTGCTTGAAGCGGAGGTGCTCGCCATCTCATAGGCGGCAACGCTTGAGGGGTCGGGCAGCGCCATGGGTGCGAAACCTTGCGGGATCGCGAAAGCGATATTGACATTCGCAAGCGAGACATTCGGGGGCGGGCATGCGGGAAACGTGCACGAAAGGCCGGTACGAGAGACCGAGGTGCCGTCCGGGCAGATTTCCGCGTCAAACGGGCAGGCGATCGGTTGCGTCGAATACTCGACCGCGCTGCGATATGCGAAACCGCCGATGCCGATCAGGAGGATGAGAAGCGCGCCGAGAAGGAAGCCCTTCATGGAGACCAGTATACTCTTGTTACCGGAATCGGGAATGCCCCATCAACCCTGTCGCGGGGACGGGCGGTTTCTTTTACCGCAGATAAAGTATGTCGATTTTGCCGTCGGTGAAGAACGGTTCGGCGGCAAAATTCGCGCCGAGGATCGGAGGAACGAACTGTATCTCTTGCGCGCCGCTCACGACACCGGCGGATTCCAAAGAGTTCTTCACGAATTTCCTTTCGGAGTCTATGTCCGGATTGATGTTGTGCGTGATAAGCCATTTATACCCCTGATCAAGGCTTGCGACGCCGACGTACACGGCATACCCGTCCTGACGGAGGTTTGTCTTCCAGATACGGATATGGTGCCGATCCTTGAGGACATTCGCGGAGGTCGGCCGTTCGAAACCGAAGTCATTGACGGCGGCATTCCAGAAAGTCGGAGTTATGGGAGCTCGCAGGTACTGGCCGTTGGTGAGAGCGGCCTCCGCGGCATGCAGCACCGATGCGATGCTTACCCGATCGGCAGGAACCCATGAGGCCCTTTCAAAATCCCGAACGAGGGAACCGTCGTCCTTGGCAAGGAAGATAAACCCGAGCGGCTCCTGCGGAGCGCCCAAAAGCGTCTCCGAATATTTTGGAATGGGGTGCGTGGCAAAGTACGCCCCGATATCGCCGGAGACGTATTCGACGGACGGCTGCGCGGGAGTCGCGAGCCGCGGCTGATAATGCATGGCGATGTACGCGTACCCAAGAACGCCCACAAGAAGAACCGCGAACGTTGTCGTTTTGACCCCCAACGACGAGGTCCATTCCTCATCCGCGCCTTTTCCTTTTTTTGACTCACGCCATCTGTGAGCGGTGATAGCCACGGTCAGGATGAGAAGCCCGAGAAGATAGCCCGCCCACACATCGCTCAGATAGTGCACCCCCAGATACAAACGGCTGAATCCGATTGCGAGAACGATAACGAGCCAAGCGAAAAAGACATTCACCTTCCGCCGCCAGCCCTTGAGGCGGAGAAGCGCGTAGGCGAGGAACCCGTACAAAACCACGGAAACCATCGCATGCCCGCTGGGGAAAGAATATGAGTGTTCGAGATAGACCGCCTGCTCGGGGCGCGCGCGATGCACGGCGATCTTTGTGAGAAAACTTAATAATCCGTCGACGCCGAGCGCCAGCCAAAGATAGGCGATGTAATCTTTTTTCCTCCATAACCAGAAAATGACCGATGCGATGAGGGCGACGAAAACGACCATCTGCCAGATGCCGAGGACCGTAATCCACAAGAATACCTTCGTGACTTCCGGGCTGCGGAAATACTCGAAGAGGTCCGCGACCCGGATATCCGCCGCCACGATCGAGCCCGAGGTGCTGACCGCGAGAACGACGCCGAGGAAAGCGAAGAACAGATAGAGAAGACCGGCGGCGATGAGCGTGAGGGAAAGCCCGGTAAAGGAAGTCCGGTCGAAGCGCTTGCCGAGGAAAGCGAAAGAACGCGGATGCTGTTGCACGAATCTCTGTACCTCAGGATTCGTCCTGACCGCAGTTTTTACCGATGCGTACACCGATCGGGCGAACACGCCGATGCGGTAGCCATGCCGGATGATAAACACCCTGATCCCGTAGAGCGCCAAGAGGAAAAGGAGGAGCAATCCGATACCGTAGCTGACGCGCGTTCCCCATGTCTCAATAGCGGCAAACGCGCTGCCGAAGAAATACCCGAGCAGGAGATGCGAGGCGGCCCACAAGAAGGCGCTGGTGATATTCCAGAACAAAAACCGTTTCAGATCCATCTCGGAAAGACCCGCGACAAATGGAACGATCGGCCGCAGAAATCCTACGAATCTCCCCAGAAAAATGCTTTTGTCTCCGTGCTTTTTGAAAAATCGTTGCCCCCGTTCCAGGTGGGTCGTTTTCAGGAATCTATTTTCATTACGAAAGAAGTTTGTGCCCTTGGTGCCGAGGTAGTAGCTCAGGCCATCGCCGAGAATCGCTCCGATCGCGGCAAACCAGATGAGATCGCCAATATCCAATATGCCCTGTGCGGACAAAAACCCGATAAAAATGAGCAACGTCGACCCCGGTATCACCTCGCCGGCGAGAACGACCGATTCGGCAAAAGAGAGGAACAGCACCAACCAATACCCCCAGACGCCGATGTGAGAAAACACTGGCAGTATGTGGTTGGCAAGATCCATTCAAAGATACCGGCGTATCGTCTTGGGAATCCTGGCGGATTCAGATGAGATCCTTCTTCTTTTCCTCAAACTCGCTCTTGTCGATCTCACCCTTTGCGTAGCGCTCCTTCAGGATGTCGAGAGCCGTTGCGCCCCTGTCCATCCAGTGGTGTCCGTGCCTGCCTCCGACAATCCACCGTATGAGAGCCACTGCGATGACTACCATGAGCACAAACCAGATGAGCGAAAAGAACACCCCGAATAGGCTGTAGCCCATCATCCCGTTTCCATATCCATATCCCCACATCATAAGAATTCGGTTATTGGTTTATAACGCCTTGTTCCTCAATAGTACTGCATTGAAGGCGACAATGACAGTGCTTGCCGACATGAATACCGCGGCTAAAGCCGGCTGGAGCACGATACCCTGTGAAGCGAGCGCGCCGGCTGCAAGCGGCAGGGCGACCGCATTGTAGCCGGTGGCCCACAATAAATTCTGGATCATCTTGTCGTAGGTGAGACGCGAGAGGTTAAAGATCTTAGGAATATCCCGCGGATCGTTCCTCACGAGGATAATTCCTGCGGATTCAATGGCGACATTGGTACCGGCGCCGATAGCGATACCGATATCGGCTTGAGAGAGAGCGGGCGCGTCGTTCACTCCGTCGCCGACCATGGCGACCTTTTTGCCCTGCGATTGGAGAAGTTTTACTTTCTGAGACTTCTCTTCCGGAGGAACGCGCGCAAAGTACTGCGTGATGCCAAGCTCTCGCGCGACTTCCGCCGCAACCTCCTCCGAATCGCCGGTGATCATCGCTATCGATACGCCCTGAGCGCGGAGCGTCCGCAGGGCTTCCTTGGCCTCGACCCGGACGGTATCGGCGAGTTTGATAGCGCCGAGCGAGACGCCCTCAACCTCGACGAGGATATCCATGCCGTCGCGGTGGCCGACAAAGACCGTTTTGCCGTCCACGACCGCCTGCGCGCCGGTACCCGCCAAGCGTTTGAACTCCTGTGCCGATGCAATTGCAAGGCCGCGCTTTCGCGCCTCGGCCACGATGGCTTTGGCGATCGGGTGCTCTGATTCTTTCTCTACCGCTGCGGCGGCTCTAATGGCTTCATCGGAAGCCGAAGTGACCGAGAAATTTCCTTCGGTGAGCGTGCCTGTTTTGTCGAAAAGGACGGTATCGATAGCGCGGGCCGATTCAAGCGCCGAGCGCTGCTTGATTAAAAGTCCGTTCCGGGCAGCCATCGTCGTTGAGATAGCCGCAACCAGCGGAATGGCGAGACCGAGCGCATGCGGACACGCGATGACGAGGACCGCTACCAATCGCTCGGTCGCGGTCGCTATGCCCGCGCCGAGCAGTATCCATACGAGAAACGTGGCGGAACCGGCGCCGATGGCGATGAGAGTCAGATAAAAAGCGGCGCGGTCTGAAAGCATCTGCAATCGCGATTTGGAGGCCTGAGCGTCCGCGACAAGACGCGCGACTCCCGCAAGAAATGTCTTTTCCCCTATGTTCTCAATCTCGACCTTCAAACTGCCGTCGCCGTTAACGCTCCCGGCGATGACCGTATCGCCCCGAGTCTTTTCGATCGGCTTCGATTCGCCGGTAATGATCGACTCGTTGAGATCGGAACGGCCCTCGATGATCGCGCCGTCGGCCGGTATCTTCGCGCCGGGTTTTACGAGCACGACATCGCCGACCTTAAGTTGGCCGAGAGCGATGATTTCGGTTTTGTCGCCCCGCAACACTTCGGCCTGATCGGGCAGGAGCTTTGAAAGTTCTTTCAACGCCCCTTGCGCGTTTTGCACCGAGCGCATCTCAATCCAGTGCCCCAAAAGCATGATCGCGATCAGGGTCGAGAGCTCGAAAAGAAGATCGTGACCCGTGCCGAGGATGATGGAAACGAAGCTGTAGAGGTATGCGGCACTCGTGGCGAGAGCGATGAGCGTCATCATGCCGGGCATCCGCGCCCGAAGTTCTCGGTAGGCACCGGCGAGGAAAACCCAGCCGCAATAGAAAAACGCCGCGGAACCGAGAGCAAGCAGCGTATACTGCCAGCCCGGAAACTCCGGGCCCCGTATGCCGAACACTGTGCGGGCCATTTCCGAGTAAAAGAAAATGGGAACGGTCAAAACAAGAGCGACCCAGAACTTCCTCAGGAGTGATGCGGTGGTGTGGCCTGCGTGCTTATCATGCCCGTCATGGTTTGTGTGTACTTTTTTATTCGTAGGCACGAGATTCATGCCGCACTCCGGGCATATACCCGGCTTTTCCTGCACGACTTCCGGATGCATGGGGCAGGTATACATACCCGTATACTATAGCTTCATAAGATCTGGGCGACTACAGGGAATCGAACCCTGATCGAGAGCTCCACAAGCTCCAGTGTTAACCGTTACACCATAGTCGCCATGCGTGCCATTCGCCAATAAAACGGCGGGAACGTGGTTTTTATACCACACATGCTAAAATGTTCCCATCATGCCCGAGGGGGAGCGCGCCGAATTCGAGAAGCTTATCGAAAGCCTCAATGACGACTCGGTACGCGAGGCATATAAAGCACCGCTCGATGGATATCGTCCGGGGCTCTTCCCGCGGCTTCTGGGCGGGACCCTTGTATGGTGCGGCAATACGATCTACGGGCGCAAGCCTTCTTACCTCAAGTTCCGCGCGGTCGAAGTAATCGCCCGCGTTCCCTACCATTCGTGGGCCTCGGCGGCTTTCACGCTCCTCACACTCTTCTATACTGACGAGGCACGGGCGCTTAAGCTCTCGAGCATATCGCATTTCGCGCGATTCGCTTCCGATAACGAGACGATGCACGTGGTCGTCATATCTTCCCTCGCGCGCAAGGAGCAACCGGCGGGTATCTTTCGCCATACCCTTATTCCCCTGTTCTTTGCATTCTTCTATTTCTGGATGTCCTATTTCCTCTATCTCATCAACCCGCGCTGGTCGCTTGAAACCAACTATCTCTTCGAGCAACACGCTTTCGACCAGTATTCACTCTTCCTCAAAGAAAACGAGACTTCTTTGAGGGCACGCCCGATGGAAAGCGAGTTCCTCGCATGGTATGGGAGGCATCCGCGCTCGCAGTATGAGTTCTTCTCATCGGTCCGCAACGATGAAATCGTGCACCGGAATCGTTCCATACACGAAATGGCCTTGCATAAAAAGCACGCTTCTTGAGCGCTAGCGTTAGTACCGGGGCGTTTCCTCCTTGACGAGCGCGAGATGATTCGCGAGACGCGCGAGCGCGAACAAGAGCGAGGAGAGGCGGTTCATGTACGCTTTCGTTTCGTCCGTGATTTCGCGTTGGTGCGCATCGACAACCGCGACGAGCCGGCGCTCGGCGCGGCGCGCGACGGTCCGCGCGACATCGAGGAGCGCGGAGAGCTCCGTTCCGCCCGCGATGGAGAATCCCTTGAGCGGCGGGATTTCTTTCTCTATACCATTGACGATTGCTTCAATTGCTTCGACTTTCTCCCGCGTGACGCGTTTGTCCGCGCCCGCGACTTCGGCCTGGATGATGAAGAGTGTCTCTTGCGTCTCGCGGAGGGTGCCGGCTATGCGGGGTTCGTTTGCGGCGCGCATCCGTACAAATCCTAGAAAAGCATTCAGCTCGTCGAGCGCGCCGAGCGCCTCGGGCAGTTCGGACGATTTCGAAATCCGCTGCTGATCGCAGCCGAATACTTTCGTCGTCCCGCCGTCCCCTTTGCCGGTGTAGAGCATATGCAGCGCGTACCGCGAGTATACCGCCCGGAGAATCCTTTCACAAATAAACACCCGAAGCGCCGATAGGCTTCGGGTGTCGTATGGAATCACCGTCGGTAGTGAATGAATTTGAGCCGGCGGAACATCTTATCGCCGATTCGAATGAGCTTGTTTCGTTTCCTGCGCCAACGCGACTCTTTTGCGGATGCGCGTTGCGCTTCTTTATAACGGTTCGCTTTCAACGTCTCAATCTTTTTCTTGTCCCGTCGTGGCGCCCACGGCCTTGCTCTCTCTTCCCTATTGCTGGGGCGGCTGCGGTTTGCTTTCAGGCTTCTGAAACACATCGTTTTTCTCCCATCGGTGTGCGGTTGCACCGTCCGCCAAAGATGCTAACACGGCCGGAACCGCCTCATCAACTCGGCTTAAACACGCTGTTGTGTTTTTGATCCGTTATCCGCCAAGCTGCGTGATGCGTGCGAGTACCTGCGCAAGCTCACTCTCGAGCGCCTGCACTTGCGCTTTCAACTGCGCGAGCGTCATGGAAGAAATATCTGAAGAGGAACTGCCGGAGACGCCGGTCCCCGCACCCGATTCGAGCGCGTTCAGAGCCGTGCGCGTGGCAGGGCCGACGACGCCGAGCTGCTCTATGCCGTTCGCCCTCTGGAACGCGGTGACCGCGTTCGCGGTCTGCGCACCGTAGTATCCGGTCGCGCCGGAGGGAATCTGGTACCCCCGGGCGATAAGAAGCTTCTGAAGCGCAATCACCTCGGCGCCCTGTGTGCCGGGTGCGAGGTATTCGGTGAAGGTTGCGGGCGCGACCGCTCCTGGAGTTGAAACGCCCGTACCCGACGCGCTCCCTGAGGTGGGTGATGAGACCGTGATAGCAAGCGCAGTGCAACCGCCGCCGTATTCGCACACGGTCGTGCTCGTGGTGCCCGCCGCCACGCCGGACACGCTCACGTTTGAGCCCTGTATGGCCGCGGTCGCGACGGACCCTGCGGGGCTCGAGGAAAGGTAGTAGCTGCCCGTACCGGAAAGGGCGACTGAAGCGCTCTGCCCGGGGAGGAGCGTGAGGCTTGAGTTGCTGAGCGAGAGCGCCGCGTTCGCACCCGTGCCGCTCACGGTAACGGAGAGCGGCACGCAACCGCCGCCGGCTGAGCACACGGAGACTGACGACGTGCCGCCCGCGAGCCCGTACACGGTAAGGCTCGAACCCGCGAGCGTCGTCTGCGCCACCGAGCTCGTGCCGCCCGAAAGCGTGTACGGCTGTTCCCCGCCGGAAACGGTAACCGTTGCGGAAGCGCCGACGCCAAGAGAGAGCGACGTCTGCGAGAGCGCGATGTTCGCACCCGTTGCCGCGTACGTGATGGAGGCAGTCAAGGACGCGCACGAACCGGTCGAAGCGCATACAGTGATGTTCGAAGAACCCTGCGCGAGGCCGGTAAGCGTGAGGGTGGTGCCCGAGAGGTTCGCCTGCACGGAGCTCGGCTGCGAGTTTGAAGAGACGTAGTAGGTGACGCCCGAAGGGCCGTACACCTGCACCGTCGCGCTCTGATTCGTGGCTACCGTGGGCGAGGTGTTGCTGAACGACACGCTCACATTGCTTGAGGCGCCCGCACTTGCGTTCACCACGCCGCACGCCCCGTTGTCAGTCGAACAGAGCGTAATGGACGCGGAGCCGGTCGTGGCACCGGTCGAGAGCGTGAGCACGGAGCCTGAAAGGCTCGCGCCGATTACCGACGGATTCGAATTGTACTGGATGCTGTAGGTCCCATTACCGCCCGCAATGGTGATGGGCAGGTTCTGTCCGGAAACGACCGTGACATTATTCTGGCTGAACGAGAGCGAGAGCGAGCCGGCATTCTGCACTACCACGGAAACGCTCGGGCAGGCGCCCGAGACACCCACTTCGCAAATAGTGAGCGTGGTGGATCCGGCGATGTTGCCCGAAACGTTCACCGTGCTGCCGGCAATGGAGACATTCGCGACTGAAGGATTCGAGTTGCCGGAAACGTAAAGCGCGCCGGAGCTCATGTTGCCTGCCGTGATACTTGCGGATGAGCCTGCGGAAACGACGAGCGCTGATTGCGAGAGCGTGAACGCACTCGCTGACGTGACAGCGGGCCAGGAAAGAGTCGGTGACTTCGCGCCATTCGTGCCGCCCACAAGCGCGGTTACCGCGGTGCCGGACGTGAGCCCGTACGCGCTCGAAGAGATGGTGTCGGTGAAACTACCGCTGCCGTCTGTGGTGCCGAGCGAGGCGATGACCGGCCCCGAACCGCTTTGCGTGTAGGAAAGAAGGACGCTCGCGTTCGGATCGCCATGGACGACGACCTGTACCTGGTCGCCTGTGCCGGTTGCCGTGAGGGAGAGCGTCGGCGGTATGGTTGCAAATGCAGGCATCGCGAACGCGACGGTACCAATCGCGGCGGCAATGAATGCAGAAACAGAAAGAAGAGAGAAGCGGCGCATATGAGCACGAGACAGGTGGAGCATCATCATAATGTACTACGCATGAAGTTACGATTAAATTTTTGAGAAGCGCAGGAGCAGGCGGCACGCTCAAAGCTTGTGGACCATAGCGTTCTCCGCGCTGACACGCTTGAAACGCTACGGTGGCGCTTTCAGGATACAAGCATTTTTGCAGAATGCCGAGACCATTTGCATTGCGCACACGGGTTTGATTATTTTACCGCATTGGCCCAGTCTGCGAAGTCGCGCTTCCCGGACACAAAGCGAAAACCGCCTCGCGGCGGTTTTCAGCCTTGTGCCCAGGAGAGGACTCGAACCTCCAATCCCTTGCGAGAGCTACCACCTCAAGGTAGTGCGTCTACCAATTTCGCCACCTGGGCAGATGAGACACTATACTACGCCGCGACCGTTTCCGCCTCCGCAGCGGGCGGGACGGCTTCGCTTATGCCATCCGTCTCTGTTTCCGCAGCGGCATCCGCAGGTGCGAGGGTTTCGTCGCTCTTGAGGTGCATCATGCGCGCGCCCCGCAGCTGGCGGCGGACCTCTTTTGCTGCCTTCTCGCGGATGAAGTAAAGCTTCGCGCGGCGCACATTCGAACGCTTCACGATCTCGATCGAGTCGATGACCGGAGAGTAAAGCGGAAAAGTCTTTTCAACGCCAACGCCCGAAAGCGTCGCGCGGACAGTGAACGAGGCGCCCGCTTCGGCGCCGTGCTTGGTCGAAAGCACAAGCCCTTCAAAAACCTGTTTGCGGGCGTTTTTGATGGTTTTTTCTTTTTTATCGGTGCCGCGCCCTTTCTTGAGCTCCACGATATTTTGCACGACACGCACGGTGTCGCCCGGGCGGATACCAAGCTTTGCGCGTCCCTCCGTGTTGACCGGTGTTATGACCTTAGGCATGTGCCGCGCACTCTAGCACGCGCCCGCAACGACGGCAAATTTCCCTTGCGCGGCCGGAAAGTGCTCGAGCGCGGGTATAAGGTCATCCGGTACGGGCGCGGTGATGAGCGTGCGTGCGCCGTGCGGAAGCGGAAGATCGAGCGCGTATGCGTGAAGGCCGAGGCGGGAAATGCCGAGCGCCGGCGGCCGATGAGGCGCATAGAGTGCATCTCCGACGATCGGGTGATGAATAGCTTTGAGATGCACGCGGATCTGGTGCGTTCTGCCCGTTTCCGGATTCACCTTGAGCAACGCATACCCGTTTGATTCCTCCACGACCTCGTAATTCGTGACGGACTCGCGCAGGCGTCCTTTCGCTTTTGGCTGGGCGCTTCGCAGGCGGAAATCCTTGCGCGACCGGCCGATATCGAAGTCGATGACGCCTTTTTTCTCTTTTGGCACGCCATAGACGAACGCGAGATAGGTCTTCTGCACCGTCCGGTCATGAAATGCTTTGCGCAAAAACTCGTAGGCCGGAACGTTTTTCGCGAAGACAAGCACGCCTGAGGTGTCGCGGTCAAGCCGATGCACGTATCCCGCGCCCCCCTGATATTCCGCCTCGAACCAATCTTCCGCCGTCGCCGCGTCCGATTTCCCGTCGGTATGCGTCAAAAGCCCTGCGGGCTTCGCGACGGCGACGACATCCGCGTCTTCGTAGAGGATCGGCATCTTCATCCCCTCACAGTATCATTTCTCTTTATTTCCCGCGCCGGCGCTCGCGCGCTGCGAAATTTTCAAGAATAGCGTCGAATTCCGCGTGAGAAAAATCGGGCCAAAAAGAGTCCGAAAAGAAAAATTCGCTATAGACCGATTGCCAAGGAAGAAAATTCGAAATGCGTTTTTCGCCGCCGGTACGGATGATGATATCCGGATCTTTTATCCCCTCGCTCCAGAGGGCGGCACTAAAATCATCGGTATTTACATTCTTTATCCCCGATGCAAGCAGCCGATTCGTTGCGGCTAGTATCTCAGCGCGGCCGCCGTAGGAGAGCGCGATGACGAGCGTCTTCCCCGAATCGGCGGAGCTGCTTTCTTGTTCGAGCTTCCGCATGGACGCACGAAGCTTCTCCGGCAAGCGCGTAAAGTCCCCTATAAAACGCACGCGAATGCCCTCCCGGGAAAGTTCATCAAGTTCCTGTACGAATGCTCCGCTAAACAAATCCAGGAGATAGGCGACCTCTTCGGGCGCTCGATTCCAATTCTCGGTTGAAAACGCGTAAAGGATCATCGTATCAACGCCGGAGCCGTGCGAAAACGCGTGGCGCACGATGTCTTTCGCTTTCGCAAGGCCGGCGGTATGCCCTTTCATGCTGGAGAGCCCGCGCGAAAGTGCCCAGCGGCGATTACCGTCCATGATGATGCCGATGCACGACGCGTCCGACGCGGTGGTCGCTCTCTCCTGCTGGCTCATAGGTATGCAAACCCTTGGGGCACTCTTTTGGTTTCAGGTGCCGAGGAAGTTGGTCAAGAACATTTTTACTCGCCGTCGCTCGTAAAAATTTCTCCCTCCTTACAGGAGCAGTACACCTTTTGGCTCCTTTGTTTCGCTACCGCTCACAAAATAGCTCAAAAGGTCTTGCGGTGCTCCATGTGTTCGCACCTCACCTGCTCGTGCGACCCGTTCTGCTGAACGGGTTACCCCGCACTCGCTTTCAAGTCCCTTCCCGCACTAAAACAAAAAGTCGCCGAACGCTCGTCGCGTTCGGCTCGTTTATTTATTAGTGCCGAGGAAGGGACTTGAACCCTCACGAGGTTGCCCTCACTGCGACCTGAACGCAGCGCGTTTACCAATTACGCCACCTCGGCATGAACCGATTATGCGCATAGATTGCCGAATCTTCAAATAGTTCCGCCGCAAAAACCCTATACCTTTCGTGTGTATACGCTCTGCTAATGCTAAGCTTCGAGTGCGCACCCTTAGCTCAGTTGGTAGAGCAGCGCATTTACACTGCGAAGGTCGGGGGTTCGAGCCCCTCAGGGTGCACCAGCGATAATTTATTTTGGTGCCCCCAGCAGGAATCGAACCTACATCAACGGCTTAGAAGTCCGCTGTTCTGTCCATTGAACTATGGGGGCTTTCATTCCTCTACCACCCTATCTTACTCTCTCCACTATTGCGATGGATCGGCATAGGTGTATACGCCGGTTTGGTACTTCGCTTCCTCGGTCGCACGTGCGGTGAAAATTGCGTGAATGGCATCAAGCGTTGAGTGGCTGAACACAGGAGTCGAGCCTGTCACGGGTGCGCCTATGACCCCGCCGCTCGCGACCGTATCGAAAGTCCATGCATTCCAAACAATGATACCTGCGAAGAGTATCGCTGAAAGCGTGAGCATCGTGAGCCAATCACGCGTCGGATCAAGGCGCGCATGCGGGCGTTTTAGGAAAGAACCGATGGCGTTAGGGATGCGCATAACTAAATATTACAGCGCGCGAGGGCGGATGGAACCGACGGATGGTGTGGTGGATGACGATGTTGTCATGGGAACTGAGGCGCCAGGCGCTATGTACGGCGTATTCGCCGCGGCGGAAAGCGGCACGGAGCTGACAAGCAGATTGAGCGCGGCATGCCAGCTATTCTTGCCATCTTGCCCGAGCGACAGTGAGGAAATTGAAAGCGCGTACGGCAGATATTCAATCGCACCAACGGTATTCATTACGGAATTGAATGATCCCTTGATGGTAATCGCAAATATGAATGTCGGGTGCGCGGACGTACCGCCCGAGGAAACCGAAAGAACGCTCACTGCGGCACCGTGCGCCCGTCCTTGCGACTGAAGACTGTCTATGAAAGCGACTATGCCCGTTTCCGGAATGAAGTAGCCCCGCACGGCGGCTTCGTCGCCAGAAATCTCCGCGAGAGCTGCTCGCGCGGAGGCGATGCGGCTGGCAGTATCAGTTTTTATATTAATCTGATTTTCCAGATCGGCTACGGCGGCGCTTTTCGCCGCGATAGCGGCATACCAAACGCCATAGCCGACGAAAGAGATCGTGCAGAGAACGAGCGCAGCGATGAGATGGATAAGCGGAGATTTCATGGCGCAAGAGTCACGGTGATGGTAAAGGCGATGTTGGTATCCTTCGCGTATGCGGAAACCGGCAAGTCGGCGGCGAGCGCAAATGATGCGTTCTGCAGTGCGAGCTGATAACTGCGCAGCGCGTCCCGCGTCGCCGCGGTACCGGAAATTGAGAGAGTGCCACGGTTCCCGGGCGTGGCCGGCGTGTAGTCAAAAGACGAAAGTGTAACGCCCGAACGAGCCGTGGCGAGCACTGCGCGGATGATCGCGCTTACGGAAGGGGCGTTTGCAATCGCGGTCAGAGTCGCCGCATCGGCGGAAAGCGCGGCAAGCCGGTCGGAAAGCTTCTTCTCGCTCACCGAAGCGAGCGTCGATTCGATGCTTGCAAGACGCACCTCTTTCGTTTGAAAACTCCTTTGGAGAAAAACATAGGTTGGCAAAAGCAATAGTGCCGCGGCAACTATGAGCGTACTTGTAAGCAGTGCGGCGATAACGCCAAGCCGAAGAAAATATTCTCGATGGAACGCACGGCGGCGCCCGAAGGGAAGAAGGTTGGTAAGTTCGTTACGCATAAGGTTGTACGTGATCCCGCAGTGCCAGCCCTATCGCCGTCGCGTAGGCAAGCGATTCCGTGTAATCAAGCGAGGGAATCCATACGTCGCGCGAAGCGAGGTTGGTGAACACGTCTCCGGCGACAACGGGAATTCGTAACGCCCCTTCGAGATACTCGGGAAATCCGCGTACTGAAGCGTTGCCGCCGGCAAGAATGACATGCGACACCGGCTCGTGTACCCCATGCAGGGTCGCCTTTTCTTGCCAATAATTGAGTCGCGTGGATATCTCGTCGCGAATCGCGGAAACTGTCGAAAGCATCGCGGCGAGATAATCCTCGTTCCCGGGTGCAGGGACGATACCGCGTTCCGCTTTCACTTTACGCGCCTCGGCTTCCGTCACGCCGAAATGTTTCTGCACCGCGAGCGTCAGCGCATGGCCTCCGATACCGATCGTCGTGGCGAAGCGCGGTATGCGCTCCACAACAATCGCCATTTTCGTCGTCGTTTTGCCCACGTCGATAATAAGCGCCGTGGAATCGTCTCCCGCCGGAAGAAGCGCACGCGCCATGCTGAATGTCTCTCCTTCGAGCGCACGCACTTTTATACCTGACTGATCAAACACGGAGAGCGTATCGTCAACGATGCGGCGCGCGAAACCGATACCTGCGATGCGCGTCTCGTCATGGGTCCCTTGTCCCACCCCGACAATATCGAACGCCGTTTCCGGCGGCGGCAACGGGACGAGCTCGTCAATGTGTTGTTCCACCGCGGTGCGCCATTCTGTCTTCTTCGTTCCCGGAGCGGTCGTTTCAAAAAGATACGATTTCGATTCCGGAAGCGCGGCATTGGTAGCGAAAATACCGGCTGATTTCGCAGCAGTGACGAGCGCTTTCACGACTGCATCGCGATCCATTATCTCGCCGTCGATAAACGCTCCTGAAGGCAACCGTGCTTCGGCATAACTCGCCAAAATGAGACCCCGCACGCTCTCTGCGAGACGTACTGCCTTGACGCCGCTGGTTGAGACATCGATACCCGAAAGCGGAAGAGCGAGGTACTGCGGCGGCGCGAAAGCGGCGCGCAAGCGTTCACCGAAAGCGAAAGACATGCGTAGAGTATACCGTGTCGATAAAGATGCGAAGTGCTTAATGTGTACGGGTTCCGGAGGGTACGTCCCGATCCGGTACCAGGAATGCGAACGAGTCGTCGGATCCAACGGCGAAAAGCATGCCGTTGCTTTCGAGGCCGCGTATCGTGCGCGGCTCGAGGTTCGTCACGAAAGCGAGCTGACGTCCGCAAAGCGATTCGGGTTCGGATACATATGCGGTAATGCCGGAAATGATTTGGCGCGGACCGTGTTCTTCATTGAAATCGACTGTGAGCCGCACGAGCTTATCGGTTTCGGGTACGCGCTCGGCGCTTCGCACGGTGCCGATTTTTATTTCTATCCTATTCAGTTCGTCGATCGTTATGCGCGGTTTATCCATGGCTCGCGTGTGAAAGATAGCTGGTAAGGATGAGCGCGGCGGCGGAGGCGTCAACCGCTTTATGTGACCGCGGCGCACGCGATTTTCCGGCGCGCGCGGTCGCGCGGCGCGCCTCAGCGCTGGTAAAGATTTCTGACTCGAAAAAAACCGGCACGCACGCACGCTCGGCAATCTGATTGCCGAGCGTGCGTGCGTCCTTCGCAATCGGATTCTCTCCGCCCGCGAGCGTACGCGATTCTCCGATGACCACCGCGCCGATGTGTTCTTTTTCTATGAGCGTACAAAGTTCTTCCAGAATCCGCGGAGTGTTAGGAATGACAGCATGAGGAAAACCCATGGTCCCCGCATCGTCCGAGAGCGCGAGACCTATCTTGCTGCTTCCATAATCCACGCCGAGATACCGCATGCGGAAAGTGTATGGTATAGTGCGCACATATGCACGCTTTCGCCCCGTTCTACTCTCCCTATATGCCAGGATTTACGAGCTTGTTCATCCCGTTCCTCTTCGCGATAACGCTGTGGACTATCGTTTTGAAAGGTTTCGCGCTCTGGTATGCCGCGCGCGGCAGCCAGAAAGGGTGGTTTATCGCACTTCTCATCGTTAATACGCTCGGCATCCTTGAAATCATCTACCTTATTTGGTTTCGCCCGAAAAATCAGCCTGCTACGCATGACGATGCGCCGGTGCACATATCATCATCGGCGCAGTAGTTCGGATGGTTGGCTGAGAGGTCTAAAGCAGCGGACTTGAAATCCGCCGTACCGCAAGGTACCGCAGGTTCGAATCCTGCACCATCCGCCAATCGAAAAGAGACTGTGTATGTAAACAAAAAAAGAGCCCTGAATTGTAATTCAGAGCTCTTTTGGTTTTTGAGCTAGAAGCTCACCGACGCCATCAGCGTGTCTGCGCCCCAGAAAATCGCGGGGACGCTGTCGCCACGGGCCCGTACCGCATACAACTGATCCGTCAGCGTCCAACGGCCGAGCCGTACGCCAGCTCCGAAAACCTGAGCGACTTCCCAACGCGTATGGTGCGCAACGTACAGATTGCGGGCCGGAACCGACAATGACGGTTGCCAATGATACACGTGTTCTTCCCATCGTACTCGATTGATGTAGAGGCCGGCGCTCAAGAAGAACCATCCGCCGCGGCCGAAGTGCCGCGCAAATGAAAGAGCCAGTCCGGACGTCGATCCGTTGCCTACGAAGCGGGCCATAGGAGCACACGTTCCGTAACAGCGGTGTTCCACGCGATTGTAATTCCCACCAGCTGACGTGTCCAATGAATTGGACGCCGCCGAACCCAAGGACACCCAATCGATATGCGCCGTAACATGACGCGTGAGCGGTTGCCGCCAGCCCACCATCCACGCGGCGCTGCGGAGTTTGAGATGATACGGGAATCCTTTTTCGTACCAGGTTCCGTTTGGAACGGCGCGGTAATTCGTCATCCCCGCGCCGAACTCGAGAGTGCCGCTTGAGGCCCGAGCCGGGGCCGAGAATGCCGATAAGGCCGCTACGAAACAGCAGGATGCTGTGATATGCACTATGTTCATTACGCCCTCCAGGATGATACGTCGTTGATTCCAAAGAAAATTCTCCCTGCGAAGGCTTATGCCTCCGGAATATTTATATCAAATTATGCTTTATTGTCAAGTCTACAGTGGCCCGATACCGCGGACGTTTGTACACAAACGGGCCCGCTGCGACAAAGCCGTAGTGCGCATTCTGGTATGATTCCTCTATGCCACGAAGCGTTATTCTCGAATGGGAAGGTAGGGAGCACGATTATAATCCGAAAAGCGCCGATTGGTATTGGGTACTCGGCATCATCGCCACTGCTCTCGCCATTGCGTTGGTGCTCTTCAGTAATTATCTGCTTGCGGTCCTTGTCGTCGTTGCGGCAGCCGCGCTTGCGCTTCATGCGGCGAAGCATCCGTCCCTGCATCGTTTCCGTCTCGTCGAACAAGGGCTCTATGTCGGCGACGAACTGCACCCCTTTGGGCGGATGCTTTCTTTTTCCGTCCTTGAAGATATCGAAGGAGAGTTTCCGCCTATACTCTCCATAAAAAATGAGAGTTGGTTCTCGCCGCATTTGCTTGTACCGCTTGTGGGCGTTGATGCGGATGCGGTATACGCGTATTTCCTCCAGCACGTTGACGAGAATGAACACCATCATACGTTTACCGACCTTGTGGCGGCATGGCTCGGATTTTGAAAAAACTCGCGTACGCGGTAGAGTCAACCGACCGCCCTCGTCGTTCAACGGATAGGACACCGGCTTGCGGAGCCGGCAATAGAGGTTCGATTCCTCTCGAGGGCACTAAAATGGCGAAGCACACTTTTGTGCCCTCGAAGCAGGCCGTCTGCACGGCCTGCGAGAGGAATCGAAAGGCGGAGCGATGTTTGGCCAGCAGGCGAAACCGCGAGCCCTGCCCAGATAAACTTTTGCGGCGGCAAAAGTTTAATCGAGGGAGATACGGCGTATTCGCCGGTCCTCTCGAGGGCACCCTGTACTTCTCATGATCGAGTACTTTTTCGCATTTATCGCGGGCGGTGCGTTCACCATGATTGTAACCGCATTTCAGCTTTCCGGATTCCCGACGCTTTCGCGCATCGCGGCGCTCTTTCCGATTGTGACCTGGCTTTCGTACCTCTTCATTGGGCATATTGACGGCGCTCTGGCGGTTTCTCAGCATGCGCGTTTCGTCATATTTGGAACGATTGTCGCGTGGATACCGTACATGTTCATCATTTATTATTTCGCGCCGCGCATCGGCGTCACGCGGGCGATAATGTTCGGCATCATTGTGTTTTTGCTGCTCGCATTCGCCTTTGCCGCGGTGTATAACAAGTGGGCTTAGGAAGGCTTCCGTCGTTCAATGGATAGGATATCTCCCTCCGAAGGAGGTGATACTGGTTCGATTCCAGTCGGAAGCACAAAAAACAACACGCGCCGTTTCGCGGCGCGTGTTGTTTTTTCTCCCTCTGCTTTTTACGCGCGTGCGCGGCGGATAATGCCCGCAACACGCGATTTCTTGCGGTTAGCGGTATTGTCTTTGATAACGCCGCGTTTGCACGCCTTGTCTATCGCGGCATACACCGCAGGCAGGAGTTTCTCGGCCTCGGCAACGTCTCGAGCGGCAAGCGCCTTCGTAAACGCTTTGACCGTGTCGCGCATAGCGTCCTTACGGCGCAGGTTAAAGACACGCTTCTTTGCCGAAGAACGGATAGCTTTCTTTGCTGAGCTGGTGATTGCCATGTCCGCACAATCTACCGCTAACGCGCGTGAACTGCAAGTATGCGCCACCGGGCGCGGGAGTGCTAGGATACGCTTATGATCCGGCAAATTCGCGGACACGTGCTTTCTATCGGTGCGGCAAGCGCCGTCGTTGAAGTCGCGGGCCTCGGCATCGAAGTGCGCATGAGCGCGCCGGAGACGCTTGCAGTGGGCAGTGAGGTGCAGCTTGTGACGCACCTTGCGGTCAAGCAAGACGGCATGGAACTCTACGGCTTCCTGGACGCGGCGGATCGCGATTTCTTTGAACGCATGCTTTCGGTCTCGGGCGTAGGGCCCAAGACGGCGCTTTCTCTGCTGCGCCGCGCGCCGCGCGCCGCGCTTGAAGGCGCCATCGGCAAGCGCGATCTTGCTTACCTCACCAAAGTTGTCGGCCTCGGCAAAAAAAGCGCAGAGAAAATGCTTGTCGAGCTTGCCGATAAGATCGGGCCGCACGGCCATGACGGCGCGGACGGCGAAGTTTTCGACACGCTTGTCGCACTCGGTTACACCGAACGCGAAGCTCGTGCAGCGCTCCGAACGATCCCCGAGAAAACGGTTGGCAAGGAAGCCCGCCTCAAGGCGGCGCTCTCTGCCGCTCTTTAAATCGATACGGCCTTATGTACGAATTCGTTAATCGTATCGTCCATTTCCTCAAGAAGATCGTGCCTGAACCGCTCGTGCGCGTTCTGCGGCCCGCGTATCATCGCGCGCTCGCGTTTTTTATGGCGCTTTCCTACGGGTTCCCCGCTCAGCACCTCACGATTATCGGCATCACCGGAACGAAAGGCAAATCGACGACCGCGGAGATGCTTTTCGCCATCCTGCGCGGAGCTGGCTACAACACTGCGCTCATTTCGACTATCCGTTTTGCGATCAATGACCTCTCGGAGCCGAATCTTTACAAGATGACGCTGCAAGGTCGCGGATTCGCCCAAGCGTTTATGCGCAAAGCGCTCCGCGCCGGCTGCACGCACATAGTCATAGAGATAACCTCTGAAAGCGTGCCGCAGCATCGGCATCTGTTCCTCAATCTCGACGGGCTCATCGTCACGAACATCCAGCGCGAACATATCGAGAGCCACGGATCGTTTGAAAATTACGTTGCGGCGAAACGTGCGATCGTACGGACGCTCGCCCGATCGCCCAAACGCGCCCGCATACTCGTCGCAAACGAAGATATACCGGAAAGCCGATCCTTTCTGTCGACGCGCGGCGCGCACGCCATAGGATTTAGCGCCCATGAGCTCAGCGCGTGCGAGAGCGACGACGCGCGCGTGACCTGCACCTATGCCGGTGTCCCCGTCACCGTCCCTCTTCCCGGGAAATTCAATGCTTTGAATGCGCTTGCCGCGATGAAGATGAGCGAGGCGCTCGGTATGTCCGTTCCGGATGCCGCACGCGCGCTTGCGCATCTCCCCGTCGTCCGCGGACGCGTTGAACGCGTGGATTTGGGACAGGATTTTCTCGCTATCGTCGATTACGCGCACACGCCGGACTCATTGCAGGCGCTCTATGATGCGTTTCCGAAACGGAGGAAAATATGCGTCCTCGGAAATACCGGCGGCGGACGAGACCTGTGGAAGCGCCCCTTGATGGGCAAGATTGCGGACGAGGCGTGCGACAAAGTCATCCTGACGAATGAGGATCCGTATGACGAGGACCCGCGCGGCATCGTCGACGCCATGGCGCACGGCATGGAGCGTGCGCCCGAGATCATCATGGACCGACGCGCCGCCATACGCGCGGCGCTGGCGTATGCGCGGCAAGGCGATGCGGTTTTGATTTCCGGCAAAGGTACCGACCCATTTATCATGGAAGCGCATGGCGCTAAGACTCCCTGGAGCGACGCGCAGGTTGTGCGAGAGGAGCTTGCGCGGCTCCGCGCGCAAAATTGAAGTTTCCCTGGTAGTATCTCTCTATGGAGCACGACGCGTGGTTTTTTGTCGGGATATTCGCCTTTATATTCCTCGTCTGGATCGCTACGGGCGGTCCATTGCATCCGATTGCGTTCTCCGGTCCCACTCTCGCCGAACCGGGCGCGCTCGGCGGCGGCACATACCTTTCGTTCCCGCGTGCCCCCTTTTCAGTCGGGAGCGGATACGTTTCCCTGCCGGGCTCCTCAAGCGGCGGCGGCATCCCGGGCAGTACGGGCGTATCGTTTCCCGCGCTTGTAGGAGGCGTCGGTTTTGGCACACCTTCTCCCTACTACGGGATCGTTTCGATGAATCACTATGTCTCGGGTGCCGGTTCGGCGAATCCCGGGAATGAATATATCGAGATAATGGTTGCTCAGAGTGCGACCGTGCCGGTCGACATCTCCGGATGGACGCTTGAGAGCGCCGCGACCGGCGCCGCGGCGATCATTCCGAAAGGAACGGAAGTCCCGACCTCCGGTATCGTGAATGCCGTGCAGGACATCGTGCTTACTCCAGGCACGCAGGCGCTTATTATCTCCGGACAATCGCCCATCGGCGCGTCCTTCCGCGACAATAAATGCATCGGCTATTTCAGCACTTTTCAGAAATTCTCCCCGCCATTGCCTCAGAACTGCCCCCTGCCCTCCGACGAGCTTGCGTCATTTTATGGAGGTTCCGGCTATATCCGCGATGCCGCCTGTGTTGATTATGTGAATACCCTTTCGCGCTGCCAGGCAGTGCTCTCGCCGCCTGCAAACACCTCGGGCGCGTGCCAGAGCTTTTTGGTGAACTATCTGAACTACAACGGCTGCGTCAATGCGCATAAAAATGACGCCAATTTCGAGGGCGCCACGTGGCGCATCTACCTGGGCCGCACGAGCTCAATGTGGCGCCCCCAGAACGAAGTGGTGAAGCTTCTTGATGCGCAAGGGAAAACCGTCGACGCATTCAGTTACTAGAAAAAACTACGCAGAGTGTTAGATTGGTAACGTTCTTTTCGTCTTGTCTTGCGCCCATAGCTCAGTTGGTAGAGCAGCTCCCTTTTAAGGAGACGGTCCCAGGTTCGAGCCCTGGTGGGCGCACATTCAGAGTGAAAGCGCGAAGCGCTCGAGGGAAAGGGAGAGATTCAGCCCGCCGCGGCGAGAGTCTTGCAGAAGCGTTATGAGTGTAAGCGATAGGCGCCGCGACTCTTCCGGTTTCCATGCGCGGCCGCCTGTAGATACGAGGTCGCGCGCTTTCCACTGCAAGAGACCGTGGAGCATTTCCGGCGCATCGCCGCGGCGAAGCGCGCGATTGATCTCCAGCCAGAGCTTCTCTCGATTCTTTGCCGCGAGCGCGTTTACCAGATCGCTATTGAATCGGCGCGCGGTGGCTCTTTCGGGCGGGAGGTCGAATGCGTATTCCACTGTCGCCTGTGCTCCGAGCTTCTTTGCTTTCGCCGCCGCGAGCTTTGGCGCAAGAATGAGGATAGCGTTATCGGAAGCGGCGAGCGGCTCGATGTGGGCCTCGAGCACGCTCTCTGCCGGCTCTTCTCCGTCACTTTCGTTTTCATCCTGTTCGCTCGCTTTCGTCTGCGCCGAAGGAAACGGATCGTCGATGAGCACCAAAAGCCGTTTGGTGAAAAGGCTTGCCGAAAGCGCGGCGTCTTCGAGCGCGGCGGGGGTTATGTCTTCGCGAGAAAGGCGCACATACGTGAGACCTGGATCCTTCGCTTTCGCGGCCGCTACCCACGCAAACGCTTTCGCGCGCGTTTTCGCCACATCGGTGCCGTAAAAAAGATAGATCATGCTTCGTGCATGGCTCCCCAATCGGTTCCGGATTTCATGAGCGCGAGTATCGGCACGCCATGCGTTTCCCTATCGAGGAGGACGGACTCCATAATCTGTTTTATTTGCATGCCGAGCGTGTTCGTGCGAGCGGTGCGTATCTCATACACGAGCTCATCGTGCACCTGGAGAAGCAGGTGCACGTCCTCGAGCGCGTTTTCCTTCGCGAGCAGGTCGTGCACGCGTACCATCGCAAGCTTGATGATGTCCGACTGCGTTCCCTGCAACGGCGCGTTGACGGCCATGCGTTCCGCTTGGGAGCGCACATAGGGCAGAGATGACTTTATTTCCGGGAATTGCCGGCGGCGCCCGAAGAGAGTCTCGGTGTACCCGTGTTTGCGCGCGAAACCTTTCGTCTTTTCCATATAGTCGGAAAGCGTCCCGAATTGGCCGAAATACTCCTCGTAAAAAGCGTGCGCCTCGGCGGTCGTGCTGACGAGCTGTTGCCGCAGCGCGTTCACGCCCATGCCATAGAGGATGCCGAAGTTTATGACTTTCGCTCGGCGGCGCATTTCCTGGTCGACCCGCTCTGGCGCAACATGAAAGACACGGGCCGCGACTTCCGTATGCACGTCGCGGCCGGTGCGAAAAATCTCGCACAGTTTTTCATCGCCTGAGAGGATTGCCGCAAGCCGTAATTCTATCTGCGAGTAATCGAGCGCAACGAGCGTGAAATCGGGCGACGCGATAAACGCGTGGCGTACCGCGCGCCCGCGCTCTGAATGTAGCGGGATATTCTGGAGATTCGGATTCTGGGATGCGAGGCGACCGGTTGTCGTACCGGTCTGGAGAAATTCCGCATGGAGACGGTGCTCGGCATCGAGCATCGGCGGCAGATTCTCGATATAGGTCGAGAGAAGTTTCTTCAGTTCGCGATACTCGATGATATCGCCGACAATGGGATGTGCGTCGCGGATTTTCTCGAGCTCGCTTTCGCGCGTGGAGCGCTCGCCGAGCGCGGTTTTCTTTTGCCGTTGCGGAATGAGTTTGAGCTCGTCAAAGAGCACTTCGCCGAGCTGTTTCGGCGAGCTCACGTTGAACGTGCGGCCGGCGGCGGTGTGGATGCGGCCTTCGATCGTCTTGAGTTCGGCCCGATACTTTTCGCCAAGCGTCGTGAGCACGTTCAAATCGATAAGGATGCCGCGCGTCTCCATCGCGCGCAAAATCGGCATGAGCGGTTTCTCTATGCGCTCATACACTTCTTTCACCTTTCCGAGCCCCGTCAATTGTTTTTCAAGAGCGGCGTAGGCGCCCGCAAACGAACGTTCTTTGGTAAATGCGAGGATATCGTCCAGGGACGGATTCGTAAATTCAGAAGAGATGAGCCAGAGCATCAGCGCGGCCTCCGCGAGCCGTGTTTGATCCACCTCCTCAGGAGCGGGTTCGGGCGGGGCGTCCGTATCTGCCGGCGCATCCTCCTGTGCGAGGCGAGCTGACGAGGATTTCGTAAGGACGTTGCGTGCCCGTTCCCGAAGCGACCGGAAACCGAGCTCGTCAAGAAGCGACAGCACTTTCCGCGTATCGACAGTTTCTCGCCAGGACCGATCGGGAAGCGCAAAAGCGATGGGCGCATCAAGGCGTATCGTTGCAAGCGCTTTCGAGAGACGAGCTTCCTCTTCGTGTTCTTTAAGCAGTGCAATCGTGCGCGGCTTGATGCCCTTTTTGCCGAGTAGCGCTTCATTTTTTGCGAGAGCCGCGTAGAGCTTCTCGAGCGTGCCGAAGTTCGTTACGAGTTCCGTTGCGATCTTCTCGCCGATGCCGGGAACGCCTTTTATGTTATCGGAGGGATCGCCGCGCAGCCCTTTCCAGTCCGGGATGAGCTCGGGCGGGAATCCGAATCGGGCCTGCACCGCTTTCTCGTCGTAGAGAATCGTGTCCTGTATGCCCCTCTTCAGCGTGTAGACGCGCACCTGTTCATCGACCACCAGTTGCAACGTATCCATATCGCCCGAAGCGATGATGATGTCTACTCCCTTCTCCTTTCTCAGCTCATGTGCGATGGTGCCGAGAAGATCATCGGCTTCAAATCCCTCGCGCTCGTATCGAGGGATCCCGAACGCTTCAAAAACCTTGCGCGAGGTCTGCAACTGCAGCGCGAGCGCGTCATCGGTTTTCACTCGCGTCGCTTTATAGAGCGCGTATGCTTCGTGTCGCAGGGTCGGTTTGGGCAGGTCATAGCAGGCGGCTAGGTAATCCGGCGCGAGATCGGTAATGATTTTAAGCATCATTGAAACGAGACCATAGAGCGCGCCGACCGGCGCTCCGGAGGGACTGGTGAACTCCGGAAGCGCGTGATACGCGCGGTGGATAATCGCATGCGTATCGAGAAGCACGATGCGTTTTTTTTGTGTTGATCTAGCCATAGACAAGGATGCGCGAACCGTCCGGAAGCGCCGTAAGCGCGATACGGACAGCTGGCTCGGGTAGCCGATCGGAAACTTTTTCCGGCCACTCGAGGAGGATGAGATTCTCGGCGTCACGCATGAGCTCGTCGAACCCGAGCGCGGCGAGATCGGCGCCCGAGTCGAGCCGATACGCGTCAATATGGATGAGATGCTTAAAATGCTTGCCGTCGGGAAGTCTGTAGATTTTCTCAAGTACGAACGTTGGGCTACTCACCGTCTCTTCGACGGAAAGCGAGCGTGCAACCGCCTGGACGAAAGCGGTCTTCCCCGCCCCAAGCTCGCCTGAAAGCGTGATCAGCGTTGCCGTCTGCGCGTTTGGCGACAGAGCGCTTGCGAATGCGCCGGCTTCAAGCGAAAGCGCTTCGATGTCCGTTATGTGCGCATTTCTTTCCATGCATGGATTGTACCGCCGAATGGAAAATACGCCCGTCCTTCCGAAAGGACGGCGCACCTGCCGAGGGCGCGTAGCGATGGTATGATTCCCTCATGGATTTGCCATTTGATGCCGAGCGCACGACGAGAAAGCTTGCCGAAGTGCGTGAACAGGAAGAAGAGGACCTCACGCGCATCCTCTCGGAAAAGTACGCCATCCCTTACACCGACCTCTCGCTCCACGCGGTTGACGTCGAGGCGCTCCGCACGATCCCCGAAGAGAAAGCGCGGGCGGCCGAAGCGGCCGCTTTCGCCCGTACCGCAGAGGATCTTTCTCTCGCAGTCCATAATCCGAATAACCCGGCGCTTGCGGAACTTCGTGCCGAGCTCGCGCAAAACGGCTTCCGGGTTCGGGAATTCTTCGTTTCAAAAAAAGGCCTCGATAAGGTGCTATCGCGTTATAGCGAGCTCTCTTTCGCGACAAAATCGAAGACGGGCGTCTTCGTTGTCCCGGAAAACGTATCCGCTGAGTTCGCGAAGGGATCAGCGACCCGGGCGTCATTGGACCGGAAACTCACCGAGGCGGCCGCTTCCAAATCGCTTGAGCACGTCTCGAATCTCCTTGAAACCATTTTCGCGGGCGCGTTTGCGCTTCGCGCTTCTGACATTCATTTCGAGCCGGAAGAAAAAGAGACGCGTTTGCGCTTGCGGATTGACGGGCTTCTTGCCGACGCGCATTCCTTCGACCCGAATATTTCCCACCAGCTTAATTCGCGCCTGAAGCTTCTTTCGGGCGTGAAGCTCAATGTCACCAATCGGGCGCAAGACGGCCGTTTCAGCGTGTCGCGTTCGAGCGGCGAATTGGAGATGCGCGCTTCTTTTATTCCGGGCAAATACGGCGAAGCGATTGTGCTGCGCATTCTCGACCCCGAAACGACCAAGGTTTCCTATAAAGAGCTCGGTATCAACCCGAAGCTGCTCGCGCGCCTCGAAAAAGAGATCCGACGGTCAAACGGGATGCTGCTCACCACCGGCCCGACCGGAAGCGGTAAGACGACTACGTTGTATTCTTTCCTGCGAGAGATTTACGCGCCGGAAATAAAAATAATCACCATTGAAGATCCTATCGAATATCATCTGCGCGGTATCGTGCAAACGCAGGTGGAGGATAAGAAATACACTTTCGCCGAAGGGCTTCGCTCCATCGTGCGCCAGGACCCGGATATCATCATGGTCGGCGAGATCCGAGACGGCGAGACGGCGAATATCGCCATCCAGGCGGCGCTCACGGGCCACTTCGTCTTCTCCACGCTCCACACCAACGACGCGGCCGGTACGTTCCCGCGTCTTGCCGATCTGGGCGCCGATCCGAAATCGTTCGGGTCGGCGGTTACCGTTTCGATGGCGCAGCGTCTTCTCCGGAAACTTGATCCCGACACAAAGAAGGAGAGAGCGCTCACGGACGAAGAGAAGCGGATAATCGCAAAAGTATTCGATTCGCTTGCCGACAAGACGCTTATTCCGGAAAAGATAGAGACGGTGTGGGAAGCGGCCCCTGCGCATGCCGAAGAGACCGGTTATAAAGGCCGCATCGGTCTCTATGAGGCCATTTTCATGGATGATGAGCTCGCGGAATTCTTGCGCGACAATCCTCCCGCAAACGAAATTGCGAAAGTCGCTGCAAAAAAGGGGTACCTGACCATGGCGCAAGACGGCATACTGAAAGCTCTCGCGGGCATCACCTCTCTCTCGGAGGTGGCCGCGACCGTTGATCTGCCGCAATAACAAAGACCGCGGGAACACCGCGGTCTTTGCTTTCCCGCACATACTCCTCCAGGCAGAACCCGCAGTAACGCGGGGTAGACAAAACACCTGAGGAGATTCCCAGAACCGCCGCCCGAAAGCAGCAGCCCAGAAAGTCCTTGGGGAGTCGCCCTGAAGCCGTCAAGCCTTGCCCAGAGGAGTATGAACAGGAACAAGAAAACTGTGATAGAATGCTAGCACTACACCATTTATATGTCAACCCCTCCGCGAAAGTCCGAGCCCCTTCCCCAAGCGCTCGATGCTGCGCTCCGGCCGGCGCATTGGGATGACTATGTCGGTCAGAAACAGATAAAAGCGAATATACGCATCGCCATTGACGCCGCTAAAAAGCGCGGCGGGATGCCCGAGCATATCCTCTTCTACGGCCCGCCGGGAGTCGGGAAAACGACCCTTGCCCATCTTGTCGCCGCGACGCTCGGATCCCAGCTCAAAAGCACCTCCGGAGTTGCCATAGAGCGTGCCGGAGATCTTGCGGCGATACTTACCGCTCTCGAACCGAATACGGTTCTTTTTATCGACGAGATTCACCGCCTCTCGCGCAAAATCGAGGAACTTCTCTACCCCGCGCTCGAGTCTGGGCATCTCGACATTGTGCTGGGGAAAGGTCCCTCGGCGCGTACCGTCGAACTCGCGCTTCCGCCTTTCATGCTCATCGGCGCGACAACGCGCGTCGCGGAGCTGTCGGGCCCGCTGCGTTCCCGTTTCGGCGGCGGCGTGTACCAGCTCGATTTTTACAGTGACGACGACTTGCGCGACATCATCCGCCGCTCGGCTCTCCTTCTGGAGCTTTCGGCTCCCGAGGAAGTCATTGAACGCATCGCGGCGCGCAGTCGCGCCACCCCCCGCGTCGCGAATGCGCTTCTGAAACGCGTGCGCGACTTTTCCGAAGTGCATGAGCGCGCGCTCTCCGCCGCGCTCTGCGATGAGGCATGTGCGCTTTTTGGCATTGATTCATGCGGGCTGACAAAAGATGACCGCCGCTATCTCCTTACGCTCGCCGAGGGTTTCCGCGGCGGCCCTGCGGGTATCCGCGCGCTCGCGGCTGCTTTGCATGAAGACCCCGACACGGTTGAGTACATGTACGAGCCTTTTTTGCTTCGACTTGGTTTTATCGAACGCTCCGCACGCGGCCGCGTGCTCACCTCAAAAGGCCGTTCCTATCTCCAAAACTGACTCGCACCGCGCGGTGCTCC
The DNA here is from genome assembly GCA_021836725.1 of bacterium. Lineage (GTDB taxonomy): Bacteria > Patescibacteriota > Minisyncoccia > Phycocordibacterales > Phycocordibacteraceae > C7867-001. The sequence goes on from JAKBHL010000011.1 coordinate 30,883, forward strand.
GTATTTGCTATAGTGCAGGCATGTCAGGGCACAGCAAATGGTCTCAAATCAAGAGACAGAAATCGGCAACCGATGCGGCAAAAAGCCGGATTTTTGCGCGCTACGCGCGCCTGATAGCCCTTGAATCGAAAAAAGCCGCGGGAAATGCCTCGGCGCCATCCCTATCCGTTGCCATTTCCCGAGCAAAAGCGGCGAATATGCCGAAAGAAAATATAGAGCGGGCAGTGGCGAAAGGAATGGCAAAAGATTCCGGCGACTTTGAGCGGGTACTCTACGAAGCGTTCGGCCCGGGTGGCGCCGCACTGCTCATTGACGCGCTCACCGACAACAAGAATCGTACGACGCAAGAGATAAAACACTTGCTTATAACGCATGGGGTCGAACTCTCCGCCCCGGGCGCGGCAAGCTGGGCTTTCAGCAAGACCTCGGACGGTTCCTATGCGCCGCATGAACCGTATGTCGATGTCGTCGGTCCCGATGAGGAACGGCTCGAGACCATCCTGACGGAGCTCGACGAACATGCCGATGTGCAGAGGGTGTTTAGCAATGCGCGGGGTTATGAGAATACTGGCGATTGATCCTGGGTACGATCGCCTCGGCATCGCGGTCATCGAAGGCAATCCGTCGCGTCCGACGCTCCTTTGGAGCGATTGTGTGCTGCCGGAGAAAGGCGCGCCCGAGCGCCGTCTCGCCGATGTCACCGGTGCCGTCACTGCTGCGCTTCATGCTTATGCGCCCGATGCGCTTGCTATCGAGACGCTCTTTTTTGGGAAAAATAAAAAAACCGCGCTCGGCGTTGCGGAGGCGCGCGGCGCGGTTTTTGCCGCCGCCGGCATGGTTTCGGTTCCGGTCGTGGAATATTCTCCGCAACAGATAAAACTCGCGGTTACCGGCTACGGCGGCGCGAACAAAACCGCAATCGCGCAGATGATTCCCCGGCTTCTCTCGCTCTCCGAGAAAAAACGGATGGATGATGAAATCGATGCTATAGCCATCGGCATCACCGCGCTTGCCGTCGGATCTCAAAAACACTAAACCCATCTCAAACCCCCGCTCCCCCGCGAAGGGCATGCGGCAGAAAGAGGCTTACGGAGCGCGGCGGCGCGAGTACGAGCCGCTTTTTCAGCAGAAAAAGACGGCGTACTCCTTTCTGCCGCATGCCCTTCGCGGGGGTTTTGATTGTTCTAATCCACACCAGGGAAGAAAAGTGCTTGCATTGGTAATTTTTTTTGCTCAAATATATGCGCCCCTTGTCGCGGGGTTAAATCAAATAATGTATTCGCATGGACGAGGATGAAATTCGTGAAGAGGACGATCTGTATGACGAAGAGGACGAGTTGGAGAGTCCTGACGAGGAGGAAGACGAGCAGTATTGAATACGAGCGTTCCTGCATGCGCGGCCCGGTATTACCGGGCCGCGCATGGTAGCATACGCACTATGGTCTCATTCCGGCATACATCATGGCGGCACGTTTTTTTGGCGATTACTCTCGCATTCTTCGGGCTCGGATTTCTTGCGGCGGGCGGTATCCTCATTGCCGTCATCCTTACGCCGGCGCCCGATATCGGCTCTTTCGCCGCGCGCCAGGTTGATCAGTCCACCAAGATTTACGATCGCACCGGCCAGGTATTGTTGTACGACTACAATCGGGACGCGAAACGGAATGTCGTCCCGCTTTCGGCCATAGCGCCGAATGCCATAAACGCGACCGTCGCGATCGAGGATTCGAGTTTTTACGAGCATGGGGCAATCCGCATCACGTCGATTATCCGCGCGATGCTTGCCGACATTTTCAGCGGTTCGCTTTCCCAGGGCGGTTCAACCATCACGCAACAGGTTGTAAAAAACACTCTCCTCACCGATACGAAAAGCATCATCCGTAAGATACACGAGTTGGTGCTGGCGATAAAACTTGAACAGGTGTATTCGAAAAACCAGATTTTGGCGACGTATCTTAACGATATACCGTACGGAGGAACGTTGTACGGCATTGATGCCGCTGCGGAAGCGTATTTCAATATCCCCGCAAAAGATCTTTCTCTGGCACAATCGGCGTATCTTGCGGCGATGATTCAAGCTCCGACGTATTACTCTCCGTACGGTACGCACCGCGCAGAACTCGATGCCCGGAAAAATCTTGTCCTTGAGCGGATGCATACGCTCGGTTTTATAGATACCGCCGCCTACACCGCGGCGAAGAACGAGGTGGTCTCTTTTGCTCCGGCAGGTCATAACTCGATCATTGCCCCGCATTTCGTCTTTTATATCCTCAATCAGCTCGAACAGACCTATGGACCGAACGCGCTCGTCTCGGGACTGAAGGTGACGACGACCCTTGACGCGAATCTTGAGCTGCAGGCGGAATCGATCGTGCATCAGTATGCGCCGGGAAATGAAAAGGATTTCAAGGCCTCAAACGCTTCGTTGGTCGCTATTGATCCGCCCACGGGGCAAATACTGGCAATGGTCGGTTCGCGGAATTTTTTCGATACCAAGATTGACGGGCAGTTCAATTCCGCGCTCGCATTGCGGCAACCCGGCTCAACGATGAAGCCCTTTATCTATGCGCTCGCCCTTATGAAGGGTTATACGCGCGATACGGTCGTATTTGATGTACCAACACAGTTTTCAACCGCTTGCCCGATTTCTGCAGTCACCGACAGCACTCCGCCCTGCTATGCGCCGGTCGATTATGACAACAGGTTCCGGGGGCCGATGACTTTCGAGACCGCCTTGGCCCAATCGATCAATGTTCCTGCGGTCAAAGTGCTGTATCTGGTCGGCATACAAAATGCCATCAACTTGGCAAAATCGTTCGGCTTGACCTCGCTTGGCGACCCGAATCAATACGGCCTTACCTTAGTGCTTGGCGGAGGCGAGGTGCGCCTTCTTGACCTTGTGGGCGCTTACGCGGCATTCGCTAATGATGGCGTGAAGAATACGCCCACTGGCATCCTTGAGGTCGATAATTCGCAGGGACAGGTTCTTCAGAAATATACTCCTCAGCCGGTGCGTGTGATTCCGGCGCATATCGCGCGCGACATATCGGCGATGCTCTCGGATGCTCCCGCGCGCTTGCCGGAATATTCGCTTAATTCACCGCTTTCTTTCCCGGGATACGACGTTGCGGTTAAGACCGGTACGACCAATGATACGCGCGACGCATGGGTGATCGGTTATTCTCCTTCGATAGCGCTCGGCGTGTGGGCCGGCAATAACAACGATACTCCTATGGTGAAGTCGATCGCGGGTTTCATTGCGGCACCAATGTGGCATGCGGCGATGGCGTACGCGCTTTCAAAATATCCGAAGATGTATTTCGGAGAACCGGATCCTATCCCGGCCACCGTGCCTCCGATGCTCCAAGGGAATTGGCGCATACCGGATAAAAACGGCATGATCGTACCGCACAGCCTGTTGTACTGGGTCGATAAAAATAATCCGCTCGGACCGCCGCCTGTAAACCCTTCGAGTGACCCACAATTCGCGTACTGGGAGTACGGTATTTCGGCATGGTACGCTTCTCATCCGAACGATTTCTCCGGCGGAGTCATGCTTCCGGTCCCCCTCTCGACCGCCGCAACGACCACGCCCTAATTTAATTTATTGATTCATCGGTGAAATGAGATAGAGGAGGGAAGGGTCGCCGACTCCTTTTATAATGAGCGGGCGCCCGATACCGGCGGCGGTGAGCGAAAGGCTTTCTGTATTTGTGAGCGCAAGCACGGCTGAAAGGTAACGGTGGTTAAAAGAGAGATCGAGAGCGCTTCCGGTTATTTGCGCAGAAAGCGTTTCTGCCGATTCTCCGATATCGGTATTGTGTGCAAAGAAAGAAAAGTGATTTTTTTTAGGATCGAAATTGATGCGTATTTTTTGGAAAGAATCTGAAAAAATAGCCGTTCTTTTTAGCGCGGTTTCAAAATCCCTCCTAAGAACCATAGCTTCGACGATGGATTCCTTCGGAATAATCTGCCGGTAATCGGGATAGGCGGCGTTTGTAAGCCGTGAGACAATCATCCCGGCCGCGCTGGTGAATGCGCATTGATGCTCATCAAACACAATGGTAACGTCGCCATCGGGCAGGGCTTGCGCGATTTCTACGGCATTTTTTGCCGGGATGAGGAGTTTTCCTTGTATCCCTTTATTGCCGAGTGTTATTTTCTTTTCAGCAAGCCGGAATGAGTCCGTTGCGACCGCTATGAGCATCCCTCCTTCCAGGGAAAGGTAAATGCTTGAGAGTTCAGGGCGTATGGTTGAGTTTGATGCGCAGGAGGCGATCGAGGTGAAAAGGGTGCGGAGGAGGGTTCCGGAAAGGATTATTTTATTTTTTTGATTTTCAGGAAATGGGATTGAGGGGAAATCGTCGTGGGGTACTGTTTTTACCGAGCTTTTGCCGGTACCGCTTGCAAGAGAGACGATGTCACCAGTATGTTCGAGTGTTATTTTCCCTTCCTGAGTGAGTGATCCTGCTATTTGTTGCAGAATAGCCGCCGGAATGGCGACAACCCCCTTGCTTTTACATTCTCCCTCGAGTGTGAGATCGATGCCGGTCTCGAGATTTGTCGCGCGCATTTTTATTCCATCATCTCCGGCGATGATAAGGATAGAAGAGAGGGCGGGGAGAGAAGCGCTTTTGCGTTCGGCGAATCGAGCGACTTTATACACTGCCTCAATAAATATCTTTTTTTCTATTGAAATATACATACGACTTTTATTAAGGCTGTTGATAAGGGGATAAACGAAAATCAGAACTCAATGACTCGATATTTTTACAACCACGGAACACATAATGTGTGGATAAAGGGAGTGAAAGGTTCATACAAGAAGCGTACGGATATTTTGAATCTCTTTTGCGAGCTCACTATCCACAACAACTTCACGTTTTATCTTCTCACAAGAGTGGATAACTGTCGTGTGGTCTCTACCACCAAGTTTCACACCGATCGTTGGGTATGAAATACTAAAATCTTCACGAAGAATGTACATAATAACCTGACGCGGCCGCACCACCTCTCTCCGCCGCGTCTTTTCATAGATGCTTTCCTCATCAATGCCGTAAAATTCAGCAACCTTATCCACCACATTCTTTACGGATATATTCTTCTGCGGCCGCGTAAACGAACGCAGCGACTGACGCACCTCCGCTATATCAGGCGCAAAACCCTTTACTTGAGCATGGCAGATAATGCTGTTTACCATGCCTTCCAATTCCCGTATGGACCCGCTCATAGAGGTCGCCACATACTCAACAACCTCATCGGAAAGCATCACCCCATGAGAGGCGGCCTTTTTCCGCACTATGGCCATACGCGACTCCGGATCCGGTTCCCCGATATCGATGGCCATACCGCTCGCTAAACGGCCCTTCAGCCGCTCCGCGACGTCTGGAATGGCCGCCGGAGCCCGGTCTGAGGAGAAGATAATCTGCTTGTTTGTATCATGAAGCGCATTGAAAAGGTGGAAAAGCTCCTCCTGTGTCCGGTCTTTTTTTGAAAGAAACTGCACATCATCCATGATAAGTAGATCGTACTGACGATATTTATCCTTGAAGCGATTCGCGGTGCCTGCCTGAACGGAGTCGGTATAATCAACCGCGAATTTCTCCGAAGTAAGGTAGAACACCTTCCGACCCGGGTATTGTTTCTTAAAATGGTTCCCGATGGCCTGGATAAGATGTGTTTTTCCGCGCCCCGTGTCGCCATAAATGAAGAGTGGGTTATAAGAGATGCCTGGGCGCTGCAAGGTCGCCTGCGCAGCGGCATACGCGAGATTATTGAAAGAACCAATAACAAACGTATCAAACGTGTAACGGGGGTTCAGGTTATCACTCTTGTTTATGTAAAACTCATCGAGCGGAAGCTCAAGCGCTCCCCGCACGTTCTTGGCCTCCTTTGAGGGCAGTTTACGGCGTTCATCCTTCACAATGAGATATTCGATATTGCGGAATTCATAGGACACATCCCGCAGGATCTTCAAAAGAAGCGTATGGAACTTCTTCAGATACCAATCCTTGAAGAATTGGCTCGGCACGCCGATGTACACCACCCCATCCTCGCCTATTTTCACGATAAAACTGTTCCGGAACCACGTATTGAAATTCGCGGGCGATATCGAAAGCTCAACTTGCGTGAGCACGTATTCCCACAACTCCTTCGGGTTCCCTTTGTCCATGATACCCAAGAGTATACGCTTTTGGAGGCGGAGCGGCACACTGGTGTTTCGGGGAGAACCTGTTACTATCATGTGCATAACCAAATTTCGACATGGCCAAACAAACCTATCAACCGAAGAAACGCAAGCGTGCCCGAACCCACGGGTTTCGTGCGCGTATGAAAACGAGCGCCGGCCGTAAAATAGTGCAGAGCCGCCGCCGCACCGGCCGTACGCGCCTCACGGCCTGATTTTTCCGTGTTTCCGCGCAAAGAACGGCTTGCGCGCGACGCGTTTCCCGCGCTGCTTTCAGGCGGAAAAAGGTTCTCGTCGGCGAACTTCACCGCGCTCGCTTCAAGCGAAGGAAAGGGATACGCAGTCGTCGTATCGAAAAAGGTTGCGCGGCTCTCGGTCACGCGACACCGCATAAAACGCCGCGTTCTTGAAGCGCTGCGCACCCTCCCCCTCCCCCGATCCCTGGTCCTTTTCCCAAAATCCGCAACAAATTCTATGAGTTTTCAAGATATCCAAAAAGAGCTGTCCGGTCTCCTTTCAAAAATCCGCCACTAACGTAGAATGAACTTGTGATATCGACTTTCTTCCACGCGGTTTTCTACAATCCGATTTACAACGCGCTCGTCGCGCTCGTCGCGCTCGTTCCCGGGTCGAATGTGGGTGTCGCGGTCATTCTCATCACGATCGTTATCCGGCTCGTGCTCCTTCCCTTCTCGCTTTCGGCAGCCCGCACTCAGCGGGCAATGAAGTTTTTGGAGCCGAAAATAAAAGATCTGAAAGAGAAGCATAAGGGCGACAAAGAAAAAGAAGCGCTCGAAACCCTCGCGCTCTATCGCGAAGCGCGCGTGAATCCTTTCGCAAGCATCCTGACGGTCTTTATACAGATCCCCGTTCTCCTCGCGCTCTACTGGGTGTTCCTTTACGAACCGTTTTCAACGATCGATACCGCACGGCTCTACGCATTCACCCCCATTCCGCACGCCGTTTCGCTCGAGTTCCTCGGACTCGCTTCGATCGCCGGCAAAAGCATAGTTCTCGCGGCGCTCGCGGGCTTCACCCAGTTTCTTCAGGCGCATATGGCTCTCTCGGGCACGATGAAACCCTCAGCAACCGGCGGCATGCAGGGGGATTTCCAAAAGGTAATGGGCATGCAGCTCAAGTACGTCTTCCCGTTCCTTATCGCAACTATTTCCTACACCACCTCCGCCGCCATCGCCCTTTACTTCATCACGACGAACCTCGCCGGATCATTGCAGGAATGGCATGTCCGCCGAAAAATCCACGCGGAGTTCGGGCCGCAAAATCCGATTCCCGAAACAGTCTCCGCGGCGTAATCAGAGCTTATACGACCACAACGACCCGTCGTTTTTGTTTATAAAAGCGAGAACGGTGCCGGAAGGATCGATCGCGAGCGCTTCAGCGTCAAGCGGGCTACTCGTCTCTTTCGAGAAATCGAGCACAAGCTGCGCAAAGCGGCCCGCAACATCTATCTTCCAGATGCGATCGGAGAAGTGCACCGCGCCCTGGTACCAGTCGTCGGGGTATGCGTAATTTTTAGGCGGGTTCATGGGGATACCGCAATACACTGCGGAATTGTCAGCCGCCCACACGCACTTGTCCGCGATGGTCGCTACGGGGAGCGGCACCACTGCGCCCGTTGCCACGTTCACAAGCTCCATCTGCATGCCTTGCGGGAGCGTATAGCTTACCAACACCCACTTCCCGGACGGGCTTGCGAGGGCGACAAGGCCGTTCAAGGGCCCCGCGATGCGCGAAAAGCGTCCGGCGCTATCAACGATGAACGCATCGCCCGGAAGCGTTGCCGAAGGTTTTGTGAACGCAAGATACTGATTCTTCCCCGCAAAGGAGACGCGGAGCGAGGAGAGCGGCGTGGTGAATATCTCCGAGGAGTGCGTGCCGTCCGTGCGCATGAGCGAGGCGGATGAACCGTTCACTCCGGAGGCGAGTGCGAGCACGCTTGTCGAGGAAACGGCCAGGTCGGAAAGGTTTTGCGGCAGGAAGAAGCCGTTTCCGTCGTTTGCCGAGAGCGCGTAGGTATTGATGGTAGAAAAGTCAGCGCCCGAAAGATAACGCACGAAAGCTAAAGAAGCATTCGGAAGCCACGAGGCCTCCTCGATGCCCGGGAGAGTTTTGTTTGAGGTGCGGGTGAGCACGCCCGTGCCGATTTGATATGAAAATACATTGCCGCTTTGCCGCTCGATATACGTAACTACGGTATCCGGAGAAGAACTCGCGTTTTTCGCAGAAATATCCACGACGGCCTCTCCTGGTACGACCGGGCCGGCGCTTATCTTCACTAGCCGCGCAGAAACCACGGTAGGCACGGGCGCACTGGAGGCTGAGGAAGTCGGTGTTTGACTGGTAGATGTCGGCACCGCTCCCTGCCCTGCCGTGGGCAGATTCGCACTTCCGCTCGGCGCCACTGTCACGCCCGGGGCGTTTGCGAAGAAATAAAAATACGCGACCACCCCCGCCCCGAGGGCGACTATCACAAGCGCGGCGATGATGAGGTAGCGGCGCATACTCATTGGAATGGCGTCCAACTTGGATTGTCGGCACATTTAGTATCCAAATTACCGTACCAAGAGACGTCTTCGCACGTTAATTTTTCAGGATAACATTTCCAAGATGTTCCATACGAGGGATCATTTTTTGTCAACTGACAAGGAACTGAAGAATAGGTTATGTGTAGACCAGAAGTCGGGTCATCACTCACGCAAGTTTTGAATCCAACATTTGCAGCATGGCATATGTTTGCGAAAGCCATAGCGTCAGCTCCATTGTTCGGTCTTGAAGGATAGTGAACCAAGGGCTGTAATATGTTGATTGTGAGTGAAAAGAAGCTCTGGTCGTATATGAATACATACCCTTGTTTCCCGGTACAAGTTGCCACATATGTCGGTACTCCGTTCGAAGAATTAGTTATGGAAGTGACAGACAGGTTTCCATCGGTACAATTCTGCTGACCCCATGTTGTGGCCTGATTATTGGTAAAACACTTTGCTATTTGGAGAATGCCGGGCGTACCGTTCACTGAACATTGAGACGGTGTTGGACTGGTAGGTCCCGACCCGCTCCCGCCTCCTGCCGGAGCTGTCAGGTTGACCGGCGACATGCCGATGGAGAGGTTCAGGATGCTCGGATTGATGATGGAGAAAACGAGCACGGGCAACAAGACAAGAACAAGACCGAAAATAGCGTTATATATCCTCCCTTTGCTGTCCAAAATCTTGCTGACATTGTCTTTATTCGTCGCTATCTCAAGACCGCCCCAAATGATCATGATGACCGCGAGAACCGCGGCGGCTCCGATGAGGAACTTGTAGAGATTGTTGAGAAAAGAGGCAATGCCGCCCGAGGTCGCTTGAACGCCCTGAGTGAGGCCGGGGATGCCCGCGAGCGGAACAAATCCCTGATTATTAGTCTGGGCTAGGGCATGAGGCACAAATGCGAGAAACGCAAAGAAAATCGACATGATCAGTATTTTTTTCATAGGCCGAAGAGATTACCGCCCGTCTGCGCTCCGAAAGAGAGCGAAAGATTCGCCGTCGCCTTGATGAAGTCGCCGGAAGAGGCGACGAGCGAGAGCGACGCGCTCCCTCCCCCGCTTCCGGTCGGACGCAGTGTGATGGAGTTCCCCGTCTGCGCCGCGGCGCCGTTCAAGAACCACTCCAGGGCAGGCGCCGCGGCGCTGGTCGGGAAAGAAAACGGCGCCGCGTAGAGCGAAGCTTCCGTTCCCGTGATCGCATAACTGTCGGCAAGAGCGTGATCATACAGGATGCCGAGCAAGGGATCATTTTTATAGATGCGCACCACCGGCTCTTCGGCGGTGAGTGAGGACGATGCGCCGCCCGTGATGCTACCGCTTGGGTTTTCGACCGCTACCGAGACCGTACTTTCACGGTACTGTAGCGGCGAGGCGACGATGATCGCGTCCTTGCCGATGCCCGAAGCGCTTGCGATTTGCGTGCCATTGACCGTCCAGGTGTATGAAAGCGTTCCGGGATCGAGCGTTCGTCCGTTTCCGTCCCGCAGATTCGCTACAGCGACCATTCGCGTACTCCCTTCGAGCGGTACAAGCGGTTTACCGGCGTAAAGCGGCGGGGCCGAGGAGACCGGTTCAGCGATGAGGCTGACATCCTGGGGACGGATCGAAAGCGTCTGGCTGTATTGTGTTCCGTTTATGGAAATAACCACTTTTACGTTCATGAGAACTCCCGCTCCGCCGAGCGTCACGGCGACCGGCTGCACGTTGCCGCGGTACACCTGTGTGCCGCCGGCAAAGACGGCCATCGTCGCGCCGGAAAGATCGAGCGACGAGGAAAGCTCGGACACCGTAACTTGGCTATAGGGCGCCGGATACTGCGGACTCACCGATAGCGTAAAGGATTGAGAGGTATTGATATTGAAGGATTGTGCGCTTGCCGCAAAAGGCGCGGAAAAAGCCAGTATGACAAGAGCACCGAGAAGCGGTCGCAAAGAGTGCGCGGGCATGCCTCCAGTATATCGCGTGTGCGGGGTCGTTATGCCGCTTCGCGAGTGTCGGCGGGGATTTCCTCGCCGCCATAATCCTCGTCATTTGCGGCCTGCTCTTCCTCCGCCGCGCGCATTTGCATGACTTGCATGACCTGCCGCGCCTGTATTTCCCGTTCTTGCTCTCGCACGGCAGCCTGTTCTTTTTCATACTGTTTCAGAGCCTTCCTTTCTTTCTTTATCTGAGCGTGATACATCTTCCAGGTTGTAGCGGTCAATACTGGCACCGTACCCACAAGCGGCACCTCGCTTACGCCGAGACTGAACAGCATCCACAGCGCGTTACCCGCATTCTCCTTGAATATGCGCGCATCGGTGATCACCAGCATGAGTCCGACCGTCATCCATCCGAGGAATCCGACCGCCATGGCCATGACGATCCCGAGCACTTCAATCGCACCGGCGCCGAAAATACCCGCCGCGCCGCCCACGACCGTCCCCGCGACATGCCCAGCAGTCCCGCCGCCCACAAGCGCGCTTGTCCCGACGCCGATAAAAAGCGGCGCGAAAAGCCAGAATTGTTCGAACATGAAACGCAGCGCGTCGAAGATGAGACAGACGACGAGGACCGGCACCGCTTTCGCCCAGGTCATCGTCTTGGGCGGCTGATTACTGTTTCTGCGCGAGGGCATGGCGTTCCTTCTCCTCTTTCATCGCAAGAAGCTGCGAAGGATCGGACGTGATGATCTGGTCTTCGGTGTAGCTTGCGACGACTTTTATGGCAACATGCTTCAATCCCGCGAAAAAGAGGCCCTCGCCCACCCCGGCCTCGAGAAGAAGATATTTTTCCTCATCGGTCAGATTGAACGTCTCCTGGAGCACCCCGATCGTCGTTGGCGATTGTTTCAACAGCAATTGCAGGGAAGAGTTGGTGAGAATCGGCCTGCCGTACGGGCTCTTGAGGAAGTCCTCCACATCCTGCGTTATGGTGCAGACGCCAAGGTAATACTTGCGTCCGCGTTTGGCGACGGAATATAGGAAGGAGGCGGTATCTTCGCTCTTCATCATCCACCATGCCTCATCAATTACCAGGAGGCGTTTCTTGAGTTCGTGACGCACCGCGTTCCAGATGTAGTGCGTGATGATATACATAGCCGCAGGCTTGAGCTCGTCCTCCATATCGCGCACCGAAAAGACCGCGAACTGCTGGTTGATATCGATATTGGTCGGCTGGTTGAGGAATCCGGACCACGTGCCACGCGTGTATTTTGAAAGCCGCTCCACCAAGGATTCGCTTCCCTCCATGCCGGAGAGCACTTGTTCGAAATCGGACAGAAGCGGCGGCTCGGCGCCGGTGAAATCCGCATCGCCTGTGATGTCTTTGAGCGCATACGTCTCGCTGATGGCACGGTCGACGATAGCATCTTCCTCCGGCGACAATCCCGAGAGCATGATGCGGAAAAGTCCGACGAGCGCGATGATGTTGGAGCGCAGGATGTCTTTTGGGTCCTCGTCTTCTTTGACGGGCGGGAGGTCGAAAGGATTGATATGGTGTTCCGAAGAAAGCGAGATGTGGAAGGAGCGGCCGCCGGTCGCCTCGGCAAGCTGCTCGTACTCGTGCTCGGGGTCGATGACGATGACGTCGGTGCCGAACATGAGGGAACGGAGTATCTCGAGCTTCGTCGCGTAGCTCTTCCCGCTTCCGGACTTCGCGAAGATGACCGAATTGTAGTTCTCAAGCGAGAAGCGATCGAAGAGGATGAGCGAAGAATTGTGCCGGTTGATGCCGTAGAGGATGCCGCGGTCGCTCGTGAGGTCGAAGGAGATGAATGGGAAGATCGAGGAAAGCGGCGAGGAGTTCAGCTTTGAATTGACGAGGAGCTCGTCGCTGCCGAGCGGCAGGCAGGAACGGAACCCTTGCTCCTGCTGGAAGAGCGCGGGTTTGGTGTAGACAAGCTTCGCATCAAGAATGCCGCGGATATCGCCCTCGGTCTTATTAATCTCTTCCTTGGAGTCACCATAGAGCGCAAGGTACAGGCCGACATCGAAAAGCTTTTCCTGCGCCTGCTGGAGGTTGTCGCGCAGATTTTCAAGATCCTGGTATGCGGTATCGAGCAAGGGGTCGCGCACAAGCCCCCTCGCTTCGCGCTCGCTTATCTGGCTTTGCACCTCGGCGACTTTTTTCTGGAATCCGCGGAGCGCCTGCGCCGTCTCTATCGGGTGGATGAATATCGATACGTCAAGCACCTTGTCGAGATTGATGACCGGCGAGAACCAGCTGTCGGAAAGAAACCGCGGGTAGGAGACGGTATAAAAAGCGCGGACGAATTTTTCTCCGAGCTCAAGCTCGCGCGAACCGATCTTGAGCGCGGTCGGGGCGATGGTGTCGATGAGATTCAAAGAACCTTGCCGGTAAATGTCTCTCGGCAAGACCGGGACTATGGCCGGCGCCTCCTCTTTTTTACGGTTTAGGAAGTTGAGAAGTGACATGGCTAATTGTCGAGACGGATAGGATTCTCGAGTTCTCCCGGATTGAACGAACGATACAAGAGCTCGATGATCTCTTCGGTACCAAGCGAAACCGCTCGCACACCCGTGCCGGAGAGCCCGCTCGCGACAAGCGCAAGCCGCTGCTCCAGTTGCGCGCGATCCTCTTCGAAAGAAGTTTCGGCAACGCCGTCTTTCGCGCCCGCGCCGCTGCGCCGCAAAAAACCGACGGCACCCGTCGTAGAAACGTGCGGCGCATACGACACGACGACATAGAACGATTTCGTCATGATATTCGCCTGATCGGCGAACGAGCGGACAAACTCGATGTACTCATGCAGCTGAATGCGCAAAAGCTCGGTTTTCTGTTCCGGCATCTTATCGGCGAGCAGTGCGAGGTAGGGCCGCAAGTCCATTTTGCGCGAATTCACTACGATTTGAATCGAGAAATCGAGCATGTTGAGGAAATTTTGGAAACCGAGAGTGATCGCGTGCTGTTCATCTGCTGACTTCAGTCCGAAATTTATCGACGAGCAGATGAGTATGCCGCGATAGCTGCCGTCCTTGAGGACAATGACGCCGTTCCGAATTTCTTTGATCGGGACGAATTGCTGTGTTGCACCCGGGGCGGAGGTTGCCATAGCTAGGATTCTACACTGCGACGGCTGCCGTCCATAGATTTTACATCAAGCGACCATGCGAGCTCCGAGAGTTTCCCTCGCGTGAGTTTCGGCGTGCCGCGCGGCGTGCGCGCCTGCGCATCGGCCGCCGCGGCCGCCGCGGCCGCGGCGTTTTTCTCCGCCGCTTTCGGTTCGGCGTGTTTCCAGAGAAAGAGTTTGCCGCTTGTGTAGTAATTGAATCCGGCTTCAAGCACTTCAATGAAGGGTTTCCCGTTCATTTTATAGAAAGAGAGCGCCACCGCGAGCGCCACCACCGGCGCCGAAAAGAGAAGCGCGAGCACTATCGGCAGATAAACGAAGAGGACAATGCATATGCCGCCCGCGCCGGCGACATATATGAACTGTTTCAGGGTCAAGGGCCCGATTATCTTGTCCTCGACATCGATAAATTGCGGCACTTGATATTCCATCCCGTACAGTATAGCAGTTGCCGCCGCGGCATACTGTCGAGTATAGCCGCCGCGGCATATCGCCGGGCGCACGTTCAATCCTCGCCGCGTCAATCCCGGGAATTCTTCCGGAGCACCTGTTCCGGCGACGCGCCCCGCGGATATTCTATGAGCGTATCGGCGCCCGACTCCCAGGATTTCCGAACCGCATCAACGATGCGCCACGATTCGAGCACTTCCCCGCTTGAGGCGAAGAGCGTATGGTCGCCGCACAAAGCATCGAGAAGGACGCGCCCATACGCGTCCGGAAGCGCGTCGAAATGATCCGCGTAGGTAAATGCGAGCGGTACGCGCTCGATCGTGCGGTCATAGCCCGGACGTTTGGCAAAAAAACAAAGCTCGACGCCTTCGTTTGGCTGGAGCCTGAGCGTAAGCCGGTTTTGCTGCGGAGCGCCGTCGCGGCGATAGGTGACGACGATATCCGTTCTCTTTTCCGACAAGGCCTTGCCGGTGGTAAGGGTGATCGGCACGTCCTGCCAGCGCGGGTCCGAGGAAAAAAGAGTGAGCGAGACGAACGTCTCGACTAGGGAAGCCGGGTTGGCGACTTCGGTGCGGTAATCCTCATACTGTCCGCGCCCCACACTTCCGGGGTCTACCCTGAGCGTTTCGAGGAGCGCGCGGCGCGCTTCCGGGATGCGTCCGAGTTCCCTGTCCGGCGGCAGGGTCATAAGCGTAAGCGCCGCAAGCTGCAACAGATGGCTCTGCACCAGATCGCGCAGAGCGCCGGTTTGTTCGTAAAAAGCGGCGCGACCCTCGATGCCGATCGTTTCGCTCGCGAGAATATCGATGCGTTCGATGGCATCCCGATTCCATGTCCGTTCAAAAAGCGGATTATCTTGGCGGAAGACGACGATATTCTGAACCGTTTCCTTGGCGAGATAGTGATCAATGCGATACACCTGCTCTGCCGCAAACGAACGTTCGACATGCGCGACAAGCTCCTCGGCGCTTACGCGGTCGATCCCGAATGGTTTTTCAAGGAGCAGCTTTGTGTTTGGCAGACGCGCGAGCCCCGAGTTTCCGAGTCGTTCGATGATAGGCCACGCGGTTGTCGGCGGGACCGCGAGATACCACAGGCATTGCGCGGCGTCATCCCACAGCTGAGCAATCGTGCGCAGATGCGCCCCCAAACGCTCATAGTCCGCGGCGTCTTCAAGCGACATCGGAAATACTTCAAGGTGCTCCCGTATATACCCGGCAGCGCGGACTCCCTCGAGAATGTTCGACGGAGTGACCGCGCGTTGCCGCGTGATCCCAACGATGCGGAATCGTTTGGGTAAAACGCCGGCAGCGGCCATGTCGCCGATGGCAGGCAGTAATTTGCGTCTTGAAAGATCGCCCGTTACGCCGATAATGATGAGGATAGTCGGCGTGTCCACAGCGCTACTCGCCGCTCCCGATGATGTCTTTGGATTGGATGGGACTTTCGATGCCGGGCGACCATTTTGCGTCGATAGTGCCGAATTTTTGTTCATATTCCGCTACCTGATGCGAGAGACTCTGCACAAGCCGCTTCATATGGGGCGGTGTCAGCGCATAGGCATGCGCATTCTCGCCGACGCTCATGATTACGACAAAATTCTCCTGCGAGTGCCCCGCGACGACATTCTCGCAAAACTGTTTGGGGATTTTATTGAAGTCCATAGCGCCACTATATACCCTTGCCGACGAGGAGTCCAAAAATCCAGGAGACAAAATTAAAAAAGGGTCCGACAAAGACAAACGAGAAGATAAGAAGGAAAAGAATGAGCGAAAGCGTGCCCATCGCGCGGATCCTGTTTTCAAACCGCGCAAGACCAGAAGAGAGATGCCACGGAAGCGCCGCGCGGAGCGCCGTGAAGCCGTCTAAGGGAGGAAACGGGATAAGATTGAAAAAACCGAGAAAGAGATTGATGAACGCGATGACCGCAGCCAAGGAGAGCGCCATCGCATCAAATCCGAAATAGGCGCCGAAACGCACGACGAGCGCGAAAATAATCGCAAGAAGGATATTCGTTGCCGAACCCGCGACAGCAACGAATGCCTCTCCCCAGCGCTTATTCTTGAGGTTATAGGGATTGTACGGCACCGGTTTCGCCCAGCCGAAAAGTATCGGCGAGCCCGTAAAAACTAGAAGCGCGGGAAGTATGATCGAACCCATGAGATCGATATGCGGGAGCGGGTTCAGCGTAAGGCGGCCGGCGAGGCGCGCGGTCGGGTCGCCAAGCGAGTCGGCAGCATAGCCATGCGCCACCTCGTGCGCGATGATAGAAAGAATGAGGATGATGAGAGGGAGGACGACGGTCATATTGCTCGTTTAGAATCCTATGCTACCATGAGCGGCCATGGCACGCGTCTGCGAGATAACCGGCAAAAGCACCCAAATAGGCGGGCGGTATTCCAACCGTACCCGCGCGACGCAATTCAATCCGACCGGCAAGGTCCGTAGGAAGGCGAATCTCCAAAGACGCCGCATCTATGTGAGCGAACTCGGGAAGACGGTCATCGTTGATGTCTCAATGAAGGGCCTGAAGACCATAAAGAAGCACGGTGCGTATGCGGCGCTCAAAAAAGCGGGAGCTATTTAATTAACAAGTAGGGCCGCTCCCCCGCTCGGGTATGCGACAGAAAGGAGTACGCCGTCTTTTTCTGCTCAAAAAGCGGCTCGTACTCGCGTCGTCACGCTCCGTAAGCCTCTTTCTGCCGCATACCTCTCGCGGGGAGAGGGTCACTCCTAAGCTGACATCTTAGGAGACGCATACCCGAGCGGGGATTTGAAACGGATTTTAGCTCTGCGTGATTGTTTCTCCGTCCGACACATACGTACTCCTAGGCGTAGAGGAGGAAATGGAAAGTGTTGTAGCGCCGTAGGAAATAGCAAGCGTTCCAGGCGCACGAATTTCAATACGCACACCACCAAACATAAACGATGCTCCGTAAGGGACGCTGCGAGTGCCCGCTTGCACGCGCGTCGAGACGGCATACCGGCTCTCCACATCCGGTAGTCCGCCGGCAAAAAGGGTCCCGGGGTCGGTAAGGATGACGGCGTCGATGCTTCTCTGCCACATCGGTAACGTCTCTCCAAGGGCGCGCAAAATACTCGCATCCGGCCCGGTATCGATAAGAAGCGTCCGGCCATGCGGCGTGCGCACCAAAACCGGATGGTTTTTCTTTCCTGCGTCGAGTACGGATACGGTTACTACAGGTGGCGCGAATATCTCTCGGTATACGCCAATATTCCCGAGCACGAGCACAAAACACAGGAGAAGCCAAAAGCGCAGTGGCCACTGGTTCTCCTTGGAGGGAATAGAGTGTGCTTCGACTGTGTTTTCTAGAGCACTCCCGTGGTGCACCATACGCGAAGTATATGGTACATTTTCTTTCTATGACCTACTCAACAAAAACGTTCAACTTTCCCGCCCTTACGGGGCTTTCGGAAGAACAGATCAAGGTGCATCTCGGTCTCTACGAAGGCTATGTGAAGCATGCGAATCTCATCATGGAGAAGATACACGCGCTCAAAGAAGCGGATGCCGAAGGGAATGCATACCTTATCGCGGAACTTCGACGCCGTTTCGCGTTTGAATTCAACGGCATGCGCATGCATGAATACTACTTCTCGCAATTTGAAGGCGAGAAGGGAGGGAGTCCTTCATCAGCGCTTGCCGCGGTCGCAACAAAGAAATACGGGAGCGGAGAGAACTTCATCAAGCATATAAAAGAAGTCGCGGGAAGCCGCGGCATCGGCTGGGTCGTCGTCTATAGCGACCCGAGCGTGGAGACGCTCCACACCGTCTTCGTGAACGATCACGAGCTCGGACAGCTTGCAGGATTGCCGGTCATCCTCGCGCTTGATCTCTGGGAGCATGCGTACATGGTGGACTACGTCCCGGCGGAAAAGAAAAATTATATCGATGCTTTTTTCGCCAATCTCAATTGGAGCGTCATCGAGAAGCGTTTTGACGACGCACTGAAAGCGAGCGCGGCATAAGCGACAAGTACGAGCCAGAACGGGAAGACGGGAAGCGTAAAAGCCGCCAGCGGAAGCGCCGCGGCTTTTTGCGCGACAAGCACGAGGTATGCGTTTGCAAGATACGCGGGGAACGCAAGCGCGATGCCGGCAAATGGCGCAACGGTGCCGAGCAACATGCCGGCAAAACCGGCGAGTGCCGACAGGCCCATCGCGAGAGGAACGACCGGCGCCACGAGGATATTTGCCGGCAGCGCGACGATCGAGAAAAGACCCATGTCATAGGCGAGAAGCGGAAGAACGGCGAGTTGCGCGGCGAGCGTTGTCGCGACGGCATTTCTCCAAAAAGCATTTTTGAGAAATGAAAGAAGCGTTTCAATGCGAGGCGCGAGCCAGATGAGTCCGGCAGTCGCCGCCACCGAGAGATCAAAACCGGGATCAAAGACGAGATAGAGCGGATTCCAAAGGAGCATGAGGCACACGACGACGAGGAGCGCGCGACCGGCCGCGTAGGATCGGCCGGTCGCGCGCGCATAAAGCGCTATGAATGCCATGAGCATGGCGCGAAGCGCGGTCGCCGATGCGCCGGCGATGAAGACGAAGAGAAGCACGGCAAGCACAGCCGCGAGAGCTCCCCACCGTCGCGGTAGCTTCGTAAGCGCAAGCGCCGCGAGTACCCATTCCGCCACGACCATCACGTTATAGCCGGAGAGAACGATTATTTGTACGAGTCCGGAACGGACGAACGCATCTTGCAAATCTTTCCCAAGACCGGTCTTCCCGCCGATGACGATGCCGCCGGCAAGCGAGGAATACGGCTCAGGGAGCGTCGCGGAAAGCCCGCCGAGAAACGCATGCTTCACGCGCGCGAGCGCGGCGGGCGGCGAATACCACGGTGCGTTCGACTCGACGCGAATGAATGCGTAGTTGAGGATGAACTGCACGCCCTCGCGCGCAAGATATTTGTCGTAGCGGAAGACGCGGCCGTTCTCGCTCGTGAAAGGTTGCGGCACAAGGAGCGTGCCCGAAACTTTCACACGGTCGCCGACGGCAACCACGGGGGAACGGGGAGCGACCGCAAGCATCTTCGTCGACTGCCCGTCCGACCCAATACGGATCGTCACGCGCTGATTGGCATCGCGCACATCGGGATCGCTCACGACGACGCCCTCATAGGACACGCGGTGCCGAATCTGGTTCGCGAATGTTCCCGGCAACGGTGCGTCGGCGTAGAGCGTGCGCAACATGCCGAGCGCGCTGAAGACGCAACAGAGCGCACCAAGCGAGTAGGCATGGCGCGGCTTCAGAAATGCGGCCGCGCCCAAAAGCGTCGCAAGCAAAAGGACGAACGCGACCGGTTCCCAGCCGAACGCGAAAAGCGAACGAAGAAACACCCCGCTTGCGAGTCCACCAACTGCAAAGAGCAAAAAGATCATGCGCCCCGATCCATCGCATCGTTCGCGAGGGCGTCGGCGTCTTTATTTTGCGCACGCGGAACATGGGAAAAAGAGACGTTTTTGAAAGTCGCGGCGAGCGAAGCGAGCCGCGCGTGCTGCCCCTTCAAGACCGGATGTTTCACTTTGTATTCTCCGCGCATCTGCTTTACGACAAGCTCGCTGTCCATCTTCACAGTTACGTCGATCACGTCCGCCTTCCCCGTCCCGACGAGTTTCGCGAGCGTCTCGAACGCAAGGATCACCGCTTCGTACTCCGCAAAATTATTCGTGCGCGTTCCGAGAAATTGCGAGACGCTCGCGACCGAATTGCCAAACTCGTCGCGGATCATCGCGCCGGCTCCGGCCGGCCCCGGGTTCCCTCTTGCGCCGCCGTCGGCATGAATGGTGAAATGCATACGTCCACTATAGCAAGCGGATATCGAGAAGCCGCAGGCGCACCAGGGCACCGCGCGAGAAGGTGTCGCGCTCGAGATGCGCAAGCAGATTCGCGCGGCTCCCCGCCACAAGCGTGTCCGCCGCGCGCGCGACGGTCCCTTTTGCAAAGAAGGTGACCGCATCGATATCCCCTTTTCCTTTGACATCGATTTTTAATTTCAAATGTTCCGCTCCTTTCCCAAAACGTGAAATCTCTCTTGCAACGACTTCGCGTAACAGAAACACCGGCTTTGGATTTTGCATACCGAACGGGGCGAACGACTCTATTTTTTTCAAGAACGCGCTCGTCGCCTCTTCCGGCGCGATCTCGGCATCGGCGCGCACCGAAAAAGCGTCGTGCGTCGTGCCGTCTTCAGCCAGGCGCGCATACGCCGCGACCAACCGATCCTCAAGAAAGAAAACCGCGTCGTCGCGCACGGTGAAACCGCCCGCGGCTTTGTGGCCGCCGAATTCGACGAAGGTGTCTTCCGTCGCGCGCATGAGTTCAAGCGCGTGGATGCTGCCGCTGCGCACCGATCCTTTGATGCTCATGTTCCCTTCGCGCCCCCAGAGGAACACCGGCCGTCCGTATTCTTCCGCGATGCCGTTCGCGACAAGACCGAGAAGCGCCGGCCGCCACGCAGGGTCGCCAAGCGCGATGACGCTGCGCAACTCTCCGCGCTCTTTCAAGCGCGCGTGCACCGCGCGGGTGAGCGCGCCCGCTTGCGCTTTGCGCTCCCGATTCGCCTTTTCCAATTTCTTCGCGAGCAGGTCGGCATCGTCTTCGTTCAAAGTGGTAAAAAGGTCGAAGGCATCGCGCGCGTCACCCATGCGGCTCGCCGCATTCACGCGCGGCGCGATCATGAAGCCGATATCGTCTTCAGTAAGCGCGCGCTGGTCGGCGCGTATCGTGCGGCATAGTTTTTGGAGGCCGATACGCGGCGACTTGCGCATCACAAGGAGCCCGTACGTCGCGAGCACCCTGTTTTCGCCGACAAGCGCCACCATGTCGGCGACGGTCGCGAGAGCGACCATATCGAGAAGCCATTTTTCCCATCCGACCGGGACCCGCTCGCGGACATCCGGCGCGACAGCAAGCGTTGCGCATACGAGTTTCCACGCGACTCCCGCGCCGCAGAGATCGCGGAAAGGATATGTCTCATCGGCGCGCGCATTGGGGTTTACAACGGCAAACGCCTCCGGCAATGCCGCGCCCGGAAGGTGGTGATCGGTCACGATGACTTCCATGCCAAGTTCGTTCGCCCGTGCGACGGCCTCGACGTCGGTGATGCCGGAATCCACCGTAACGATGAGTTTCACGCCTTTCTCGGCAAGTTTTTCTACACCGGCGACGTTCACGCCGTAGCCTTCCGCATGGCGGTGCGGAATATAATTTTCAAAATGCGCACCCGCTTTTTTCAGGAAATCGTGCAGCAGGACGCCGCCCGGGATGCCATCGCAGTCGTAATCGCTCCAGACGGCGATGCTTTCTCCGGAGCGTATCGCGTCCGCAAACCGCCGTGCCCCCTTTTCCATATCGCGCATGAGAAGCGGATCATGCAGATGTTTTTCGTAGGAAGGGTGCAAAAACCGTTCGGCCTCTTCTTCCGTTTCGACGCCGCGGCGCGCGAGAAGCGCCGCGGTGAGATCGTCGTAGGAAGCGAGCTCCGCGCGGACGTTTTCATCGAGCGGATCATGAAGCGGGGACATGTGCGAACTATTGTATACTTCCCGGATGGAAGACACTATTTTCATGAAAATCATCCGGCGCGAGATTCCCGCGGACATCGTCTACGAAGACGAAGATACGCTTGCCTTTCTTGACGCAAAACCGGTCGTGCCCGGCCACACGCTGGTGATACCGAAGAAGTACGCGCAGAATATTTTCGATATAGATGACGCATCGCTTGCCGCGACGATGCGTACGGTGCGGAAGATCGCGCCCGCGGTGCGCGACGCGGTCGGCGCGCGCGGCGTGCATATCAATTCAAACCATGGCGCCGCCGCCGGACAGATCGTCTTTCACATGCATTTCCACATCATTCCGCGCCGCGACCGGAGTGAATTTTCTTTTTGGCCCCAGAAAGAATACCCCGCGGGTAGTGCGGCGGGCATAGCCGAAAAGATCCGTCAGGCGCTCGTGTAAAGTTCGAGCGCCTCGATGCCGACGAGCGTTCCTTTTGCGAGGAAGTCGAGCATGGCGCCGCCGCCGGTCGAGACGAAAGAGAAATGCGGCAAGAGCCCGAGGTTCTCAATAGAGGCGACCGTATCGCCTCCGCCGACGACCGAATGCGCGCCGGAGGCGGCGATGGCGCGCGCGAGAGCGTCCGTCGCATCGATGAATCCGTTCTCGTAATTCCCGAGCGGGCCGTTCCAGAGGATGTTTTTCATTTTCCGCGTGAGAGCGGCGAGGAGCGCGCTCGTCGCCGGCCCGTGATCGAGTATGATCTCGTCCTTCGCCACCTGCTCCACGGGCACTACCCGCGCCTCCGCCCGCGCATTGAGAGTATCGAGCGCATCCGCGTGTATGACGAGCGCGTCGACCGGAATGACGAGTTTCGGATTGGCGAGCAGCTCCTTCACCCGAGCCGGATCGGCATCCGAGGCGAGCGACTTCCCCACTTCTTTTCCCGCCGCCTTCAGAAAATCATTTGCGAGCGCGCCGCCGACAAAAACATGATCGTAGCTCGCAAGGAGCGCCGTCAACACCGCTTCTTTTGTCTTGAATTTCGCCCCGCCGATAACCGCGAATGCGGGATGCGCGGGATGCAGCGCCCCGCGAAGCGCCACGGTCTCCTCTTCAAGCAGGAGCCCCGCGTAGGCGGGCAGGAATTTCGGCACGCCGATTATCGATGCGTGCGCCCGATGGCAGGTATCGAACGAGTCCTCGACGAAAACATCGGCGAGCGCCGCGAGCTCTCTCGAAAACGCGGGATCGTTCGCCTGCTCTCCCGCATTGCGGCGCAGATTCTCGAGCACGAGTATGTCGCCGGGCGCCATAGCGCGAATCGCTTCGCGCGCACCGGCGCCGATCGTCTCCGAACAAAACGAGACTCCCCGTATGAGTGTCGCAAGCGCGCGCGCAACGGGCGCGAGCGTCTCGGTTCCTTTGTTTCCAATGTGGCTTATGAGTATGACTTTTGCTCCCCGCTCGGTGAGGAAGCGAACCGTCGACAACGCGCGGCGGAGGCGATAGTCGTTCACCACATGATCATTTTCAACAGGTACGTTGAGCGCTGAGCGTACCAGTATCGGGATATTTTCGAATGCGGGGATAGAGCGGACGGAACGCATACCTAAGCAAGATTTTTTACCAGTGCTCCGAATGCGTGCACGTCGACCGAGGCATGTCCGATGAGGAAACCGTCAATGCCGGAATTCTCCGCGAGAGTGCGTACATTCTCCGGTTCGACCGAGCCGCCATAGAGAACGAGAAAGCGTTCGCCGCGCTTCCCGGGCACAAGTTCCGCGAGGACCTTGCGAATGTACAGCACCATTTCCGCGAGGTCGTCGCTCGCTATGGCATCGGCGGCCGTTTTACCGATCGCCCATATCGGTTCGTAGGCAACAATCACTTTCCCGCGTTCCTTGGGCATGAGCGATTCGAGAGCGACAGTAAGCTCTTCCCGTATAAAAGAGAGATAGCGTCCCTCACCGTCGCGCGCTCGCTCGCCGACGCAGAGGATAGGCACGAGGCCGTGCGAGAGAGAGAGCGCAAGCTTTTGGGCGACGAGCGCATCCGTATCGCCCGCCGCCCGCCGCTCTGAGTGCCCGATGATGGCGTAGGTGGCACCGGCGCCTGCATATGCCGGCGCGGTCGCTTCGCCGGTCTGCGCGCCTCCGAGAGTAGCGGACACATCTTGCGCCGCAAAGGCGACCGCGGAGGTATTCCCCGCCGCAAGCGCCCCGAGAAATGGTGCGGGCGGCGCCAGTACGATGGTGCTGATGTTTCTTTTCGCGAGACTTTTGCTCGTCGCAAAAAGCTTCTTCGCTTTCGGCAGATCTTCAACGTACGCTTTCCAATTGGCGACAATGAGCATGTACAGAGTATAGCAGTACGCTCACGCTGCGGCGCTCACATCTGTTTCCAGTCCACAAACTGCCATTGCGTCGAGGTCGTGGGCGTGAAAGGCGGCGGGTTAGTCGAATTCTGCCTGTCGAACACCGACGTGCCGCCCGAATAGCCGGATATTCCGTTGGCGCACGAGCCACCCACGAGCCACGCGGTAACAGGACGCAGCGTCGAAACGACGGTACCGAATTGGTTGAGATCCGATCGAGAGGCATACGGACTGCTGCAAGAATAAAAATTGCGCCCAAATACGCCTGATTGCGCGACAAAGATACCGTCCATAGTGAGATTTGTAGGCGTGTTCGGACCGATGAGGAGATCGTGTGACGCGATAGCAGTGAGGCCGGCGGAACCGTCGAAAGCGGTATAGGTGATGTTGTTCGGCACCACGATGTTTGGATAGACGCCTTGATCGGTGACGTCGGCGGCGACTACCGTCACTTTCGAGGAAATAGATCCCTCAATCCAGGCATTGTCCTCGATAAAGATGACTCCGCACTGCGAAGGGATCGTGTAGGTACCAAGCGTTGTTTCGCTTGAAATGAGCGAGTAGTCGTTTACAAACCAATTTGCGGAGCCATCAGCCGGATAGGAATACAGATTCTGATCCACCGCAGTCACCTGCTTCACGGTTACGGTGCCATCGCCGTTGAAAATGAGGTGATAACCAAGATTTGGATTGTTGTTCGTTGAAACGCGCGGGAAATAGAGGCCGGAAGTCTGGGCTATCGTTTTTAGAGAGGAGAAACTTGAAGCGATAGCAGCGAAATCGACTTGCGGCGTCGGATAATTCCAGAAATCCTGGTTCGTTCCGTTGCCGAAAACGCCCGGAACGGTCTGACCGGGATTACAGCCGAAAGAATAGTCGCAGTACCATGAGGAGAGCGACGAAGTGACAGGAGCGTTGGGAGATCCGTCCATGCGAAGACCGCCATTGCTGTGCACCGGTCCGTAAATCGGTCCGGCCCCGAACCACGTGCTCGCATTGAGAACCATATTGTAACGGGCGACGGAAGGTTCCGCGTAGCGCGCCCAGAGCGTCGTTGAGACGCCGGGCGCATCGCTCGGCACGCCGGTACTCGTGACGTCAATCGACTGCACAACGTTGCAGGCGACATTGCCCGTTATGGAGAGCGAGTACGTTCCCGCCGTGCCGCCCTGCGGGTCGGCATACGAAGTCACGTATGGGCCGGCGTGGCCGGTACCGTCCTGCGTATTACCGGGGAAATGCGAAAGGAACCAGCGATAGTATTCGAGGCCGGCGTCGGCGATGCTGAAGCCCTCCGCGCGCGCGCGGGTAATATCCTGCGCGTGATTTTGAGCCAGAACGAAGCCGGAAAGCGCGGCGAGCACCGTAAAAAATATGCCGCCGAAAATGAGCACGAGGAGAACGATTGAACCGCGCAGTCGATTTTTCATAATTGGTTCTTGAGATTACGCAGCGTCGCGGCTCCGGAGAGTGTGAAGGCGACCGGTGCCCGGTTCACGTTCACGTCGACGACGACCGTCGTCTCAACCGATGCTATCTTCGAGATATTTATCGGTGCGGTGAGCTCGGCCCCGGTATCGTCGAAGTAGCGGAAGACGGGCGTTGCGGCGTCGTTGACGACCGAGGTCGCTATGGTCGTCGTCGCCGAAGGCGTGCCGGCGTACGAGGGCGGATTCCCCGCTGAGGATTGGACCACCCGGTACAACGTACCTTGCTGGAGCGTGTAGGTCACGCGTGCGATGGAAGGACTTGCACCATTTATGTTTGCGTAGAAGGTAATGGATGAAGTCGCGACACTCTCGATAGGGTACGATCCATCGTCCCCATAGGACGCCTCGCGCAGATATTTCATTGCATCCTCGACGCCGAGCCGCGCCTGTCCTACGGCGATGGATTGTTGAAGCGTATAGGCGTTTGTTTTGTAGAAATAAGCGAGGAGCGTGCCAAGCGTGACCATGATAAGCGCTGTCATTGCTATGACGACTATGGTTTCTATCAAAGTGAAGCCGCGGTAGATCATGGCAATGTTACGGTGGTCGTCGCGGTTTGCCCGGAAACATTTATTGCGGGAATCGTCGTTGTCGCGTATCCCGGGGCGGAAACCGTCGCTGCGTAGGTGCCGGCAGTAAGACCATTAAAGTAAGCGAGACCGCACGAAGAAGTCGGAATGGTCGCCGCATAGCCGCTTGTCGTGAGCACGACTTTGGCATCGCCGATGGAGCTGCTGGCGGTATTTTCGACCAAAATCGGAAGCGTATTAGTCGAGGGCACTCCGACGATAAGCGCGGTACTCGTCGCTGAGGCGGGCGCGAGTTGATACGGCGCGCTCGGACAGCTTTCGATGAGCGACGTGCCGAGCGTGAGCGCATAGGCGTCCCATTCGAGCGATTCGGTTTTCTGCCCCGCGGCGCCTGTGGTGTCATTCACGACCGTTTTATAGATTGGGGTACTGCTCGCATCGGTACCGATGGTCTTGGTACCCGTCAGCGTGAAGGCAATATTTGGAAGCGGAAGCGGGCCGGAAGTGTGCGAGAGCGACCAATCGAGAAGCGACGGCGTCGTTGTCGTCGAGTTGCTCGTGAGCGAGGCGAGAAGCGTGAGCTCAGGATAGCTTGACGTGGCGATGCCGGTGAGCGACACCGGGAACGTTGAAAACCCGTCGCCATTGCCCGGGAGCACGGTATCGGGGAGCGGGTTGCCTGCGGCATCCGCGACACGGACGAGTACTGAGGTGCCGGAGGGAGTCGAGATATCCGCCGAGAGGATGCCCCAGCCATCAAGTCCGTTTGGCGCGATCGGTATCGAGAGTGCCGATCCGGCAAGCGACTGACTGGTAAGCACAAGCGCGCCGCCTGCAACCTGCGTGTTCGTCTCTCCGGAAAGATTGGACGCGTCGGCGAACGTATCGCTGAAGGCGGTCGTTGCCGCCGGCGAAAAGGTCGAGAGCGTGAGCGACGCAAGCAGATCAATGGCGAATGTCGCGCTCGTCGTCTGGTCCAGCGTTACGGTGAGATAGCCCGGATTCGGGTTCACGTTCTGGCTCGTGCGCGCATAGGTCTGCGCGCTCGAATACCCCGCACGCGATACATATACTTGATATTCCGAAGACGTGGCGGCGCCGCCGATGGTGACAAAGCCATCCGTGTTAGTGAATGTGGTGAAGTTGATCGTAGGGGAAGTCGAGGCATTGACGATTTGTACGCTCGCGCCACTTACCCCAACGCCGCCGGCATTCACAACGTGCAGGGAGAGCGTGCCGCCGCTCGTGTTTGATTCGATGCCCGGCGGCGCGAAGTTCGATACCAGTACGACCGATTTCGCGAGTCCGCCGATGGAGTACGAGACGGTCACTTCCCCTATTTTATAATCGGTCGTAATGCCGTTGGTATCGTTTGCTCCGAGCCCGTCGGCCGGATCGTCGTAGTATTCGATAAAGGTATGCGTCACATACGTCACGCCGTCGACCGTCGAGGTCGCCGTTTGGGGCACTGCTCCCGCCGGTATGCCGCCGACCGTGCCGATGGAATCGTAGGAAAGGCCGCGCAGGTATTCCATCTGCGTGCTCGCGAGCTCGACCGCGGCCGCCTTCGCCTTCGCGAAGGTCGAGAGCATGAGCGATGCCCGCAGAACGCCGAACAGCGAGAGAAACAAGATGAGCATGAGCGCGATGCCGACGATGACATCGATAAGGCCGAATCCTCGGTGCGCGCGCGTCATCAAAATGCCGATGAGAGCGAATAAATCGGCGCGATCATCGCGACGGCGAAAATACCGACAACGGTGCCGATAAGGAGCATAAGGACCGGCTCGATAATGGTCGACAGATCTTTGGTCTTCTCGCTGACATCGGCCTCGTAAAATTCAGCGATCTGTTTCAGCATCAGAGCGACCTTTCCAGTCTCCTCCCCCACAGAAAGCATCTCGCTCATCAAGATAGGATAGAGCTTTGTGTGTTCGGAGAAAGCAGTCGAAAGGAGTTCGCCTTTTTTGACGCGCGCTTCCGCTTCCGCCACTACGCGTGCGAAAACTTCCGCATGTACGACATCTTTCGTTATGGAAAGCGCGTCGAGCACCGGCACGCCGGAAGAGAGCAGTGACGAGAGCGTTCGCGCGGCGCGCGCCGTATAGGTTTCACGCACGAGTTCGGCTACAACCGGCAGGTGAAGCGCGAGAAAGATCACCGTCCTATTCCCCCGCCGCGAGCGCAGGAAAGCGCTACCGCCGACGACAAGCGCGACAAGCGCGCCGAGCACCAGCACGATGTTCCCCACGAGGAAGTTCGACAGAGCGACTATGATGCGCGTGGCAAGCGGCACTTGCACCCCCAGTTCAGTGAAGGTTTTCGTCAAGGTCGGCACGACATAGATGAGCATGAGGATGCCGACGATGACGATCGCCGTGATGACGATCGCCGGATAGATCATCGCGCCGCGTATCTTGCCCACCAGCTGTTCCGAACGCTCCATCTGGAGAGCGACGACAGTGAGCGCGTCGGAGAGGGAGCCGGATTCTTCGCCCGCGCGCGCCATCGCGACGAATAATTCGGGGAACACATGGGGATACAGGGCCAACGCTTCATGGAATGAAGAACCTTTTTTGACCGATTCCGAAAGCCCCGTCAAAATAGCTTTCAAGTTCTTATTCCCCGATTGCCGTTCGATAACCGAGAGCGCGCGCGAAAGGGAGAGACCGGCGGAAAGCATCGCGGAGAGGTTCTTCGCCACCCGGATTATTTCGGCATGCTTCACGCCGGTACCGAAGGAGATGGAAAACCATGACGGGAGTTTCAGTTTCCCTTCGCCTTCCGTAAGCTCGACGACGAATCCGCCATCTTTCTGCACTTGGTCGTATACCGCAAAACGTGACGGCGCTTCGATGACGCTTATCTGATCCGGAGCGCCCTCTTTTCGTATCGTTGCGCGGAATTTCATGTCATTCGCTTATGGCGCGCAGCACCTCTTCGAGACTCGTAATGCCGCGCGCGGCCTTGTAGAGCCCGTCCTCAAGCATGGTGAGCATGCCCTCCTTTTTTGCCTGCGCCTCGATGGCCTCGCTCGTGCTCGAATGAAGCATGATCTCCCGAATGGCGGACGAGACTGCGAGGACTTCATGAATGCCGATGCGGCTCTTGTACCCCTCTTCGCATTCAGGCGAGGCGACCGGCCGATAGAAAGAGAGGTCGTCAAGGCGGGTGTTCTCCTTCACGAGCTTTTCATCGCGGAGCGTCTTGAGCGCGACATCGAATTCCGCTTCGCTCGCGATCTTCGCGCGCATGGCCTTATCGACCGCATACGTTTCCTTGCTCTCGCAGAGTTTCCGCACAAGCCGCTGGCCGACGATGACGCGGATGGTAGAGACGAGGAGAAACGGTTCGACGCCCATATCGATGAGCCGCGGGATGGCGCCCGCGGCGCTGTTGGTGTGGATGGTCGAGAGCACCAAGTGGCCGGTTAAGGCGGCATTGATCGCGAGCGAGGCCGTTTCGCCGTCGCGGATCTCGCCGATCATGATGATATTCGGGTCCTGGCGCACGAGCGCCCGCAACCCGTTCGCGAAAGTGAACCCTATCTGCGGATTCACCTGCGTCTGATTGACCCGCTTCATCTGGTATTCAATCGGATCCTCGATAGTCGAGATGTTCACATCCGGCTTGTTGAGGATATCAAGCATGGTGTAGAGCGTCGTCGTCTTCCCCGAGCCGGTCGGTCCCGAAATAAGGATGATGCCGGTCGTCTGCTTGAGCGCATGGTGTATGCGTTCCATATTCTCGCCGTGGAGCCCGAGCACCTCGAGCGTGAACCCCTCGCCTGTTTCGCGCAAAAGACGCATCACGATTTTCTCGCCGAAGAATGTAGGCAGTATCGAAACGCGGAACGAAACCCTGTCGGCCTCGGTTTCCATTTTGAAACGGCCGTCCTGAGGGAGACGCTTTTCATCGAGCTTCAGATTCGAAAGAACTTTGATGCGCGCCGCGATGCCCGCGGCGGCGACTTTTGGCAGCGTCATGGCGTCGTGGAGGATGCCGTCGATTCGATAACGGACGAGCACCTCGTCTTCCATCGGCTCGATATGCACATCGGAGGCGCTTTGCACGATAGCGTGCCGCAGCAACGTATCGACGATGCGCACGATAGGCAAGTCCTCAGCCATCTTTTTGAGATCGTCGCTCGAAAGGTCCTTGTCGTTTTCTGCAACAACGCGGATTTTTTCCGTTTCGGTCGAGATGATGTCTCCGAACTCGTCCTTCAGCGACTTCTGGTATTCCAACAGCGCGTGCTTGATGCTCTCGGTATCGGTGAGACGCGGGAGTATCTTGAGACCCGTTTTCTTGCGCATTGCCTCGATTGAAGCGAGATCATCGACGTCGAGCATCGCGACTTCAAGCTCGTTCCCCTCTTTTTTGAAGGCGATGATATTGTGCGTGCGCGCGATCGGTTCCGGGATAAGCGCGAGAATTTCCACGGGAATGCGATGATCTTTCAAATTTACGAAAGGTATGCCGAGCACATACGCTTGGATGCGCCGCAGAGCGTCCTCGGTGAGAGATCCTCGTGCGACGAGCAAGTTGCCGACCGACTGTCCCCGCTTCTTCGCTTCCTCGGCGGCGGCATCGACTTCCTTCTTGGCGACAAGGCCGGAGTCGGTGATGAATTCCTTCAGCTCTCCTTCCGAAACGTGCATGATACTTGAAAGTATAGCGTGCATTGCCGCCGCCCGGGCGCGTATTTCACAGAGCATTGACTCGGAGGGGCGTATCTGGTATCGTATGAGCATCTGAGATGTCCGTGCGCGGACATTTTTGTTAGAGTGGGAACATTAGCTAGACATACATATTCCATATGATTGATTTGAAAACCATCAATGCAGTGCTCGGGGAGTTCGAGGATCGCGGCATCGGCCGCGCGACGATGATCGATGCTATCGAAAGCGCCATGGCGACCGCCTACAAGCGCGAGTACGGCAAGCGCGGACAAGTCGTACGGGCAAAACTTGATCTCGATACGGGCACGGTCTCTTTCGAACAGGTGAAAACCGTCGTGGATGACACCACAGCGCGCTTCCCGACCGAAGGCGAAGAGCACGAAAAACACGCGCATGGATTCTATCCGGAAGAGGAGCAGCTTGCCGAGGGCGAATTGCCACGTTTTGATCCCGAGAAGCACATACTGCTCGCCGATGCGAAACGCATGAAGCGCGGCGCCGCTTTAGGCGAGGAAATCGTATTCCCGCTTGAATCGCAGGACGACTTCGGCCGCATCGCGGCGCAGACCGCAAAACAGGTGGTCATCCAGAAGGTGCGCGAGGCCGAAAAGCTTTCAATGATGGAGGAGTTCGGCGAAAAGAAGGGCAAGATCGTCAGCGGTATCGTGCAGCGCATGGAGCGCGGCGCGATTTTCGTCGATCTCGGGCGTACGACCGGCATCATTCCCTACGAAGAGCAGATCCCGGGCGAGCGCTACCGCATGGGCGAACGCATTCGCGCATACCTTTACGCGGTTGACGAAGGTTTCCGCGGCGTGTATCTTCGGCTCTCGCGCGCACATCCGAAATTCGTCGTAAAACTTTTCGAACTCGAAGCGCCGGAACTCGCGGCGGGATCAATCGAAGTAAAAGCGCTTGCACGCGAGCCGGGCAGCCGCACCAAGATCGCGCTCGTGTCCCTCGACCCGCACGTGGATCCGGTGGGTTCCCTGGTCGGACAACGGGGCGTACGCGTCTCGACCGTGATGAGCGAGCTCGGCGGCGAGCGCATCGATATCATCGAATGGAGCGAGGACGCGAAGGAATTCGTGAAAGAGTCGCTCTCGCCCGCAACGCCGATCGATGTCGTGCTCGACGAGGCCGCGCATCGCGCGACAGTCACCGTCTCCGGCGACGAGCAGTCGCTTGCCATCGGCCGCGGCGGCCAGAACGTCCGTTTGGCGGCGAAGCTCACCGGCTGGAATATCGATATCGTGTCGATAGACGGCAATGAGATTGCCGAATCCGACGGCGAATCGGCGGCGATCGCCACGGAGGATCCCGCCGAAGCGGCAGGGGTTATGCCGACCGAAAGCGCGGAGGTCATCGCCGACGCGCCGGCGGAGAAGACCGAGCTCCCCGCCGAGGAAGAATTGACCGAGCTCCCCGCTTCAGACGAAACTATCGCTGACAAGGAGGAGGATCGCGATACGGCGAAAGATGATTAGAACTCATTTCAAACTCCCCGCTCGGGTATGCGGCAGAAAGGAGTACGCCGTCTTTTTGTGCTCAAAAAGCGGCTCGTACTCGCGTCGTCACGCTCCGTAAGCCTCTTTCTGCCGCATACCTCTCGCGGAGATATGGGGTTTTGAAATGAGTTCCAGTACGTTTATAAGGTATACTTGATTCATATGAACTTGTGGCACGACATAGACCCCGGTACGAAAGAAGAGATGAACATCATCATCGAGATTCCGAAAGGATCGCACAATAAATACGAGATCGATAAAAAGACCGGCATGATCAAACTCGATCGGGTCATGCACAGCGCGCAGGACTATCCTTTCGACTACGGTTTCATACCGCAGACACTCTGGGACGACGGCGACGCGCTTGATGTCGTACTGCTCACCACGCATCCGCTTGCGATCGGCATCCTCGCTCCCGCACGGCCGATCGGCATCATGCATATGGTGGACGGCGGCGATCCGGACGAAAAAATCATCGCCGTCGCCTCAGGCGATCCGCGCTACGCGGAAGTAAAGGATATCCGGGACGCGAATCAGCATGTGCTCAAGGAAATAGCGCATTTCTTCGCAACGTATAAGCAAATTCAGAAGAAAGAAGTTTCGGTCGGCGATTTTGAAGGCCGTTCTTTCGCCGAGGCGGCATATCTGCGCGCGCGAAAAATGTACGATGATAAAAATAAAAAATGAGTATTATGGATGATGAAAAAACCCTTCCCGCCGGCGTCCCGTCGCCCAAAGCTCAGTCCTGGGGGGCGGTCATTTCCATCGTGCTCATCATGCTTATGGTCATTATCGGAGCCTTCTATGCGTGGGGACAGCGGATTGCGCAGGAGCGATCATTTCCCGTATCATCCACGACACCTTAAGATGCACTTCCATGTATAAACACACTCAGCCGCATTCTTCGATGCTCGTACCGATGGTCATAGAAAAAAGCCAGTTCGGCGAGCGCGCGTATGATATCTACTCGCGCCTTCTCAAGGAACGCATCGTTTTCCTCGGAGGGCCGATAGACGATGACACGGCGAACCTGGTGATTGCGCAGCTGTTGTTCCTCGAGGCTGAAGATCCAAAAAAAGATATTTCGCTCTATATAAACTCGCCCGGCGGTTCAGTCACCGCGACTCTGGCGATGGTTGATACCATGAATCATGTAAAGCCGGCGGTCTCTACCGTATGCGTCGGCATGGCGGCTTCGGGCGCGGCCATCCTCCTTTCTGCAGGTGAGAAAGGGAAACGGTTCGCTCTTCCAAATGCCGAGATCATGATCCACCAGCCGCACGGCGGCGCCGAGGGGCAGGCGACCGATATCGAGATCACCGCGAAACAGATCATAAAGCTCCGCGAACGGCTCAATAAAATTCTCGCAAAAAATACCGGCCAGTCGCTTGAGAAAATTGAGAAGGATGTGGAACGCGATTTCTTCATGACCGCGGAGGAAGCGAAGAAGTACGGCCTCGTCGATCAGGTATACAAGTGATAGAAATTGAAGCCATGAAAAACAGCGCGGCGCAAAGCGCCGCGCTGTTTTTCATGGTAGAGTCCAGTGACGCCGTTCCGCTGCCCGACCTCGCCCTCTGCCCGACCGCACGCCCCTTTTAGAATCTCGCCCCGCAGGATCGGGGATAATTGAACGGGTTATGTCATTTAACATCGTATTGCTGCTGCTTGCGCTTTCGGGCGTAGGCGGCGTCGCGCTCGGCTATGTGCTGCGCGTCCTCATCGGTCTCGCGCAACGCGGCTCGGTCGAGCTCGATATCAAACAGAAACTGCTGCAGGCAAAGGAGCAGGCGGCAAAGATACTGGCCGACGCTGAATACAGAGGAGCCGTCATCGAAACGGAGCGTCTCGCGCCCATCGAGGAGCGCGAAGAGAAAGTCGCGTTACGGGAAGATCGCCTGGCCTCGCGCGAAGAATTCCTCGACTCCCGGCAGCGCGACCTAGATGACAAGGAAAATGAAGTGCGCTCGCGCGAGCAGACGGTGGCGCGCACGAAAAGCGAAGCGGAGGATCTCGTCGCAGAGCGTTCGAAAGAACTCGCGAAGGTCGCGCATCTTTCAGAGACGGCGGCGCGCGAAGAACTTTTTTCCGAAATCGAACGCACCCATGAAGAGGCCAT
This sequence comes from bacterium, assembly GCA_021836725.1. GTDB lineage: Bacteria > Patescibacteriota > Minisyncoccia > Phycocordibacterales > Phycocordibacteraceae > C7867-001. Next base: position 65,369 of record JAKBHL010000011.1, read on the forward strand.
CCTGCTGCGGCTGCAGAAACTCGCCGCAAACGGCCGCGAACGTCTCGAGGATAAAGCGCGCGCCATCCTCATAAACTCGATCCATCGCCTCGGGAATGCGGTGAATGCCGAGGTCATGTCGCTCTCAGTCGCGCTCCCTTCCGAGGAAGTAAAGGGAAAAATAATCGGGAAAGAGGGCCGCAATATCAAAGCTTTCGAGCGCGCTACCGGAGTCGACGTCCTCATCGATGACGCTCCGGATCGGATAGCGCTTTCGTCTTTCGACCCGCTGCGCAGGGCGATCGCAAAGATTGCGCTTGAAAAACTCATAGCCGACGGCCGTATCCAGCCTGCCAAGATAGAGGAGACGGTGGAGAAAACGCGCGTCGAGGTTGCGGATATCATGAAGCAGAAAGGCGAAGCCGCAGCGTTTGAAAGCGGCGTCATAGGGCTCGATCCGAAACTTATCGCGCTCTTGGGGCGCCTCCATTTCCGGACGAGCTACGGGCAGAACGTACTTCAGCACTCTATCGAAATGGCTCATATCGCCGGCATGCTTGCCACGGAGCTCGGCGTTGATGCTTCCGTTGCGCGCACGGGGGCCCTCCTGCATGACATCGGCAAAGCGGTCGATCATGAGGTCCAGGGCACGCACGTCGAGATAGGGCGCAGGATCCTTGAGAAATTCGGCGTCGACAAGCGTGTCATCCAGGCGATGCAATCGCACCATGAGGAGTACCCGTACGAGACGCCCGAAGCCATCATCGTACAGGTGGCGGACGCCATTTCAGGCAGTCGTCCGGGCGCCCGCCGCGACACGGTCGATCGCTATCTCGAACGTCTCAGCGATCTCGAGCGTCTTGCCGGCACGTTCGAGGGTGTCGAGAAAGTCTATGCCATTTCGGCAGGCCGCGAACTGCGGGTCTTCGTAAATCCCGGGAAAGTTTCTGATCTCGCGATGCACGCACTCGCGCGCGCTATAGCGACGCGCATACAGGCCGAGCTGAAGTACCCGGGTGAGATCAAAGTGAACATCATCCGCGAAAATCGGGTCGTGGAATTCGCCCGCTGACTTTATTGCGCATTATCCACGAGGTCTTGTAAAGACCTCTTGCATAATGTGGCGCATTTCCTATACTTTCCCGCATACCCGCTTACACACCGTGCCGCGGGGTTACCAGTTAGCAGATACTCATGAACAAAGCAGATATTGTCGACAAGGTGCATGGCGTTCTCGGCTCTACGAAAGCCGACGCCGAACGCGCCGTTGAGACGGTCATAGACTCCATTGTTTCCGGCCTCAAATCGGGCGACGAGGTTTCTATCGCGGGACTTGGTATCTTTGCAACGAAAGCGCGCCAGGCGCGCGAAGGCCGCAACCCCCGCACCGGTGAGACGATCCACATCGCGGCTTCGCGGACGGCAAAGTTCCGCCCGGCCAAAGCGCTCAAGGACGCGGTAAAATAAGCCAATAAGACCAACGCTCGCCTGGCGATAAGGACTGCCGGCAGCTATGTGCGGAGAAAACCGCGGCACCCGAGGGTGCCGCGGTTTTCTCCGCAAGGCGTCGCATTTGCTGAACCAACCATGCCACGCTACAATCGGAGCCATGAACTATATTCGGAAAGTAGAAAATGCGAAAAAATTGATACGGGAATCGATCGCTACCTATCCGAAAATCATTCTCGGTTCCTCTTTCGGCAAGGATTCGATGGTAACGTTGCATCTCACCTTGTCGGTAAAGCCCGATATCCCCGTATTCTCGGTCCTTGCCGACACAGAATTCCCGGAAACGTATGCATTTGCGGAAGAAATGGTCCGTAAATACGGATTGAATTACACGCCGTACGTATTCGAGCAGGTGCAAGGCAAGAAATGCTGCGGAGAGTCCAAAGTTGAAAAAACCAGGGAAGCCCTCAAGCCTTATGACGCCTGGATTTCCGGAGTAAGAAAAACGGAGGGCATCACCAGAGCCAATTTCAATCCGGTGGAAGAAAAAAACGGGCTGACAAAAATCAATCCGATACTCGAGTTCACGGAATTGGACATCTGGAGATATCTCGCACTCAATGAGGTTCCGGTAAATCCGAAATACAAAGAGGGTTACAGAAGTCTGGGGTGCAGCCTTTGTTCTTTCCCCGAAGAGGACGAATCCGAAAGTGAACGCGCGGGAAGGTGGAAAGGGACGACGGACGCCTGCGGCGAATGCGGCATCCATACGCAGCCCCTCAGGAACTCGTTTTCGGAGCCCAGGGAGGCACAGGTTGCATAGCCTCTTTCTGCCGCATACCCCTCGCGTCACCCTGTAAATTATATGTTTAACATTTAATTACTCGCGTCGCCCTGGAGTTTTGAAATCGAAGCTTACAGCTTCAGTACACCTTGTGGATATTTTGCTTCAGGAAATCGCAAAATATGCTCACAAGGTTTTCGATTCTCCTACGCAGGCCTCCCAGGCCTGCTATCCCGCACAATTTCTCACCAGGTTCTAAATTGTGCGGGATAGGAGAACCGTGATTACACTTTCGGTCACGCATAATTTCTTGCTAGAAATTTGCGCGACCCCGCCTCGCGCCGTCGCGCTCCGGCCTTCGATTCTCCGTGCAGGACGCGGAGCGTCCTGCACAATCCCGCACCTCCTCGCTAGAGGGCTCGTCGGTGCGGGATAGGAGAATCGAACTCCTGCTCTCAGTTTGGAAAACTGACGTTCTACCATTAAACTAATCCCGCCTAGAGCGAGAATACCATTTTTAGGATAGTGTAGTCACATGTCGCGCTTCGCGCACTATCTCAGCATCATCGCAGCTCTCATCCTCGGAGCTTTCATCGTTGCTTTCTCGAGCCATCCGGCTGTTTCGCATACCCCTGTAGCGGCTACCCCTGCCGCCTCTTCAACCCTTTCCGTGGTGTCCGGCTCTGTCGCCTCCACGAGCATTGATTTGAGAGGGAGCGCGACGACGACTCGTTCTGAGCAAACGGCTCCTGAGCCCGCTCAGAAAAAGACTGCCGCTCCGAGCGCTCCTACGTCCAAACCCGCTCCCGCTACGCCTGTTTCGACGTCCACGCCGCCTGCATCAGAATCGGTTTCCGCTCCATCCCCGCTTCCTTCATCCGGAAGTGCGGAATTTGATGCTTCCGCTGCGGCGCTGCGCGCCGCACTCGTAAACATCATCTGTTACGCTCCCGCCGGAAGCGGTCTACATTCCATTTCCGGCAGCGGCGTTTTCATCAGTCCCAAGGGGATCATCCTCACCAATGCGCATATCGCGCAGTATTTCCTTCTCTTCAATCGCGGCGTTTCCTGCACCATACGTTCCGGAAGCCCCGCAGTGAGCCGCTATACCGCAAAACTCATCTTTATTTCAAGCGCCTGGGTGCACGCCAATGCGAGAGTGCTCACTGAAGCGACTCCAAGCGGCACGGGCGAATACGATTTTGCCCTCCTCGCCATAGACGCGAGCGTTACGGCCGACCCGCTCCCCGATCCGTTCCCCTTTGTGCCGCTTGCCACGACCCCTCCGCCCTCCGGCACCCCGGTCGTCATCGCCTCCTATGGCGCGCAATTCCTTGACCCAAGCCAAGTGCAGCACGATCTCTTTCCGACGATCGTTTTCGGTTCGGTAAAGAATGTATTCACCTTCGGCACGAACACTATCGATGTGCTCGCGCTTGGAGGTTCTGCGGCGGCGCAAGAAGGGTCCTCGGGCGGCGGCGTCTCCAATGCCTCCGGCACGCTTGTCGGCACTATCACCACAAGCACGGTGCAAGGCGCAACCGCCACCCGTTCTCTGAGCGCGATAACCGCTTCCTATATCCGCGCCGAGTATGCAAGTGAAACAGGACAAGCGCTTGATCTCCTGCTTGCGGAATCGACTTCGACCGCCATCGCAAATTTCGCGCCGCAGATGCCTCCGCTCGAATCAGTATTAACCGCTGCCTTGCCCTAAAGCCATTTTCAACCCCCAATCTCCCCGCGAAGGGTATGCGGCAGAAAGAGGCTTACGGAGCGCGACGGCGTAAGTTCGAGCTGCTTTTAGAGCAGAAAAAGACAGCGTACTCCTTTCTGTCGCATACCCTTCGCGGGGGAAGCGAAGTTTTGAAATGGATTCTAATCTCGGGCGAATGCTCCGCATTCTCGCCCTCCTTCATTTCTTTCAGTCGGGCCGCCGAGAATTGAACTCGGTCTGCTTGCTCCCAAAGCAAGTGTACTACCGGCATACTCCGGCCCGTGAATGGCCATTTTAGCAGTTTTAGGCTATATGCGGCAGATAGCGAACCAACGCTTTGCCATCTCCGCGCCGCAGCCATACGAGACACCCGTCTATCTGCCAATCCCCTTCCCATCCTTTTTCAAGAACATACCATTCTCCCGTTCGCGCGACCTTCCGTATCTTTGCTTCATGGAGATTGAGCGACGGATCATACTCGTCCCGCGCATTTCTTTCGTCAGGGAATTCACCGGCGAGAACGGTCTTCACTTCTACAACATGCAGTACGCCGACTTTCTCCGCAACGATGTCGAGCTCTCCGGTTTTACGAGCGACATTGCGATCAACGATCCTAAATCCATGCCGCCGCAGGTACTCTGCGGCAACCCGTTCCCCCAAAGCACCAATTTCTTTCCGACTTTTAGCCGAGACGTTCACGACCTTTAGAAATACGGCTCATTTCCTAAGTATACTCTAGGGTCAATCATTTTTGTCATTACAGACAGGTGTCCTTTATCCCCATTGTGCACAGGTTTGTACACAGTTCAAAAATCGTTTTGTAATCACTATTTATTCGTCTTTTCCCTCGGTGCGGGCAAGGGTAATCGAAACCCTGTCTCGTGCTTGGCAAGCACGCGTTCTGCCACTGAACCATGCCCGCAGGCTGTTATATACTCTCATAATATCCTTCGTTCATCAATTCCCCCGGGAATATCTTTAGCCACTCGAGCACTTTCTCTTTAAAATACGTACTGGAAACCGCGACGAGGCATACTCCCCACAGTAGCCGTTTAGTCTTATGCCGGCCGATGATTTGCGTGCATTTTGTAAAGTTCGATACCGGTAATCCTGATGCTTCCGCCCAATACCGTACACACCTCTCTTTATTCAAATCAGGATACACGAGTATGTGTGCCCTGATTCTATCAATTGGAATTCGGCAGGCATGAGTTAAGAAGAAAACATATAATTTAATGAGTTGTGGATCAGTATTGGCGAGTCTTACACCGTTTCGTACTTGGCTCTTGTCGCCCTCTCCCCAATAGAGCATGAGGCCGGCGATAAAAAGAGGGTTGTGTTTCAGTTCTAGAAAGTCGTTTCTGGCCTCTTCTCGTGCCTCTTCATACGCGCGTTTGAGATGTGTTCCCCGTATTTTGTCCAGTTCAATTAATCGGACGATGTGTTGCTTTTGTACTGCGGCCGCTAATTTTTTGGCCATAGCATTTGACCAATCGATTTTACTGAACCAATCCGACAAAGTTGCTTTCGGAATTTTCAGTGCGGCGTGTATCTCATTGTAGCTCTTTCCATTCCTACGCATATCGAAAGCAATTTCCTTGTCTTTTCGCATACAGTAATTATACCCCAATGAGGGTTCATTTATGGATAGCACACTCAATCAAGGCAGCGGAAAACTTTTGTGCCCTCGCCAGGATTCGAACCCGGAACGTCTGATCCGAAGTCAGATGTGATATCCATTTCACCACGAGGGCGTGCGTTTATAGTACGGCACAAATACTAAAAAACCAGACATATCGTGGTACGATTTGAGGATGCATTATCGCGTTCCGGAGGAGGTCTCAAGAGTCGGGAAAGACCTGCGGGGCGCAGGCTATGAAGCATATCTTGTCGGCGGGTGTGTCCGCGACCTGCTCATCGGCCGAGAACCGAAGGATTGGGACATCACCACAAACGCGACACCGGAACAGATTCAGGGTGTATTTCCTGACTCTTTTTATGAAAATGACTACGGCACCGTCGGTGTAAAAACAGGCAGCGGAGATGAACGGACGGCCATAATCGAGGTAACGCCTTACCGTACCGAATCCGCATATTCGGATAGACGCCGACCGGACAAAGTTGAATTCGGCACTTCCCTTCTTGAAGACCTCGCCCGTCGCGACTTCACCATCAATGCCATCGCACTCGATGATTCTAAAGGACATCTAGTCGATCCTTACGACGGTCAAAAGGACATAAAGGACATGATAGTGCGGACTGTCGGCGACCCATCCGAGCGTTTTAACGAAGATGCATTGCGTATGCTTCGCGCGGTTCGTTTTGTCGCCGAACTTGGGTTCGGGATAGATGGCAACACCGCTGCTGCAATAAGCGAAAATAGCAAGCATTTAAGTGGCGTTTCACGTGAAAGGGTTCGAGATGAACTCGTTAGAATACTCAATTCGAACCAACCGATGAATGCGCTCGTTCTCGCACAGCAACTCGGTATTCTTGTGTTTATAGCGCCGGATCTTACGCGCGGTATCGGTGTTGAACAGAACCAGGCGCACAGTTATGACGTTTTTGGGCACCTTATGCGAACCATGCAACACGCCGCAGACAAAAATTGGAACTTCGATATACGTCTTGCCGGGCTTTTCCATGATGTCTCAAAACCGGAAACGCGTCGATGGTCTGATGAAAAGAAAGATTGGACATTCCATGGACATGAGGTTGTTGGTTCACGTGTAACAAAGAAAATACTCGAGGATTTGCACTTTTCACGCGAAACAACTGAAAAAGTCGTAAAATTGGTGCGCTGGCACATGTTTTTCTCAGATCCAGAGCAAATAACGCTTTCTGCGGTTCGAAGGATGATAAAGAATGTCGGAGAAGAGAATATATGGGATTTGCTAAATCTGCGCATCTGCGACCGTATCGGTACGGGAAGACCGAAAGAACAACCGTTCCGATTCAGAAAATATAAAGCAATGGTCGAACAAGCTCTCCGTGACCCTATTTCAGTATCTATGCTCAAAACGGATGGGAAGCGCATAATGGACTTATTCAAAGAGAAACCAGGGCCAAAAATAGGTTACACGCTCCACGCTCTCCTCGAGGAAGTATTGGATGATCCGGATAGGAATACCGAAGAATATATCGATAAACGCACGAAGGAGCTTCTCTCTATGCCTGAGGACGCTCTCAAGAAGCTTGGGGAAGCGGGTAAAAAACGTCGTGAAGCGGCAGAAGACGAGGAAATAAAGCAAATAATGGAGAAACACCACGTTTGTTAATCGCGTATAAAACAAGCCGCCCGTCCCATCCCCGCAGCGAAGCTGACGGGGTATTGGGCGGGCGGCTACCAGGGTGTTTTGCTGGACAAAGTGCGGCCTCCGCCGCACATATTCTATTTCGGCCATTCATCCCCGCTGCAAAGCAGTCGGGGGATTCTGGCCGATTCCAGTAAAAATGTTCCACGTGGAACAATGGAAATAAAAAACCGCCCTAAGCGGTTGGATAAAAAAGGAGCGGGGGCGTAAATGATAGGTATCCAACCAGAGAATTAAGGGCGGTTTTTTAAACATCGGCGCTTTCACGTGGAACACCGTGCGCAGTCGTTTAGTGCGGATCGCCGCGGCGTAAGCAGGTGTCTCGCTGAGCGCACTGATAACGGACAGAACAACAAAGAACTTCCTGTCCTCAAATCAAGATATACCTGTAAAAGACAATGTAAAGGACACGTTGTGGATAATGTCCTTTAGAGTGCGAGCGTTACCGAAAGAGGGCAGTGATCCGAACCGTATATGTCGGCATGGATTTCAGCTTTTTTTACATGCCGCATGAATTCATTTGCAACAAAAAAATAATCAATACGCCAGCCGACATTTCGATCGCGTGCATGGGTCTTCATATCCCAATACGTATACGCATGCGCCATATGGGGGTGGAAATGACGAAATGAATCGATATAGCCGGTTCGCACCACTTCGTCGATCCATGCACGTTCTTCGGGAAGAAAGCCCGTATTCCCTTCATTTTCTTTCGGGCGCGCGAGGTCGATCACTTCGTGGGCGGTATTCACATCTCCGCAAAATATGACCGGTTTCTTTTCGCGGAGTTTCTCCGCGAATGCGAGAAAGGCGTCATAGAAGCGCATTTTGTAATCAAGCCGTTCGGGGCCTTGCCCCCCGTTGGGGAAGTACGCGTTCAACAACCAGAAATCCTCATATTCCGCTCCCACGAGCCGCCCCTCCCGGTCGAACTCTTTGATGCCCATGCCATAGATGACGAACAGTGGCTCGATTTTTGAATAAATCGCGACGCCGCTATAGCCTTTTTTGACCTGCGCGGAAGAAAAGAAAGAGGAGAAACCGGCGCCATCGCGCATGGCATCCGGAACTTGTTCCGGGTTCGCCTTAGTCTCTTGCAAGCAGAATATATCGGGCTTCGTTCCTTTCAAAAACGCTTCCCAATAGCCGTTTTTCCCGAGCGATCGGATCCCGTTCACGTTCCAAGAGACGATTTTCATGCGCGTATTGTATACCTTCCGTGCGTCCTACGCGCGATTTTTACCGTGATATTTCTTATGGATTTCGCGCAGATGCGTATCGGTGACATGAGTGTATATCTGGGTGGTATTGATCGAGGCGTGCCCGAGAAGCTGCTGGACAGAACGGATATCGGCGCCGTTGCTCAAAAGGTCGGTTGCAAAAGAATGGCGCAATACATGGGGCGTGACTTTTTTCGTGATCCCCGCTTTTGCCGCAGCGCGTTTGATGATACGTTCGATGGAACGAGGCGTAAGACGCGAAGGAATCTGGGTACCGGTTGGCATATTCACGAAGAGCGCGTCCGCCATATCCTTGCGCGCTTCGAGATAGGCGGCAATGGCGCTTCGAGCGGTATCGGAAAGGAAAACAACGCGCACTTTCTCGCCTTTGCCGCGTACCGAGAAGGAATCTCGCGTAAGATCAAGATCATTATCAAGCGCACAAAGTTCGGAAACGCGCAGCCCGGTTGAGAAAAGCGTCTCAAGTATCGCGGTATCGCGCAGATCCCTTTCCCCGACTCCCCGCGCGGATTTCAAGAGACGCTCAAGCTCAACGGGCGTTATGAGGTCGAGTTCACGCTCGGGGAGTTTTGCAAGCTCGATGCGTTCAGGAGAAATGCACTCGATCTCGCGCTTGCGCAAGAATTTTAGAAACGCACGAAGCGCGATCATGTAGTAATTCTGCGTTCGGCGCTTCATGCCGCCGCCGCCGGCACCCGGTTGGCGGTTCAGCCATTGGCGGAACTCGCGTATGTTCTGCTCGGTGATATCGGTGACTCTCGCAACGCCGGTCTGCGCGAAATAACGCGTCAGATAATGATCATAATTCTCGATGGTTTTCACCGCGCGCCCCCGCTCAATCTCGATGTATTCGAGAAATTGCCGTTTCGCAGCCTCAGCTTCCATCGAAACAGTATAACGCACGCAATATTGTGCGACACTTGCATATATGGATAAGCCGTGGTAAGGTAGTGAAATCCATGCTTACCACAAAGAAAAAGGCGGCAATCATAAAGAATACCGCCCGTCATGACGCGGACACCGGTTCTCCGGACGTGCAGGTCGCGCTTCTTTCGAAACAAATTGACGAGCTCGCCAAGCATCTCAAGAAGAACCCGAAAGATTTTCACTCGCGCCGCGGCCTTCTCCAGATGGTCGCCGATCGCCGGACGCATTTGCGCTACCTTGAGACGAACGACAAGCGCCGCTACAGCGCGATCGTAAAAAAGCTCGGTCTCAAGAAGTAAGACTTTCTAAAAGCTTCATCTGCGGCGTTGCGGGTCCCGAAGATTTTCTCGCCGTACATCAGAGTACGTCTCCGAAAATCTTCCTCCCGCGCCTTGCATCTAAAGCTTTTCGAGAAGTCTTTAGAAGGCGGGGAAGTGGTAGAATGGTCGTAGGCAGGTATTTTATTATTTCGTTTTCATAAGTACTTATTTTTATGGCAGTCATCAAACATCCGGCGCAGCGCGTAGGAGTGTTCATCGATACCCAGAACCTCTACCACAGCGCCAAGCACCTCTATAAGGCGCGCGTTAATTTCGGTAAAATCCTCGAGGAGGCCGTCGGCGGCCGCATTCTCGTGCGCGCTATCGCCTACGTCATTTCAACCGAAAGCGGCGAGGAGAAAAACTTCTTCGAAGCGCTCACCAAGATGGGCATAGAGACGAAAGTGAAGGATCTCCAGATATTCGCCGACGGCGCGAAGAAAGCCGACTGGGATGTCGGGCTCGCCATTGACGCGGTCAAGCTCGCGCCGAAACTCGATACGGTCGTCCTTGTGACCGGCGACGGCGACTTCATCCCGCTCATCCAATACCTCGACATGAATGAGGGGTGCCAAGTCGAAGTCATTTCCTTCGGGAAATCTTCCTCCGGCAAGCTGAAGGAAGCGGCGCATGCGTTCACTGACTTGTGCGACGATCCGCACAAGTTCACCATTGCGTCGCGCGGATAACTTGCCGCAGGGCGCATCGGATGCGCTACTATAAGTACCAAATGGACACGAATGCATCCGTAGCGAACGACGTTCCCGAGGAAGAACAGCCGAAGAAGTATATTCGCACGTTCGAGAGCGATATGGCGACCCTGCAAAAAGGCGGCGTTCCCGATCTCGCCCCGTTTGCAGGAAGTTCGACGGCGCCGAATGCCGCCGATCATCCGTTGCCAGCTGCGGAGACCCCGGCGGCTCCCGCGCAAACTCCTCCTCCGCCCGCGGCCATTCCCACTCTGGCGCCGAAGCCGGAACCGTTGCCGCGCCCCGAACCCGTTGCGCCGCCGCCTCCGGCGAAGCCCAATCCGGCTGAAACATACGCAAGTGATTTTTCAGACCGGATGAAAGAAGCCAACGCCTCAACCCTGACAGTGCTCGCGGCAGAGGAGGATTCGGCGCCGCGCGCAGCGCAGAAGACAGAACAGAAATCCGCCCATACCGGTCTCTACGTTTCCGTCAGCGTAGCGCTTCTTGTCGCGGGCGCGGCGGGCGTATACCTCGCCTATGCGCGCTATCACGCCAATACGGCGCCGGTCGCCATCGCGCCAGCGGTCGTGGCGCCAATATTCGTCGACGAACGCGAACAAGTCTCGGGTACGGGGTCCGTGCTTGCAAACGCAATCGAACAGTCGGTTACCCGTCCGGTGCAGGGTGTCGTCCGGCTCCTGTACCTCACAAACGCAACGACCACGGACAATAACGTGTTCCTCGCACTCAATGTGCCGGCTCCCGATATCCTTCTGCGCAACGTGGATGCCATGGGCGGCATGGCCGGCGTCATAAATGTGAACGGCGCGCAAAGCCCATTTTTCATACTTTCCGTCGCCTCCTACAGCGATACGTTTGCCGGCATGCTTTCGTGGGAAAGCACGATGCCAGGCTCGCTCGCTGCGCTCTTTCCTCCTTATGCAAATACGACCGCGACGACGACCGCGACAACTACCCAGGCAACGAAACAAAAAACGGCGGCGACGGGCGCCCCCGGCCCGCAACAGGGTTTCCAGGATGAAATCGTGAGCAATCACGACGTGCGTGTCTATCGCGACGCCTCGGGACGGAGCATCCTCCTCTACGGCTACTGGAACCAGAGCACGCTTATCATCGCGCGCAATAGCGCGGCGTTTTCCGAGATAGTGCAGCGGCTCGCGACATCGCGCGCGCAAGGCTGATACTCTGTTATCATCTGCGCACGATGAATAAACTTATGAAAACCGAACATTTCAAGCAGAAGCTTTTGGCGGAGAAGGAAAAACTGGAGACGGAGATGGGAAGCGTCGGGCGCAAGAATCCGGCGGTACCAAATGATTGGGAGCTTGCACCCTCTGAGACGGGCACGGAATCGGACATCATCGACCAAGCCGATGCGGTGGTGAGCCGCGAGAACAGCGCGGCAATCCTCGCCGACCTGGAAGCGCGATATGACACTATCCTTGAAGCTCTTGCAAGAATCGAGAAAGGAACATACGGGAAATGCGAGGTATGCGCTCAGGAAATAGAGGAAGCGCGCCTTGAAGCCGATGCCGCCAGCACGACCTGCGTCGCGCATTTATAACGCTCACTCGTGTCTGCACCGCCCTCAAAACGCGTGCCCAAACAAACGCATTCTTCCGCTCACACCGCGGTGGCAGGGCGCGGATATGCTAAAACGCTCGCCGCGCAGCCGGTCGGGGCGGGAGCGGAAATGGTCAGCGTCGAGGCCGATCTCATGCGCGGGCTGCACGCTTTCTCGATTGTAGGGCTTGCCGACAAGGCGGTGGAGGAAGCGCGCGACAGGATAAGCGCGGCGATACGCCACTGCGGTTACAAATCTCCCAAACAGCACAACAAGCGGATCGTACTGTCGCTTTCGCCCGCGGATCTGAAGAAAGAGGGTTCGCACTATGATCTTGCGCTTGCGCTCGCATACCTCATCGCGGCGGGCGACCTCGCGGCGCTTGCGGAAGAGACGCTCTTCATCGGCGAACTTGCTCTTGATGGGACGCTGCAAACAGTGCGCGGCGTCCTCCCGCAGGTGCTTGCCGCCAAGCGTCGCGGTGTGAAGACGATCTTCGTTCCGCCGGGGAATGCGCGCGAAGCGCTTCTAGCCGAGGGAAGCGCCGTGTATGCGCCCGCATCGCTTTCGGAACTTTTGCGGCACTTGAAGGGCGAAAGACCCTTGCCGCGTCTTGTGCGCGACCGTCATGCGCCGCCTTCACCGGCCGCCATTGACCTAGGCGATATAAAAGGCCAGGAAAGCGCGAAGCGCGCGCTCGAGATAGCCGCTACCGGCCGACATAACATCGTCTTCTACGGGCCGCCGGGCACCGGCAAGACCATGCTCGCCCGCGCACTCCCGGGCATCCTCCCGCCGCTCACCGACGATGAGGTGCTTGAGGTGACCGCCATACATTCGACCGCGGGACTGCTCGGAGAGGGCGAGGCGATATACTGGCCCCCGTTTCGCGCGCCGCATCACTCGGTATCGCATGTGGCGATCGTGGGCGGCGGCACCTTCCCGAAGGCGGGCGAGGTAACGCTCGCGCACAAAGGCGTGCTTTTTCTCGATGAATTCCCAGAATTCGAGTCCCGTTCGCTTGAGGCGCTGCGGCAGCCGCTTGAGGATCGTGTCGTTACCGTCTCGCGGGCGCGTGCGACCGTCACGTTCCCGGCCGATTGCATGATCGTCGCGGCGATGAATCCCGCGGACACCCTCTCAGGCGATGCGCGGGTGGCAGAGCGCGCCGCGCTCAGGCAGGCGCGCCGCATCTCGCGGCCCATTGTCGACCGGCTCGATCTTTGGATCGAAGTGCCGCTCGTTCCGCATGATACGCTCGCAGAGCTTGCGCGCGGCGAGCCCTCCGCCCTTGTGCGGGAACGCGTCATCACGGCGCGCAAATTTTCCGAAAAGCGCGGCGGCGCATCGGGCGTGACAAATGCCGCGCTTACAAGCCGCGAGCTTGACGAGAAGAGCAATTTCAGCGCGGCGGCGAAAGAAGCGCTCACGAATGCCGCGGCACGGATGCATCTCTCGCCGCGCAGTTACCACCGCACCATGCGCGTTGCGCGCACCATCGCGGATCTCGCCGGCTCGCAGTCCGTCATGCCGGCCCACGTCCACGAGGCTTTGCAGTATCGTCCGCGCGGGCTGTTCCCGTCCGAGTGATGCGCAATTAAAAACTTTGAATTACGAAACTCCATTTGCGACCGTCCGCAAGGCGCTGAGCTTGCTATTCGAGCTCGAGACTACTGCGGGGAGCAGATGCTGCCGACCGGACATTGCGCAAAAGGATTTTTTGCGCCGCGGACTTCGAAATGGAGGTGTGGCCCGGTCGCCATGCCGGTCATACCGACATAGCCGATGACCTGACCGCCGAGAACCGCCTGCCCGGGCGAAACGATCGCATGGGTCATGTGAGCATAGAGCGTCTCGGTATTGTTATCGTGAGTGATGACGACGTAGTTTCCGTAACCGCCATTCCAAGCGCCGTTGCTGCGCGCCACGATGACCGTGCCGCCCGCGGCTGCGTGGATCGGCGTACCGCGCGGGGCACCGATATCAACCGCGTTCCATCCGTGGATGGATTGTGTGATGATGCCGCCCGGCAGCGGATTGTCATAATAACCGGGTTGAGCCGGGCCGCTGCCGCCAAGATAGGGTTCGTAGATGACGCGCCCCGACGAAAATCGTATCCCCGCTCCGGTCCTGGACGGTATCGGCGTAGCGACTTCGCCTCCCGGGATTATGATTTTTGAACCGACAACGAGCGGCGTTTCCGGATCAAGGCCGTTGAATTGGGCGATTTCGGTCGCATCGGCCCGATACTTTTTCGCGATTGATTTGAGCGTATCGCCCTTCACGACCATATGCTCGATTCCGGAAACCGGCAGAATGATAAGCATATCGCCGGGGTGCACGTCCCGCGTGCTTTTGAGGTTGTTCGCCCATATGATGGTATTCACCGAAACGCCGAACATGTCGGCGATCTCAGAGAGCGTATCTCCCGGGCGTACCTCATATACCGAGATGCGGTCCGGCGGGGCTACTTTCGAAATATCGGCGATCGTGCCGCCGGGGCCGCTGTAGGGAACGAGCGCAGAACCGTCGGAAGTCGCAAGCGCAAGCGGCGCGCCTATGTTCGGATCGGTATTCACCGCCGCCACGAGCGCAGGCGTCGAGGCACTCGGGACAAACGCGTTCGTCGCCGCATCCGCGCTCGAGAACGGCCAAAAAGCATTCGCGCGATTCGGCAGAAGCGCTATCGAGAGGGCGACAACCGCGCATCCTGTGATGAACAGGGCGGCTTGTTCGAATACCCGATATATATCCCGTTTCGTGCACGTCCGCAGCGAATCGGGAAGTTTAGGTTTTGATTCGATAAGGGAAACGAGGGCTGTCGGCGGTTCCGCGCATACAAAAATGGCTTACATACCCTGTATATAAGCCATTTCTTGAATACTTCCGTATCAGAAGATGTTGCTAATCTAACGCGAATTGCCCTTCAAATCAACCCGGTTTCGTAAGGGTTGGGGAAATCGGCAAAATGCTACAGTGCTCAAGTGAAATACCTGGAAGGATTGAATGACGCGCAACGACGCGCGGTTCTCGCCGTAGACGGTCCGGTATCGGTTCTTGCGGGAGCGGGGAGCGGGAAAACGCGCGTGCTTACGACGCGCATCTATCACCTCGTCCGCGAAGGCGTTCCTCCGGAAGAGATACTCGCGGTTACGTTTACCAATAAGGCCGCGCGGGAGATGCGCGAGCGGGTCCGCGCGATGCTCGGGGAAGAACATGCCGCGACAGCCCCTTTCATAGCGACCTTTCACGGTCTCGGGCGCGAGCTTCTCGAGTCCTACGGAAGCGCAATCGGCATACCGCGTTTTTTCAGCGTCTACGATCGCGATGATTCGGAGAAAGCGATTGCCGCGGCGCTCAAAGCGCTCGATGTCTCGGCGAAAGAGCTTTCGCCGCGCGCAGTGTTGAGCCGCATCTCGCGCTCAAAGGGCGAGGGGGTTCGCGCGCGCGAGTTCTACGAGAAACACGCGCGCGGCAGCTTCGGCGGACGCATTGTCGCGGAGGCGTGGCTTCGCTACGAGACAACGCTCAAAGAAGAGAAGGCGCTCGACTTCGACGATCTCATCGCCGTACCGTTACGGCTCCTTGAAGAGCATGCCGATATCCGCGAACGTGCGCAGAATCGCTGGCGCTATATCCACATCGACGAATACCAGGACACGAACGCGCTGCAGGGACGCCTCGCCGACCTGCTCACGCAGAAGCACCGGAATATCTTTGTCGTCGGTGATATCGATCAATGCCTCGTTGCCGGGACCAAAGTCACATTGCCGGATGGTTCAACGTCTTCGATAGAGAGTATCAAGAAGAACGATCTCGTCCTCTCGAACTACGGTAGCGGCGACCTGCGCCCGTCTCGCGTCACGCGCGTCTCGTCGAGGAAGGTGTCAGGCGAGCTCATCCGCATGGTGACAAAGAGCGGCCGCGTTCTCGTGAGCACGGCAGACCATATGCATTTTGCGGGCTATCGACTCGGTATCACGCCGCAACTCCACTTCACATACCTTATGTTTAAGAAAGGGAAAGGATGGCGGCTCGGCGTCTCGCAAACGTACACGAACGGCCAACGCGCGTCGATGATCGGATTTCAGCAGCGTTGCAATCAGGAACACGGCGATATGGTCTGGGTTGTCGGCACGCACCGGACGTCGCAGGAAGCGCACGTGCTCGAGTACCAGCTTTCGCTTCGGTACGCGATTCCGACATTGCCGTTTATCGCGCGAAAAGGGAGCACGGGAGGATATGTGCATGACCAGGAGATGCTTGACCGGATATTCGCCTCGTTCGATACGGAAACGGGAGCGCGGCGGCTCTTGAAGGATCATGGGCTTTCGAGAGAATACTCGCACCATCGTGCGCAGGCGACGCGAAGCGACCGGCGCAATATCGTCGTTACGTTGTGCGGCGACCGTCGTGCCACAGCGCCGCTGCACCAGATTTCTATTGTCGGTAGCGATCCGAAAGGGAAGCGAGCGCTTCAAGCGGCCGGATTTTCCGTGCGCCGCGCGAAAGCGGGATCAAAAGCGTGGCGATTCGAAACGGCATATAAAGAATACGGAAAGCTCCTCGCAGTGGTCGGCAGGCTGCAGGAAATATTTCAGGACGCCGTACTGGTGCGTACAGCTCGACTCGGCGGGAGAAAAATGCGTCTGAAAGACGGCAATTCGCTACCCCTCCTTCCCGCGGCAAGCGTGCGTCCGGGCATGGCGCTCTTCGACGAGGAGGGCGGGTTCGATATCGTGCAGGAAGTGACACGCGTGGCCTCCGCGCTCACGCGCGTCTACGACCTTGACATCGAGTATACGCATAACTTCATAGCGAATGGCATCGTGACGCACAATTGTATCTACACCTGGCGCGGGGCTACGATTGAGAATCTGCTTGAGTTTGACACGGCCTATCCCGGAGCGCAGACGATCATTCTTGAACACAATTACCGTTCGACGAAAAACTTGGTCGACGCGGCGAATGCGGTCATAGAGAAGAACAAGAACCGAAAGAAAAAATATTCGACGACCGAGAATGCCTCAGGCGAACCGATCGTCCTGCACAGCGCATTGAGCGCCGAAGATGAAGCGCGCTGGATCGCGAAAAAAATACGGGAACTCTTGCGAAGCGGCACCGCGCCCGAAGAAATCGCGATACTTTTCCGCACAAACTTCCAGTCGCGTGCGCTCGAAGAAGGCCTGTTGAGAGCCGGCGTGCCGTACAAACTCCTCGGCACGCGCTTTTTTGCGCGCAAAGAAGTGAAGGATGCGCTTGCCTGGATGCGCCTCGCGATGGATACGACGCGCGAAGTCGATAAAATCCGCGCCGCCGCCGCCCCGCCCCGCGGTATCGGCAAAGTGACGCTCGGCAAACTCGCGGCCGGGCAACGCTTGGAACTGCGCTCCGGCGAGCTCGCGAAAGTCGAACAATTTGAGCGTGTCGTTACCGAGCTTTCGCGTGCGGCAGACGCGCTCGTGCCTTCGGAATTCGTCAAGCTCGTCATCGAAAAGAGCGGCTTGCGCCACGCGCTTTTTGAGGAGGGAAGCGAAGAGGATCGCGAACGATTCGAAAATATCGAGGAACTCGCTTCGGTCGCCGCGCGCTACGACGGCGCGTCCGGCAAAGAAAGTATCGCCGCATTCCTCGCGGAAGCCGCACTCGCAAGCGATCAGGACGAGCTCGATCGGGGCGATAAAACCGGAGTGACGCTGATGACCGTTCACGCGGCGAAGGGTCTCGAATTTGATACGGTTTTCGTAAGCGGCATGGAGGAAGGGCTGTTCCCGCACCAGGGCATGGGCTCTGAAAACGAACGCGACGAGGAGGAAGAGCGGCGGCTTTTTTATGTCGCGATGACGCGCGCGAAAACGCGGCTTTTCCTCACCTTTGCGCGCGTGCGCAAGATCTACGGCAGCGATTACGCGGCGGAACCTTCTTCTTTCCTTTCCGATATCGATCCCTCCCTCGTGGCGTATGATGAGTACGATGCGGAAGAAATCATTGAAACCTAAGAGGTCGCTCGGACAGAATTTCCTGCTGCATCAGCGCATCGCGGAGCGCATCGCGATGACCGCCAAGCTTTCGCCGCACGATACGGTGCTTGAGATCGGCCCCGGTACCGGCATGCTCACCCGGGAACTCCTCAAGCGTGCCCGGAAAGTGATTGCCATTGAAGCCGATGACGAGCTGTTTGAAAAGCTGCGCAGCGATTTCGCGCGCGAGATCGCGGAGGGCCGGCTTGATCTCCGGCAAGGCGACATACGCACACTCGACACCACCGCTCTCCCGAAAGGGTACGCGCTCGTCGCGAACATCCCCTATTACCTCACCGGAGAAATATTCCGGATGTTCCTCGGGTCGGACATCCAGCCGTGCTCACTCACGCTTCTCGTGCAGAAAGAAGTCGCCGAGCGCATCGCGCGCGCGAAAAAGGAAAGCATCCTCTCACTTTCGGTAAAGGCGTACGGCGTTCCGAAATACGAGTTCACCGTTGTCCGCGGCGCTTTCGTGCCCATGCCGAAAGTGGATTCCGCCGTGCTCTCGGTCCGGGATATTTCACGGAAGAATTTTACGACCCGCGCCGATGAACTTCGATTTTTCACGCTCCTGCATGCCGGTTTCGCGCATAAGCGCAAATTCGCGCGGAAGAATATAATCGAGGCGGGATTTCTCGCCGGCGATATTCCAGAAAAAGCGCGCGCCGAAGATCTCGCTCTTTCCCGCTGGCTTACGCTCTGCGCACAGCAAGGAAAATATAAAGCATAATGCACATATGCGAGCGGAGTCTCCTCTTACAAGGAGGGCTGCTGGTATACTGATAACGAATACTATGGGGAAGATTTCCGGAAAATGGAGGATTGCCGGAGCGACGGTTCTGTCGGCAGCGTTCGTCGTCGGCGCCTATGTATTCGCGCAGAGCGTCGGTGCGCCGCCGGTTGCGCAAGCGTCGACGGAAACGGCGCTTCTGCAGGCGCTCGCGACGAAAGACTCAAACGGCGACGGCCTTCCCGACTGGGAAAAGGCGCTCTACGGGATCCCCGTGAATGCCACAACCACCGATTACTTCCACCTCGGCATGACCGACGGCGAGGCGGTCGCCCGAGGCCTCATCGTGCCGATAGCGATTGCCAATATTCCCGTCGCAACATCCTCTCCTTCCGCTTCAGGCGGCTCTCTCCCGCCGCCGCCTGCGGCTGGGTCCATCACCGCCGCTTTCACAAAGAATTTTCTCATGCTCTATCTCTCCGCAAAACAAGCGAATGGTGGCGCGCCTCTTTCCCAGGCAGACACGATGACCATCGCTCAGGAGGCATTGGATCAGCTCGCGCAGGTGGTAACCGCGGCGCCGGATTTCAAATCAGCGCAGGACCTCACAGTCTCCGGTTCTGGGCCGGATGCGCTCAAGGCTTTCGCGGCGGCGGCCGGAGCGATTTTTTTGAAGAACACGAGCAATGCGACGACGAGCGAAATCAATTATTTGAAATACGCGGTCGAAGGCAATGACGCTACCGCGTTTACGCACATCGCATCTATATCGAAAGCGTATCGGGACATAGCCGTCGGCCTCGCGGTTCTTCCGGTGCCTGGAGAACTTGCCACCACCGATCTCATGCTCATAAACGCGCTCGCTCGCCTGAGCCAGATAACGAGCGATTTCACACGCGCCGACACCGACCCGCTCGCGGCCATCCTCGCGCTCAAGCAATATCCGCAAGCGGCGCTCGCTCTCAACACGGCATTCACTTACATCGGGACGACGTATAAGGACGCCAGAATCACACTCTCCGCAGGAACCCCTGGAGCGTCCTTTGTGAACCTCATCACAGGCGTCGCTGTAAGCCGGGGCGCTACCTCACAGCCATGAACTCGCGCTCCTTCACTACAACGCTCGCAGTGCTGCTTACAACCCTTCTCATCGCACCGCCGGTCTTTTTTGTCGCGCCGCAAAAAGCGCATGCGCAATTGCTCACTTTCGATGCTATAAACTATGTCGAGAACGGTTTTAATCTCATCAAAAACACGATCACTTCCATTCAAACGACAACGAGCGCTGTCGCTAATACGGCGCTCTATGTCGATAAATACGTTCTTGAACCGCTTGCTTTCGTTCTCTCGGGAGAATTGCTCAAATCCATGACCGCGGGCATCATCGCTTTTGTCGACGGACAGTCAAACGGCACCGGCTCGCCGCAGTTCGTGCAGGATTTGCAGGGGAACTTGCAGACCGTCGGAGACGTGCAGGCGCGCGCATTCCTCACGCAGTTCAATCAGAACTCAAATTCGCCATTCGCTTCCGCGATTACTTCATCACTCCAGACTAACTATCTCCAGCACACGAGTCTCGCGGGCTTTTTTGCCGAGAACAAGAATACGCTCGATCAGTACTCGCCCAACCCGACGGCTTTTCTCGCGGGAGACTTCTCACAGGGCGGGGTCGGCGCATGGTTCGCGCTCACGACCCAAAACCAAAATAATCCCTACACGCTCTACCAGGCTTCGCAGAGTGAGCTCTCAAACATGGTTGCCGGCGCGTCCTCCGCCCGCCTCGCGGAGCTCAACTGGGGGAAAGGATTCCTCTCCTGGTGCGGTTCTCTCCCAAGCGGCGGCGCCCCGGCCGGCGTGCCCACGGACCCCTGCACCAAAAGCGACGGCACGCCGGGCATGATAAAGACGCCGGGGTCGGTCATCCAGGCAACCCTCAACACAGCGCTCGGAACCACGTTCGGCAAGCTTGTCAACATGGGGAATGCGAGCGCCGAGATCAACAGCATCATGGGCAATATCGCCACCACCCTCAGCACGGTGGATTTCGCGACGCAGATCCTCGGCGCCTCCGGCTCAGGCGGCCTCTTTGGCGCCGGCGGGGGCGGCGCCCTGGCGCAGCAGTATCGTGATGCTCCCGGTTACTTGGGCGTCACCCAATCGGGCGTGTCTCAAAGCGCCGCATCGCTTCCGTTCTCCGGCTCCGATATGCTGAACAGGGTCTCCCAGTATCAGGCCGCGTGGGCCGCCATCAACACCGCAGCGACTGCCGCATCGGCGAGCGTCAACGATCTCATCAACTATTGCTCCGCCTCGGGAACGAACAGTCGGAACGCTACCATCATCAGCGACGCGCAAGCCGCGCTGGCAAATGAGATTGACCCCGTGTTTACACAAGTCGCGGCCGCTTCTTCCATAGCATCTGCCGCGCAGGCGATGGTGCAAAAAGTACAGACCGAATTGACTTCCGGCGCAGCCGGAGCGGGGGGCGCCTATACCGCGGACATACAAACGCTCCAAACCATGCCGCCGACGGCGACCGACGTTGCAAATGCGCAAGCGCAAGCTGCATCCTCCGGCGTCACCGCATCTTCCACCGGCTCGGTTTCGCTTTCTGTCACCGGATACCCGCTTGTCGATCAGATGAATCTCATCAGTGCGAACGCCCAGACGCTCAAGAGTTCTTGCACCTCTCCAACAGCGTCCTCGACCACACCTTGATATGTCGCGCCCCCTTACCACCATCCTCATCACTCTCGGACTCATCGTGAGCGCGGCGGGCGCGTACGCGCCCGCCGCGCATGCGCAGGCAGCCACGACAAATCCATCGTCCTCAGCGAGCGTGCAAACTACCGCCGGCGCAAACAATCCAAATACGCTACCTGCAAATCCTCCAAAGAATGCGGAGTTCGGCACTGCCATGACATGGATTATGAGTCTTTTCGCATGGCTGCTTGGCGTCGCGATGCTCACGCTCGACAATGTCGTGTATTACACGGTGGTCACCATGGGAAAGTATGTAGATAATCTTTCCGCCATCGGTATCGCCTGGAGAGTTTTGCGCGACGTCGGCAATATCGTGCTCATCTTCGGTTTCCTTGCCATCGGCATCTCCACCATCCTCAACACCGACCGCCTCGGCTATGGAACGCGTATGCTCCCGATGCTGCTTGTCGCCGCCGTTTTCCTCAACTTCTCTCTTTTCATATCCGAAGCGATAATTGATACTGGGAACCTTTTCGCGACGGAATTCTACACGCAGATAAATGGCGGTAGCTTGCCACAAGCTCCGGATTTTAATCTGGCAAATATATCGAATGAGGGTATCTCCAATAAAATAATGTCGCAATTAGGATTTCAGACTATTTACGGTGACGCGCGTAACAATACCCTTAATCTCACGGGAAGTAGTACCTGGCTCATCGGCTTTATGGGCATCATACTCTTTCTAGTTGCGGCATTCGTGATATTCTCGCTCGCATTCGTGCTTGTCGCACGTTTCGTCGTCCTCATCCTCCTCATCATCGTCGCGCCCATCGGCTTCGCGGGGCTTGCGGTGCCGAAGCTCACCGGAATGGCGAAACAATGGTGGGAAATGCTCTTTCAGCAGACCATCACCGCGCCGGTCCTGCTCCTTCTGCTCTACATCGCCCTGAAAGTCATCACCGATGCGAGTTTCCTCACCGGTTTCGGCCTCAGTTCAGCCAGCGCCGAAACTGCATGGACCGGCTTCATCAATAATGGAAGCATTACCAGTTTTGGGAACATAATGCTCTCTTTCATCGTCGCGATGGGCTTGCTTCTGGCGGTCGTTATTTCCGCAAAAAAAATGTCGGCCGCGGGCGCCGGCTGGGCGACCAAAACCGCCGGTGCCGCCACGTTCGGCGCAGTTGCGTATGGTTTACGTTCGACGGCTGGATCTGGGTCTCGATGGGCGGCGCAGAGAATGCGCACATCCGGCGTCCTTAATAATACGAGAACCGGACGGTTCCTCATTAGAAGTGCCGAATATGGAGCGAAATCGAGTTTCGATGTTCGTGGCACTAAGGCACTAAAGAATCTCCCCTATGGTGGCGTAGATGCTGGTGAAGCTGCGAAGGGCGGATACCAAGCGGCACGCGATAGAGCCACGAAGAAGCATGAAGAATATGTCAAGGCAACTGATGCGGCTCTTGACGAACGCAATATCAAGAGAGGTGTAACAAAAGAAGACGAGGAGAAAGCAGTGGCGGCTGCTGGCAAGCTGTCTGCTGCAGAACAGACCCACACAGAAGCGGAGGAGGCACATACCGCGGCCGCAGAAAAACATACTCAACATCTCGAGGAGATAAAGAAGATTGAGGGAGAAAAAGTGACGACTGCGGCTCAAATGGAGGAGAGGGAAACGCGCTTGAAAGCCGCCCGAGTGGGAGCAGCAGCATCCGAAACGGATCTCGCCGCGGCGAAGAAGAAGATGGAGTTTGCGAAGGAGAATCTGGATAAGGTCTCAAAGGAAGTCAAGGACAAATCAGGAAAGATGAAAGATGCGGAGGCGTATCAAGCTGAAAGAGTTGCGGGAGAAAAGAAGGAGCAAAAACTCGAGTACGCAGAGAGCATAAGTGGTTTGAGTCGGATACTATCCGGTCCTGGTACGGCGGTAGCCGCAAAGAAAATCATTAAGGATGCTAAAAGGACGAAGACTGAAGGCGAAAAATTATTGGATGATTTAACGAAGGCTGTTGCGAAGGCAAGGAAGGATGGGAAGTCGGAAGGAGAAAATCCAAAGCCCGAAACGGCGCACTAATTTGAGCTATGAACGAAAACCCGCAAACGCCAAATCTTGAAGAAAGCATCAAAGAAGTGATGCAGACGTTGCCGCCGCCCATTCGAAACTACCTCTCGCAGGGGAAGTACTCGATAGTCGCGAAAAACCTGATGAGGAAATACGGCCTCCATATCGACCAGGGCGGCGTGCTCGAGCGCGAGATCATGCTGCTTCTCATGGGTATCGAGAATCCGGACGAGTTTGCCGCTTCGCTCAAGAGTGAGGCGACGCTCCCGGAAGATGTCGTGAGGAGCATCATGACCGATATCAATCAGGAAATCTTCATTCCACTTCAGAAGGAGATGCGCAACGCGGGGAGTGGAGCGCAGGAAACGAAACCCGCGGCGCCGCGGGCGAGTGTCCCGAGCTATGTTTCCTCCCCATCAGCGCGACCGCCCGTTCCCTCCGTTGGCGCACCCCTGCCGCCAAAGATGGCGATGCCTCAGCCGAAAGTCGCACCCGACGCTGTACCGCCTCCGATGCTTCCTCTTGGGGAGGAAGAAAAACGACGCATTTCAAATATCGCTCCCCGCCCGAGCGCGCCGCCCCCCTCGCACCTTCCCGGTGCGCTCCAACCAAACGCTATTCAGAACATCAACCGCCTCGCTCCACCCCTGCCGCCTCGTCCCGCCCCTTCACTTGGCGGTGAAACCGCCAAGTACGCCGCCCCTGCTCCCGCAAAACCCTACTCGGTCGATCCCTACCGCGAACCGATCGACGAACCGCCAACCAAATAGTTGCATTCCGTGCGTTATTCCTTTACAGTATCGCTGACCCCCTGCGGGTCTTCTTTTTCAAATGGCCACCATCAACCAGCTCTCAAAGAAAGGACGTAAGACGAGAACGTCGAAGACGACCGTGCCCGCTTTGGCGCGCGGCTTTAACGCACTCAAAAACCGCCCGACCTATTACCCCTCGCCCTTCAAGCGCGGGGTGTGCACCAAGGTGACCACGAAGACCCCGAGGAAGCCGAACTCCGCCATCCGAAAGATCGCTCGCGTACGCCTCACCAACGGCATGGAAGTGACCGCGTACATCCCGGGCGAGGGGCACAATTTGCAGGAACACTCGGTCGTCCTGCTTCGCGGCGGACGCGTCAAGGACATCGGCGTCCAGTACACCATCGTGCGCGGCAAGCTCGACACGAGTGGCATCGAGAAGCGCCGCCGCTCCCGCTCCCGTTACGGCGCGAAGCGCCCGTCAGCGAAATAACCATGCGCCGGCCCCTCAAAAAGAAGCGCACCTGGCGTCCCGACCTGAAATACGGTTCGGAAACGCTCACCCGTTTCATCAATGCCGTCATGTGGGATGGCAAAAAAGACACCGCGCGCGCGGTCGTCTACGATGCGCTTGCCGTCATCAAGGAAGGCGGTGCCGATCCCCTTGAGACGTTTGAAGCGGCGCTGCGCAACGTCTCGCCCCTGATGGAAGTCCGTTCGCGTCGCGTCGGCGGCGCAAACTACCAGGTGCCGCGCGAAGTTCCGCAGAATCGCCGCCTCTCGCTCTCGTTCCGCTGGCTCATCAACGCCGCCCGCGCGAAAAAAGGAAAGCCGATGGCGGAAAAACTCGCCGCGGAACTCCTCCTCGCCGCAAAGAACGAGGGCGATGCGATCAAAAAGAAAGACGACATGCACCGCATGGCGGAAAGCAACAAAGCGTTTGCGCACTTCGCGTGGTAACGCGCGGCGCTTTTATTTTTTATTTATATGAATCGCGACTATCCGCTTGAGAAAGTACGCAACTTCGGCATCATCGCCCACATCGACGCGGGAAAGACGACCACCAGCGAGCGCGTGCTTTTTTATACCGGCAGCCAGCACAAAATAGGAGAAGTGCACGAAGGCGAGACGACGACCGACTGGATGGAGCAGGAGCGCGAGCGCGGCATCACCATTACCTCGGCCGCCATCACCTGTTTCTGGACGAAGACGGGAGAGAAGGACAAGAAAGACACGTCAAAGAAATTCCGTTTCAACATCATCGATACGCCCGGACACATAGACTTTACGGCCGAGGTGAAGCGTTCGATGCGCGTCCTGGACGGCGCCATCGTCGTCTTTGACGGGGTTGCGGGAGTGGAACCGCAGTCGGAAACCAACTGGCGCTATGCCGACGAAGCGCGGGTGCCGCGCGTCTGTTTCATCAATAAGCTCGACCGCACCGGAGCTTCGTTTGAAAATTCCTATGCGAGCATCCTCGATCGGCTCTCGCCGAAAGCGATTCGCATGCAGATTCCCATCGGCGAAGAAGCCGCGCATGAAGGCGTTATCGACCTGCTCACGCTGAAGGCGTATACCTTTTCGGGGAAGATGGGCGAGGAAGTCATTGAAGGCGACGTACCGGAGAATCTTCTCGAGACCGCGAAAAAATATCGCGGGGAACTCGTTGAACGCATCGTGGAAAATGATGATGCGGCGATGAATGCGTATCTTGAAGGAAAAGAGCCGGCGCTTGAGGAGCTCAAGGCGATTTTGCGCAGAGCGGTCATTCACAATGAGATATTCCCGGTCTATTGCGGCAGCGCGCTCAAAAACAAGGGCGTGCAGCTCGTGCTCGATGCGGTGGTCGACTACCTTCCCTCTCCTCTTGATCTGCCACCGGCAACCGGGAAAAACCCGAAGACCGGCGAGCCGATCGAACGCCATGCCTCCGACGATGAGCCGTTCTGCGCGCTCGCTTTCAAGCTCCAGACCGACCCGTTCGTGGGCGCGCTGACGTTCTTCCGCGTCTATTCGGGAACGCTCACTGCCGGTTCCTACGTCTACAACTCGACGACGGGTTCGCGCGAGCGCGTCGGCCGCATCGTGCGCTTGCAAGCCGACAAACGCGAGGAAGTCGAGAAAGTGTTCACCGGCGAGATTGCCGCCGCCGTCGGCCTCAAGGATACGAGAACGTCGCATACGCTCTGCGATGAAGCGAATCCGATCGTGCTCGAGGAGATCAAGTTCCCCGAACCGGTGGTCAGCCTGCGCATCGAGCCGAAGACGAAAGCGGATCAGGAGAAAATGGGAATCGCGCTTCACAAGCTTTCCGACGAGGACCCGACGTTCCGCATCAAAACCGACGACGAGACGGGCGAGACCATCATTTCCGGCATGGGCGAACTGCACCTTGAGATTTTGGTCGACCGCATGAAGCGCGAGTTCGGCGTCGTCGCGGATGTGGGCAAGCCGCAGGTAGCTTATCGGGAAACCATCCTCGGGGCTTCGGAAGCCGAGGGCAAATACATAAAGCAGACCGGCGGGCGCGGACAGTACGGTCACGTGAAAATTCGCATGAAGAAAATAGAGCCGGTCGCCGAAGGCGCGAAAATCCCGAAAAACACGACGCGCGAGGACCACTTCGAGTTCATAAACAACATCAAGGGCGGCGTCGTTCCTCAGGAATACATTCCGGCGGTGGAAAAGGGCGTGCGCGAAGCGATGGCGCGCGGTTTCCTCGCAGGATTCCCGATGGTCGACGTCTCCGTCGAACTGTACGACGGTTCCTATCACGACGTCGACTCTTCGGAAATAGCTTTCAAGATCGCCGCCTCGATGGCATTTCAGGAAGCGGCGCAGAAATCAAAGCCCGTCATCCTCGAACCGATCATGCGCGTCGAAGTCATCGTGCCGGAACAGTTCATGGGGGACATTACGGGGAACCTCTCGGGGAAGCGCGGCCAGATAGAAGGCATGGAGGATCGCGGCATGAGCAAGGCAGTGCACGCCAAGGTGCCGCTTTCCGAGATGTTCGGCTACACCACGATCCTGCGTTCGATGACCGAAGGGCGCGGGAGCATGACCATGGAATTCGATCACTACGACACCGTTCCGCAAAACGTCGCCGCCGACATCATCGCGAGCCGGAAATAGCCGCCCAAGCAACGAGCATCCACGGCCCCGTTTGGAACAAGGTTAAACCTTGTTATGCAACCTTGTTATGCTAACCTTGTCATGCTCAGGGTCGGAAGTATGGCGGACGCGCAGACGAAAACGCCGCGGTTTCCGCGGCGTTTTCGTGTACGACAAGGTTTAACCTTGTTAGAGACACCCACAAATCCCCGCATCGTCTTGCATTCCAACGCCGCTTCTCGTATAGTTCTTGTAACGCATCTTGGCGTCGCTCTTTGGCTTGTCTGCATCTGTGAGTCGGCAAGCTTAGGAGTTTGTTCCGACTCGCGTCGGATTTGTTCGTAATTAGCAATTGTAAATTATCCGATTATGGCAGATTTCAATCGTGCGAAGCCACACATGAACGTGGGCACCATCGGCCACGTTGACCACGGCAAGACGACACTCACTGCAGGCATCCTGCATGTTCTCTCGATGCTCACCGGCGAGGGCTACGGCGCCCGCGTCGAGGCAGTCGACAAAATTGACAGCGCTCCGGAGGAGAAGGCGCGCGGCATCACCATCGCGCTTCACCACAGCGAGTACGAGACGCCGAACCGCCACTACGCGCACATCGACGCGCCGGGACACGCCGACTACATAAAAAACATGATCACGGGCGCCGCGCAGATGGACGGCGCGGTCCTCGTGGTCGCCGCGACCGACGGCGTGATGCCGCAGACGCGCGAGCACATCCTCCTTGCGAAGCAGGTGGGCCTCAAGAAGCTCATCGTCTTCCTCAACAAGGTGGACATGGTGGCTGAAGCGGACCTCATCGACCTCGTCGAAGAGGAAATCCGCGAATTGCTCACCAAGCAGGGTTATGACGGCGCAAATACGCCGATTATTCGCGGTTCGGGCCTTAAGGCGCTTGAGGCGGCTACGGCGACCGATGAATGGGCGGTCAAGGTCAAGTCTCTCGTCGATACGATGGACACTTACTTCGATCTGCCGGCGCGCGAGACCGACAAGCCGTTCCTTATGCCGATCGAGGACATCTTCTCGATTGAAGGCCGCGGCACCGTGGTCACCGGCCGCATCGAGCGCGGCGTCGTAAAGGTCGGCGAGGAAGTCGAGATCGTCGGCATCAAGCCGACCACGAAGACGACCGTCACCGGTATCGAGATGTTCAACAAGCAGCTCAAGGAAGGCATGGCGGGCGACAATGCCGGCATCCTTTTGCGCGGCACGAAGAAGGAGGACGTGCATCGCGGACAAGTTCTTGCGAAGTCCGGCTCGGTTACGCCGCACACCGATTTCGAAGCCGAGGTGTACATCCTCAACAAGGACGAAGGCGGCCGCCACACGCCGTTCTTCACCGGCTACAAGCCGCAGTTCTACATCCGCACGACGGATGTCACAGGCGAAGTCACCCTTCCGGAAGGAAAGGAAATGGTCATGCCGGGCGACACGGTCACTTTCAGGGTGAAACTCACCGCGCCGGTCGCGCTTGAGGCGGAGCAGCGCTTCGCCATCCGCGAAGGAGGCAAGACCGTCGGTGCAGGCGTCGTGACCAAGATCACGGCATAAGCACGAGATCGCGCGCACCACATCCTATGGCAAGAGCGACAGCAGCGGCGAAACCGAAGACAAAACCTAAAGCGAAGCGCGCCCCGAAGAAAGCGGTCACTGCCGCGCCTTCCGAGCATAAGCTCCGCATTCGTGTCCGCGCCTACGAGCATAAGATCCTCGATCTCTCGGTGAAACAAATCATGGACACCGCAGCGCGCTTTGACGCGACGGTCGTCGGCCCCGTGCCGCTTCCGACTGAAATCAAGCGCTGGACGGTGAACCGTTCGACGTTCGTCCACAAAGACGCGCGGGAGCAGTTCGAGATGCGCATCCATAAGCGCCTCATCGATATCCTGAACCCTTCGCCAAAGGTCATCGAGGCTCTCACGAACCTGAACCTGCCAAGCGGTGTGACCATCGACGTGAAGATGGTCTAGCGGAGCGTTTCCAAAAAGACTGCCAAGAAAACAAAAACGCCCGTACGGGCGTTTTTGTTTTCTTGCATTGTCCGGCCCGGTAGTGTAGTGTATGCCCTAACGCTACGTACGGCGCCTTCGGCCGGACCTATGGCAACTCGCGCGACGCGATTTGCCGTTGCGCGTTTTGCTTTAAATGAAATTCATTCTCGCAAAGAAAAAGGGCATGACCCGTATCTTCACGGAAGATGGACGCGCGAAGGCGGCCACTATTTTGGATGCCGGAGCGATGACCGTTACGCAGGTAAAGAGCACAGACGGCAAAGACGGCTATGCGGCGGTCCAGGTCGGCACGGGCATCCGCAAGACGAAGAATGTCAGCAAAGCCGTTTTAGGACATACCAAAGGCAAAGGCTACGCGGCTCTTCGCGAGTTCCGCACCGATGGCGCCGCAACGGGAGTCGGCAGCGAGATCGACGTATCGATTTTTGCCGTCGGCGACACAGTGCGCGTCTCAGGCCTTACCAAAGGCAAGGGTTTTGCGGGCGTGGTGAAGCGCCATGGTTTCCATGGCGGGCCGCGCACCCACGGTCAGAAGCACTCCGAGCGCGAGGCGGGTTCCATCGGCGGATCGGGCGGCCGAGCGGGCGGGCGTGTCGCCAAAGGCATCCGCATGGCCGGTCGCATGGGCCAGGATCGTGTCACGGTCGAGAATCTCAAAGTGCTCTCCGTCGATGCGGCGGCGGGCGAGATCATCGTCTCGGGGGCGGTACCGGGCGCCCGCGGCACGCTTCTTGAGATAGTCTCCGCATAACCTGCACACCATGACCACCGCAAAGAAAACGACATCAAAAAAGAAGACCGCCTCGGCGCCCGTCGCGCGCACGGCGAAAGCCGCGCCGACCTCGCTTGAACTGGCGATCTTTTCCATGGCCGGCGGGAAAGTCGGGACCATCGCGCTTCCGGATGCGCTTTTCGGCGCACCCTGGAGGAGCGATCTCGTGCACCAGGTGACGACCGCGATGCAGGCGAACGCGCGCCAAAACCGCGCCCATACGAAAGATCGTTCCGAAGTCTCGGGCGGCGGCAAGAAGCCGTGGAAGCAAAAAGGCACCGGCCAGGCGCGCCATGGTTCGAGCCGTTCGCCGATCTGGCGCCATGGCGGCGTCACATTCGGCCCGCGCAAAGAGCGTGATTACAGCGAGAAGATCAACCGCAAGATGCGCATCAATGCGCTCATCTCGGTCCTTTCGAGGAAAGCGAAAGACGGTGAAATAATCCTGGTAGACAAGTTTTCCTTTGCCGCGCCGAAGACCGCGCTCGCAAAAAACGCGCTCCTCGCGCTCGCCAAAGGGGCCGACGCCGCGCCGCTCGCAGCGAAAAAGAAAAACGCGGCGCTCCTCGCGCTCGCCGGCTATGATGACGCTCTAGTGAAGAGTTTCCGCAATCTCGCCTCGGTCGCCACGGAGGAAGCGCGCAACTTAAACCCGGTTGATGTGATGGCGCACAAATACCTCATCATAGAAAATCCGGAAGCGGCATTCGCCGTGCTTCTTGCGCGCGCCAAAGCTAAATAAATCACCATGGCAATCTTCGGCACCACCAAGAAAGAGAAAGAAACGAAACGCGTACCGCAAACGCGCGCTCGAAAGCTCGTAAGCGGCATCGCGCACGAAATTATTCGCGCGCCGTGGTTCTCTGAAAAAGCGCTTATCGCGACCGAGAAAGGCGTCTATACGTTCTCTGTGCCCTCGCGCGCCACCAAAGCCGACATCGCCGGCGCGCTCAAAGAAATATACAAGGTCGCCCCGCGGAAGATCCGCATCGTGAATCTCCCCGCGAAACGCAAAGCGATGCGCACGCGCCGCGGCGTAGGCACGCGCGCCGCGCGCCGCAAGGCCTATGTGTATCTGAAAGCGGGCGACACCATCCAGTTCGCCTAAGTTGCCTAATTATTTTCGTATGAAATCCTATCGCCCCACCACCAAGAGCCGCCGCCACATGACCACACTGCCGTACCGGGAGCTTCTCTCGGGCGATGCGCCGCACAAGCCGTTGATGAGAAAGAAGAAACGCCAAGGTGGCCGAAACGGTTTCGGACGCATTACGACGCGCCACCAGGGCGGCGGTCACAAGCGCCGTTTGCGGGACGTAGACTTTATCTACGACAAGAAAGATATTCCGGCGAAAATCGAAACCGTCGAGTATGATCCTTTCCGTTCCGCTTTCATCGGACTCGCACTCTATCGCGACGGCGCGCGCCGCTACGTCGTCCTTCCCAAGGAGCTCGGAGTCGGTTCCTCCTTTATCGTCTCGGAACACGCGCCGCTTACGCTCGGGAATCGTCTCCCGCTCGGCAAAATCCCCGTCGGCACCCTTGTGTACAACGTCGAGCTTTCTCCGGGCGCGGGCGCCGTGCTCGCCCGTTCCGCCGGGAACGCCGCCGAAGTGGTCGCGCATGACGGGGGATATGCCCAGCTGAAGCTTCCTTCAAGCGAAATCCGCAAGGTATCTGATCTCGCGTGGGCGAGCATCGGAATGGTAGGCAACGAAGAATACAATCTCGTCGTCATCGGCAAAGCGGGGCGTAGCCGCTGGATGGGCATCCGTCCGACCGTCCGTGGAACCGCCATGAACCCGGTCGACCATCCTCATGGCGGCGGCGAAGGCAAACAAGGCCGCGGTCTCAAGCGCGCAAAGACCATGTGGGGGAAACCCTCCGGCAAGGGTCAGAAGACGCGAACGCCGAAAAAGTACTCGAACAATCTCATCATTTCCCGCAGGAAAGTCGGCAAGAAACGCAAAGGATAATGGTTCCGCTCACAACAGCCCCGCACGAAAGTGCGGGGCTGTTGCCAGAACCCATCTCAATCTCCCAAGATGACATCTTGAAGACGCTATCTCACTTTGAATTAGGAAACTCCATTTGCGACACGCTCCTCGCTTCCTGCGACTCGTCGCTCTGTCCTTGCGCTCTCGTTTTTGGCTCGCAAAGCGCGTAGTATAGCCAAAAAACACCAAGCTCAGCGCCTTGCGGACGGTCGCAAATGGAGTTTCCTAATTCAAAGTATCTCAAACCCCCCGCGAGGGATATGCGGCAGAAAGAGGCTTACGGAGCGTGACGACGCGAGTACGAGCCGCTTTTTGAGCACAAAAAGACGGCGTACTCCTTTCTGCAGCATACCCGAGCGGGGAAGTTTGAGACGGGTTCTAGCGGTAGTGCGGATTCAGGATAGCTCCGAGGGTAGCGAGAGGGATGCGGAGCGTCTGGGGGCCAAGGGCATACGGAGCGACCTGGTACGGGTCGAAGAGGATATCGAGATAGCCGTTATCGATGAAGAAATTTTCGAAATTCTTCGCTTCGGGCGTCGTACCGCGCGTAATGAAGCCCGTGTCGGCATTTTTCCCTATGACGCCCGGGAGCTCTGCACGGCTGATTGCGGAAAGGGTGTCCAGATACGTTGCATTCGGCGCGAAGAGATCGGCGAGCGTGAGTTTCGCGCCCGTTGAAGTGTCAAAGGTGAACGTGTGGAAAAACAGATTTCCGTGCGCGCCGAGCGTGTTTTCATAGACGGTAAAGATGTATGACACCGTGTGCGGCGAAGATGAGACGAGATATTTGATCTGTAGCGTTTGCTTCGCGCCGCCCGGCGGATATGCGGCATTCCCTCCGGTTTTGAACTGGGAAATCACGCCGCCGATGTAGCTTTGTATGCGTGCGATGGCTTTTCCGTTCGCTCCGCTTGCAAGGGGGGTGGTAGTCGGGTAATTCGCGGCAATAACATACTCTGGCGACTGCTCCGTATAGGCTCCCGCAGGTAAAAGGACGGGTGTCTGCGTATCTGCCGCGCTCGTCGGCGCTTTCACAGGCACCGGCCGCAGAGCGACATAGACGACGATCCCCGCAAGGACAACGCCGATGACCGTAATGCCAAAAATATCCTTTCGCATACGCTGTAGTGTAACAAACTCGAGGCTCGTTTGACGATTCCCCGCCGCTCCTGTATCTTTCAGGTACCTCGCGCTTGCGCGGGCTTTTCATTGCTTACATGGCACGCTCACTCAAAAAAGGACCTTTCGTGGACGCCAAGCTCCTGAAGAAGGTCAGCCACGTAAAACCGGCATCAGCCGGGGTTATTAACACGTGGGCGCGCAGGAGCCAGATAAGCCCGGAAATGGTCGGTTTTACTTTCGGCGTGCACAACGGCAAGCAGCACGTCGAGGTGCTCGTTTCCGAAGATATGGTGGGGCACCGCCTCGGCGAGTTCTCGCCGACCAAAAAATTCATCCGCCACGGCGGTAAAATGCAGAAAGAGATTGAGCAGAAGAAACAGCAGGCCGAGATTGCCGGAGCGAAAGCGGCAAAAGAATCCACTGCAAAGAAATAGTGTATGGCATACGCAACTCTTGAAAGTCATAACCAATCGCCGCGCAAGATGCGGCTCGTTACGGATCTTGTGAAAGGGAAAAAAATTCCCGCCGCGCTTGCCGCGCTCCAATTTCTCCCGAAACGCGCCGCAGAACCTATCGCGAAGCTCATCAAGAGCGCGGCCGCAAACGCGAAGAGCCGGGGCGAGAATCCCGAAGAATTAACAGTGCGCTCGATAACCGTCGAGAGTGCCGGCACACTGAAGCGCTATATGCCCCGCGCCTTCGGCCGCGCTTCGCTCATCCGCCGCCGCAAAAGCCGCGTCAAGGTGACGCTCGCATAAATTATTTATGACGCACACCGTACATCCTTACGCCCATCGTCTCGGCATCATCCGGGACTGGAAGAGCCGCTGGTTTGCGCGCGATAAGCAGAGCTATCGCGAGAATATCAAGGTCGACGAGACTATCCGCCGGTTCCTTGCCAAGCGATTGCGCGGGACCTACACGAGCGGCATCGACATCGAGCGTTCGGAAAGCGAACTGCGCGTCATCCTTTCGACTTCGCGCCCGGGTCTCGTCATCGGCCGTTCGGGCGAGAATGCGACGAAATTGCGGAAAGAAATCTCCGAGACGATCCGCCGCGTGGCGCCCAAGGACCGCCGCACGCTCAAATTCGACATCAACGAAGTCCGCCAGCCGGAGACGGATGCCGCCGCGGTCGCGTACATGGTCGCGGAGGGGCTCGAAAAGCGAATGCCGTTCCGCCGCGTGTTGAAGCAAACGGTCGAGAAAGTCATCGCGGCGCGCGAGGTCGAAGGGGTGCGCATCACGGTCTCCGGCAGGCTCGGCGGCGCGGAAATGAGCCGCAAAGAAGAGCTCAAGAAAGGCCGCATTCCGCTGCAGACGTTTCGCGCGGACATCGACTTCGCGCATGAAGTGGCGCATCTCCCGTACGGGATCATCGGCATCAAGGTATGGATCTATCGCGGGAACGTGTATCAGGACAAGAAGACGTCAGTGCGCCTGTCTTCGGGCGAACCGGCCCGCGGCTAGTGCCCGGGTGTACATTTTCGTATGTTATTTCCAAAAAAAGTAAAACACCGCAAATGGCAGACGCAGCGCAAAAGCGCGAAGCGCTTGAGCCGTCCCGATACCCGCGGTACGACCATCGTCTTCGGTTCATTCGCCCTGAAAGCGCTCACGAGCGCGCGCATGACGAGCAACCAGATAGAAGCGGCGCGCAAAGTTCTTACCCGTGCGACCGCAAAGACAGGCAAGCTCTGGATCCGTATCTTTCCGGACCGGCCGGTGACCGCCAAGCCCGCGGAAGTGGGCATGGGAAGCGGCAAGGGCGACCCGAAGCACTACGTGTTTGAAGTGCGCCCGGGGCGCATACTTTTTGAAATGGACGGCGTCGCCGAAAGCATCGCGCGCGCGCATTTGCGCCAGGCGAGCATGAAGTTGCCGGTCAAGACCTCGATAATCACGCGGCACTAATTTTATTACTTTTTCATATTTTTATGGTAAAAAAGAACACTATGACGACCAAAACGGATCAGGAGCTTGCGAAACTCCTTCTCGATACGCGCATCCATCTGCGAACTGAGCGTTTTGCGGCTGCCGGCGCGCGCCCGAAAGATTCGAGCTCGCCGAAGAAGCTGCGCAAGACCATCGCACGCGCGCTTACCGAGCAGCACGCGCGTGCGCATCGAACCGTCTAATCATATGGAACACCGCGCCCCTCGTCCTCAATCGTTTGCCGGCGTCGTCGTAAAGACGGCCATGAAAGACACGGCCACGGTCCGCGTTGATCGCTTCGTGAAGCATCCGAAGTACAAAAAGTATTTCGTCCGCTCGAAGAAGTACCTTGCGCACGACCCGGGGAATACCGCTCAGGTCGGCGACAAAGTCACCATCGTCGCAACGCACCCGCTTTCGAAACTGAAGCATTTCGCAATCGCTCGCGCGAAAGACGCGTCCGTCGACGCGAAAAACTAGTATGTTGCAGCCCCAATCCATCGTCATGGTCGCAGATAATTCCGGCGGGAAGATCGCACGGGTATTCAAAGTGCTTGGCGGTTCCAAGCGCCGCTACGCGCGCATCGGCGATACGGTCGTCATCGCCATCCAGACCGCCGAGCCGCGCAAAGCGGTGAAGAAAAAGGACATCTGCCGCGCGGTCGTCGTGCGGCAGACGAAGCCTTTCGCCAGGAAAGACGGTTCGTACATACGTTTCGATGAGAATGCAGTCGTCATCGTCGAGAAGCAGGGCAAGGAAATGGCCCCGAAAGGGAACCGGATCTTCGGCCCCGTTCCGCGCGAACTTTCCGAGCGCGGCTGGCACTCTATCGTCTCCTTGGCGCCCGAAGTCGTCTAATCATTTTCGTATGCACGTCAAAAAAGGAGACAAAGTGAGGATAATTTCGGGCAAGGACAAGGGCGCGACCGGCGTCATCCTGCGCGCATTGCCGCGGGAAGACATGGTCGTCGTCGAAGGCGTCGCCATCGCGAAGCGCCACCGCAAGGGTCGTCCGGGCGAAGTGGGCCACATTGCCGAGCGCCCGCGGCCGATTCACGTGTCGAATGTCGTGCGCGTCGAATCAGCCAAAGGAAAATAAATTGCCTATGTCCATAACCAAACAAAGACAGCAGACCGCCTATCTCGCGCTCAAAGAAACATTCGGGTATACGAGCCCGATGCGGAGTCCGCGCGTGAGCAAGGTCATCGTCTCCTCAGGCGTGGGCAAGAAACGCGACAAGAAACAGCTCGAGCTCATCGAGGATCGTCTCGCGAAGATTACCGGGCAGAAACCCTCGCAGCGCGCTGCGCGCATCTCCATCGCTTCCTTCAAAGTGCGCGCAGGCGACACCGTCGGGCTTCAGGTGACGCTGCGCGGCGCGCGGATGTACGATTTTCTCGACAAGCTCATCCACATCGCGTTGCCGCGCACGCGCGATTTCCGCGGCCTTGCCCCAAACGCCATCGATGCGATGGGCAATATCACCATCGGCATCAAGGAGCATACTATTTTCCCGGAGACGAGCGATGAGGATCTGAAAGACGTTTTCGGTCTCGCCATAACCATCGTCACCACCGCCTCGACCAAGGCCGAAGCCGAGGCGTTCCTGCGCCACCTCGGGTTGCCGCTTATCGTTGACTCGGGCGTAAAACGCTGATACTCTGGAGCGACGCTCCTCGGAGCTTTATTTTTTGTGGCAAAAAAATCCCAGCTGGCACGGTACGCCAAAAAGGCGAAACTCGTAAAGAAGTACGCGGTCAAGCGTGCGGCTTTGAAGCTCTCTGGCGATTTTGAGGGCCTCCAAAAGCTCCCGAGAAACTCTTCGCCGGTGCGCCTTAAGAACCGTTGCGCTATTTCGGGCCGTTCGCGCGGCTATATGCGCGTCTTCGGACTCTCGCGCATCCAGTTCCGCGAGCTCGCGCGCGAAGGGAAGATCCCGGGCGTCAAAAAAGCATCATGGTAAGCGACCGCGTCGGCGATTTCATCATCCGTCTGCAAAATGCCGCGCGCATCGGGAAGCGCGACGTCGGCGTGCCGTATTCCGGGCATCTTTTCGCTATCGCTAAAAAACTGAAGGAACTCGGTTTCCTTACCGCGGTCGAAGTGAAAACGAAAGAGGGCGAAGGCGTAAAGAAGCTGTTTACCGCGACGCTCGCTTACGACGAGCGCGGGCTCCCGAAATTGCGCGGCGTGAAGCGCGTGAGCAAACCGGGCCGCCGGCTCTATGCGGCGCATACATCTGCGCATCGGGTGAAAGGCGGCACCGGCGCGCGCATCCTTTCTTCCTCGAGCGGTATCGTCTCCGACAGAGAGGCGCGCAAGAATAAGGTCGGCGGCGAAGAGCTTTTCGAAATCTGGTAATACAGACACCACCATGAGCCGCCTCGCAAAAAAGCCGATAGCGATAGGGAAAACCGCAGTCCTCGTGGAGGGCGGGGTACTTTCCGTGAAAGGCGCCAAGGGCGCGCTTACCAAACGCATACACCCGGCGGTCGCCATTGCGGTCGATGAGAACGGCGTCTCGATCACGCCGAAAGACCGTTCGCGCCTCGCCAAGGCGCTCACCGGCACGTTCGCTTCGCATGTGAAAAACATGATGGCCGGCGTCGAGACGCCCTACGTGAAGAAACTCATTCTCGAAGGCGTCGGCTATCGTGTCGAAGTCAAAGGAAGCGATATCGTCTTGTCCGTCGGTTTCTCCCACACGGTCGCGCTCAAGATACCGGCGGATGTCTCGGCAACAGTCGAAAAGAACGTTATAAAAATCGAAAGCATAAACAAAGAGTCGCTCGGACAATTTGCGGCGGACATACGGCGCGTGAAGCCGCCCGAACCGTACCTGGGGAAGGGCATCCGTTACGAAGGAGAAGTGATCCGCCGCAAACAAGGCAAGAAAGCCGCTTAATTTTTGCATATGACTCACGGATCAAAAACGAATACGGAACTGCGGGCGCGCCGCCGCACTCGCATCCGAGCGCTTGTCAAAGGGACCGCGGCGCGCCCGCGTCTCGCGGTCTTCAAGAGCAATCGCTTCGTCTCAGCGCAGCTTATTGACGACGTGGCAGGAAAGACCATCGCCGCCGCGCACGGACGCGAGTTCAAGGGCGCGCAATCCCTACAGGCGGCATCGGTCGGCGAAGCGATCGCACGAAAAGCTCGGGCAACCGGTATCACCACGATCGTCTTCGATCGCGGCGGCTACCGTTATGGCGGACAGGTTAAGGCGCTCGCGGACGCAGCGCGGGCGGGCGGACTCATTTTTTAATTTATGATCGACGATACACAGTTGTCACAGGAGCAGGAAACGGAGCAGTCGGCGGACGCCGCAGTGTCCGCGGCGGAGAGCCCGATCGAGACGGATGCCTCGGCTGTCGAGGACGTATCCGTCGCCGTTTCTGGAGAACCGGCGCCTGCCGCGCTCGCGCGCCCCGAACGAGGCGGCAGGGGGCCGGTGCGCTCGCGCGCTCCGCGCGGCGGGGCGCGCGCCCGCGCTCCGCGCGAGCGCGGCGAGTTTGAGCAAGTCACCATAGACGCGCGCCGCGTCGCGCGCGTGATGGCGGGCGGCCGCCGTTTCAGCTTCAGTCTCGTGGTCATCATCGGCGACAAAAAAGGCCGCGTGGGCGTGGGGCTTGGGAAAGGGGTCGATACGGCGCTTGCCATAGACAAAGCGACGCGCGACGCGAAGAAGCATCTCTTTACGATCGCGCGCACGGCTTCGGGCTCGATCCCGCATCAGGTAGAGGCCAAGTACGCTTCTTCCACGGTCGAGATCATCCCTTCAAAAGGCCGCGGGATCGTCGCGGGTTCGGCGATGCGCACCGTGCTCGAGCTCGGCGGCGTCACCGACGTCGTGGCGAAAATACACACGCGTTCGAAAAACAAGCTCACCATCTCGCGCGCGACGGTCGCCGCGCTCAAGAAATTGCGCTTGCCCGAGCGGACAAGCGCACAATAAAATATCTTCCTATGCAGCTCAATTCACTCGTCCCGCGCGCAAAACGCCGTTTGTCCGTAGCGGTCGGTCGCGGCGGCAAGCGCGGCAAGACCAGCGGTCATGGCGGAAAAGGGCAGACCGCGCGCGCCGGGCACAAAATCCGGCCCGAGGTGCGCGATCTCATAAAAAAGCTCCCGAAACGCCGCGGCCACGGCAAGAATCGTTCGCGCACGGTACGGACGAACCAATACGGCGTTTCAGCGGTAAATATCGCAGCGCTCGAAACCGCGTATAATGCCGGAGAGACGGTCTCGCCCGCTTCACTGCTTGCAAAGGGGCTCGTGCGGCGCGCCAAAGGGCGCGCGCCCGCGGTGAAGATACTCGGCACCGGCGCGCTCACGAAAGCGCTTACGGTCAAAAACTGCACGCTTTCTGCCACCGCCCGTGCCGCCATCCTCGGGGCCGGCGGCACACACAATGCTTAATTCTTTCACTCACAAGCTCAAACTCGCGTTCGGCGACTCGGAGATACGGCACCGCATCCTGTTCCTTGCGGCGGCTCTCGCGCTTTTCCGTTTGCTTGCCGCAGTGCCGATTCCGGGAGTCAACAAGGCCGCGCTCGCCGCGTTCTTTGCGAACAACCAATTTTTCGGCCTCCTGAACATCTTTTCGGGCGGCGGCCTTTCCCAGCTCTCGATAGTCATGCTTGGCGTGGGCCCCTACATCACCGCCTCGATAATCATGCAGCTCGGCACCATCATATTCCCGCAGGTGAAACAGGCGTACTTTGAAGAAGGGGAAGCGGGCCGCGCGAAGTTCATCGAATGGAGCCGTCTTCTCACCGTTCCCATCGCTATTTTGCAGGCCGTCGGTTTCTTGTTTCTTCTTGAGAGCCAGGGCGTCATAGCGCATTTGGGTTCCGTATCGCTCATCGCGAACATAACGCTCGTCGCGGCTGGTTCCATGCTCCTCATGTGGATCGGCGAGCTCGTGACCGAATTCGGCATCGGCAACGGCGTTTCGCTCATCATTCTCGCCGGCATCCTTTCGCGCGTGCCCGCCGGCATTTCCGAGACCATTTTTGCTTCTACCGCTGCGAATATCCCCAGCTATCTCGCATTCCTCGTTCTTGCTCTCGCGATGATCTACGCGGTCGTCGTCGTCTCCGATGCCGAGCGCTCGATACCGATTGCCTATGCGCGGCAGGTGCGCGGCGCGGCGCTCGCTCAAGGCGCGGCGACGTACCTCCCCATCCGTCTCCTGCAGGCCGGCGTGATCCCCATCATCTTCGCTCTCTCGCTCCTGCTTCTGCCGCAGATGGCGCTTTCGATGCTCGGGGCCGCGCATGTCTCGTTCGCCTCGGGCGCGGCGCTTTGGTATACCGCTTTCCTCTCCAATCCGTGGAAGTACGGCGCCGTGTATTTCACGCTCGTCGTGCTCTTTACCTACTTCTACACCGCGGTTACTTTCGAGCCGCACCGCGTCGCGGAGGATCTCCAAAAAACCGGAGCGTTCGTCCCCGGAGTGCGCCCCGGCCGCGAGACCGAGGAATACATCGGAAAGGTGGTCAACCGCGTTACGCTTCCGGGCGCCGCTTTCCTCGGCCTTCTCGCAGTGGCTCCCTCGATCATCCAAGGGCTTACCGGCATTACGACGCTGGTGTTGGGAGGCACGGCGCTTCTCATCGCGGTGCAGGTGGCGCTTGATCTGGCGCAAAAGATCGACGCACAAGTTTCGCTTCGGGAATACTGAAACTAAAAATGCTAGAGTGGACGGATGGATACGCACTCCAAGGATACTCTCGCGAAAGGACGTGAAGGGGCGCATACCGTTTTCTTCATCGGGAAACCGGGTTGTGGCAAGGGCACGCAAGCGAAGCTGCTCTCGCAAGCGACCGGCTGGGCGATCATTTCTGCCGGTCAGCAGTTTCGAGACATAGCCGCTCTCGATACCAGGGTTGGCCGGAAAATCAAGTCTGAGATAGAGGCCGGATTTCTCGCGCCGCATTGGTTCGCGATGTATCTTTTTCAGAAGGCGCTTTTTGCGCTTCCGGACGGCGCGAGCGCCATCTTTGACGGGTTCAATCGCAAACTGCCCGAAGCCGAACTCATTCTCGAATCCCTTTCGTGGCTCGAGCGGCCGTTCCTGATTTTCGATATCCGTATATCCGATGAAGAAGTGCATCGCCGTCTCATGGGCCGCAGAGAAACCGAAGGCCGGCATGACGATGCCGTCGTTAGCGAACGATTGAAAGAATATTACGCACACACCGAAGCGGCGGTGGAAACGTTTCGAAGAGCGGGCGTGCTCATCGACATACAAGGTGAGCAGCCGCCGGAGCAGGTTGCAAGCGATATTCGCGCGGCACTCGCTCACGCACCTTCGCAGACACACCCGGCATGATACTCCGGAACGATACCGAACGGGCGAATCTTATCGAAGCGGGGAAACGCCTCGCGACAGTGCTTCGCGCGCTCCGCGTCGCCGTCGCCCCCGGAGTGACATCTGAAGAACTAGACGACAAAGCGGAAGAGCTCATACGCGCGGGCGCTGATGAGCCGGTGTTCCTCGGCTATACGCCCGAAGGCGCGCATCGCCCGTACCCGGCGACGCTCTGCGTCTCGATAAACGACGAAGTCGTGCATGGCATCCCGAATGAATCGAAAAAAATCCTGAAGCAAGGGGATATCGTCGGACTCGATCTCGGTCTCGCGCATGAGGGCATCATCGTCGATGCGGCAATCACCGTACCGGTCGGGCACGTAGATGACGAGGCGAAACGGCTCCTGTACGCGACCGAGGAGGCGCTCAAAGCCGGAATCGAGCGTGCTGTCATCGGAAATCATATCGGCGATATCTCGCACGCCATCGCGGAGACGATCGAGAGCGCGGGTTTCAAGGTCGTGAAATCCCTCGGCGGGCACGGCGTCGGCGATCGTGTGCACGAAGAACCTTTCATCCCCAACTATGGGCGCGCGGGAACAGGACCGGTACTGGAGGAAGGCATGGTGCTCGCGCTCGAACCGATTTCAAGCGCCGGCAAGGCGGCGGTCATCCTCGCTCCGGACGGATACACGTACAAAACCAAAGACGGA
This sequence comes from bacterium, assembly GCA_021836725.1. GTDB lineage: Bacteria > Patescibacteriota > Minisyncoccia > Phycocordibacterales > Phycocordibacteraceae > C7867-001. The sequence goes on from JAKBHL010000011.1 coordinate 107,648, forward strand.
TCCCGCTCCGCGCACTTCGAGCACACCATCTTGATTGAAAAGGACGGACCGCGTATCATTACCGGATAACCGCTCCGCGGCTATTTATTTTTGAAATTATGGCACACAAGAATCCGAAGGAAGAACGCACGTACGTGATGATAAAGCCCGACGGAGTGAAAAAGGGGCTGGTCGGCGAGATTATCAAGCGTTTCGAGCAGCGCGATCTCAAGATCGTCGCTCTCGAGATGTTTCAGCCGACGTTCGAGCAGATCGATACGCATTATCCGAAAGATGCCGCGTGGGTGAAGCGCCTCGGCGAGAAGACGCTCGCTACCTATGAAAAGTATCAGTTTGATGCGATGGAGGATTTCGGTACGGCCGCTCCCGAAGAGATCGGCCCTGAAATACGGAAATGGCTCGTCGATTACATGCTCTCCGCTCCTCTCGTGAAGATGGTGGTCGAAGGCACGCACGCGGTCGACATGGTGCGTAAGATCTGCGGCCCGACGATGCCGTATCAAGCCGATATGGGCACCATCCGCGGAGATTTTTCCAATGATTCCCCCGCCATCGCGAACGCCGAGAAACGCGCGGTCGCGAACATCGTTCACGCGTCCGAGACGCCCGAGGAAGCGGCGCACGAGATTGAGCACTGGTTCGGGAAGAGCACCCTCCACCGCTACAAACGGCACGGCGATTAGAACCCATCCCAAAACCCCCGCCTCCCCCGCGAAGGGTATGCGGCAGAAAGAGGCTCTCGGAGCCCGACGGGGCGAGAGGCGAGCCGCTTTTAGAGCAGAAAAAGACAGCGTACTCCTTTCTGTCGCATACCCGAGGGGGTTTTGGGATGGGTTCCAGAAAGGGAGTATACTTATACCCGGAGCCGTTCTTAAAAACGCAACTTGCCTCATTTTCGGGAGCTTTACATTCAGGTTCGCTTGGCGAATTCCGCAGGGAAATCCGATAGCCGCCATTGGGGCACCCACCTGGCAGAATAAAGTTGCATCAGGGAACGGCTCCGCAGAAATCCCGTCTCGCTGAGACGGGATTTCTGCGGAGCCGTGATACAGTGCTAGCATGTCATTGCGGCTGAGTTTTTATGGCGGCGCAGGGAAAGTCACCGGATCGAATTTTTTAATTGAAGGGGCGCGCGGAAGGATTCTCGTCGATTGCGGGATCGAGCAGGGCGCCGACTTCTGTGCGGCAGACATGTACGGGCCGTTTCCCTATGATGTAAAGGCAATTGACGCGCTTGTTCTCACGCACGCGCATCTCGATCACGTCGGGCGCGTGCCAAAACTCGTTCGGAGCGGCTTCCGCGGAAGGATTTTCATGACACCGCCCACGAAAGATATAGCCGAGCTCATTTTGCGCGATTCGGTCAGCATTCTTCGTCAGGATGCTAAGCGCCGCGGAGCCGAACCACTCTACGAGGAACGGGATGTCGACGCGACGTTCGCGCTCATCGAGACGCTTGAGTATCATACGGAAAAAGAAATCGCGCCCGGGCTCACCGTTTATTTGCGCGGCACGGGCCATATCCTCGGCTCCTCGAGCGTCCGCATCAAGGATGAAGATGGAACCGCGATCGCGCTTACCGGCGATATCGGCAATTCGCCCTCTCCTCTCCTTCCTGATTGGGAGCCGGTGCCGGACGCCGATGCGCTTGTCATGGAGAGCGTCTATGGCGACCGGCTTCATCCGCCGCATAGGGAACGCGTAGCGCTTCTGCGCGATACGCTCAAACGCGCCATCGGCAAAGGCGGCGCGGTGCTCATTCCCGCCTTTTCGCTCGAACGTACGCAGCTCATGCTCTATGAACTCTCCAATTTCTTCGCGGCGGGCGAACTTCCGAAAGTGCCCGTGTTCCTCGATTCGCCGCTCGCTATCCGTGTGACGGAAGTGTATGAGAAATGGGGACCGACCTATTTCAAGAACGCCGCCGAGGAGGAGATGAAGAGAGAAAAGAGCCTTTTTGAATTTCCGTTTCTGACTAAGACGTTCTCATCCGCACAGTCGCGGGAGATAGAAAAAACGCAAAATCCCAAAATAATCATCGCCGGAGCAGGGATGAGTCACGGCGGCCGTATCGGCCTCTGGGAGGCGAAATACCTTCCCGATCCATCCACGACCCTCCTCATCGTCGGGTATCAGGCCCCGGGAAGTCCGGGGCGGCGCATGGCGGAAGGCGCGTCCTCGGTGCGTCTGAATGGCCGCGCCGTGCGTCTGCGGGCAAAAGTGGAAATCCTCGAAGGGTGGTCAGCGCACGCCGATCGCGATGAACTTCTCAAGTTTGCCGAAACGGCCCTTTCAGAGAAGCGCACAAAAGTTATTTTCACGGCCATCGGCGAGCCTTCCGCCGAGCGCTTCCTTGCGCAACGCATTCACGACTATCTCGGCGGGCGCGCCGTTGTCCCGGAGGCAGGGGAGGTATGGGACATTGCCAAAGATTCCGTAAAGAAAGTCTAATTCCGATGAGAGCTCCGTTTTCATATTAAATTAAAAAAGAAAAGCGCCGTTTCCAGCTTACGCTGGACGTGCGCTTTTCACCAAATTCATGCCACATGCTCTGACCTGCCGGCAATGTTGCACGCCAGATGTCCCTGTGCGCATTCATCGCACACAGGAATGATGGTGGCGTGCTTTCTGCTTTTCAGGCCGAAAGCAAAGAGACAAACGACATGCCGCCCCAGCCACTCGAAATATGTCTCGTTCGGCTTCATGTCCCGGATGGCGTAGTGCATCTCGCCCATTTCACCCTTACAGATTGAACAGTTCATGCTCGCTTCTCCTCAGCGTCGTAGTGCGGAGCGCACGAATACCGTTGCGCACTATACAGCATCTCCCCAAAGAAGCAACGCATCAAGCGCCGCGCGCTTATACCGCCTGCTTGGCTATGCGCGTGAAAATTTCTGGGTGTTCGGTCGCGAAAGTCGCAAGAACCTTGCGGTCGAGAAGAATGCCGTGCTTTTTAAGCGTGCCGATGAAAACGCTGTAGGAAGGATGGCCATTCTCGCGAACGGCAGCGTTGAGCCGGACAATCCAAAGCTGCCGGAAATCGGTCTTTTTATCGCGGCGATGGGCAAAAGCGTATTTACCCGCATGCAGGAGCGCTTCATGCGCGTAGCGCTCTTTCTTTGAACGCACGCCGCGATAACCCTTCGCCCGCGCGAGAACGTTCTTACGGCGTTTCTGGGCCAACACACCTCCTTTCACTCGTGCCATACGGAATAGGTATTTAAATACGGTTAATTATGCGCCCGGAAGAAAACGCTGTCGGACCTTTGCAGAGAGCGCGAGGGAGACCGATCGGCGTTTCGAGCGGCGTTTCCCGCTGCTTTGCTTTGCGTTGAAATGGTCCTGGCCTTTCGCACGCGCGACGAGCTTTCCCGTGCGCGTCACGCGGATCCTTTTTGAATATGATTTATTTGTTTTCATCGTTTTGTTTCTGTTCTTTCTCGCGTTTTTGCTGCGCGACGAGATCGCGCTCGATGACGCCGGCGAAGCCTTTCGGACTCCTCGTGATCGGTTCGGCGACCTTATACGCATAAGGGATGCGCAGGAGGAACTTCTCAAGGCGCTCCTTAAGAAACTCCTCACCCATGCCCTTATAGCGGCCCTTCAGGAAGAGCTCGGCGCGTACTCGATGCCCCTCGGCGAGCCATTCGGCCGCTTTCTTCGCCTTGAGGAGCATGTCATTGTCGCCGGTACCCACCTTTATCTGGATCTCCTTGGTCTCCGATACTTTGACCTTCGCTTTCGCTACTTTCTCTTTTTTGCTGCGCTCGTATTCGAATTTACCATAATCCGTAATCTTCGCAACGGGCGGGACCGCCGAGGGCGAAATTTCAATAAGATCAAGTCCGGCGCGCTTTGCCGCTTCCAGAGCTTCGGAAAGCTTGAGAACACCGAGGTTTTCTCCTTCCGCACCGATGACGCGCAACTCTTGCGCGCGAATCTCATTATTTATACGGAGTCGATCGGTAGCCACTGGAAGTGGCCGAAGTATAGCACAAAGAGTGCGGAATACACAATTTATTTTGAGAGCTGGCCGGGATCGGAGAGGATGATTTCCGCTTTGCCCTGATAGGAAGAAATCTTGCCCGTGAGGGTGATGACTGTCCCGTTATAGCGCGCAAGATCGCCGAATTTCTTCACGTCATCGGCGAAGATCACGCCTGAGAACGGGCAATTTTTATAGTCGGTGCAGAAATCGAGGAAAACGGTTCCGCGCGCCGAAGCGTAGACATTCACCAGCCGGCCTCGTACCGAGGCGATCGCGCCGATGTGGGCTGGCGCATTGCTGTAGTCGATGACGCCGAGCGAAACGGGCGCGGCCGCTCCCGCGGCCGCGCTGGTGCCTTTGTAGGCGTCGAAGAGACGCCTCAGTATATTTTCATACGTTTGCCGCAGCGCCGGGTCAGTGCCTATCTCTAGGATTTCGTCATTCAGGGTCGTTGCGGAGTTGGTCCAGTTATAGCTGCCGAGCGCGTACGCCGAGTCGGTGACGATCGCTTTGATGTGCATGATGCCGTTCCCGCTCCCATGCTTCTCGGTTCTCACGGGAATGCCGGCCGCAATGAGTTCTTTGATGATCGGCTTATCGTAGCTGTTCGCGCTCTCTCCGGCGTCGACGAGTCCGCGCACCTCCACGCCGCGCTCTTTCGCCGCGACCAGGGCATCGGCGATATCTTTGAGCGTGAACTCATACATCGCGAAATAGATGCGGCTTTTCGCGGCGTTGATGAGCGCGATGATCTCCTTGTCGTTTTGCTTCGCGTCGAGGCTATAGATGACGCGCGTGGAACCTGCAGACGGCGCAGTGACGGTGACGGCGGGGATACTCGGCGCGGCGCCTTGCGCCGCGCCGGAATGCCCCGCAGTGTATCCCGCTCCGCCTGCGGTGAGCGCGAGCGTCGCCGCTATCGCAGAGCGAATGATTTTCTGATCCATAGGTATAGGCTCAGTATAGCGGTAAAACAAGCCGCTCGTCCCATTCCAGCTGCAAAGCAGTCGGGACCTGGCCGATTCCAGCAGTTATCCCCACGTCCCGGTCTCCCGGGATGGAGTACGGTATAGCGCATAAGCCATAACAATACGCCGCTATGAAAATCGTCGCCCTCTCGGGAAGTTTGCGAAAGGATTCTTACAACACGATGCTTCTGCGCTCATGTGCGGAGCTTGCTCCGGCGAACATGGAAATCGAGCTAGTGGGTATCGGCGATCTGCCGCTCTACAATTCCGATTTGGAAGCGGCGTATCCGGCTGCGGCGCAGGCGCTCAAAGATGCGGTGAATGCGGCCGATGGCCTCATCATCGCGACACCGGAGTACAACCGCTCGATCTCAGGCGTTCTGAAGAACGCCATTGATTGGCTGAGCCGGCCGTACGGGCAGAACTCTTTCGCCCGCAAGCCGGTGCTCGTCGCCGGCGTTTCGATAGGGAAGATCGGCACTGCCGTCGCGCAGAGCCACTTGAAGCAAATCATGACATACCTCGATGCAAATCTTATCGGTCAGCCAGAACTGTATCTCGGGCCCGCTGCCGAGCTCTTCGACGCGTCGGGGAAGCTTACGAATGACTCGACGAAAGAACTGCTCGCGAAAGCGCTCGGCGCGCTCCTTGAGCGCGCGTCCTAGAACCCATCTCAAAACCCCCGCTCGGGTATGCGGCAGAAAGGAGTACGCCGTCTTTTTCTGCTCTAAAAGCAGCTCGAACTTACGCCGTCGCGCTCCATAAGCCTCTTTCTGCCGCATACCTCTCGCGGGGATATAAGGTTTTGAAATGATCTGGTACTCAGTGCTCCCGCGTGTCCGCGTCCGTATTCAATCCGTTCTTTCTCGCGCGGCGCGCGAGAAGGTTATGGCGCCCGGTAAAGAAGAGCAGCAGGAGGAAAAGAAGCGCAACGCCCCACCGCACAGAACCGATCCACGTGGAAGTGAGGTTCCCGAACCAGTAGGAAGTTGAGAAAAGTATCGTTGTCCAAATCGACGTCGCGACAATTGCCGTGAGCACGAACGTCGAGAGCGGCGAACGGAAGAAGCCGCTTGCGGTATAGGTCGGAAGCCGCGAGCCCGGAATGAACCGGGCCGTAAAGACAGTGAGCACGTACCGGCTTTCAAGCCACGCACGAAAGGGCGCGACGAACTCATGATCGACATATCGTCCGAGCCGGGGGTGCGTGCTCGCGAGCCATCCGAGACAGTAGAGACCGATATCGCCGAGTATGATGCCGGCGTAGAGGGAGAAAAGAGCGATGGGCACTCCGATGGCGCCATCGGCCGCGAGCACACCGACGATGACGGTGGTCGGATCCTCGAGGATGAACGTACCGAGGATGATGACGAGCGATAAGGTTACCGAACTGCCGATCGCGCCGCCGATAAGGTGGGAAAGGAAAAGAGAGAGGGGCATGTGAACCGCTTCAGTGTACCAAATCCCGGTGCGAAACGTGCGATAAGCCGGAAGCGTATTAGAATAGCGGGTATGCCGCCCGAGATGACCGATGAAGAAATCGTCCGCCGGACACTGCTCGACAAGGAAGCATTTACGCCCCTCATCGAACGGTATGAAGCGAAACTCACGCGTTATCTCGAACGGCTAGGGGTCGGCGTCCGCGAAGATCGTGAAGACATCCTGCAGAATGCCTTTATCAAGGCATACAGGAACCTCAACAGTTTCGATCAGACGCTCGCATTTTCCTCGTGGATGTACCGCATCGCGCATAATGAGGCGATGAGTTTCTTCCGCTCCCGGCATGCGCGTCCGCAGGTGGTGCTCGACGAGGGGAGCGAAACGCTCCTTACGGAATTGCGGGATGAGGATTCGGATACGGCGCATCTTGCGGAGCTCCGGCTCTCGCGCGAGGAACTCGCAAAGGCGTTCACGGCGCTTACGCCCGTGCAGCGAGACGTCCTCACGCTCCGTTTTTTTGAAGATCGGTCATATGCCGAGATATCCGATATCCTTGAAGTGCCGACGGGGACGGTCTCAACGCTCCTGTATCGCGCTAAACGGGCTCTGCGCGAAGCGCTTCCTGAACCATTTTCACTATGATGCACGACGAACAAAAAGACGACCAGCTCGCTCGAAAGGTGCTCGAACGCATCAGCGGCGAACATCTCGTTCCGCGCCCGCGCTGGGAATTCATATTCAAGAATTATTTTTTCTGGATATTCGGCGCGTTCGCGGTCGCGCTGAGCGCTCTCGCATTTTCCGCGATGCTCTTCGATATCCAGAACGTCGACTGGCGTCTCTCAGCCGCTACGCACGCGAACTTCCTTGCTTTCTTCCTTGAGGCGGCACCCTTCCTCTGGGCAGGCGCTCTCATACTTTTCATACTCGTCGGCTACGCGAATGTGCGCCGGACGGCGCACGGCTATCGTTACTCACTCGCCGTTATCGCGCTCGGCGCGGTGCTCGCTTCTCTGGTGCTGGGCAGCGCCCTTTACGCGAGCGGTCTTGGCGGCGAGATCGAGGAAGCGATTGGCGACCATCCGCCCTTCTACCGTCCTATTCTTGTTGAAGAGCGCTCCTGGTGGCTTGCGCCGGAAAAAGGCCTCTTAGGCGGACGCGTAATCTCGCTTGCGCCGGATAACGCTTCCTTCGCACTCCGCGACTTCAAGGGGCATCTGTGGCAGGTCGAAACCGGCGACTTGCGCAATGCCGATTTTACAGCCGTGCTGCGCGGCGGCATCGTCCGTATCGTCGGCGTACCGGTGGCGGCGACCAGTTCAACTTTCCATGCCTGTTTCGTATTTCCCTGGGAGATCCGGTATGGTTTTTTCGGCAATTTTTTCCACGCGCCGTCCATGCCGCGCCCGCCGCTGTCCGCGTCCACCAGTGAAAGGAGCATCACGACGCCGCGCAGCGAACTCTGCAAGGGCATCCGCCCCTACCGGCAGCTTCGTAGCATCGACGAGACCCGCTTCTAGAACCATTTCAAAACTCAGCATTTCCCCGAAGGGTGTGCGACAGAAAGAGGCTTACGGAGCGCGACGGCGCGAGTACGAGCCGCTTTTTGAGCACAAAAAGACGGCGTACTCCTTTCTGCCGCACACCCTTCGGGGGTCTGTCTTCCGCAAACGTCGCAGGCGGGCGTAATTTCCAGGACTTTCTTGGAGGCATCGCGGCGCCATTGCTATGCACAGGTGGCAGCATGCGCGACCACCTCTCTACCTGAAAGGGGTATGCTTTATCGTAGCGCTCCGCTTCTTGGAGCCGCTTTAGCAGCCTAATGGCTTATATGGCGAAAACACTCTCCCTCATCTTCGGCGTTATCTTGGTGCTCTTCGGGCTTCTCGGATTCATCTCGAATCCACTCGTCGGCGCCAATGCGCTGTTCGTCGCAGACGGGGCTCACAATCTCATCCACATCATTCTCGGCGCGATCTTGCTCGCGGTCGCTCTCTGGGCCAGTGAAAGCTCCGTGCTGTGGCTCAAGCTCGTCGGTGTCATCACGTTTCTCCTCGGTCTCATAGGGGTCCTCACCGTTCCCGCTATCGGCGGGACGCTGCTTGGCATCGCCGGAACGAACGGGGCTTCAAACTGGCTCAACCTCATCGCCGGTGTGCTTATATTTGCCGCCGGGAAATACGGCAAAGATGACGCGCGGAACGTCATGCCGCCGGTGCAATCTTCAGGCCCGCAACCCCAGATGTGATACGAAACGATAACTAGAACCCCCAATCCCCGTCGGATATGCGACAGAAAGGAGTACGCTGTCTTTTCCTTCTGAAAAAGCAGCTCGTACTCGCACCGGCGCACTCCGTAAGCCTCTTTCTGCCGCATACCCGAGCGGGGGTTTGGGATGGGTTGTGACAAAACGGAAAAACGGATTTTGAAATCCGTTTTTCCATTCCCCATGCCGCCCTTGTGCGCCGGTACGATGGCGCGTATTCTAACGGGGTATGAAACGCGCCGGGGTCGCCTGCATCCTTTTTCTCGCGTTCGCCGGCCTTGCGGATTCCTCCTATATCGCCCAGCACGAGGCGAGCGGCACGCCGCTCCTCTGCAACATCAGCAATCTTTCAGGATGCAACATCGTTGCGGCGAGTCCGTATTCGCATCTTTTTGGCATCCCGCTCGCCGTGTACGGCGTCGCTTTTTACGGGATCATTTTTGTCCTTGCCGCGCTTGAGCTTGTCATTTTCGACCGGCTCCTGCGCCGCGTCTTACAGGGGATGGCATTTTTCGGCGTCATTGCATCGCTGTACTTCACCCTCGTCCAGGTGTTCATCATCGGCGCGCTCTGCATCTACTGCCTTGCCTCAGCCGGCATCGCGCTTCTCATGATGATTTTCGCGAGCGTCATCGAGCCGGTGCGCGGCGCTACGAAACCCGCGCCGCCGCCGGCATCACAGCATTTCTCGATGCCGCCCGCGTCCTGAAATCCGTATGCACCGCGTTCTCATTCCCTTGCTCGCCTCGCTCCTCCTTCCTGCAGGCGCCCTTGCCGCAAGCGCGCCCGCATCCTTCGTTGCAGCGCATTCGCTGCTTGTTGCGAGCTCTTCGCCGGGGAATGTCTATGCGACCGGCGTTTCAATCGTGCTGACCGCGCCGGTCGCCGGAGACTTCTCGGCCTTTGGCGGCTCGATCATCACCGCTGCGCCGATTACCGGCGACGGGCTGCTCATCGCTGGCACGATAAGCTCGCGCGCGCAGATTTCCGGCGATTTTCGAGCGGCTGGCGGAAGCGTGAACGTTGAGAAACCCGTCACCGGCGATCTCATTGCCTTCGGCTTCTCCGTATACGACACGGGCCATGCCGGAGGGAGCGTCTTCGTCGCCGCCGCGAACGCCGCGCTACTAAACGGCGCTTCAGGCCCGGTCACCGTCTACGGGAATACCGTTTCGCTCGCCGGCGATTTCGCGAGCAATGTCACCGTCGTGACAAGCGGCCATCTCACGCTCGCGCCAGGCACCATCATCCGCGGCAAACTCTCCTACGAGGCGCCGGACACCGCGACGATTCCGGCGTCCGCGACGGTACTCGGCGGCATCACATACAAAAACGCTTCGTATATACCGGATTCCGGCGCTTCGCGCGCGCTTGCACTCGTGAGTATCGGCGTGTTCCTGCTGGTGCGCATCCTCGGCGCGCTCATCCTTGCGGGTCTTTTGGCCGGGCTCTTCCCGAAGCTTGCAGAGGCGGTTGCCGAATATGCGTATCAGGCGCGCCCGCGCAGCATCCTCCTCACGATGCTGCTCGGTTTTGCGGCATTCGTCGTCACGCCGGTCCTCTTCCTCATGCTCGCGCTTACGTTCGTCGGCATCGGTCTCGCTTTCCTGCTCCTTTTCGCCTATGCGCTCTTGGCGCTTCTCGCGCTCATGTATGCGGGCACCCTTTTCGGCAGCATGCTGGTACGACGTTTCTCCGGACGCGTCACCGTGCTCTGGCGAGACGGGGTTCTCGGCATGCTCGCGCTCTCGCTCATCATGCTCGTACCGTTTATCGGCCCCCTCACCGTGTTCTTCTTCACGCTCTTCTCCGCCGGGACGCTCCTCTTGCTTTTCTTCAATTTTGCCTTCCCGCGCGAAGAACATACGCCTGAAATGTTATAGTACGAGCGATGAAGATGCCCGAAATCGGCTCGCCAGCGCCGGACTTCACGCTCCCCGATCAGGAAGGGAAGGAGCACGCGCTTAGCGAGTACGCAGGAAAATGGCTACTCCTGTATTTCTATCCGAAGGACGATACCCCGGGCTGCACCATCGAGGCGTGCGCGATCCGCGACCAGTTCAAGGATTTTAAGGATATCGGCGCCATCGTACTGGGCGTTTCGACCGACAGCGTCGCGAGCCATAAGAAGTTCGCCGATGCGTATGCGCTCCCTTTCACGCTCCTTTCCGATGCGCATAAGGAGGTGGTGGGCAGATACGGCGTGTTCGGGGAAAAGAAATTTATGGGGAAAACGTATATGGGCACGAACCGCACCTCATTCCTCATCGACCCTTCGCTCGCTATCGCCAAAGTGTATGAGAAGGTGAAACCCGAGACACATGCCGCCGAAGTCATCGCTGACCTCAAGGCGCTCGGCGCATGAACAGATATTCTACGCGCTCGACGCGGAAAGAGCGCGCCCGGAAAATAGTCGCCTACCTGAAAAAGACATATCCGGAGCCCGCAAGCGAGCTTGCATACCGGACGCCGTTTCAGTGCGTTGCCGCGGTCATCCTCTCCGCCCAGTGCACCGATAAAGCGGTTAACAAATTGACAGAGACGCTTTTCAAGAAATACAAAACCCCGTTTGATTTCGCGCGCGCGAAACCCGCCGTCTTTACGCGAGAGATCTCGTCCATTCCGTTTTTCCGCACCAAGGCGAAGGCGATCATCAAAGCGGCGAAAATAATCGATAAAAAATACGGCGGCGGCATCCCGCAGACCGCCGCGGAACTTACCGGATTACCGGGGGTCGGCTACAAGACGGCGCACGTCATCCTTGGCGAGCTGTACGGCATCTGGGAGGGCATCCCGACCGATACGCATGTGAAGCGCTTCGCGAAGCGTTTCGACCTCACCGATGCCGATGACCCGACGAACATCTCGAAGGATCTCGAGGCGCTCATACCGAAAAAAGACTGGAAGTACGTGAATAACGGCCTCGTCCTCTATGGCCGGTACGTGTGTCCCGCACGCCCGCACGAATGTGCGGTGCACCCTCTGACGAGGCTCTGGCCGCCCTCAGCGAGACGTTGGCCGAAGGCGACATGAGAAATAAGGTACTATGGCGGCATGGGAAAACGCCCGGTAGCCGCTTTCGACATAGACGGGACGGTATTTCGATCATCCCTGACTCTCGAACTCGTCGAACGCCTCATTGAGAAAGGGATATTCCCGCAGGAATCGCACGCTCTCTACGAGAGAGAACGCGCGCGCTGGCTCGATCGGGAAGGCGATTATCAAGCGTATGTCGACAAGGTCGTTGAGGTCTTCCAAAAACAGATAAAAGGGGTTCCGTTTGCGGCAGTGGCGGACGCCGCCGGGGAAATTATCGAGGAAAAGAAGAATCGCGTCTATCGCTACACGCGCGATCTCATCAAAGACCTGAAAGGAAGGGGGTATTATCTTCTCGCCATCTCGCATTCGCCGAAATTTATCGCCGATGGATTCGGTTATGAAGCGGGATTCGACAAGGTCTACGGATTTTTCTTCACTTCAGGGCCGTCCGGAAACTTCACGGGCGACGTCGAGGACGGCGATCTCATCCAAAACAAATCAGCGATACTGCAGAGGGCGGTGCGCAAAGAAGGCCTGACGTTTGAGGGTTCGATCGGCGTCGGGGACACGGAGAGCGACATCCCACTTCTTGAGTCGGTTGAAACGGCCATCGCATTCAACCCGAACGGCGCGCTTTACGCGCATGCAAGAAGGCGCGGTTGGAAAATAGTCGTTGAACGCAAAGATGTCGTCTACGAAATTTAGGGCGCTGGTGTGGCGGCAGTATCGCGCGCGCGGAAGGCATACGCTGCCGTGGCGCACAACGCATGATCCGTACCGGATACTCGTCTCCGAAATCATGCTGCAGCAGACGCAGGTGGAACGTGTACTGCCGTTCTATGCCGCGTTCATAAAAAAGTTCCCGACGGCGCGCGCGCTCGCCGCGGCGCCGCTCTCCGAAATTCTGAAAAGCTGGCAAGGACTCGGCTATAATCGTCGGGCGAACATGCTCCTCAAGGCGGCGAAAGAAATCGCGGCGCACGGAATGCCGCATACGGTGCACGAGCTCGAAAAATTGCCGGGTATCGGTCCCTACACCGCCCGCGCTCTTGCGGCGTTCGCCTACAACCATGACGTCGTCGTGGTGGAAACGAACATCCGCACGGCCGTTCTGCATCATTTCTTTCCGAAAAGGAAAAACGTCTCCGATGCGGAGATAGAACGCATACTGAGGAAGGTGTCGCCTGCGGGGAGGGCAAGAGAATGGTACAGCGCGCTCATGGATTACGGCGCTCACTTGAAACGTTCGGGCATATCGCGCAATGCGCAGAGCCGGCACTATGCAAAACAGACGAAATTCGCGGGCTCCGCGCGCGAAGCGCGCGGAGCCATCCTCCGAGAACTTACTCGTAGAAGCGCAACGAGCGAGCGTCTCATGGGGCTATTCGGGCCGCTCCGGAGAGCGCAGGCCGCGCGCGCCCTTGCTGCGCTTGCCGCGGAGGGGCTGATTCGCGCCCGAGGGAACCGATACGCGCTCGCGGACTAAAACCCATTTCAAACCCCATCTTCTCCTAAGATGTCATCTTAGGAGATTTGACCGGCCTCCGCGAGAGGTATGCGGCAGAAAGAGGCTTACGGAGCGTGACGACGCGAGTACGAGCCGCTTTTTGAGCACAAAAAGACGGCGTACTCCTTTCTGCCGCATACCCGAGCGGGGGTTTTCTGTCCCTAGCGGGAATCTTTTATGAGAAGTGTCGTTCCCGCGCCGGCGATGGCGATGAATCCGCCGGTGAGCACGAAGAGGATTTGATAATTACCGAAAAAGAGGATCAAGCTCCCCGCAAGCGGCGCGACGAGATCCGCCAGGGGCCAGATACCGCGGAAGATATTCACCGAATTCACGTCCTGTTCGGAAACCCGCCGGAAAAAATGTATCTCGGTCATGCTTTCAATAAACGCCGCACCGACGCGTGAGATGATGAGGATGCCGAGGATCAGGATGAACGGAGAAGCCGCGGAAAGCGCGCCGATTGAGGCGAGCGCGCCGCCCGCAATGAGAAATCCCGCAAACATAAGCTCTTTCTCCCCGAGAAACCGATCGGCGATCCACCCCGCCGGATATTCGATGAGCACATAGGGTATGAGCATTATTGAGAACATTTTGCCGAGGCTTGACCAGGGTATGCCGAGCGCGCTGTGGAGATATACCGGAACGTAGAGCGGCATCCAGACGTAAAAGAGATACAGGAGAAGATGAGCGAACGTAACCGACGCGAGATCGCGGTCGTGCGCTATGCAAAAGAGCGCATCGCGCATGCGTGATAGTTTGGGAGGTTTGCCTTTAGGGAGAGCGCGGGCGGCGAAGAGGACGATGAACGGCACAAGCGCCGCTGAGGCGGCGAGGAATACGCGGCCGTAGTCATTTGAATGCGCGAGAAGCGCGCCCATGAGAAGCGGTGCCGCAAGTGCGGCGATATTCCATGCGGTAAGGAAAGTCGCTCGGACGCGACCGGTCGTACCCTCCTGCGCGATAGTCGCTTCCAGGAGCAGGTCAAGCTGGTAGTACAGGAAGGGTTGCAGCGCTACGGTGACGGCGATAAGCAGAATGCCGGCGATAGCGCCCGGAGATGCCGCGAGCGCGAAGAGCGCGACCATTTCCGCGATTGCAAATACGAGCGCGAGCTGTTGCGCGCCGTAGCGCGCAACCAGGCGCGGGAGATAGGGGAAAAGCAGAACCGCGCCGAGAGCGCCGAGAGCGATCACGAGACCGGCATCCGCTTCCGGCATGAATGCGGAAAGGTAGGGGAGCAGGATATAGATGATGAGGGTCGCGAAAAGCGAGAAGAAAAAATTCCCGACGGCGAGGATGACACGCGGACGCATCGCCTCGAGCATACCACGGCAAAAGCGCGGTTCGCCGGAGGCGAACCGCGCTTTTCGTTTGCGAGATTACATCCCGATGAGCACGGGGATCACCATCGGCGCCTTATTCGTTCTGGTAAAGAGGAATCCGGCGATCACGTCGGTGAGCGTATTCTTCACATAATCGAGGTCGATAGGATTCATATTGCGGGTCGAATCCTCGATCGTCTTCTTGATAAGGATGCGCGCTTCATTCAAGAGATTTTGCGATTCACGCAGGTAGATAAAGCCACGGCTGATGATATCGGGCGACTTCCGGAGCTTCCCGGTTTTCAGATTCACGTTTGCGATGATGACGAACATCCCGTCCTTCGCGAGCGACTGGCGGTCGCGGATGACGACTTCCTGCATGTCGCCGATAGTGAAACCGTCTACCACCATGGGCGCGGACGGCACGCGCTGCTTATGGATGTTCATTCGTTCTCCGTCCTCGATATCGATGACCGTGCCGTTGTCCGCGATGACGATGTTTTCTTTCGGGAATCCGGATTGCTCGACGGCTTTCGCATGGCAGGTCGTCATCGAACGATAGCCGTATCCCGGCATGAAGAACTTCGGGTGCACCTGCTTGTTGATCCAGACAAGTTCGCCGGTATTGCCGTGACCGGTCGAGTGCACGTCGCTCGAACGGTAGTGGATGAGCGTCACGTTATGGCGGTAGAGATTGTCTTTCAATTTCTGCACGGCGATCTCGTTGCCGGGGATGACGGACGAGGAGAGCACGATGGTATCGCGCTCGTTCAGGGTGATGTATTTGTGCTGGCGTGTCGCGATGCGCATAAGTCCGGCGAATTCCTCGCCCTGCGCGCCGGTCGAGAGGATGACGATCTTGTCAGGCGGATAATTGCCGACATCCTGGGCCTGGATGAATGTCTCCTTGTTGACTTTCAGAAGGCCGGTTTTCTCGGCTATCTCGAGGTTGGTTTTTATCGAGCGGCCTTCAAGGACTATTTTCTTGTTGTATTTTTCCGCCGCTTCCATGATGTGGATCATGCGTTCGAATTGCGAGGCGAACGTGCCGATGATGAGCCGTCCCGAGACGGTCCGGATGATATCTTCGAGCGTCTGGATGACGCGCACTTCGGGGATGGAGAAACCGTCTTTCTCGGCGTTGGTCGAGTCTGCAATGAGGAAGATATTCTTGTCTTTGCCGATCTCGCCCCAGGTTTTGAATTCGCGTTCGGACGGGGTCGTGCCGTCGTGATCGAGTTTCAGGTCGCCCGAGATGACGACGTTGCCATGGGGAGTTTCGATCGAAGCGCCCATTGAATCGGGTATCGAGTGCGTGACCGGGAAGAATTTCACCCGGGTTGAACCGATCGTCATGCTCTGGCCGGCCGCAACGACGATCATTTCAGATTTCGGCACATCCGGATATTCTTCCTGCCGGCGGGCGATCATTACCGAGGTGAGATTCTGTGTGTAGATGGGCGGCGTGCCGAAACGCGGGAGAATGAACGGGATGCCGCCGATGTGATCGAGGTGCCCGTGCGTGATGATGACGCCTTTTACGCGCGCCGCGTTTTTTTCGAGATAGCGCGTGTTGGGGAGGATGTAATCGACGCCCGGGGAGGTGTCTTCGGAAACGAACTGGAAACCGGCGTCAAAGACGAGGATATCGCCGGTCGCGCCGACTTCGACCGCGATCATGTTGCGGCCGACCTCTTCCGCGCCGCCGAGCGGGATGATGCGGACGGTATTCGCTCCCGCCGGTTCGGGGAAATAGTCCGCAGTGCGGCTTGCGCGCGCGGGCATCGCGGTCGGGCGGCGCAGGATCCTTTGGATGCGCCGCGTCGCGCCGCCCGGACGGGCAGCGCCGCGTCCGGACGGACGCGCCCCCCGCTCGAAACGTTTCGGAGGGCGGTTATGGTTCGATTGCGCATCGCGCCTCGGGTTTGATCGCGGATGCGGCGAAGCGGGTGCAGGTGCTGGTGCAGGTGCTGGATTCATAACGATTGGTTAATTACTCGGGCTTGCAAAATTAATAAATCAAAGAAACCCGTACGAAAATAGCTAGTGTTTCTGTTGCGCGAAGAAAGGCCACACCGCGTCGGTTGCACGGTACCAGCGCGCGACCGTCGCGAAACGATCCGCAGGGGTCACGATCTGCGGGAGCACGACGCCCTTGAGATCTTTCGGCACCGTGTAGGTGAAATCCGGCGCGTAGATGAACGCCGCAGGATAATCCGCAGCAATGGTGTCCTCGATTTTCTGGAGGTCGGCCGCGCGAAGCGCCTGATCGTTGGAACTGCGGGCTTCCTCAAGCAGCGTATCGACGGTCTTGTTCGCATAGAGCGCGATATTGAGGCCGGGATCATTGCGTTCCTGAGAGTCCCAAAAGGCATAGAGATCCTGATCGCGTCCGACGACCATGCCGTAGAGGAGCGCCTCATATTTGCGCGGCCGTATGACGTTCTGCGAAAGATCACCCGGTTGGTAAAGCTCGATATTGACCGGAATGCCGAGCTTCTCCCAATAGGTCTTGACGGCGCTTGCGACGTTCTTCAGTTCCGGCACGTTCGACGTGCGTATGGTGATGGTGCCGAGCGTTTGTTTCGAGCTCGCATTCTTCCAGATGCGCGCGTTGCCGTCGTACACCCACCCGGCCGCCTCAAGGATCTGCGCGGCCGTTGCGGTCGGATTTTTCGACTCGGGAATGGCCACCTGCTTCACGGATCCTCCGGGCGGTACCGGCCCCATGATCGCGGTCGCATAACCGTCGAGCACCGACTTGATGATGGCGTTGCGATCAAGCGCGAGCGAGAGCGCTTTGCGTACCTCAAGACGCGCATAGACAGGGTTCTCGCTCGGATTCCAGAACACGCCGAAGATGCGCGCGTAAGGAGCGGTCAGCGCGCCCTTGCCGCTCACGCCATACGCGCTCTCGACGGCGCCGCTTGCAAGCGCGCTCGCGAGATCTTCAGTACGCGAATAGAAATTGAAGCGGATGCCGTCGAGGTAGGGTCGGCCGAACACATAGTACGGGTTCTCGGCGAGCGACACGCTTTGGATGAGTCCGGAAGCGTCGCGCGAGATGCCCACGATCTTGAACGGCCCGGCTCCCACAGGATTCGTTTCGAGATTGGAGAAGGGAAACTCCTCGCTCGAGATATTCTGCCAGAGGTGCGCGGGGAGGATGCCCAGAGTCGTCAATCCGAGAAACGGCTCATACGGTTTCGCGAGCGTAAAGCGCACGGTACGCTGGTCGACCGCGAGCACGCTCACGCCGGACCAGTCCGCGTACTCCGGGCTTTTGAGCGCGGAGTTCTGCGCCTCGTTCACCGTGAAGACGACATCGGCCGCCGTGACGGGCGTGCCGTCGGAGAATTTCGCGTCTTTGCGCAAGATGAAGGTGTACGTTTTTCCGTCGGGAGATATCGTGTAGCTTTTCGCGAGCACCGGCACGAGCGTACCGGTACCCGAGAGGCCCATGAGCCCCGCATAGGTGAGCGCGGAGAGGTCGCGATCGGCGTCGCTGATGGCAAGAAGGGGGTTGATGAATCGCGGGCTTCCCACCTCGCCCTCAACGAGCGTGCCGCCATAACTGGGTACGCGGACGAGCAGGGATTGTTCAAGCGCGTACAGGCTCGAAATCGACGCAATGCCGACGAGGATCGCAAGCAGGTAAAATATGCTGCGATCGCCCGGCGAGGCGGCGCGGACACGTTCTTTCACGAACTCAAACGCGCGGACGGTATGTTTCCGCGCAAACCGTTCTCGCAACCGCGCGACGTATTCGCGAGAACGAGAACCGTCCATGCGGGTCATAATCCCGAAAGAAGGAAGTTCGCTATGGCCGCGAGTACGAGGATAACCGCAATAGCGATAGTCGCGTTGAATAAAAACTTTTCGGCGCCTCTGCGCTTGTAAAAAGTCGACGCGAAATTATCGCCTCCGAAGGCTCCCCCGAGGGTCGCGCCGCGCTGTTGGAGCACGATGCCGACGATAAGAAGGATTCCGAGGATGATTTCCGCGTACGGCAATGCCGATACGAGTGCCTCCATCTGTGCGTCTGAGGATACCACGGACGGATACGTGCGCGCAACTTGCTTGTGGACGGCGGTTTCTCTATACTCTGCCCACAGGGCTTAGGGGAGAATTATTCATTTATATATAGGGACTATGGCGAAGAAACTTTCACTGGTGCCGCTTGGCGACCGTATTGTAGTGATGCCCTCTGAGAAAGAGGGAGAAAAGATGCTCGCTTCCGGCATCATCATTCCGGAGACAGTCGATAAAGAAAAACCAGCTCAAGGGAGCGTGGTCGCGGTCGGCCCGGGCAAATACGAGGACGGCAAGCTTCTGCCGATGCAGGTAAAAGTGGGCGATACGGTTCTCTTCAGCAAATACGGCTACGACGAGGTCAAAATCGCAGGACAGGAGTACTACATCCTCTCGGAATCCGGAGTTTTGGGCGTCTTGAAATAACCGATTACCATCAAATTAAGACTAACGGCTTTTCTCCATGGCAAAACAAATTCTTTTTTCTGAAGACGCGCGCAAAGGCATCGCAAAAGGCATCGCGCAGGCGGCGCATGCCGTAAAAGTGACGCTCGGACCCCGAGGACGCAATGTCGTGATCGAAAAGTCATACGGCGGGCCGCGCATCACCAACGACGGCGTTTCGATAGCGAAAGAGATTTCTCTCAAGGACAGATTTGAGAATATGGGCGCCGAAATCGTAAAAGAAGTGGCAAGCAAAACCAACGATGTCGCGGGAGACGGCACCACGACCTCGGTCGTCCTGTTTGAAGCGCTTGTCGAAGAGGGGCTTTCGCGCGTGATGAAAGGGGCGAATGCGATGGCGATTCGCAGCGGGATGGAAAAAGCGAAGGCTGCGGCGCTTGCGGAACTCAAGAAGATGGCGAAACCTGTCAGCGGGAAAGCGGAAGTGAAGCAGGTCGCCTCGATTTCGGCCGAGTCCGAGGTGCTCGGCAACATTATCGCCGAAGCGGTGGAGAAAGTGGGCGCGTCCGGCGTGGTCACGGTCGAGGAAAGCCAGGGCATGGAACTCTCCTACGACATCGTAGAAGGGCTCCAGATTGATAAAGGCTACGTGTCGGCGTACATGGTTACGAATCCGGAACGCATGGAGGCTGAAATGAAGGACGCTCTCATCCTTTTGACCGACAAGAAGATAGGGAATGTTCAGGAGATCCTGCCGCTTCTCGAAAAGGTGGCCCAGTCGGGGAAAAAGGAACTCGTGATAATCGCGGACGATGTCGAAGGCGACGCACTCTCGACATTTATCGTGAATAAATTGAGGGGTGCTTTCAGTGTGCTTGCGGTAAAAGCGCCGGGCTATGGCGATCGGAAGAAAGAGATGCTCGCCGACATCGCCACGGTCGTGGGCGGACAGGTCATATCGGGAGACGTGGGCATCTCCTTTGAGAGTGCGACGCTCGGTATGCTCGGCAAGGCCGCACGGGTGACAGCGACCAAGGATACGACCACCATCGTCGGCGGCAAAGGCAAGAAAGCCGACATCACCGCCCGCATCGGACAGCTGAAAACGCAGGCGGAGCTTACCGAATCGAAATTCGATAAAGAAAAACTTGAGGAACGCATTGCGAAGCTTTCGGGCGGCGTAGCGGTCATCTCAGTCGGTGCGGCGACCGAGACCGAGATGAAATACCTGAAAGATAAGATCGACGACGCTGTAAAAGCGACAAAAGCCTCTATCGAAGAAGGAATCGTTGCCGGCGGCGGCACCGCGCTCGCCAAGGTGGCGAAGAAACTTTCTGCAAGCACGGACACGATGGGCACGGATGAAGCCGCAGGGTTCGCTATCGTCGTGAGCGCGCTCGAAAAACCGCTTGCACAAATAGCCGTAAACGCCGGCAAGGACAATGCCGCCGTCATCGTCTCAAAAGTGCAGTCGGGCAAAACGAATGCGGGATACGATGCGCTTACGGACGAAATCGTCGACGACATGCTCGCACACGGCATCGTCGATCCGGCGAAAATGCCGCGCATGGCGCTTGAGAATGCCGTTTCTGCGGCGGCGATGCTCCTCACCACCGAGGCGGCTATCGCGGACATTCCCGAGCCGAAGAAAGAAGTATCCGGCGGCGGCATGGACGGAGGAATAGGATTCTAAATACGTACCCGTACCGAAAACAGCGCGGCACCCGCGGGTGCCGCGCTGTTTTCGGTTATCTACTCTCCCGGCGTCTCATTGTAGCTCAAGACCTCCCAGCCGCGCGTGCTTGAAAAGAGTTTCCATGGATGGAATTCGCACACGGTGATATTTGCATTGTCCGAGGCGTTGAAGAAGGAAAGCTTCACGTAATCGGCGGCATGGAGGCGCTTGCGGTAAAGAAGGTAGGCGATGAGCATTTTCAGAAAGATGCTGTGCGTCACCACGCAGGTCTCGCGCGCGTTTTGATTGGAGAGGAACGAAAGCGCCCGCCGCGCCCGTTTTTTCAAGTCTTCAAAATTTTCTTCATCCGAGTAGCGATACGTATCATCGTGGTACGCGCGGTCCATCTGATCGACGATACGAACGACCCCAGGGTCATCATCGCGTTTGCCGACGATCTCGCTCGGATTCCGGCGTTCCGCCAGAAGCTCAGAGTAACGAATTGGCACATTGAGATACTGGTTGATGGTATCCGCAGTTTCTTTTGTGCGTTCGTAAGGGCTTGCGATGATACGGGTGATCGGAAAGCGCACGAGATATCGCCCGACGCGCTTGCTCTGGAGCCGACCTTTTTCGGAGAGACCGCCTTCCGAGCCTTGGCGGATATGAGCGGCATTCAAGAGTGTTTCGCCGTGACGGACGAAATAGAAACGCCGCGGTCGCATAAAAAACAGAATAAGAACGGCAACAAGGACAATCAGCGCCGGCGCAAAGAGCGGTGCAGCTGCAACGAGTAGTATGTGTGCCGACGGCATGAGGCGTAGTATACCCGATATGTTACACTCGTAAGCATCGTTCCTACTTTCTTATGAGCAGCAAGTCACTCATCTGGGGCGGAATGTTTGTCGGTTCGACCATCGGCGGCTCATTGCCGTATTTTTGGAACGGCGATTTTTTTTCATACACCATCTGGAGCGCCATCGGCGGTTTCGTCGGCATCTATATCGGCTTCAAGCTCGCCAAAATGACCGGCGTACTTTGAGGAAAGAGGAAACTTTAGACCTTACCACGTAGAGCAGGCGGGCTCTCCGCTACATATCATCCACGCCCACGTCGGACGCACTGGGTCATAAAAGGTTTGGTTCACTGAAGGATAGCTTTCCGGCAGCACATGGTCTAGGAATTTGTAGTTGGTGCCATCGGAATTGTAAATATACCCGGCACACGATTGCGCCACGAAACTCGGATCAACCGGCAATATCGATATATATGTAGGCGCCAAGTTCGGGATATATCCGGAAGCACCGGTCAGCGTTCCCGCCAATCCTCCGCAATTACCGACTCCATATCCGTTCCAGCCGCTTGAGACCGGGTACGATCCGTTATGATCGTTTGCGTATAACTGCAGTGCCTGCTGGATAGAAAGCATCTCTTCCTTTCTTTGAGCGTCACGGGCTTTTGCGCGTGCAGTATTCAGTGAAACGAGTACCACGGCCGATAACAACCCGATAATCGCAATGACGACCAGTAATTCAATAAGAGTAAATCCATTTCGTACCGTCGAATTCATGGAGTCTGAGAATTGAAATGTTCTGCTTGCATACGAAGCACATCGGATTGTATCTGACTTGCGGGAGTTGGATTGGATGAACCACTGCCAAAAAATACGACAATGATTATTGCCGACACAATTGCGATAACGACAAAACCAAGCATAAAATACTTCGCTTGCTCATCATCTTTCGCTATGTGGTGCCTTACCAACCATGCAGACATTCCTCCGGATGCGTTCGACGTAACGCCAGAATCTCTTACTGAACCGCCCGTATCCTCCTCATCAAAGACTATCTCCCCACTCATGATTTCAGGATAACAGACCTGGGCAAGACTGCGGCAGTCAGGGTGGATAGTGACACTATATTATTATTCTGGTAGGGGGAATGCGGATGTACACTATCAAGAACCATGTCTCTGCATATCAAACGGGCATACGAACTTCCGGCAAAAAGTGACGGCCTGCGGATTCTCGTCGATCGCGTGTGGCCGCGGGGCCTGAGTAAAAAGAAGTTAAAGCTTTATCGGTGGGAGAAAGAACTTGCTCCCAGCACGGCCTTGCGCAAGTGGTTCGCGCACGATCCGGCGAAGTGGGCCGGATTCAAACGCAGATACAGCACGGAGCTCAAAAGATCGAAATCGCTTATCGCGCAGTTGCGTGACCTCGCCCGCTCGCGCACCGTAACGCTCGTGTACGGCGCAAAGGACGAAAAGCACAATCAAGCGGCGGCACTGAAGGAATTCTTGCGCAGATAGCGGCATATTCGCTGCGTAGGGTTCGGAGACGCAGCCTTATCCGAATCGGAAGTTTCTATGTGCCGAGACGGTGGGATTTGGTCACACATAATTTCCTGCTGGAAATTTGCGCTACCCCGCCTCGCGCCGGCGCGCTCCGGCCTTCAAATCCCCCGAATCTCTTGCAATGATGTTTCACTCAGCCAGCTCCCAGCTGGCTTCGCGAATCATTGCGGAGACGGTGGGATTTGAACCCACGAGGGGATTTCTCCCCTGCCTCATTAGCAGCGAGGTGCTTTCGACCACTCAGCCACGTCTCCGTGAGGGACACAGTAGCAAATTTAGTGGGCGAGAGCGAGCGGGATGATAGTGGCGGCGCCGGCCGCCGTAAGCGCGTCGATTGCCGCCTGAAGCGTGGCGCCGGTGGTGAGGACGTCGTCGAGGAGTATGTACGTGTAGGAAGGATTGATGCCGTGCACGGCTTTAAAGGCGCCGCGCATGTTTTCTTTCCGCTTCCGGCGGGGGAGAGAGACCTGCGAAGCGGTCTCGCGCGTACGCGCGAGAAGCGCGGTATCGACCGTAAAACCGGAAAGATTTTTTATGGCGCGCACCGCGATTTCCTCGGCTTGGTTGTAGCCGCGCTCTTTTTGCCGTAGCGCGCCGAGCGGTATGGGCACGATCAGACACTTGCGCGACGGCCACTGGTCATCGTCGCGCAAATACTCCGTGAGCGCCCCGGCGAGCAAGTGGAAAGCTTTTTCACTCCGGTGGTACTTAGCCTCGTGAACGGCCGCGCGCACAGAAGGAGCGGAAAAGGGAAGAAGCGCGACAGTTTCCGGCCGCGTTCCTCCTGCCACCTGCGGCGAAAGGAGTGCGAGAAAATCGTCATTTGAAACGTCGCGCAGCGCGGTTTCGTCCGTGCGCGGTGGGAACAGAATGTCGAGAAGACGCCGCATATCCATGGTAGTATTGTCGCATGTCATTCCTTACCGATCTCTTTGCAAAGAAGAAAGAAGAGAGCGTACTCGGTATCGATATCGGTTCGTCATCTCTGAAAGTCGTGCAGCTGCGAAAGAAGCAGGGGCAGGTCGTGCTCGAGACGTACGGCGAACTCGCGCTCGGTCCCTACGGCGGCGCGGAAGTGGGGCAGGCGATGAACCTCTCCGCCGAACAGGTTACCGAGACACTGAAAGATCTGATACGCGAAGCGAAAGTGACGACAAAAAGCTGCGGCGTCTCAATACCATTTGCGCGTTCTTTGCTCACGCTCGTTGAGTTGCCGTACCGCAAGAATCCGAAAGAACAAAAGACCATCATTGAGCTTGAGGCTCGGAAATACATTCCTGTGCCGATTTCTGAAGTGCAGCTCGATTGGTTTATCGTACCGGAGGAAACTCCTTCGGAGAGCGCCGCGCCGCGGGACAAGGTTTCCGTGCTGATCGTGGCCGTCCATAACGATGAACTGAAGTTTCTGCAGAGCGTTATCGCGGGAGCGCATCTTGCCGCGAGCTTTTACGAGATTGAGATCTTCAGCACCATCCGCGCGGCAATCGACGAGCCGGTAAAACCGGTCATGGTGCTCGACATCGGCGCCGCTTCGACAAAGACCTATGTGGTCGAGCATGGAGTCGTCGCGCTGTCGCACACCATAAACGCCGGAGGGCAGGACATCACGCGCGCCATCGCGGTTTCAAGCAACGTGTCTCTCGCACGCGCTGAAGCACTGAAGAAAGAGGAAGGGCTTGGGACCGGTGCCGCTTCCGAGTCTCCCGAACTCGTCTTTTCGCGCATCTTCTCGGAAGCGCGCCGTGTCCTCATACAATACGAAACGGCGCACAAGAAATCCATCACCGCGATCGTGCTCACCGGCGGCGGCGGTGTCACCAAAGCGCTCGACGCGTATGCGAAGAGTATCTTCTCGATCGACGTGCGCATCGCGAATCCTTTCGCAAAGACCGAAGCGCCCGCTTTCATGCGCCCGGTGCTCGAGGAGATCGGGCCGGAGTTCGCGGTTGCCGTGGGTCTTGCGCTGCGCAAGCTCGAGGAAGTGTGAGCGTGGGGAAAGTTTTGCACACGCAGCGCGCTCGGGGCTTGTATGAGTAGCGTATACTGAAAAGGAAATGGCTCTTCCCCCAACGATACCGACTTCGTTCGTTCCTCACGAGGCGTCCGCATCGGCTCGTCGATTTCGCGCCGATTATTCCGGCGCCTTCGGTTTCTTCGCTTACGGGCTTCTCGTCATAGCCGTCGTGCTTGCCATCGGCGTCTTCCTCTACGGCCGCATCCTGGTCGCGACGCAGGGCGCAAAGGACGCCGAGCTTGCGAAAGCCGAAGCGGGGGTCGATCCGGCGACCGTCGAAAGTTTCATACGATTGCACAATCGCCTCGCGTCGGGAGAGGCGCTCCTGGGGAATCACGTCGCGTTCTCGAGATTCTTCACGCTGCTTCAGACCGTCATGCCCACGACCGTCCGTTTCTCTTCGCTGCACCTCTGGTTCGACAGCACCGGGACGGCAAATGTCGAAGGCACCGGCGTCGCCAAGAGTTTCAACGCTCTCGCGGCCGCCTCTGCCGATTTCGCGACCGA
Source organism: bacterium (assembly GCA_021836725.1). GTDB lineage: Bacteria > Patescibacteriota > Minisyncoccia > Phycocordibacterales > Phycocordibacteraceae > C7867-001. Next base: position 133,169 of record JAKBHL010000011.1, read on the forward strand.
CGGCGGTATAAAGAATGCCATTTTCTCGAATATCGTCGTGAGCAGCAAGAACAACGCCGTATCTTTCGCGCTGGCCGCAACGCTTAATCCGAAGCTCATTGCCTTTTCGCCGACCGCATCCGCATCTGCTTCCACTACCACGGTTCCCGCTTCGGGACTCCCGCAAGGAACGGCGAGCACTACATTGCCATGAACAACCGCATCCTGCCGCTCCTCGCGCTTTTTGTCTCCATCGGTATCTTCTTCGGTTACGTTCATCCGGCCTGGACCGGCGGGATAGCCAGTACGCAAGCCGCTATCGCTTCCGATAACCAGGCACTTGCCGCGGCAAGCGCCTATGCCGCGCAACAGAACACGCTCATCGCCGCGCGTAACGCGATAGATCCGGCGGATCTCACGCGGCTTGCAACCCTTCTGCCCGATTCTGTCGACAATGTCGGCATCATCCTCGACCTGAATGCACTCGCCGCGCGTTCCGGGCTCTCGCTTTCCAATATCGACGTCAGGAGCGCAACGAATTCTTCCGGCGCCGCAGGTGGCGCGGTGCCGTCTTCCGCAAATCCGGTGGGTTCGGTCGATCTCTCCCTTTCCGCGTCCGGGACCTATGCCGCATTCCAGGCGTTTCTGAGCGGGGTCGAGGCGAGTCAGCGTCTTCTCGATGTCCGCGATCTCCTCGTAAAGGGATCCGATACCGGCATTTATACCTATCAAATGACGCTGCGCCTCTATTGGCTGCGCTAACCCCTATGAAACTTAATTCCAATACCGTCATCATAATCGTTGTCGCGCTCATCGCCGCGGCGGGCGCGTACTGGTATTTCTTCACCGGAACGGGGAATCAGCCGCCGATCTCAGTAAGCACGTCGAAGAGCGAGGCGCAGACGCGTTTCCAGGTTCTCGTCAATGAGCTTCAACCGATCTCCTTCAATACCAGCATCTTTTCGGACCCGCGTTTCAACGCCCTGGTCGATCTTACGACGCCAATTTCTCCGGAATCCACCGGCCGCTCCGATCCGTTCGCTCCGATTGCAGGCGTCAGCGGGATGTGAGCGGAATAATGAGTAATGAATCTTCTCGGACTGCTTCTTGATAAAGGGCTCCTCTCTTCGACCGACCGAGCGGCAGTCGAAGCCGCGCTCGCAAAAAAAATCCCTCTGGAGAATGCGCTCGCCGAGCACGGCATCTCTCTCAAAGACGCGCTTGCCGCCGCGGGAGAAGCATATGGGCTTCCGACGCGCATACTCGGCGATCCTCCCGCAGCCGAAGAAGCGTTCAGCTATATCCCGATAGACTCCGCGCGCCACTACGGATTCGTACCGCTCGACGTAGTGGACGGCGCGCTTGAAGTGGGTATCACCGATCCCGACAACATCGAAGCGCTCGACGCGTTGCAGTTCATTTCGGGACAGACCGGCGTTCCCTACAAGACTTTTCTTATCACGAAACAGGATTTTGACCGCGTATTGAATGCGTACCAAAATCTTTCGGGCGAGATTGGCAGCGCGCTTTCCGAATATGAGACGACCACGAAACCCGCTCCTGCTGCCGCGCCCGCCCCGTCCGAATCGGACTCCGCCCTCGACGAAAAGCCGCTGGTCCTCACGGGTGCTCATGAGGTTTTGAAAGAGGACGCGCCGGTGACAAAAATCGTCTCGACGATATTGCGCTATGCCATTGAGGGACACGCATCCGACATTCACATCGAACCGTCGCCGGGCAAGACGCGCGTTCGTTTCCGCACCGATGGGGATCTGCACACGTCTTTGGAGCTTCCGGCGAAAATGCACGAAGCGGTGATCGCCCGGGTGAAGATACTCGCGAAGCTGCGCCTCGACGAGAAAAGAAAGCCGCAGGACGGACGTTTCTCGGCAGTTGTCGAGAAACGCCGTATTGATTTCCGCGTCTCCACCTTTCCGACAGAATTCGGCGAAAAGGTCGTGATGCGTATTCTCGATCAATCGGCTACCACCGCGTCCCTGGAGTCGATCGGGCTTACCGAGGAGCAGCTCGCCGTAGTCCGCGGCATGATGAAAGTCCCGTACGGCATCATCCTCATCGCCGGACCGACCGGTTCGGGAAAATCAACGACGCTTTTCGCGATGCTCTCCGAACTTGATCGCGAGACCGCAAACGTCGTCTCGCTCGAAGACCCTGTCGAATACGAGATCCCCGGCGTCGCGCAGAGCCAAGTGCGCCCCGAAATAGGCTATACGTTCGCGAGCGGGCTCCGTTCCGTCTTGCGCCAGGACCCGGACGTCATCATGGTCGGGGAGATCCGCGATAAAGAGACCGCCGCGCTTGCCGTCCAAGCGGCGCTCACCGGCCACCTCGTTTTCTCCACCATCCATACCAATACCGCCGCCGGCGCGATACCGAGGCTCATCGACATGGGCGTCGATCCCTTCCTTGTCGCGCCGACGTTGGTCGCGGTCATCGGCCAACGCCTTGTGCAAAAACTCTGTACGGGCGCGGGCAAGCCTTTTGCGATTACGGACAGCGTTAAAGAGTTTTTGGATCGGCAATTTGCGGATCTACCGCAGGAGTACCGCAAAAAATTGCCTCCTTTCAAGGAGTTTTATCACGCCAGCCCGACGGCGGAGTGTCCGAACGGTACGCGCGGGCGCATGGCCGTCTTCGAAATACTGCGTATGGACAAGAAGATCGAACAGGTCGTGTTGAAAGCGCCGGTCGAGGAAAATATCTACGCCGCCGCACGCCTGGGCGGCATGCTCACGATGCGTGAAGACGCCATCGTAAAAGCGCTCGCGGGCGAGATTCCTTTCGAGGAGGTGAATACGCTCGGCGGAGAACTCTTCTCGGCAGGGGATAGTGCCTGATACGCATGCGGTATACTGATTAGCATATGGCATACCGCGTGTATCTCGTTGACGATGACAGGTTCCTGCTTGATCTCTATGCCGTTAAGTTCAAGAATGCCGGTCACGAAGTGAGCGCGTTTGGCGGCGGCGAAGATCTCCTCGCTGCGCTGCGCAAAGAAGGCGCGGTCACGCCCGACGCGATCCTGCTCGACATCATCATGCCCGGCATGAACGGTTTTGAAACGCTTGAAACGATACGAAAGGAAGGTCTCGCAAAGGGTGCGAAGATAATCATCCTCTCAAATCAAGGCCAAGATTCTGACTTCGAGAAATCAAAAGAACTCGTCGCGGACGGTTACATCATAAAGGCGTCCGCTATCCCTTCCGAAGTGCTTGCAGAGACCGTGCGCATCATCGAAGCGGGCGCATCCCGCGCGGAAGAGTCCCGTTGATCGTATGGCTGCCGAAAAACGTCTCGAAGAACTTCTCAATATCGTTGTCACCGAAGGCGGTTCCGACTTGCATCTTTTTGCCGGCGGATCGCCGGTGATTCGCGTTTCCAGCACGTTGATTCCTCTTACTAAGTATCCCGCATTTACCGCCGAGGAGACCGAAGCGATGCTCAAGAGCATCGTGCCGCCGGAGCGATGGGATTCATTCGAGAAGAATCAGACCATCGACCTGTCCTATGCGTACCGGGCGGACATGCGCTTCCGCGTGAACGGCTACCGCGTGCAGGGGGGGACCGCCCTTGCGTTCCGGCTCATACCGCATGCTGTCCGCACGTTTACCGAACTCAATCTGCCTTCCGTGCTCGAAGTCTTTACGCAGCGCGAACAGGGGTTCTTCCTCGTGGTGGGGCCGGTGGGGCAGGGCAAATCAACGACGCTCGCCGCGATGATAAACCGCATCAATGATTCGCGCGCCGAGCACATCCTCACCATCGAGGATCCGGTTGAATACCTTTTTACGCCGAAAAAATCCCTCATCCATCAGCGCGAAGTCCATATCGATGCGCCGGATTTCGGCACGGCGCTCCAGAGCGCTTTCCGCGAGGACGTCGACGTGATCATGGTCGGCGAGATGCGCGATTACGAGACCATCTCTTCGGCGGTGACCGCTGCTGAGACCGGCCACCTGGTCTTTTCCACCCTCCATACCAACAACGCCGCGCAGACCATTGATCGCATCATCGACATGTTCCCGTCCGAACAGCAGGGGCAGGTTCGGGTGCAGCTGGCCGGTTCTCTCGCGGGTATTTTCTCCCAACGGCTCATTCCGCGGGTGTCCGGCGGGCTTATCCCGGCATACGAACTCCTGATTAATAACAACGCAGTGGCGAACCTTATCCGGGAAGCGCAGACTCACGAGATAAGCGCGGTCATCCAAACTTCTTCGCAGGAGGGCATGATCGACCTTGATCGCATGCTTGCGGATCTCGTGCATCGGGGCGAAGTGACAGTCGAGCACGCCTACGAACACGCGATGGATCCGAAAACTTTTGAACGCTATCTCTAAAACTATGCTCTTCAAATACCGAGCGATCGACCAGGACGGGCACGAACGGGAGGGAACCATAGAAGCTCCTTCCCAGGAGGTCGCAGTCTCTTCGCTTCAGCGGCGCAATCTCATCATATCGGTCATCGAGTCTTCGGAAAAACATTCATTACTGGAGCTTGAAATCCCGATGTTCAACCGGATTTCAAACAAAGAAATAGTCATCCTTTCGCGTCAGATATCAACCCTATTTGAAGCGCAGGTCTCCGCGCTGCGCGTCTTCCGCCTCCTCGCCGCCGAAGTCGACAATAAAAAACTCGCAACCGTTCTTTCCACAGTCGGCGATGATATCCAGGGCGGAAGCCCGATAAGCAAAGCGCTCGCGCGCCACCCGAAAGTCTTCGCGCCGTTCTATGTAAACATGGTCCGTGCGGGAGAGGAGTCGGGCAAATTATCGGAAACGTTCATCTACCTCGCCGACTACCTTGACCGCTCCTACGACGTCATGAGCAAGGCAGAGAATGCGCTCATCTATCCCGCATTCGTCATCGCGGTCTTCTTCGGCGTGATGGCGCTCATGCTCACGCTCGTCATCCCGAAAATAAGCGCCGTCCTCATCGATTCTGGACAACCTGTGCCGCTCTATACCCGTATTGTCATCGGCTTCTCTGATTTCCTTGTTAACTACGGCATCTTCCTGCTCATCGCGCTCATCGCGCTCGGTTTCTACGTGTGGCAGCTCGGAAAGACCGAGCGCGGCAAGCTCATTCTCGACGGCCTGAAGATTTCGGTACCCTATGTCGGCGATCTCTACAAAAAACTCTATCTCGCGCGCATCGCGGACAATTTCTCCACCATGCTCATTTCCGGCGTCTCGGTCGTCCAAGCGCTCGATATCTCGGCGTCCGTCGTGGGCAATTCCGTCTATGCAAAGATACTTTCTGAAGTGACCGCGGATGTGAAAGGGGGTTCCTCGATATCCGATGCTTTCGGCAAGCACCCGGAGATGCCGGGCATCATGGTCGCAATGACGAAAGTCGGCGAAGAAACCGGCGAGCTCGGGAAAATCCTCATTACGCTTGCCAAATTCTACAACCGCGAAGTGAATAATGCGGTCGACACGCTCGTCGGCCTCATCGAACCGATCATGATCGTCCTTTTGGGCGTGGGCGTGGGTACGCTCTTGGCCGCAGTTTTGCTCCCGATTTATAATCTTGCCGGAGCCATATAGCACGGCCTCAGCCTCGTGCAAAACGGCACTGGAGGGAACTATCCACACCCTCCCCCATATACACGCCCTGCCAGGCGTACAATGGTCCTATTAGCCACACACAACATATTATGTACAAAAATCGTTCTCAAGGTTTCACCCTCATCGAACTTCTCGTCGTGATCGCCATCATCGGCATCCTCTCGGCGGTCGTGCTCGCTTCGCTCAACACCGCCCGCCAGAAAGGCAACGATGCCGCCATCCAATCCGACCTCTCGACCATCCAGACTCAGGCCGAGATCTACTACGGCGGCGCGGGCAACAACAGCTACGGAACAGTGGCCGGTAGCGCTTGCAATACGGCAAGTACGCTCTTTGCCGATGCGACGATCATAAAAGCGGTCAATGGCGCTCAGAATGCTGCTGGCACCTCCAATCCGCTTGTCTGTGGTAATTCCACTTCGGCCTATGCGGTTGAAGCGAAACTCACCGCTCCGGCGACAGCGACGTACTGGTGCGTCGACTCGACCGGCACCGCGAAGCAGGAGACTACGGCATCTGCCGCCGGCTTCACGGTCTGTCCGTAATTTCCCGTCATTTATCCCAATCAAATAACTTATGAAAGTACAAAGGCAACGCGGTTTCACCCTCATCGAACTTCTCGTCGTGATCGCCATCATCGGCATCCTCTCGGCGGTCGTGCTCGCTTCGCTCAACACCGCCCGCCAGAAAGGCAACGATGCCGCCATCCAATCCGACCTCTCGACCATCCAGACTCAGGCCGAGATCTACTACGGCGGCGCGGGCAACAACAGCTATGGCGCAGCTCAATCGGCTTCCTGTGCCGCGACGACGGGCACCCTCTGGTCGGATCCGACGATCGTCAAGGCCGTTACAGGCGCTCAGAACGCCTCGGGTGCGGCTGCAAATGTTGTATGTAATAGCACGGCGACCGCCTATGCGATATCGGCTCAGTTGACAGCAGTAAGCGGTACGTGGTGGTGCGTCGACTCGACCGGCACGGCGAAGCAAGAAACTGCTGCCCTCGGCACTCTCACGGCCTGTCAGTAAGTCTTTTCGGTGCGCACGTAAGAAGCCCGCGGCACAGCCGCGGGCTTCTGTTATGATGCGTGCATGCTTTTTCTCCTCACGATCCTATTTTTTGCGCTCGGGGCTATCGTGGCAAGTTTCGTCGGAGTACTTGTCGCGCGCCTCAATACCGGTCAGAGTTTTCTTATCGGGCGTTCTCGTTGCGACACGTGCGGCGCGCCGCTTTCGCCGTTCTCACTCATTCCGATCATCTCATACGTCGCGCTTGGCGCCCGCGCGCGCTGCTGCGGCGCACGCCTCTCATTCTTCGCGCCTCTCATGGAATTGCTCTTGGGAGGGCTTTTCGCACTCGCGTATCTCAAGATCGGTTTTACCGCCGCGCTGCCGTTTATGCTTTTTTCGCTCTCGACGCTCCTCGCGCTCGTCCTCTACGACCTTGCTCACCAAATACTCCCGTCCGTGCTCCTCGGAGCATTCGTCCTTGCGAGCGCTTGCGCGGGATTTTTACCAGCGGAGGATATGAGCGCATTCGGCGTCTCGCTCATGGTCGCCGGCGCGTTTGCGCTCTTTCTGGCGCTCATCAACCTCCTCTCGCGCGGGCGGGCGATGGGGCTCGCCGACGCGCCGTTTGTGTTCGGACTCGCGCTTCTGACGGGCCCCGCCGCGCCCGCCGGTTTCATCTCATCGTTTTGGATCGGTGCGGTTATAGGGATAATCGTGTTGGCACGGAGACCGCGAGGTTCTAGAATGGGAGTTGAGGTACCGTTTGCGCCTTTCCTCGCCGCCGGTTTCCTCCTCATGTACTTTACTCAATGGAACCCTCTCATCATCGCGGCTTTACGCTGATCGAACTTCTGGTCGTGTTGGCGATCATGGTCATCCTCACCGCGGTCGTGCTGACCAGCCAAAGCTCTTTCAATAAGACACTCATCCTTGCGAATACCGCATACGATGTGGCGCTCACCCTGCGCAGCGCCGAGACCTATGGCCTGGGCAATCGCGTGGCCGGGACCGTAGAAAACGCAGGATACGGCCTCGATTTCCAAAAAGCGACGCCGGGTTCCTTCACGCTTTTTGCCGATACGTACCCGCCGCCCTCCTCCACAAGCTGTCACCCGACCACCGACCCGACGGCCCCGAACGCCCGCCCGGGCGACTGCGTGTATGAGGCGAATCAGGGCGAGAAGGTCACCGGTTATACGCTCGGGAATGGCATTACGGTGAGCGATTTTTGCGCCTATACGCCGAACACGCTGTCGTGGTCGTGCGCGAATTCCGGTAATCAGGCGCTCACGGTACTCGATATCATTTTCTCGCGCCCGAATCCCGATCCGTTCATGAGCGTAAACGGCGCTTATTCGGCATCGTCTCCGGTAACGCAAGCGTGCCTCACCCTTTCCTCTCCGCAGGGCGGCTCGCGCTTCATTTCAGTCGGCGCGTCGGGAGAGATAAACGCGACCGCCACCTCATGCCCATGACCCGCTCCAGAGGATACACGCTCATCGAACTCATCGTCGCGATGGGGCTCTTTTCGCTCATCATGCTGCTGGCTTCGGGCGCCTACCTCATTCTGATAGGCGCCAACCGGCAAGCGCAGGCCATTTCCACCGGTATCGACAATCTTTCTTTCGCTCTTGAAAGCATGACGCGCAGCATCCGTACCGGCACGAACTATAACTGCGGCGGCCTGGGCGATTGTCCGAGTGGCGCCAGCAGTTTTTCTGTCGTGGACGATAACGGCGCGTCGGTCACGTATAGCCTTGTCGGATCCGCGATTCAAAAAATGACGGGCAATACGGCGAGCACGCTCACCGACCCGTCAGTGACTATCTCGTCCTTGACGTTCTATGCGTTTGGCACGCATCCGGCGCCGACCGATTACCAGCAAGCGCGCGTTACCATCATCGTTTCAGGCACCGTCTCCTCCGGCCCGGGGAAAACGGAACCGTTTACGATTGAAACCGGCGCGACAATGCGCGGATCCGATATATGAAAACATTCCACGAGCCTGAAACTCACCCCGACTCCCCGCTCGGGTATGCGACAGAAAGGAGTACGCCGTCTTTTTGTGCTCAAAAAGCGGCTCGTACTCGCCCCGTCGGGCTCCGTAAGCCTCTTTCTGCCGCATACCTCTCGCGGGGATGCGAGAGGTTAGAAGCGGGTCTCGGAGAGCGAAGCCAGCTTCGCGGCTTCACGCTCATCGAAGCCATGATCGCCGTAAGCATCCTCGCGCTTGCGGTCGCGGGGCCTCTGTTCGGCGCGGATCGCGCTATCGTCGCCGCGGAGGGCGCGCGCTACCAGCTCACCGCTTCCTATCTCGCGCAAGAAGGCGTCGAGTACGTGCGCGCGATGCGCGATGATGAGTATCTCCTCGCATATCAGGCGGGCGGCACAAACACCTCAAGCGCCGCCTGGACCGACTTCCTTACCGGAACGGACAGCGCGGCCATCACCCAATGCCGTTCAATGACCTGCACGCTCGATCCGGCGCTTCCGATGGGCACCGGAAGCGGATTCTCGCTCAACCCCTGTACCGGCAGCGCCTGCACGCCGCTCTATCTCGCAAACAACGGTACTACGAACTACTACACCGAGCAGAGCGGCAATGGCGCGATACTACAGCCGTTCACGCGCACGATACAAGCGTTTACGGTCTCTTCCACCGAGGAGCGCATCGTCTCGATCGTGTCGTGGAATTTCCATGGTATCCCGTACACAGTTACGGTGATAGACCACCTTACGTCATGGCAATGAAAAACAAAAATGGCCCCGCGCACATACGCCCCTCCGCGTCTCGGCGGGGGTTCGCGCTCCTCATGGCTCTCATTTTCATGTCGGTGATGCTGAGCATCGGCCTCACGCTCGGCTCCCTCGCGTACAAACAGCAAGTGCTCGCTTCCTCGGCCATCGAATCGCAGTATGCGTTTTATGCTGCCGACAGCGCGCTTGAATGCGCCCTCTATGCCGATCAGCAGCAGAATCTCTTCGCCTATCCTCCGACTACGCCCTCCTCGGCTCCGCTCATGTCCTGCGGTTCGAGCGCGCCGGTCTCTGCAACCGTACTCTCCTATACTCCAAGCCAGTGGATTATCGCCACACGCCTTTCGCTCGATTCGGGGAAGCATTGCGCGGACGTAACGGTCTATAAACCGGCGCTTAGCAGCGGCACGACCTATCTCTTCTCGCAGGGCTACGACGTTCCGTGCGCCACGGTAGCAAGTCCCGGAGGAACGCGCTTTGTATCCCGCGGTATCAGCGCCCATTACTAGAGCACGTTCAAAAACCCCTCATACTGCGTTGCCCTTCTCTCGAAAACACTCACCGTACCCCAAAGTACGCCTCGTGTTTCCTCGCTCGTGCGCCTTGTCTGAGGGATTTTTGACCACGCTCGGTAGTGGAGATCTGGGGTTTCAGACAGGCTCTAGAATCGCCGGACTGCTATAGTGGGCGGTATATGGCTGTTCCACGGAAAACGAGAGCGCGCGCGGCAAAACTTCGCTCTGCGATAACGAAATACCGCGCGCTTCAGCACGAGCACGATATATCGCTCGTGTCGAGCGACGCGCTCGATTCGCTCAAATACGAGCTCGCGAAACTTGAAGAGCAGTACCCGGAGCTCGTGACGCCCGACTCGCCGACACAGGTCGTCGCGGGCGCGCCAGTGCCGTTTCTTAAGAAAGTCCGCCACAAAGTCCCGCAGTGGTCTTTCAACGACGCATTCACGGAAGAAGACATTCGCGCGTTTGACGCCCGCGTGCGCAAAGTAAGCGGCGCGATACCTTCCTACGATCTCGAACTCAAGATAGACGGGCTCAAAATCGTCTTTACCTACGAAAAGGGCGTACTCGTCACTGCGGCGACTCGCGGTGACGGCGTCGTCGGAGAAGACGTGACGCATAACATCCGCACGATCTCCGAAGTTCCCGAACGTCTCGCGCGCCCCATCGGTCTCACCGCCGAAGGCGAGGTGTATCTCACGCGCTCCGGCTTCGCGAACCTCAACGCGGAGCGCCGAAAGCTCGGCGAGCCGCTGTTCGCGAATCCGCGTAACGCCGCCGCCGGCTCCATCCGTCAGCTCGATCCGAAAATCGCGGCGGGGCGGCCGCTCGGCGTTTTCGTGTACGACATCGCGGCGACTGCGGAAGCGTTCCCCGAGACCCAGAGCGACGAGCTCGCGTATCTCGCGGCGCTCGGCCTGCCGGTCAACCGGGAACACGCGCATGCCGGCTCGCTCGAAGAGGTTTTTGCGTACTGGCGAAAGTGGAAGGGGAGCGCGCGCGAGACCGTCGACTACCAGATCGACGGCATCGTGCTGAAAGTCGAATCGCGTAAGGCGCAAGAGATCCTCGGCTACACCGGCAAAGCGCCGCGTTTCGGCATCGCATACAAATTTCCGCCGGAACAGGTCGAGACGGTGGTCGAAGACATAGCGCTCCAAGTCGGACGCACGGGGAAGCTCACGCCGATAGCGCATGTGCGAAGCGTGGCGGTTGCAGGCACCGTCGTCGCCCGCGCGACGCTCCACAACGAGGATTTCATAAAGGAAAAAGACATCCGCATCGGCGATACCGTCATCCTGCAGAAAGCGGGCGACATTATCCCCGAGATAGTCTCGGTCGTGAAGGAATTGCGTCCGTCGGGCGCGAGAGCATGGCATTTCCCGACGCATTCGGCATTGTGCGGCGGCGACGGCGGCATCGAACGCGTGGCGGGCGAGGCGGCGCATCGGTGCAAGAAGGCGGGCTCTTTCGAACAGCAGGCGCGGCGGCTCATCCATTTCGCCGGCAAAAGCGCGCTTGATATCGAGGGCATGGGAAAGAAGACGGTGCGACTGCTCATGGAGCACGATCTCATTTCCGATTTCGACGACCTGTTCGACCTGACCAAAGACGAACTGCTCGGACTCGAGGGTTTTGAAGAGACGAAAGCGAACAATCTGATCGAAGCGATACGAGCATCCGAGAAGGTAGCGCTCGACCGGCTGCTTGTCGGTCTCGGGATCCCGCACGTGGGTGAGGAGACCGCGTTCCTTCTCGCGGCCCGCTTCAAGACGCTCGCGGCGCTTAAGGGCGCGCGCGAGGGAGTTCTCGTGCGCGCCGACAGCATCGGTCCCATCATCGGGCGCGCGGTCGCCGCGTGGTTTGCGGATAAAAGCAATCGCGCGCTTTTGGCGCGGCTTGAGAAGCATCTCGCCATTCGCAAAGTCATCGCGCCGGCAAAAGGCCCGCTCACCGGAGAAACCGTCGTCGTTACCGGTACGCTGAAGACACTCTCGCGCGAGGAGGCCGAGGCGGCCGTGCGGAGGGCGGGCGGAAAAGCGGCTGCGGCGGTTTCATCGAAAACATCGTTTGTAGTTCTTGGAGAGGCCGCCGGCTCAAAGCTCGATCGGGCGCGGCAGCTTGGCATTCCCGTCGTAAAGGAGGCGGAGTTCCTCAAGAAGCTCGGAGCGTGATAAAGTGCGGTGATGGCAACGGCAGAAGAAGTAAAGAAGCTCGCAACCCTCGCACGCGTTTCCCTGCCCGAGGAAGAGCTCGCAAAATTCGCGAGTGAATTCGATGCGATCCTTGCCTACGTCGGACAGCTCGAGACGCTCGACATCAAGCAGGGTTCCGCGCAAGAGAAGCCGCCGCTGCGCAACGTCATGCGCGCGGACGGCACGCCGCACGAAGGAGGCGCCTATACCGAAAAGCTTGCCGCGCAATTTCCCGCACGCGAAGGCACCGCGCTTTCGGTGAAGCAGGTCATACGCCATGACTAGGCGAAATGAACTGACGATAGCGGAGGCGGCCCGCGCGCTACGCGCGCGGGAATTCACCGTGCGCGAGCTGTGGGACGCGTGCGCGGCGGCCGCCTCCGCGCGCAATCCGGAACTAAACGCATTTCTTGAGATTTTTGACGCCGACGATGCGGCGATTGCCGCCGCGCAAAAGCGCATCGATACCGACGGTTCCGCCGCGCCGCCCCTCTGCGGCATCCCGCTTGCGATGAAGGACAATATCCTGATAGAGGGGAAGATTGCGAGCGCCGGTTCCAGGATGCTTGAAAATTATCGCGCGACCTATGACGCGACTGTGGTGAAGAAGCTGAAAGAAGCGTGCGCGCTTTTCCTCGGGCGTACCAACATGGACGAATTCGCGATGGGTTCTTCGACCGAGCATTCCGCCTACGGTCCGACAAAAAATCCGCATGATACGCGCCGCGTGCCCGGCGGCTCTTCCGGCGGCTCCGCCGCCGCCGTTGCTGCGCACCTCGCGATTGCGGCGCTCGGCTCCGACACCGGCGGCTCCATCCGCCAGCCAGCGGCGCACACCGGACTGGTGGGATTGAAACCGACCTACGGCGCCGTCTCGCGTTCGGGACTCATAGCGATGGGCTCTTCGCTCGATCAGATAGGCCCTCTCGCAAAGACGGTTGAGGATGCGCGCCTTCTCTACGAGGCAATCGTCGGGCGCGATCCCCTTGACGCGACGACGATTCCCGCAGGCCTTTATCCATCACGCGGCATCCCCGAGAAATTCCGCATCGGCGTACCGCGGCACCTTCTCGAGAAAGGCGTCGACGCCGACGTGCGCGCCGCGTTTGATGCGACGCTGGAGCGACTGAAAGACGCCGGACATGCGCTTATCGACATAGAGTTGCCGATGAGCGCCTACGCGCTCGCGGCGTATTACGTCCTCATGCCTGCGGAAGTCTCGACCAACCTCGCGCGACTCGACGGTATCCGCTACGGGCGCGCGGCGCGCGGGGAGACTCTGCTTGACGACTATCTTCTTTCGCGTACCGGCGGATTCGGGAAAGAAACGCTTCGCCGCATTTTGCTTGGCACCTTCGTACTGTCCTCCGGCTACATCGACGCATACTACTACAAAGCGGACGCCGCGCGCCGCGTGCTGCGCCGCGAATACGAGAAAGCGTTTGAAAAAGCCGACATCATCGCTTTTCCGACGACGCCGTCGCCGGCATTCGCTCTCGGCGAAAAGAGCGACCCGCTCTCGATGTATCTCGAAGACATTTTCACGGCGACTGCAAACCTTACCGGCATGCCGGCGCTCTCCGTTCCGATGGGTTTCGTGGAACGCGCGGGGAAACAGCTGCCCGTCGGCATGCATCTCACCGCGCCGAATCAGGCGGAGGACGCGCTTTTCGTCCTCGGTGCCGCAGTGGAGAAAGCGCGCGGCGCCTAGCGCATCTCGTCTATACTGAAAGCGATGCCCACCACTCCCGCTACGCAGATAAACGTCGAGTATTTCTTCCGCCTCTTGTACGATCTTTTCTATGGCGCGCATGGGTCGGCGAACTATTCGGTATTTCAGACTTTTCTCGCACACCTCTGGCTCTGGATCATCATCGTCGGCTACGCACTCTCGGTCATAGGGCTTTTCGTCATCGTGTACGCCATGATACGCCTTTTCGAGCTTCGCGAGCGCGAAGAGGAACAGTACGGCACGCTACTCCTCGCGCCGGAGGCTGAGGGCGGCATGAACCGGCGCTGGCTGCACATTGAGTCGCTCGGGAACGGCGCAAACGCGAGCGCGTGGCGCGAGGCGATCATCGAAGCCGACATCATGCTTGACGACATGCTCACCGAACAAGGGTACGCGGGCGAGGGCGTCGGCGAGAAGCTCAAGACAGTCGAACCGGCGGATTTCAACACGCTCCAGGATGCGTGGGAGGCGCACAAAGTGCGCAACCAGATAGCGCACGAAGGTTCCGCTTTCGATCTCTCCGAAACCCTCGCCCGCCGCACCCTTGCCCGCTACGAATCCGTCTTCCGCGAGTTCAAAATCATCTAGAAGCATTTTTGGTGCAGTTGCGTTGCCGTCGGGAATTTCCTATACTTGCCCCTAGCGGGGTAGAGGAGAGGTACCTCGGGAGGCTCATGTGAAAACGTGACCCTATCCGGTAACGGGTAGTGGAAAAACTCTCTAAATTGCTGGAATACCGTTAGAGCTTCTTGTGCTACAGCGCGATCCGAAAGGATGAGCGCGAACGCCTAAAAAACGAGAAGATTCGGCAATCAGCAGCCAAGCCTAGTTTTACTTCGGGGGTTCCCCCATTCCGATGGGGAAGGCGAACGGCGGAGTGCGAAAGTGAGGACAAAGTCCGAGCGGGAGCAACTCCGGTAAGTGAGACTGGGAAGGTTCAGAGACTATAATGGGAGAGTCCTTATGGGATTGTGGTATAGTCCATTCCTGTTGGAAACAGCAGGTGTAAAAGAACCTCCAGACGCCGGTTCGATTCCGGCCCCCGCAACAAGCAAACGAAAGCCGCCTAAAAGGGCGGCTTTCGCATTTGCGCAGTTGCGGAGGGAGCGAAGCGCCTGCGCGCTTCGCGTCCGGAATCGAACAGCCGGAGCGATGTTTCGCCAGCAGGCGAAACTGCGAGGCAGGGTTCGTGAAAATCCGCGAGCGACGGCGAGCGGATTATTCCTGACTTCGACCGGCCCCCGCAACAAGGTAGTGCGTGGCCTGCTAACCCAGACCGTTCGGCATCAAAAGTGCCGAAAATCAGTTCAAGACTGATACGGTCGAAATACGCAAAAGGCATCCTTTCGGCCGTCTTTTGCGTAGGTAATGCTAAAGTATCCACATGACCGACGAACAATTGTTGTCGCGAGCGAGATCTCTGCAAGAAGACGCGCGACGGATTTTGCAAGAATTAAATTTGTTCTCGATTATCAGAACGATCTCGGAACCGGAAATCGTGGGGAGCGTGAAAAGCGGGCTCATGATCATGCCTGACATCGATATCCATGCGTGGATGGAAGAGCCGAATCTCGGGGCTGTCTCGAATATGCTTTCCACACTTGCGAAGATGTCGACCATTCAGATGGTACATTTCAACAACTACCGCGAGCTACGGAGGGATTTCCGAAAGGATCGCATCAATTTTCCGCACGCATACTATGTCGGACTGCGTACCATACAGCCCTCGGGCGAATGGAAGATTGATATGTGGTTTGGAAAGCGCGGGGAAGTGGGCGAGTATGATGCAACCGAGCTTGAAACGATGACCGATGAACAGCGTCTCGGCATTCTGCGACTCAAGGAGACTTGGAGAGACGGTAAGGGGTATCGGGATGGTGTTCTCAGCACCGATTTCTATAAAGCGGTCATGCGACACGATGTAAAAGACGAGGGAGGATTTGTAGAATATCTGAAGACGAAAGAATAACGTATGGAAATTAAATCTACACTGACTAATCGTTCAGGCCAGGTATTGGATGTTATCTATCGGGACATAGAATCGTTTGAAGAACTTGGGAATCGCACTGTGCATGGTGTTCACGCGTTCTGTTTCGCCGGTGACGAGCTGATCATCGTCTATTCGGAAGCAAAAGGGTATTGGACGCCGCCGGGCGGCGGGGTGGAGCCGGGGGAGACGGCTGAAGAAGCGATTGTGCGCGAAGTCTTCGAGGAAACGAACATGCGGGTACTCAAACAGCGTGTCATTGGATACCAGGAAATCTCCGAGCCGCACCGGCTTACGGTGCAAGTGCGTTCGGTTTGCATCGTTGAACCGATTGGGCCGTTTATCGCCGATGCCGATTCCAGCGATGGCGAAGGAGTGACCGAAATCAAGCCCATTGATCCAAAAGATATCAAAAAATATTTCGACTGGGGTGAAATTGGTGCTCATATACTTGAACGATCCTTATCTATTAAAAGACAGCTCTGAACATAGTCACTATGCAAGAGGTCGTACAGGAGGCCAGGAACGATTTTGAGAATGGTCTGATTGATCAAGGCCTACTCATTGAGTTGTATAGAGGATATAAAGATGTTGGTGATACGGTACGGTTTGTAACCAAAGCAAGAAATATTTTCCCGAACGGGAATTGTGGACTCGCGTCTCTGTATCTAAAAAGAAAATTAGGAGGCGAAATTGTTCATGGGAAATATGAGAAACACGACCATACATTCCTGCTCAGCAAAGATACTGTTATAGATATCACTGCAGATCAGTTCGGAGGCCCAAAAGTGTATGTCGGTCCTCTTCGGTTACCATGGTCATTTGAAGAAAACAGACGAGCTTGATAAGCACAGGAATTGAACTTGAAAAAATCACTGGATGCACCGATTCCCGACCCGCTGTCCTCCGCTTGCGACACGGCAAAAAATCTTGACAAAAGTCAGTAATAAGTGGTATTCTGCAATCGAGTCGTCTGGGAATTAGACGCACTCGGTACATTCGTCGTTCAACGAAATACCGTAGGAGTTCTTTATGAATCGAAACAGAGAGCTCGTTTATTCCGCTATCCTCGCGATGGTCATGTTGCCGGCCATGGCCGCAGCACCGGCACCACGCGCAGCGGAAACGCAGTTAAGCATCCGCATCACGCGGCATGCCGCGGAGCTGATTGCCGCACGAGAGCGCGGCATGACACCGACCATCGCGCCAGCCACTGCCCGGCCAGGCTCGAACAGGTTCTTTGCGCAGTCCTGCAAAGCAGCCGGCGGCAACGCCGTCATCGCGCGAGGGGCAGGTTCCAAGCAGCTCGTTTGCGTGTGAATCGCACGCATTCACGGGGCAAAAGGGCATGCTGAGATGCCACCAGGGCGGAAGCGAAAGCTTCCGCCCTAATTTTTTGTTCATTCTTGCGCGCTATACTGGAGGAACACCGCACCCGCCATGGTATCGAAAACGATTAAAACCGCGTCAGTCATGCTCGCCATCGCGTGTTTTGCCTTGCCGTCCGTGGCATCAGCTTCGACGCTCTCGTCCGGGCAGGTACAGGCGATTATCGGGTTACTTGAGGCGTTCAACGTCAGCCAATCGACCGTAGCTCGCGTAAAGCAGGCGCTCGGGATTTCCCAAACCCCCGTTTCCGGCGGTCGCACCAGCGCCGCGGACCCGCCCACTCCTTCGCAGCCACCGCCCGCTCCGCATGTTCCTGCGATCGGAAGCGCGTACCCCTCGAGCAATATCGGTTTCGACCTTTCTTACAATGCTCTTTCATACCCGGCCGGGCACTTCAGTTTCGGCATCGTCGGCATTTCAGGCGGGAAAGCGTTCGTGCACAACAACCGGCTGGTTTCCGAATACTCCTGGGCGCATGTCGGTGCTATCGCACCGACCGTCTACATGAACCTGAACGCGCCCTATGGCAGTACTGTGGCGGGGAACACCGATACTCCCAAATCCTGCCCGACACAGGGCGCATCCGGTACCGAACCCACGGCCTGCGAAGGATACAACTACGGTTTCAATGCGGCGAAAGACGCATACGCGTACGCAAAAGATCATGCCGTTACATCCGCGCTCTGGTGGATCGATATCGAGGAAGCGAACAGCTGGTCGCCGAACACGGCTGTCAACGACGCAACGATACAAGGCGCGATTGATTACCTGAATACGCAGGGCGTGCGCGCCGGCATCTACTCCGTGGCGCGCATGTGGAACGACATCGCGGGAAATAATTTCGTGCCGACACAGACGATAAACGGCCAGACGGTTTCCGTTCCGGCGTGGATGCCCATAGGCATTTCGAACCTGGTCAGCGCGATCAACGCGTGTGCGACTGAAACGAGTTTCATCCCGGGCGGTCCGATTTGGCTCGTGCAG
Source organism: bacterium (assembly GCA_021836725.1). GTDB lineage: Bacteria > Patescibacteriota > Minisyncoccia > Phycocordibacterales > Phycocordibacteraceae > C7867-001. The sequence goes on from JAKBHL010000011.1 coordinate 151,310, forward strand.
TATGTGGCGAACTCGACAGCCGTCGACCAAAACGTTTCCTGCTGAAAGACCGAAAAAGACTCCCGCGTAAGGAAGCTTGACACGTTCTAATTGATATATATGCTCTGCGGCAGAGCCCTTTGATTCCATTGCGGACAGAGAGCTTCGCCCGCACCGGCCGGCGCGGACAATCCCTCGAGGAGAGTTGTCATGGCCACACAAAATGCGGTCGAAGAGAAACTAAGTACGACAATCCGGACACAACCTTTGTTTGTCCCCGTCGGAACGACAGAACTTCCGAAACTCCCCAGCAAGCCGACTGATCAGTGTTTCAACGGTCCGCAGTACGGGTTGCGCAGCATCAATCTCAACCGTTGGCTCCTGTCATATCAGCCGGGAACGCCCGGTTGCGTTGTCACGGCGCTCAGGCCAACCGGGGTGGTGACAGAAGCTGAATGGGTTGCGGCGCTGCTCGGCGTACCAGCTGATACGCCGATGAAATTAACAGCCGAGCTCCTCAAAGAGCGCGACCACACCATGTCCTTGGTACAAGTGGAAGGCATGGTGGAACGAACGCAACAAGGACTTCGTACCGGCATGCCTACTGACGGGTGGTCCAGTTTCTTCTTTGTGGAGAACAAGAAAGACGGTGTTGAACTGACGGGCATCTATCGTGACGAAAGTAAAATGCGATGGTGTCTGCGCTTTTCACTCAATCGCGATATTCTCTGGCATTGCAATCATCGTCTCCTTGTTCCCAATTTGGACGTTTCGAAGCTCTGATTCCCTTACCATAGCGTTCAAACGTTCTCCAAATAAAATCCCTCTCGCGCACGCGAGAGGGATTTTATATCATTTCCGATAGAAAGATAAAAACCGCCTTCTCGGCGGTTTTTATCCGCATCGCGTCTTCTCTTACATCTTAACCGGGCACATTGTGCAGGTTTTTTTGTGGGTGAAAGCAAGATAGAGCGCAGAGAGGCCGACGAGTATGTAGACTGTCCACTCAAGCGACGGCCACGCGCTGAGTACGAAGTGGACGACGTTCCAATCAGCCCCTGCAAAATTCCCGAGACCGATCAAACCCCAATTGAGCGCCCCGACAACCGTCAGCACGAACGCAATCTGGTGGAATATTTTCATACGATGACGACGGCCGCTAGCTAGTAAGGTTTATGATGCCGTCTGCCGGAAGTATGACGTCTCCGGGGGAAAATGAAAGGGCGGCAGGTGCACAACGGGATATCGAAATGTTTGGCATGGTACACTCGAAGAACTATGACGCACATCATCATCTTTACCGCGAATTATCTCTATCTGCTACCGGTAGTCATATTCATCGCGTACGGGCTCCTCACGAAAAGAAGGAGGGAGTTCATACTGCTTTCCGTGCTGGTGCTCCCGACAAGCTATCTGCTTGGCGTTCTTGCCGGGCACCTGTTCTATGATCCGCGCCCCTTTGTCGTTTCCCATACCACGCCGCTCTTCCCCCACGCGCCGGACAACGGATTCCCCTCGGATCACGCGCTCCTTACCGGAACGCTCGCGGCGCTCATCACGGCCTTTAGCGTGCCTCTTGGGTTGTTCATGTGGTTCCTCGCGTTTCTTATCGGCGCGTCCCGCGTCCTCGCCGGCGTGCATCACGCTCTCGATATCATCGGTTCGTTCCTTATCGCGGCGGCGAGCACGGCAGTTCTGTGGCAGCTTTTGAAACGATTCCACTCATTCCGGAACTAACGATTGTTTCTAAAGAGACGGCTGCGCGAGAACGAATCAATGAGTGACCGGAAGACCAGCCTTCTGCCACGCGATGATGCCACCGGTGACGCTTGCCGCCTGCTCCAGACCGAGGCCGTGCAGGAGATCGGTAGCCATGGAACTGCGTCCACCGGAACGGCAGATGACATGAATCGAATCGTATTGCTTGAGACGCGCCGCTTCGGTTTCAAGGCGGTCGATAGGGATGTTCAGCGCGCCGGCGATGCCTTCCGCGCGGACTTCTTCCCGCGTGCGCACGTCAAGCAGCACATGGCCTTCAGCGCCGAGGCGCTCATACGCTTCGGTGACGGATATGCTCGGGGGGCCGGATGAGAAGCCAAACATACGTTACAAGAGAGCATACGGCGAAGCCGGCGCTGCCGTCAACACGCCGCGCGAACCGTACGCTCCACCGCCGGCTACCAATTTCCGATCTTGAAAGAGTATTTCTCGTGCAGCATTCTGTCGATGCTGTAATAACGCCAACTTTTGCCGAGCCAGAGCGCGACAAATACGATGAAATAAATGATAGCCGCGCCGATATCGGTCGAGCCCGGCTGGTAAGGACCGCCAAATCCCTCGGCAGTCGACCAGATGACAAGCGCCATCAGCATGCCGCCGGTCATCGTCACTTTGCTGAAAACTCCGAAAATGAGACCGAGCGCAATCGCCGTTTCCGCAACCGCAACCACGATGGCGAAGAAATGGGGTTGAACGTTTACCCCTTGCACCCAGAGATTAATCCAGGCTTGCACCAGAGCGCCTTGTCCCTGCGCTCCGCTGGTAAGATACGAAGTGAGATTGTTGATGAACGCGGGACTCCACTTGAAATACGCATCAATGAGCCAGACGAAGCCGAAGGCGATACGCAAGACGGCAAACGAACGATCTTCTCGGGGGCGCATAATTGAAATGAGTTATGGAGTAGTAACCGGCAGACTCATGCTTCGAACGCGCACATCCATCATGGTAAAGCAAACGACGTGAAATGAAAGCGCCTCCTGGGGAGTAATAAAGATATACCAACATAGCCATATTCATGAAAAAGCTTCTCGCAACATCATTCCTGGTCGGAGCGTCGGTCTTATACATATTCTTGCGGCCCGGGAATGCAACGACGCCCGCTACGCTTGGGGCGACAAACAACGCCACCAGCGCCGGCGGCGGAACGGCGACGTCCCAAGGCAGCGCGGCACCGCCGCCCTCGTCGGCTGCGCCCGCCGCCGCACAAAGCGGATACAAGGATGGGACCTATACCGGCAGCATCGCGGATGCGTATTACGGGCCGGTGAAGGTGCAAGCAACGATTAAGGGTGGAGCTCTGAATAACGTCTCTTTCCTTTTGTTTCCAAATGGCGAGCAAACCTCGACTTATATAAACGAGCAGGTGATGCCGATGCTCACCCAGGAGGCGATTTCCGCACAAAGCGCAAACGTGAACGGTGTCTCCGGAGCGACGTTTACAAGCCAGGCATTCGAGCAATCGCTCGCTTCAGCACTCAGGAAAGCGCGAAGCTAGCCGGACATGCGGGAGACACGCCTCATCATGGGCATGCCCATCGAAATAGAAATCGTGCACGAGGGCGCGCATGATGCGCTTGAAGCGGCGTTTGCGCACCTGGTCGCCGTTGATGAGCAGTTCAGTCCGTATAAAAATGACAGTGAAATTTCCCGTATGAACCGCGGCGAAGTTGCGCCTGCAACCTCGAGCGAAGCGATGCGCGAGATCCTCGCGCTTGCCGAAAGGACGAAATCAGAGACTGACGGCTACTTCGATATTCGTCGTCCGGATGGGCTTATCGATCCTTCGGGCATCGTGAAGGGACTCGCGATACGCGATGTCGCGGCGCTTCTTTCCGCGCGCGGGTGCGGGCATTTTTTTGTAAATGCCGGCGGCGATATCGCAATGAGCGGGGAAAATCCGGACGGCAGCGCATGGAGCGTCGGCATCAGGAACCCGTTCAAGCACGACGAGATAGTGAAAGTCATCTATCCGCGCAGCAAGGGCGTCGCGACCTCGGGCTCCTACATCCGCGGCGCGCACATCTACAACCCGCATGCGCCCTCGGAGGAGCTGCGCGACGTCGTGAGCGTCACGGTCATCGGTCCCGATGTGCTCGAGGCGGATCGTTTCGCGACCGCGGCGTTTGCGATGGGGAAGGGTGGTATCACGTTTATCGAAAACCTGCCCGGCTTTGAAGGGTACGCGATCGACGCGCAGGGCATCGCAACCATGACGAGCGGTTTTGCCGCTTTTACCAAGCCATGATCGGGGCCCTGAAAGCGTTCATCGATCGCACCACGATGTATCGGCTGGTGCTCTATTACCTCCTCACGCTTCTTGCCGCCGCAGTCGTTTTGGGCGCGTTCGGCGTCCTGCCGTACGCGCCACTCGTCCTGCTGTATGCGACCGGCGTGCTGCTTGCGGCGGCGTGGATCAGCAACGAGATCCTGGCGCGATTTTTCGGCGCGGCGACCAATGCCGAGTCCGCCATCATTACGGCACTCATCCTCGCGCTCATCTTTTCGCCCCTTGCGGTTACCGGTACTAACGGCGTTGCCGCCTTCGCGGCCATCGCCGCAGTCGCGATGGCGTCGAAGTATCTTCTTTCGATCGAGAAGAAGCACATCTTTAACCCGGCGGCGTTCGCCGCCGTGTTCTCGGCATTCGCCTTCGGAATTCCCGCGACATGGTGGATCGGCGGGAACAGCACGCTTTTGGCGCTCGTCATCCTCGGCGGCGTCCTCGTCGTGTATAAATTGCGCCGACTCGATCTCGTGCTCGCTTTTGCCGTCGCGGCGCTCGGCACCATCGCGCTTACGTCGTTTGATCCTCTCGGTGCGATTGAGGAAACGCTCCTACACTCCGCATTTTTCTTTCTCGCGTTCGTGATGCTGACCGAGCCTTTGACCATGCCGCCGACGCGGCGATCCCGCATCCTCTACGGCGCGCTCGTCGGCGTACTTTTCGTGCCTATCGTCCATGTGGGATCATTTTATGTTTCGCCGGAGTTGGGGCTTCTCATCGGAAATGCGTTTTCGTACCTGGTGAGCCCAAAGAGGCGTTATACGCTCACGCTCATCGAGCGCCACAAGCTTGCGCGCGGTATTTATGAATTCGTATTTCGCCCCGATCGCCCTTTGAATTTCGCGCCCGGGCAGTATCTGGAATGGACGCTCGCGAAAGTCCCGTTCGACAGCCGCGGCAATCGCCGTTACTTCACGATCGCCTCAGCGCCTCATGATGAGAACGTGCGCCTCGGCGTGCGTTTCTACGAGACACCGAGCGCATTCAAACGCGCGCTCGCCGCACTCCCGCAGGAAGGAGTCATCTACGCCGCTTCGCTTGCCGGAGAATTCATGCTGCCGAAAGACAAAAAGAAAAAACTGGCATTCATCGCAGGCGGCGTGGGCATCACGCCGTTTGCAAGCATGGCACGGCATCTTTCTTCTTCCGGAGAATCGCGCGATGCGGTATTGCTCTATGCGAGCCGCACCGCCCCCGAAGTGGCATATCAGGACGTTTTCGCGCGCGCGGCGCGGGAGGGCTTGCGCACCGTTTATGCGCTCACGGCTGAAAGCCCTCTTCTGCCCGGCACGCATGCCGGAGCGATTGATGCGGCGCTCATCAAGCGCGAGATCCCCGACTATCGCGAACGCCTCTTCTATCTTTCCGGGCCGCCGGGCATGGTGTCGGGAATGAAACGCATTCTCGTCGCGCTCGGCGTCTCGCGCTTCTCGATCAAGACCGATTACTTCCCCGGCCTCGCCTGAACGCCGTCTTTCATAGGACGGAAATGGTACCATGACATTTCTATGCCTTCCGATAAGAAGAGAACAGCGCGCGTGTGGCCTGTGTTGCGCGCGTACAGCAAAGCCGCGCTCGCATATCCGAAATCCCTGAGCATCGCGATCATCGCGACAATCGGTATTGAAGCGGCCGCGGTCATCGCGCCGCTATATTTGCGGCAGTTCATAGATCTGCTCTCCGGCGGCGCACCCTCTGTGGGCACCGTGCAAGCGCTTTTCATCGTGCTCGGCTTTTTTGCCGCGGTAAATTTTGTCGGATGGATCGGACAGCGCGTACGCATGCTCTCAATCGGGCGCATGGAAGCGAAAGTGATGACCGATTTGTATGAAAACGCTTTCAATTATCTGCTCGGCCACGCGCATGAGTTTTTCATCTCGAACTTCACCGGCACGCTCACGCGCCGCGTTGCGCGTTACGCGCGCTCCTTTGAACAAGTTTTCGATAATCTGCTACTCAACTTTTCCCCCGCCTTTATTTTCGCCATCGGCGTCATCGGTGTGCTCTCGACGCAAAGCATGCTGCTTGGCGTCGGGCTTTTCGTATGGACGGTCACATTCGTATACATCCAGTTTAGGATGGTGCTGTGGCGCCAGCCGCTGCGCTCCGCGCGCGCCGAGGAAGACAGCAAGGTAACCGGTTTCCTTTCCGACACGGTACTCAACCACTCGACCATCACTACTTTCGCAGCCGCCCCGTACGAGAGGATGCGGTTTCAAGACACGGTCGCGCGCTGGTATGCGGCGACAAAGCGCGCCTGGGATGCCGATGCGTGGGTCTACGGCGTGCAGGGGCTCTTCGCCATCGGGATAGAGGTGGCGCTGCTCGCGGGCGCGGTGCTGCTCTGGCAGCAAGGCATCGTGACGGTGGGAGATTTCGTGCTGATCCAGATCTACATTCTCGGCCTCATGAATCGCATCTGGGGCATCGGGCGCAACATGCGCCAGCTCTACGACGCGTTCGCCGATGCGACTGAAATGCTCGATATCATCGAGATGCCGCACGCGATCCAGGATGCCGCAGGCGCACAACCCCTCCGGGTGCGCGAGGGAGCGATCACTTTCGAGCATGTCCATTTCGAGTACCATGAAAATCAGGCGGTGCTTCTTGATTTCGACCTTGCCATCCCGCCGCACGAAAAAGTGGCGCTGGTCGGCTCTTCCGGCGCGGGGAAGTCGACCATCACGAAACTGCTCCTGCGTCTCTACGATGTCACGGATGGGGCTATCCGCATCGACGGGCAGAACATAGCCGATGTGGCGCAGGAGAGCTTGCGCGCGGCGATAGCGTTCGTTCCGCAAGAGCCGATGCTCTTTCACCGTTCGCTCATGGACAACATCCGCTATGGCCGCCAGGGGGCGACCGACGAGGAGGTTTTCGAAGCGGCGCGGCAAGCGCACTGCGATGAGTTCATCGGCCGTTATCCGGAAGGGTTTGAGACGATGGTCGGCGAGCGCGGCGTAAAGCTTTCCGGAGGCGAGCGCCAGCGCGTGGCGATCGCGCGCGCAATCCTGAAAAACGCGCCGATTCTCGTCCTCGACGAGGCGACATCGAGTCTTGATTCTGAATCCGAGGCGCTTATTCAGGATGCGTTTACGCGGCTCATGCGGGGCAAGACCGTCATCGCCATCGCGCACCGTTTGTCGACTGTAATGAAAATGGATCGCATCATCGTGATGGAAGCGGGTGCAGTCGTCCTTTCCGGCTCGCATAATGAACTCCTCGCGCAGGGAAGCAACCTCTATAAAAAATTGTGGGAGATCCAGGCGGGCGGCTTCATGACCGCGAATTAGGCGCATTGTTTCTCACGGGCGCTTTTGCTAGTGTCTCTAGAGCGCGTCCGCTGGCGTAGCTCAGGCAGTTAGAGCATAGGATTCATAAACCTAAGGTCGCAGGTGCAAGTCCTGCCGCCAGCACATCGATACGAAGTGAGATGAGGCAGGACTTGCAGGCCGGAGCGCGACGGCGCGAGGCGGGGTCGCGCAAATTTCTAGCAAGAAATTATGTGTGACCAAGCCGCCGCCAGCACATCGATACGAAGTGAGATGAGGCAGGACTTGCAGGCCGGAGCGCGACGGCGCCGCGCACGACATTTTGAAAGGAGTTTGGTAGGATAACACTCACTTGCGGGAGTAGCTCAACTGGTTAGAGCGCCGCCCTGTCACGGCGGAGGTTGCGGGTTCAAGTCCCGTCTCTCGCGCAGAATGGAAAAGCCGGAGGCATTCCGGCTTTTCCATTATTCTGCAGACGAGAAACGGGACTTGAAGGCGAGCACGGGAACCTGTTTAGCAAAACAGGTCGTGCGAGTAGGGCCGAGCGGAGCGAGGAGCGACGGCGACGAAGCGAGCGCTGGGCCAAACCCGTCTCTCTCGCGCAAGGGCTGAATAGGCTCGAAAGACCGTTCATCTGTGGTTGATCTCAGGCTTTGCCCAAAAGAACCAACAAAGGTATATGATATGTTTGCATGTCCAGAAGAGGAGCAGTGCGAATACACGAAGGAATGAACGTAGCGGTGAGTCCAGGTATGGCCTCTTTTGAGGTAGTTGAAAGAAAGTTCAGAGGCCATCCGGACTCATTAGCTGATCTCGTAGCGCAGACATTTAGCAAGAAGTATATAGAGTATGCATGGAAGACTTTTCCCGCGCTCTTCAATAGGTACTTCCCGAACTTCTCTGCAGACAAGGTCACTATATCCGGCGCCTCCACCTACCATGTTGACGGCACCTACAAAGTCACGAAACCCATCGACGCGTTACTGATTGGAAAGATAACTCCAAGAATTGGTGACATAGAAATAGACGTAGACGGCGTGTTCAGGGAAGCAATCGAACAGGTGTTCGCTAAGTGTCTACAGACGACCAACTTTAAACACCACCTCAGAACGATGATTTACTCAGTAGATCTCGCTGGGCCAGATCACGGCGCTGGTTTCTATTGCCCTGAATCAATAGAACAGCTCATTGAAACGCTGAAAGCAGAATCGCGTGCCAACGACACTGTCTACATAGTCGCGTATGCGCCTCTAAGCGTCACTGAGTCATTGAGTATTCACCTAGAACAGGTCACTTATTCTCAAGAGTTTAGGCAGATATTTCCTGAGATTGGCACTGATATTAAAGCCATGATACGCCGAAACAGGAGCGAATACGATATAACTCTCTGTCTACCAATCCTGCCGGAAAAAGTCTCAACGATTAGTGTCTACGAATCGATCATCGCTAACGCTAAAGAATTTCTGCTAGGGAAGATTGAATCTTATTTGAAAAGCAACGCTGAGAAGTCCCTAGGAATCACCATCCAATTGCATGTGAACACGAAGGATACGACGTCAAAAAAATATTTTGCACTTTGGGGCACGTCTCTTACAAAGGGCGATGTTGGAGCTGTAGGTCGCGGCAACAGGCAGCAAGGCTTTATAAGCGGAGTGAGGCCGAGCACGAACGAAGCTGTGTCGGGGAAGAATCCCAATCATTTTGCCGGTATCGTGTGTCAGTTGGCCGCCGACAAGATGTCACAGGAGATATTCTTAACGACTCAGTTAGAAAATATTGTATATATATCAGCGAACAACGGCGATGCGCTTGATGACCCTAGCTCTGTAGATATTCTTGTCGCGCACGCAACGGAATCGCAGAAGGAGCAAATACAGCACATTATTAACGTCACGCTTGCAATGCTTCCCGAGCTTCGCCAATCTTATATTGTTCAAGAACCCTTTGATCGGTTTATGGGCTTTAAAAAATGATGCGTGTCATCTCAAGAGTCGGAATTACCCCGGTTGGTAGTCCCCACTACCGCTTGAATCGATTGCGTTTACACATTTTGGCGTACTCATTAGTACGCCACGCGCAACTTACAGGGCGCGAAGGATTGTTTATCGCACGCTGTGATGACACCAACAAAGCAAATTTGGACAGAAGCTACTTGGACTCCTACCTACAAACACTTAAAGAAATTGGAGTCAATTTTGCTAAAACTCCGTATGCTAAAGACCAAAATGGCCATTCATTATTTCAATCTCAAAGATCCGAGATCTACTCACAAAAGCTCGAAGAGCTCAGAACTAAAGGCCTGGTGCTAGAAGATAGCACGGGGGCAGCATTTTTTAACACCCAAGCCTTCGCTGTTCAGTACGAGGAGTTATTTGAGGGTTATAAGCTGGGAATCACCGACCTTATACTTGGGAAATTAGAAATTGATATAAGATCTTCTAACCGAGGCGGGGAACCACAAAGCACCCAACCATTCGCGATACGACGCAGTGACGGCACTTACTTATTCAACTTCACCTCACCAGTAGATGACGGGGAAATGGGTGTTACGCACCTTGTTCGAGATCGCAGTAAGTTCAATCTTGTGGCTAGACAAGAAATGGTGAGAATTGCTCTCGGTTTTCCGCAGATTAGATACCTACACGCGCCAATACTTGTTAACAATGAAGGAAAGAGGTTTGTTTCTGACCCATACCTAGGGGAAGCGACATATGAAAACTTGCGAGAGAGTGGGTTCTCATCGAAAGCGATAATCTCGTATTTGTTGGCAAGCATCGGAGGACCTCCCGAGAAATTTCACAAATCGATTGATTCGTTTGCGAGCGGAGTAAACTTTGCAAAGCTGCACTCATCGAATACCAGATTTTCGCTCGAGGTCTTAAGAACTCATCAATCCGCTTCCATTAGAGAGATGGACGACCAAACATATAGCGCGGAGTTGCTAAAAATCGCGAAGGCTAGAAATCCAGCATACGCGGAGCGATTGGCATCAGATCCAGAATTACTAGGCGTATATGTAAGAAGGAGGAGTCCATTAAATGATCTCACGAAGATCGAAAGCATTGATATCGATAACTGCGTAGAGCTGGCTGGTGACACCGACTCTTTCAGTGATGCGCAATTAATATACAATCTATTTAAGGGGCAACTTACGGGAGTTGCATTCGGCGACTTGTTCAGTGATGCGCCAAAGTATCAAGCAGTCTTGGCAATGGAAAAGAAACGATATTACTCCGCTCTCAGGCTGATGCTTACCGGGAAAACCGAAGGCCCTAGCCTTAGCGAGGTTGTGCGATACTACGAGTCGAAGGGACAACTGGGGAACAGAATAGCAAGCTTTGAACTACGCATTAGCAAAAAAAAGAAAGGGAAGACTAACCGCCGGGAATTCATATGAATATTGACGACAAAAATTTTTCTGAGACAGATCACAATGTTCTGTTTGTTGTCGTAGATAGCTGTCGTTATGACACTGCGGCAGCAGCACACGTCCCTTTTCTGAATTCGGTCGGGCCTTTGCGTATGGGGGAGGCTCCCGGCACCTATACATTACCGTCACACGTTTCCTTTTTTAGTGGCATACTACCCAATATCATCGACGGGAACCCGTTCTTTTTCGGGTCCTATAGCCAGATATGGCGCTCGAAGAATGCACGTGAGAACCACAAAATTCCCTTAGTTGAATACGCAGAAGCAAATATCATCGATCATTACAGAGAACTTGGGCATGAAGTGGTCGGAGTGGGTGGAGTGTCTTTCTTTAGCAGTCAAGGTGATAACCTGCTCCCGAGCTTGTTCCCCAAATTTACTCACTTCGAAAAACCACATGGCATATCTAAGATCGAAAACATACCGCGTTCAGACGATCAGTTCCCCTTGGCTAACCGCGAAAAAATATTGAAGGATCTCAATCTCGAGAAACCCTTCTTCCTCTTCATTAACTGTCCAGAGACCCATATACCATACGACTACCCGGGTATGGTCGCTACTGCAGAGTACGTCCGGGCAGTCAAGAAGATGTATGCTCTGGATAGCATAAAGCATCAGCATCCAGAGTCAGGTTTAACGGATAATGAGAAGTCACTTTTGCTCTCGGCGCAGAGAGGGGCGCTTGAATGGGTGGATTCGCAACTTGCAGAATTGATGCGGATGCTTGAGAACAGCCGACCGACGCTTGTGGTCGTAATGGGAGATCATGGAGAGGAACTAGGCGAGGGCGGTAGGTACGGTCATGCGCATGCTCACATGCAAGTATTGCACGTTCCTTTATGGTGTGGTATAACCAACCTGGAAAGAACTCAGGAAAGGAAATAGTTATGAGACAATGTCGATTCATTCTTGGGGGTGGGCACCTTCCTCGCGCTCGTGACGGCGGGGCGGGTTTCTACCAGAAGCTCGTGGCTCCGTATGGGAAGGGGGCGAAGGTGGTCATCTGCGCCTTTGCTCGCGAGATGAAAGCCTGGCCCGCTATTCTTGAACAAGAGAGGGGTTTGCTCACAGGGCTTTTATTCGACCCCTCCTCACAAGTCACATTGGCAACGGTAGCAAACTTCAAGAGCCAGGTAGCGTCGGCAGATGCTGTAGTTTTGCGCGGCGGCGATACGGAGAGGCTTCTGAAGATGTTAAACCAAGCTGGCGACTGGCTCTGCGACCTTGAGCAGAAAACCATCGCAGGGTCCTCTGCTGGCGCGTACGCTTTGGCAAGCAAGTATGTGAAGCTTGGCCAAATCCCGGAGGTGTGCAATGGCCTTGGTTTGGTGGATGTGTTGGCAGTTGCTCACTACAGATCTGCTACACTCCCCGGCGGAAACGCATTCGGTAGCTTGGACGTGTATTGGACAGAGGTAGATCGGCTCATCAATCAAGTCGAGTACAAAAATGTTCTCCAGCTTTCTGAAGGAGAGTTTGCAATAATTCAATCTAAAACTTAACGTCCTCTTAACGAGGACGTTTTTGTCTAGTTGGTGTAAATATTGATTCTCGACCACATCTCAATGGTTACTAGTGCCTAGGATTATGTTTCTAATAGAACCCACAAGCCCGCGCAGATTAGAAATAGTGTATTGCACTGTGGGGTAAAATTGAGTTATGGATGCGGACGACCTTGAAGAACTGCACGAATTGATGAACGACTATGACCTTGACGCAGAGGAAGCCGTGCACGTCAAAGAAATTATGGATGAACTTGGTCTGGACGCAGATGATGCGGTGGAGTTGAAGGATGACATTTAGCTGATGGACATTGCAAACGCAGGGCACTTGTAGAAAAACTCGCTCTTGCCCTCTAACAAAACGGTTCTAACATCGTCCAGTCCTCGGAGCAGGTGATCTGTACTGATCTCGTAGCTCAATGGATGGAGCAAGCCGCTTCTATCGGTAAGGTTGGAGGTTCAAGTCCCCCCGAAAGCACTGGTTTATAGCTACACGCCAACTCTCTCCCTCAAATCAGCTACGAAAATATAGCCCTGATGCTCACGGATTTTGGTTCCAACAGCGTCCACGAGGGCGCGCAGAATAGAAAAGCCGGAGGCATTCCGGCTTTTCTATTATTCTGCAGACGAGAGACGGGACTTGAAGGCGAGCACGGGAACCTGTTTAGCAAAACAGGTCGTGCGAGTAGGGCCGAGCAGAGCGAGGAGCGACGGGGCGACGAAGCGAGCGCTTGGCCAAGCCCGTCTCCCATACAAAATACCTGCCTCGCAGGGGGCCAGGCACCCGTTGCGCTACGCGCGCCCGTACCGGTCCTCTAGCCGGGTGATGTCATTTTCGTCAAAATCACCGAATGCTATTTCAAGGAAAGCGAGCCCGCCGGGGCCGCCCGTAACGCGATGTTCCGAGTGCCGCGGACTAAAAAAATTATCGCCCTCCTTGGCATCGTTGTTTTTGTCTCCTATGCGTATCACGCCGGAACCTTTGATCACATGCCAGAACTCGTCGCGATGCTCGTGAGTCTGGAGGCTGATGGACTCTCCGGCGTTGACCGATACTATCTTCACGGTCGTTTTTTCATTGAGCGTGAAGCGCTCAAAATTCCCCCACGGGCGCTCCTCTTTCTCATAATGCGCGAGACCTTCCATGGAGGGAGTATATAACGTTTTTATATATAAATTGAAAGTATAGGTGAATTCAGCTAGTATGCGCTTGTGCCTTAAGCCGAGATAGCTCAGTCGGTAGAGCACATCCATGGTAAGGATGAGGTCGTCGGTTCAATCCCGACTCTCGGCTCACTTTTTCAGAAAGACATTATGTGGTAGAAATGAGGAACGCCGCCTTAGCTCAGCTGGTAGAGCAACTCCTTCGTAAGGAGTAGGTCCTCAGTCCGAATCTGAGAGGCGGCTCAGAGAAAACCCTGATTGCACTGCCCGTGCATCTCGACTACTATACGGACGTATGTCTATGGAACGCATGGGAAAGCTGTCGCACGAGATGGGCGTTTCGCGCGCCCGCGCTTCCGAACTCCGCTGGCGCGAGGGTTTTGCGCAAAAGGATCCCGTTGAAAGGTACCAGGAGGTGCAGAAAGAACTCATGGAATTGGAAGAGAAATTCGGGAAAAGCGTTGAGGACACGCTTGCGGCGTCCGTGCCCGCGCTCGAGGATCGCGAGCAATCCCTCAAAGCAAGCAGGAAGATGCATCAAAGGATTGAAGAATTGCGCATGGAGAAAGAAAAGCTGGAATATGCGATAAAGAAATCGGGAGGGAACCCCGGCGACCATACCGTCCGGTGATTACGGCGCACAATGGCTGACGATAAAGCAGCGCGGCTCGCGGAATTGGAAGCGATGATGGCGTCGCCCGATTTCTGGACGGATAAAGCGCAGGCACAGGCGTTGGTGCAGGAATACCAGGCGCTCAAAGAGGGCGGCGAAGGCGACCCGCATGATCGGGGGAACGCCTCGCTCGCCATTCTCGCGGGCGCCGGCGGAGACGACGCCGAGGATTTCGCACGCATGCTCCGCCGCATGTACGAGGGCTACGCGGTAAAGAAAGGGTGGCGCGTGCGCGAACTCCATGCCAATGAGAATACGCACGGAGGGTACCGTAACGTCCTTTTGGAAGTAACCGGCGCTCGCGCATATGGGCGGCTGAAACACGAAGCGGGCGTGCACCGGCTCGTGCGCCAGTCGCCTTTCAATGCTTCCGCCAAGCGCCAGACGTCCTTTGCGCTTGTCGAAGTGCTCCCGACGCTCATTCCCGCCGACGCGGTCGAGCTCAAGCCCGACGATCTTGAAATACAATTTGCGAAATCCGGCGGCGCCGGCGGGCAGAACGTGAACAAACGCGAGACGGCCGTGCGCATCACGCATGTGCCGACGAATCTTTCCGTGCACGTCTCAAGCGAGCGCAGCCAGCAGGCAAACCGCGAGAAAGCGCTCGAACTCTTGAAAGCGAAAATATTCGCCCAGGAGGAAGCCCGCCGCGCCGCCGAAGCAAAAGGCCGCTCCGTCGCCGCCACAACCGCGAACGAGTGGGGCAGCCAGATCCGTTCCTACGTCCTTCACCCCTACAAGATGGTGAAAGACCACCGCACGGGCCACGAATCGGCCAATCCGGAGCGGGTGCTCTCGGGCGATCTGGACGATTTCATTGACGCAGTCGGATAAGGTACAATGAACGGCGACGCATGATTTATTTTGACAAGGTAACGAAGCGGTACGGGGATACGGCGGCACTCGAAGAGGTGACGCTATCCGTCGCTCCGAAGGAATTCGTTTCCATCGTCGGCCATTCAGGCGCGGGGAAGACGACGCTTCTGAAACTCCTTCTCGCGGAGGAGCGCCCCTCGGAGGGCGCGGTCTTTTTTGAATCCATCGACGTCAATGACCTGCCGAGTTCGGCGTTGCACCACTATCGCCGCCGGATCGGCATGGTATTCCAGGATTTCCGCCTCATCCCGAACAAGACCGCGTATGAAAATATCGCTTTCGCGATGGAAGCGGCGGGCCGGTCAGACGATGAAATCGCAAGCGACGTGCCCTACATCCTCGAGCTCGTGAATCTCGCCGATAAAGCCCCGCTTTTCCCCGATCAGCTCTCGGGCGGCGAGAAGCAGCGCATCGCCATCGGCCGCGCAATCATCAATCAGCCGGATATCATCGTTGCCGACGAACCGACCGGCAACCTCGATCCTATAAACACCTACGAGGTTGTCGAAATACTCAAGAAGATCAACGAGCTTGGAACGACGGTCATCATAACCACGCACAACAAGGGCGTCGTAGACGCCATCGGCAAGCGCGTCGTGACCATCGACCGGGGCAAGCTGGTGCGTGACGATGCGGAAGGCAGGTACGTCCTATGAAAACGATAGGGAGAACGATGCCGTGCCTGGTACAATGAACCCGATATGAACCTGATGATTATCAAACGGATGTTCGTGAGCGGCGGCAAGAGCTTCATCCGCGGCGGCGCGGTTTCGGCGGCGACCCTGCTTATCATGACCGTAACGCTTGCGATCATCAGTTCGCTCGTCTTCCTCTCCGCGCTCCTTTCCTACACGCTCAATATCATCGAGAACAAGGTGGACGTCTCGGTGTACTTCGTCACGACCGCGAGCGAGCAGCAGATCTTTGCCGTAAAGGATCAGCTCGAAAAGCTGCCGCAGGTGACGAGCGTCACGTACACCTCGGCCGCCGATGCGCTCACGGCTTTCCGCGCGCGGCACGCAAACGACCAGCTCACGCTCCAGGCGCTTGATCAGCTCGGCGGCAACCCACTCGACGCGTCGCTTGAAGTGCGCGCGACAGACCCTTCCGAATACCAAAGCATCGTGAACTTCCTCGAAGCGTCGCCCGCGCTTTCTTCCGGCGGCGCCTCGATCATCGACCGCATAAATTACGCGCAGAACAAGGAAGTCATCAACCGTCTTTCCCTCGCGATACAGGCGACGCGCGAAATCGGTTTCGCCATCATCTTCCTCTTCGCCCTCGCCTCGATCCTCATCGCTTTCGCGACGATCCGTCTCGCCATCTACACCACAAAAGATGAAATAGCGGTCATGCGGCTCGTGGGGGCGAGCAATGCGTATATCCAGGGGCCGTTTATCGTCGCAGGCGTCATCACCGGCGCGCTCGCGGCCGCGCTCGTCCTCATCCTCTTGTGGCCGGCGACGTGGTACGCGGGGATGAAGACCGCGGGCTGGTTCGGCGGTTTCGATCTCGCGAGCTACTACCTCAGCCACTTCATACTCTTTTTCCTCATACTCATGCTCTCGGGCATCGCGCTCGGCTCCATCGCCTCCGTGCTCGCTATCCGTAAGTATCTGAAAGTCTAAGCCGCTCATGGCACGAGAAGGCCACAAATACATATTCGTCCTCGGCGGGGTGATGAGCGGCGTCGGCAAGGGCGTCGTCACGAGTTCCATCGGCCTCCTGCTCGAGCAAAAGGGCTATCCGGTGAATCTCGTAAAAGTGGACCCGTATCTGAACGTCGATGCCGGTACGATGAATCCGACCGAACACGGCGAAGTGTTCGTGCTCCGTAGCGGCCTTGAGACCGATCAGGACATGGGCAACTACGAGCGATTCCTCGGACGCGATCTCACCGATGCGGACTACATGACGAGCGGCATGGTGTACCAGTCGGTCATCGCCCGCGAGCGCGCGCTCGAGTACGGCGGCAAATGCGTGGAGGCCATACCGCATGTACGCGACGAAATTTTAGGGCGGATCGAGAAAGCGGCCGCGCACAACGGCAGCCGCGTCTCGGTCATTGAGATAGGCGGGACGATAGGCGACTTCCAGAACGCGCTCTTCATCGAAGCGGCGCGCGTCCTGAAGATGACGCGGCCGGAGGACGTGCTTTTCGTGATGGTGTCGTACCTGCCGACCCCCGGCACCCTCGGCGAGATGAAAACGAAACCGACCCAGACGGCGGTCCGCGACCTGAATTCCTACGGCGTGCAGCCGGACTTCATCATCGCGCGTTCCAAAGAGCCCATCGACGAAAAACGCAAGGAGAAGCTCGCAGTGTGGTGCAACGTGCGCAAAGACCGCGTCATCGCCGCGCCGGATATCAAAAGCATCTACGAAGCGCCGCTTAATTTCGAGAAAGACAAGCTGAGCGACGCGCTTCTCGACGCGCTCAAACTGCCCGAGAAGCGGCGGGCGTCTCTTGCCGCATGGAAAAAATTCGCGCTTGCGGCGGCAAACGCGAAAGCGCCGGAGGTGCGCATCGCTATCGTCGGCAAATATTTCGATACGGGCGATTTCGTCCTTTCCGACGCGTATCTTTCGGTCATTGAAGCGATAAAATTCTCCGCGGCGAAGCTCGGCCGCCATCCGAAGATCACCTGGATAAATTCAAAAGACATCGAGCGCGGCGGAAGCTCCGCCGCCGCCACGCTTTCCAAGTACGACGGCATCATCGTGCCCGGCGGATTCGGCGAGACCGGCATCGAAGGGAAGCTGCGGGCGATCCGGTACGCGCGCGAAAAGAAAATCCCTTACTTCGGCCTCTGCTACGGCATGCAGCTCATGGTTATCGAATACGCGCGCAACGTGCTGAAGCTTAAGGATGCGCACACCACCGAGGTGAGGAAGAACACCCCCGATCCGGTAGTCGCCGTCATGCTCGAGCAGAAGAAGCACCTTGCCGACAACAAATACGGCGGGACGATGCGCCTCGGCGTGTACCCGGCGTACCTGAAAAAAGGCACGCTCGCGCGCGCCGCGTACAAGAAAGAGCTTGTCGAGGAGCGCCACCGCCACCGCTATGAAATCAATCCGGCGTACGTGAAGCGGCTCGAGGATGCGGGACTGGTGTTCTCCGGCACCTCCCCCGATTCGGTGCTGATGGAAATCGCCGAGCTCCCGCGCGCGGTGCATCCTTTCATGCTCGGCACGCAATTTCACCCGGAGCTAGAGGCGCGCCCGCTCTCTCCGCACCCTTTGTTCACCGAGTTCCTGAAGGCCGCGCTCGCACGACACCGCAAGCACTCCTAGCGCAGCCTTGTCTCACTGAAATCGACCAGAATGCCCCGTCAGCTCCGCTGCGGGGATGGGGACGGGCGGCTTGTTTTACTGTTTCAAGCCGAGTCCGGTGCGGATCAGGTACCAGTTCGCGAGAAGAAGGACGCCGGTGAGGACGAAGAGAATGGCAAGCGAAATCGCAAGCGAAACGTCGGAGATTCCGAGAAAGCCGTACCGAAGGCCATTGATGAGATAGAATATCGGATCAAATTTGGTGAGGGCCCCCCAGAAGCCGGGGAGCAATTCGGTGGAGTAGAATACCCCGCCAAGATAGACGAGCGGCGTGAGGATGAAGGTCGGCACGATGTTGATGCCATCGATCGATTTCGCGTATACGCCGTTTATAAGCCCGGCGAGCGCGAAGATGAGCGACGTAAGGACGATGAATACGGCGATGCTCGCGACAGAGTATACGGAAAGATGCGTAAAAAAGAGCGCGACGGCGAGCACGAGGACGCCGGTCATAATGCCGCGAAGCATCGCCGACGAGACGAATCCCGCGATGATGATCCACGGCGGCGTGGGGGAGACGAGTATCTCATCGATAGTGCGGCTGAAGAATTTCGCGGAGAACATCGTGAACGAGGAGTTCATGTAAGAATTCATCACGACCGAGAGCATCACAAGGCCCGGGACAACGAATGCGATATACGAGACGCCCTGCACCTGCCCGATCCGCGAACCGAGAAAAGAGCCGAAGATGAGGAAGTACAAAGCTGAGGTGACGATCGAGGGGAGGAAGGTCTGCGGCCAGATGCGCAGCATCCGCACGACATCTTTGCGGATGATGGTGTAGAATGAGATCCACTGTTCGTAGGGTGTCATAGGTGCGCGCTAGCGGCCGGAGTGTGGGTAAGTTTCAAATACACTTCCTCAAGGCGTCCGCCGCGGAAGCCGTCTTCATGCGCCGCGGCCGGGCCTGTATTGAGGGCGAGGATTTCCTCGAGCGTGCCGTGTGCGACGATCGTGCCTTTGTTGATGATGGCGATGCGTTTGGCGAGCTGTTCGGCTTCTTCGAGGTAGTGCGTGGTGAGGAAGATCGTGACGCCTTTCGCGACAAGCGTCTGAAGGTATTTCCACATGCCACGCCGGCTCTCGACGTCGACGCCCGCCGTCGGTTCATCGAGGAAGAGGAGCTTCGGCTCGTTCACCAGGGCGCGCGCTATCATGAGCCGCCGCTGCATCCCGCCCGAGAGTTCCCGCGTCCGCGCCTCCATTTTATCGCCGAGTCCGAGGTCGGTGAGGAGCGCTCGGGCGCGCGGAAGCGCGACTGCGCGCGGGATGCCGTAGTAACCCGCCTGGTTGACGACGATGTCGATCGCCCTGCCGAAAAAATCGAGATTCAGATTCTGCGGGACGACGCCGATCGCGCGCCGCGCCCGTTCAGGCTCCTTGAAAGCGTCAACGCCGAGCATCTCAAGCGCGCCGCCCGAAGGAGTGACAAGCCCGGTTGCGATGCCGATGAGCGTCGTCTTACCGGCACCGTTCGGCCCCAAAAGCGCGAAAAAGTTCCCCGTGGGCACGGAAAGAGAGACCCCTTGGAGGGCCGCGGTGCCCCCGGCGTAGGTCTTTTCAAGATTCGTGACGGTGAGCGCGTTTTCCTGCATGAATCCCACTACTATAGCAAATGCCCGTGATCGGGCCTCGTGTTGCTGGCTGTCGAAGTCTAGGAAACGGTGCGGATGGCCTCGGTCAAGAGATCGACTTGTTTGAAAAATTGCGCGCTCCGCACGTCCCGCGGGCGCGCGAGGTCGACGAGCATGGTCTTTTCTATATGGCCCGGGTGCGCGCCCATGACGATGATCTGATCCGAAAGCTCGATGGCGTCGGGGATGAGGTGGTTCACCATGAGGATGGTCATGCCGTATGCGCGCCAGATCTTCAGAAG
>JAKBHL010000015.1 GCA_021836725.1 bacterium
TCCGGCATCTTCACCGGAAGTGCATTTTCACCGAGCGAGTCCTCGAGACAGTTCCCCAGTCATTACACCATTCGTGCACGTCGGAATTTACCCGACAAGGAATTGCGCTTGAGTCTGTTACCCACAATCTTACTTGCGGAACAAGCCATTTCTGCTTGTTTCTTTATGTCGCCATAAAGTCCGGACCATATCTTTATCCACGAGGGATATTCGACGCATGGTCTCTGAGGATTCTTGCGAGAATCTTTCCATTCTTCTTTCGATTCATAGTACTTGCAATATGAGCTACGGAAATCAATCCTTTTACTTTTAGATGCTTTCCTTTCTCAATTGTATGCATGCACCGCACGAATTTTTTGAAGTCACTTCGTTTCTTTGTCCGTAACTCGTGTCGTTCAAAGAACGGGATAATGGTCTGAAGTAAATCAGCTCTTTTCCGCACAACATATCGATACAAGTGTTCGTTGTGATTGTCGTATCTCGTGTTGAGATACAAACCTCCCACTCCGAAAAAATCCCGTATCGATTCAAGAGCTTTCTTGCTACTCATACCTTGGGTCACGGCAAATTCGTGGAAAATCTGATAACCGGTTGTGTATCCCCTTCGTGTCCGGGTCTTTTCTTTCCTGTCCGGTTGCCGAAGAAAATTGATGGAGAAACATCCTTCGCCATCGACAAAACCAACTACCCATCCAACGAATTCTGATTTCGCAAGACTTTCCTGCTGATTGTCTGCACGAGAGGCATTTTCACTGCGAGCCATAGACAATATGATTTGCTACCTTGTCTATTTTATCGCGAGTAGCCCTCGATACTTAGGATTTTATCCACAGACTTTCCAGCATACAGTCGAAAACGGATTAATCCGCGCATTGCTGCACGGTAAGGCAGCGTGTGTCTGTTCACCCTATAATCGTCCCAATCCTCAGACACACTTGACATTTGTGAAAAGTGTGTCTGACCTTAGGACGATTATAGTTATCGCCGACATTCACCGGGGCTTACACAGTCCAGCATCCCGCTAAAAGCGGGATACCCACCGTGGTTGACCTTCCGGCATTGGTCAGGTGTCACCCCCTATACTTCCTCTTACGAGTTTGCAGGGAGCTGTGTTTTTGGTAAACAGTTGCCAGGGAAACTTTCACTGCGGCCCCCCGCCCGTGAAGGCGAAGGGCAGGCCTTATCGCTAACTTACGGCCGCTTTTTTGCCGAGTTCCTTGAGGACATCTCACTCGTTCGTCTTGGTCTTCTCGACCGGACCACCTGTGTCGGTTTGCGGTACGGTCGCATACAGAGTTGAATGCGTAGAAGGTTTTCTTGAAACCGCGCTTTGCGCCCTCTCTCCCCCCGTAGGAGGAAATTGCGTCAGTGCTCGGGGTAATGCGCGCCGGATTTCCCTAACGCGCGCCCTCGCACTGCCGACCGGAATCCAATAACCGGCGGCGCATACAGCAGTCCGTCACTCCTTAGCCTCTTTATGCGGTCACGGAATATTAACCGTGTGTCCATCGGGTGCGGCTCTCGCCATCCCCTTAGGCCCGACTAACCCTCAGTTGATCACCATAGCTGAGGAAACCTTGGTCTTTCGACGTGCAGGGTTCTCACCTGCATTGTGGTTACTTGTACCGGCATTCTCACTTCGTAACGCTCCAGCATGGGTTACCCCTTTGCCTTCAGCGCGATACGAACGCTCTCCTACCGCGTCCTTCGGCCGGAGCCTCAGGACGCCCGCAATTTCGGCACGACGCTTAACCCCGATCATCTTCGGCGCGAGAACCCTCGATGAGTGAGCTGTTACGCTTTCTTTAAATGGTGGCTGCTTCTAAGCCAACATCCTCACTGTCAATGGATCCTCACTTCCTTGTGGATGTACTGAGCGTCGATTTAGGGGCCTTAAGTGGCGATCTGGGCTCTTCCCCTCTCGATCGATGGAGCTTCGCCCCCACCTTCTAACTGCTGCGCGGGCACGTGGTATTCGGAGTTTGATAGGAACCACGAGATTTCTCCCTGTTGGCCCCTTCCAGTGCTCTACCCCCACGTACACATATCGCAACGCCAGCCCAAAAGCTGTTTCGGAGAGAACCAGCTATTCCCAGATTCGATTAGCTTTTCACTCCTTACCACAAGTCATCCCAAGGCGTTGTACGACCTACGGGTTCGGGCCTCCATCGCTCTTTCGAACAACTTCACCCTGCTCATGGCAAGCTCATCTGGCTTCGGGTCGTATGTATCCTACAATCGCGCTATTCACGCTCGGTTTCCCTTAAGCTCCGCCCCGGAAGGGCTTAGCTGCGCAAGATACACACACTCGCCGGCTCATTCTTCAATAGGCACGCCGTCACGGATGCAAGCATCCGCTTCGACCCTTTGTAAGTACACGGTTTCAGGTCTATTTCACTCCCCTCTCGGGGTTCTTTTCACCTTTCCCTCACGGTACTAGTTCACTATCGGTCATAGGACGTGTTTAGCCTTACCGGTTAGTTCCGGCAGATTCACTCGAGCTATTCGTGTCTCGAGCTACTCAAGAATATGGGCAAGAGTCGTCATTTATTTCGCGTACGGGGCCATTACCCTCTGTGGCGCTGCTTCCCAGCAGCTTCCGCTATAAAGACGATTGGTAACTCTTCTCGTACAAGTACGGAGCTCATATCTTACAACCCCGAAGCCCGAAAGCTTCGGTTTGGGCTTTTCCCTTTTCGCTCGCCGCTACTGGGGGTATCACGCGAGTAGCGTTCCCTTCAAACGAACATACGCTTGAAGAGAACGCTACTCATATTGTTCTCTTTTCCTCCGGGTACTGAGATGTTTCACTTCCCCGGGTTCGCTTCTCGCAGGCGTTACCCCGCGGATTTCCAGTTCAAGACTGGAAGGGTTTCCCCATTCGGATATCTCCGGATCAAAGGCTACAAACCGCCTCCCCGAAGCTTTTCGCAGGTTAGTCGCGTCCTTCATAGCCGTCCTAGGCCAAGGCATCCACCGTGCACTCTTATGTCTCCCGTGCGGAGACCTACATAGCACAATCATTTTCAATTCGCACCCGCTACTTTCACAACACCACTATTGCGAAAGTAGCGACTTCCCCAGCACTCAAAGATTGAGTGCTGGGATACCTATGCGTATTCGTATGTCAAAGATCCGTGCCTCCGGAAACAAAAGAACCGCCTGAAGCGGTTCTTTCGCGTTTACACGCGCGGGCCTTACGGCCTATCCGCTCCTAAAAGTTTGGTTCTTTCGGTTCGTAGACACGTAGAGGGAGTATAGACGAGCGGCCACAGCGCGTCAAGGCGCTGTGTGCGAGAGGCGCGTCTACGCGTTTTGAACCTATCTTTAAATCCCCCGCTCGGGTATGCGGCAGAAAGGAGTACGCCGTCTTTTTGTGCTCAAAAAGCGGCTCGTACTCGCGTCGTCACGCTCCGTAAGCCTCTTTCTGCCGCATACCTCTCGCGGAGGAGACGGAGGTTTGAGACGGGCTCTAGGGCGTGGCGTTTACGAACGCGCGCGTGCTTGCACCGAAGTATCCGGTGCCGCCAGAAAGCCCGAGGGGCGCAAGGATCGCCGCTTTGTGCGCATTCTGAAAGGCTATGAGGGCTTCCTTCGTGAAGAGGCCGAAGTACGTCGTTTCCTGCCCCGGAGAACCCGGGCCTTGATGCGCGACGATGAATCCATGCGCGTTCAGGAACATTTGCAATTCTTTCACGTCTCTGCCGCTTGTGCCGAGTTCGAGATTCCGCTTGAATATGTACTTTGCATTCACAATCGTACCCGCGGACGTCGTCGTAGTTGCAGTCGAGGTTGCAACATTCCCTGTTTTCGGATTTATCTGCGGAACTGCGGTTTCCCAAGGAAGAGGATTTTGTTCCGTGTAGCCGGGGAGAATGGAACCGACAGCCGGCGTGACCGGGGCTTCGGGTGTCACTGCGTTTGATGGGTCTGACGCGAGGGGACCTGTTTGTCCTGAACTATTTGTCGCCATCGCGGTAAAAGTATAGGTCGTGCCGTTCGTGAGGCCGGTAACCGTGATAGGAGACGAACTGCCTGTTGCCGTTATATTTCCCGGCGAAGAGGTGACGGTGTATCCCGTGATACCCCCTCCTGTTGAAGCCGTAAACGATATCGTCGCTTGTGCGTTGCCGGCCGTAGCGACAAGATTGGTTGGAGGTATAACCCCGGAACTAAGACCAATGGCGGCGTGCACTAGTTTCGGCTGACTGCCGAAAAATACAAAAAGTGCGATTATCGCCAGTACGAAAAATCTTCCGCTCAAAAATTGATTTTTTTGCATGATGCTATGCAGTATAGGGAGGCCGGCGTATTAGCGCAATGTGGATACCGGTATACCGTGAGTCGAAAAGAAAACCGCCCCTCATTTTGAGGGGCGGTTTTCTAAAAAAGTTTGCTTTTACTTTCTTATTTCCGATTGCAGATGCTCTATGTAACGCTGCGCGGCGCCCTGTCCGCCGAGTCCGAATGCAAGGCCGATGGCAAGTGATACCGCGATGACAACGCCCGTGAACAATGTCTGCACGAAAGCCGTCGCGACATTGAGCTGTGCGAGCGCCGCGAGGATCGCGAATATCCAGATCGCATAGTGCGCGACTTTGCCGAGGAATCCTGCCGCGTGCAGTGATGCCGCTTTCGCCGAACCCGTGACGACGCGATCCGCCGACTCGGCGACGACCGCCGCGACGAGCAGGATCAAGACTGCCACGATCACCTGCGGGAGGTAGCCGAGGACGACATCGCTGAGGAAAGCATCCACTGCCGTGAGGTGCAACACATCAAGCGAAGCGACCAGG
Source organism: bacterium (assembly GCA_021836725.1). Taxonomy (GTDB): domain Bacteria; phylum Patescibacteriota; class Minisyncoccia; order Phycocordibacterales; family Phycocordibacteraceae; genus C7867-001. Next base: position 4,797 of record JAKBHL010000015.1, read on the forward strand.
AAGACGATGATGAAGAACCATTTGACGAGGAAACCGAGGAATTTCCCTGAGGAAAGCTCGAAACCGGCGCGGGAAAGCACACGCTCTATACCGGTCGACTTGAGCGCTTGATCGATGCGGAGCGAATTTACGATTTGCGCGACCACGCGGCCAAGACCGGCGCCGATGAGCCAGCCGACGATGAAGATGACGATCGCAATGACCAAGTTGGGGATGAACGCCACCAGTCCGTAGAAAAGATTCTGGAAAGACTGGCTAAGCACATCCGCCCATGTAGTGAAAACCATAGTGAATAACGCTTTGTTTATGTGGCTAATTACTCGCTCTCACATACGAGTATCTATGGCAGAGTATACCATTTTTAGAGCCCTATTTTGTCGACGAGAAGACGGTGTGGATAGTCAAAAACGTCCCGCAGGAGGCGGTCATAGACCCCGAGGCGATAGCGGAAATCGGCCGTTGCGAAAAAGGCGTAGCGGATTTCGCGGCCGAGTTCCGCTTCGAGGGAGTGCACAGCGCGCGCGAGCGCGCGCTCCTCCAGATGATCGCCCACGATGAGGAGATCGATTTGCGATTCCAAAATGCCGGTGAAGAGTCCCGAGAGTGCGACAAGACGCAATGCTCCGGCTCCCTTGAGCGCCCGTATGATGTTCTGCGGACGGATGCCCGTCGTCTCGCGAATGAATGCGTCGAGCGCGCCAAGGTGCTCGAAACGCGGGTTCGCCTGGTAGCGCGCCGAGGCGCGCATGCCCTTTTTCCGTACAAGGCCCGCGGAAAGGAGTTCGGCTACTTCGCGGCGCGCGGCGCCGCTTGAGAGCTTGGTTCGTTCCCTGATTTCGGCAAGCGTGAAAGCGCTGTCCTGATTGAATACGAAGAGTCGCACTGTCTTCAGACGGGCCGGTGAGCCGAAAATCTTTGCGAGCGGTTCCATGAATGCCGCCAGTGTAAATGCTCGGGAGTAAAAACGCAAAACCGAGCACCATGGTTGCCATGGTGCTCGGTTTGTTACGAAATATCACTTCAACGTTACTTTCGCTCCTGCGTCGGTGAGCTTTTTCGCGAGCGCTTCGGCCTCTTCTTTCTTCATGCCGGTCTTCAGCATCGAAGGAGCGCCGTCGACGAGATCCTTCGCCTCCTTCAAGCCGAGAGCGAGCGCCTCTTTCACCGCTTTGATGACGGCGATCTTGCCGGCGCCCGCGTCGGTGAGCTCGACATCCGCAGTCGACTTCGCATCCGCCTCCGGCGCGGCTCCTGCGGCGGGGCCGGCAACGGCAACCGCGGCGGCGCTTACGCCGAATTTCTTCTCGAGCACCTTCACGAGTTCGGAGAGTTCGAGAACGGTCATCGCCTCGACTTCCTCGACGAGTTTCTTGAACTTCGCCGGAACTTCCACGGGCGCCTCGGTTACCGGAGCGTCTGCGGGGATCTGCTGTATTTCATCCATACGATTTTGTTATGAGCTTGCTAAACTTTCTTTTCACGAATCTTGTCGAGCGCGACCACGAGCCCCTGGATGGGACTGTTGATGACGTTCACGAACATGCCGCGCAAAACCGGCATCGGCGGAATGGTCGCGATCGCAATCATCTTTTCGGCGTCCGCAAATGCGCCCTCAAACACGCCTCCCAAAAGCGCGAGAACGCCTTTGAGTTTCTTGCTGTACGCGTACACGCCGCGCGCTGGCGCCGTCACTTCTCCCGTCGTCCATGCGAGGGCGACTTCCCCGGGAAGATCGGGTACCTCGCCCTGGTAGCCCCGCTCTGCAAGCGCTCTCTTAATGAGCGTTTTCTTCGCGACGAAGTAGCGCACGCCCGCCTGCGAGAGCTCGGCGCGCATTTTCGACGCATCCGCAACGGTCAGTTTCGTGAAGCCGACGAACACGACCGAAGACGCTTCTTTGAAAGCATCCGTGAGCTTCGCGACAATGGCGCGCTTTTTGTCTTTTGATATTGCCATACGATATTTCGTACGAACGAAATGTAAGGAGAGTTTCCGAGCGCCAGTGGGAACTGGCGCTCGGTCGCCCTGCGCAAGGTTCACGCCCATCGACCGGTGGGCCACTTACGGTCTTCGGTTCGTACAGGGGCCACTCTACCAGAATCAAACGCACGCGCAAGCTAAGATCAATTTCAAAACCCCCGCGAAGGGTGTGCGACAGAAAGGAGTACGCCGTCTTTTTCTGCTGAAAAAGCGGCTCGTACTCGCGCCGTCGCGCTCCGTAAGCCTCTTTCTGCCGCACACCCTTCGCGGGGAGGACGGGAATTTGGGACGGGTTTTAGAACGGCGCGGCAGTTGCGACGTGAAGCGTGAGGAGCGCAACGGCGATGACGACTGCGAAAGCTGTAGAGAATTTCACGAACTCGATGACGAATGGGAGCATGCGCCGCTCGGCATCGCGTCGGTTGTTATTTTTTTGATTGGGCATAGGCAGTGATAGCGGAAAGGAAATTCTGATCGGTGCCGAGTATCGTCGGATCGGTTTTCTGCAGTCCAGTTACGATCGTTTCCGCGGCGGAAGGGTCGCCGGAAAGGTAATAGGCCTTTGCAAGGTCGTAGCGTGAGGTAGTGTCGGAAGGCGAAAGGCGCACGACCTCCGAAAGGAAGAATACCGTGTCTTTCCAATCTTTCACGCTTTCATAATACCCCGCCGCCCGCTGAGCAGTCTCAAGGTTGCTCCGATAATTCGCCTTCCCGAGTGCCGCTTGCGCGGCGGCTGCGGAAATGTCGCCTGTGGCAAAATCAAGCTCGGCAAGAACGAAATGCGGCTCGGATAACGATGGCACGAGCGCGATGTAACGCCTGAGGATGTCGCGCGCGGCCGCGTAGCCCTCTGCGCGAGCGGGCGAACCGACCGGATTGGCATTCGCGTTGCTGAGGGAGATGTTCACGAGGATGTACCAGGATTGGGCGCGCTTGGGCGATAGGCGGATGGCGCGCGCAAGCGCGGCTGAGAGCAGATTGTTATCGACCGCGACGCCCGGCGGCGCGAGCGAGAGCACGCTTGCGAGGTAGAGTGCGGTGCGCGCGTCATAGGTATAGCGGTTGAAATCTGCGGTGAGGATGGAGAGCGCCTCCTGGTACGCGGCAACGCGCGCGGCGCCGGTAAGCGCGGTCGCCTGATCGTTCGCGTACATGTCGTACGCTTCGTAACCGTATTCGAGGTCGCCGTACGTGCCGAGCGCCATGCCGCTCTTGAGATACTGTATTTCTTTTGCGGGATCGACGCGCTGATATAGATACGCGTGCGAGAGGTCGTATGCCGCGAGCGCGGGATACACGGATGCCGGAATGATGAGGAGCGCGAGCACGAGGGCGCAGAGCCAGGACGCACCGCGCGTCCACGAAGGCAACGGGAGCGCCTCGCGTGGCGCGTCTTCAAGCGAAAGGGCGAGGAACGCGGCGAGAAGCGCGAGCAGGAGCCAGAAGGAAGATATTGTGTCGAAGACGAAGAAGTTCTGCACCGCATACGTCAGCGCGAGGAGCATGAAAAGCCCCGCGACAAAACGGTCATCTTCTAAAGCGGAGCTCGGGCGGCGGATGCGCCGCGCGGCGATGAAGAAAGACGCGATGAGCGCGAGGTAAAGCAGGAGGCCGCCGATGCCGTACTGCGCGGCGTAATCGAGGAAAGCATTGTGCGAACGATCAAACCACTGTTCCTGTATCTGCGTCGGATCATAGAAATTATTGAAGAGCGCATCGATGTGCTCGGCGCCTACCCCGAGCCAGAGGTGCTGCTCGATTTGTCCGATCATGTGCTTCCAGATGAAGAGACGGCTCGCGACATCTGGATCATGGGTGCTGATAGTGGCGACGCGGGCGATGGGGGCGAAAGGCACATGCGCGATTTCGGCGCGGAAAGCGAAGAAGAGGCCGCCGCAAAGAACGAGCGCGCCGAGCACGCCCGACGCCGCGATGCGCCGCGACCGGAGTGTAGAGGGCCGCAGAGCGACCCATAAAAGGAATGCGACGAACGCGACGCCGAGGGCGAGCATCGTGCCGCGTGTCGCGGTGAGCACGATGGCGATGACTTGGAGGACGGCGCCGATGATCGCCGCGCGGCGCCAGAGAAGAGAAAGCGAGCGCGACGCGGCGAGCGTGGCGAAGAACGTCATGCCGAGATACCCCGCAAAGAACGCCGCATTCCCGAGCAGGCTCCCGATGCGGCTATGGTCTTGAAGCCACTCGCCGATGCCGTACACCGCGACGAACGTCCCGATGACCGAAATCGCGTAGAGCAACTGCTTGAAAAATAGCCGGTCGGCGTACAGCAGGATGAGGTAGAAATCGGCGACGGCGCATGTGAGCATCAGAAGCCCGTCGCCGCGCACAAAGAGCGACCAGAAACTCCGATAGAAATCGAGGCCGAATATGCTCGCGACGTATGCGAGCGCGAGGAGCGCGGCAGGAATCCATGTCTCTTTGCGCGCGAGCCGCGACCAGAAAAAAGTCCGGCCATGCGCCACGAGGAGCACGAACGCGCCGACGGCAAGGAAAGAGAGCGCGTAAAAAAGCAGCGTTTTGGGCACTAGGTATGGGTAAATGAGACTGTTCCAGATCACCACCGGCAAGATGACGGGCGCGAGCAGGAGCCAGGGATATACGCGTTCGATATACTTCATCATTTCGCTTTGAGCCGCGCTATTTCGGCATTGATCGCCGCCTGGCGACTCTGTGGCGACAGCATCTTGACAGTCTCCCACGCTTTGATTGCATCAGCGTAGCGGCCTTGCCCCGTGAGCCACTGCGCTTCTATGGCAAGGACCGAAGGCGTATCGCCGAACTGCTTGCTCGCGTCGGAGAGTGCCGCGAGGATGCGCGGATTATCGTTCGGGAATCGCTGAGTAAGGAAGGAGAGGCGCTCAAGCTGGTACTCGAGGACGGAGGGTTCCACCGCGACCGCTTTCGCATAGGCATCGGCGGCGGTGTGGTAGGCGCCGAGCTCGTCCATGAGATGCGCGAGGTTAGCATACGCGAGACCCTGGTTGGGGTAGAGGGCGATGGCACGATCGTAGTTCCGGTATGCTCCGGTCCCGTTGCCCAGCAGATTGTCGTCATTGCCGATGCCGATGTAGAGGTCGTAGTTATCGTACTTCCCTTTCCCAAGGAGACTCTTCAAGTGGACGATATCGGCATTCGCTTGCGCGGTCAGCGCGGTATTCCCCGTGTATGCGCCTTTGAAGTTCCACGAAACGATCGTGTCGGCAGGATTGATCGGGAAAGCCGGGATGTTTGTCTTCGCCGCGTAGTACCACACGCCCGAGAGCGCACCGGCCACTACGGCGATACCGATGCCGGCCGCGAGAATCCAATGTTTCTTTAGGAATTGCATACGCAAGAGAATATACCACAAAACAAAAAACCACCCCTCGGGGCGGTTTTTTGTTTGCTAGACCGATTCTCTAGCTGGGATCTCCTAAGATAGCATGTTTAAGATGACATCTTAGGAGATTTACGCCGCGCAACTATATATTTCCAGATGATAAGGATGATGCTCATACCCGAAAAAATTTGCCCGGCGAGACGTGCGGCATCATCGCGATAAAACGGGTAGAGATCAAGACCGATACCCATCCAATTGACCGGCGTCAGCGCAATAAAGATAAGGGCGAGCGGTAGCGCCCATGCGGCGAGTTTAAGCCATGAGATGAAGATGCGCCGGGGGACGAAGGAGATGATGAGAGCTCCGGGAAGGGAGTATAAAGCGAAAAAGTAGAGCGGATTGAGTACATCAATAAAAATACCGTCCAACCAAGTTCTGTAGCACATGTATCCAGGAGAAGTGCACCACTGACTAAAATAAACGAACCCTACAGACAAGAGAATAAACGCGATCGGAATGAATTGGACAGCTTTTGTTTTCATAGTTAACCTAATAGCCGATAGTGATATTCCCTTTGTTTGTTTCCACATACGGTATCACCATGCCGGGGAATATCTGCCGCGTCGGGCGTTCGTCTGCACCGTGATCGCCGTTATCATCGGCATGCGCGCGCGGCAACTGCGTCAGAATGACCGTCGCATTTTTCTTTGCATGAAATTGCGCGGTAAGTGTGGAAGATGCCGTGCGGAGAAACGAATTTAATGTCTGGTATCTGCCTTTCTTGATTTCCCATCTGTATAAAAGTATCGTCGACGATACTGTTGTGGTCGCCCCATTGTAGACCAGCGCCTGGGGTATGACTCTGTCGTACTCACCGCCAGAAGATGTTTGTTCTGTGTAGATTAGTTTCGTCGTATTTCCCGCCTCGTCAGAAGCGGTCACGGTGGTCACGGCAGGAGCATGATCATGTTTCTCTTTTTCTTTCCGGTTCCTCCCGGAAGTCTGGTAGGTTGTTGTCGCTGTTATCGTGGCGATGCCGCCTGCGTCAAAGCCCGTTACTGCGAGCGTCTGGGTTGTCGTACTGAAACCAATCTGGAGCTCGGGCGGTGTCGTGTCAAAAAATACCGTACTCCCCAGTCTTGGCACGAGGGTTGCGTCAATCGTGCCATCGCCATTCTCGTCTACTCTCATCGGCGAAAGCGTCGATATGCCAGATTGCACGTTCATAGCAACCGTCGTGCTCGCTGTCGTCGGGACATCCGCAAGAGTAGTTGAAACGGTTACTGTGCCATCCATAATTTCTTGTACATCCAGTGAAAAAGTTCCATTCGCCTGGCCGTGCATCGCGAGGTCGTATCGATTTCCTTCGGGAACAATAACGTATTTTACTTCGCCGAATTGGCCGTAGGTTGAGCCTGGAATATTTTCCGTTATCGAATTATTAGCATTGATACCGGTGACATTGCCCGAAGAATCCGTGAGATCAAGCGTCAGTGGTGAATGAAGGAAGAAAATGAGTTTTTTACTTCCTGTGACTGCCGGTGGTTGCGTCATCGATACGTAGGAAGGGAGCGTTGTTGTGCTGCCTGTGAGGAGATCTTTTATAAGACCCTGTAGTTGCGAGATTTCCAAAAGATCCGCATGACTACGCTTGATAGACTTTATTTTGTTATAAGATTGCAAATCCACCCAATACCTCTTTACATTTGTGCTCGTTGCCATTTCAAACGCACTCGGAATGGTTACAGTGCCGTCCCCGTCCTCGGTAATGATCGGCCGATACGAACGCACCGGGTTAAATGCCGTATACACGTCAGTCGGCTGTTGTGTATAGAAATCAATACCCGCAATTGTATCGACGCCCCATCCGCCGATCTGATCGACTGCGATACCCGGCGGTGGCGCCCACCGATCGAGGGCATCATGCACGGTGTTGCCATACGCTATTAGAGATGGATTCAGTATGGCAAGACTGTCGAGGTCGCTTGGAGCCGGTACGGAGCGCCCGCCTTCTTTGGCAAGAAGGAAGTCATCAAGTGCGGCACGGTTTGCAATGGTACTACCGTATGCCGCTTCTTCTTTTGTATAGCCGGTACCGCTAAACTTAATGACCGGGTGTGCAAGGTCCGGCGCAGTGCTTTCAAGATAGTCTTCAGACGGGAGCAAGTGATACGCCATCGGCGAATTCTGCGCGAAAGTGCGCGCGGCCATATTTGAAACAACCCGGAATCCGAAGCGATAGATACCGGCATCATACCCGACGAGCAGTGAACCGATATCGGCCGGAGCGCCGCTTTGAGGCGACGCGACCAGGATTACCCGGTCAACCAGTTTTGTCGCTTCGGCACCAAGCGTGTTGAGGAGCGCCTTCGCAAGAAGTCCCCCGTTTGAATGAGCGATGAGTGTGACTTTCCCCGTCTTTGAAGTTTCCGCGAGATGTCGGAGTGTTTGTTCGATATAAGGAGTACTGGTCGCTTCGTTGTAATAAATCTTATCGCCGTGCTGCGCGCCGCCGATGAGTAGGTCATTGAGCGAGAGACGCCAATCGTAGGTAACTGGTTCCCAATCGTTTATCGTCCCGTGTTGTTTGAGACCATTCATTTCACTTACGAACGACGCGTAAATTCCGCTAGTGAGATCGCCCTCTTTTGCGTATATGTCACTGCACACGCTCTTGCCGCTTGCATCAAGAGCGAGTTCCGTCACATGCGTATCGCCCTTGTAGGCATCTAGGAGTGAATTGGCCGGCTCCCAGAGTTTCTCTTCGGCCATTTTGCCACAGCCGGTACCTTCATATAACCGGCTACCTTCAATACCGGGTAAAAAGAGCACGTTCGAGGCGCAGGTATTCGTGGCAACACACGGATCGGACGGCGGCGCCGTCGGAGGCGGCGCCGTGTCAAAAAGTTCAAAATACGGGGCATCAAGTCCGCTCGTTCCCCACACATAATAATTGGAGGTCGCGGGACGATAGCCGAAAAAACTTATGGGGGTAGATGACGCAAACGGTTTTCCATTCATCGAAACCCAGTTATCGAGTCCGTAGGAAGAGGAGGTAGGCACAGCCATGAAGAAAATGTAGTAGGAAAGAGGTGAGACAGAGACCGGAGCGATAGTTCCCCACTTGTCAGTGGTTGTGTAATCACAATTCCCATTCGCATCAGGCGTGGTCGTGGCAACGACAAGACCGGCACGAGTCACTCCCCTGTCCCACGCAGCTGGTGGAGATGTGCCGTAATATTCCATAAGACCACCTTCCGGACAATGATAATTTCCGCCACCGCTCGTGTTTACACGGAAACGTACACCCAAAAAAGATAAATTGCGTGGCGGAACATACCCAATAGCGAGGTAATTTGGCACCAAATTATGTGAAGATATGGTCGTCCAGTAGTCAGTGAGAGGGGGCTGTGTCGCTTGCGCACTGGCGTCTAATTGCGAATCAACAACCGCGGCCTGTGCCGGCGGCACGTCGTATACGAAAGAACCAATCACGAGGAGACTGACGCTCAATATGCGGGCGCGCATTATCGCTCATTGTAGCTTTGTTATACGGAACCAATCCCATTATCCCCAATTCGAAAATCCTAAGATGTCATCTTGGGAGATCCTGGTAATACATGAGCGACTCGAAGAGAATTTCTTCCAAGGGAAGCATATCGGCACTGATGAGGTCATGCGCTTGCGAATCGAGGATTGCCGCTTCGGGCCGACCAGGCGCAAGATACTCCGGCAGACTCGAGTGTTTGAATTTGCGAATATTATCCGCCAGTATTTTCAAATCCCCAATACGCCCCTCCTTCCACCTCGGCTCAAACAACTCAACCGGATTAAGATGAATGTACTGCGCGACTCTTTTGAAGTACCCATCGTCTGAAACATGTTTCGCCCGAAATGGTTTTACAAAAAGGTTGCCGACACGATCGTGTTTGATATTGAAATACATGGCATACGCAATACCGACTTTTCGCATAAATTCTGAGATGCCTCCTTCCTGCACCTCGCGCACGAGCAAATGAAAATGGTTTGGCATCAGACAATACGCACCGATTGCCACCAGCGGATCACCCCTCTCGATTTCGTACACCTCTCTTCCCTTCAGTTTTGCAACGGCGCTTCGCTGTATCGACGTCACGCTATTGCAGAGGTACATCAGGTTTTTGAAGCGTGCATAGTCGGATTCGTTTTCAAAGACGGTACGCTTATCGACTCCGCGGCTATAGCAGTGATACCACTCATCAATCGCAAAAATCTCTCGACCTTTCATACTTACCAAGATAGCATCCTCAAGATGTCATCTTAGGAAATCCTGGCGGCAAACAAAAAACCACCCCGAGGGGTGGTTTTTTGTTTGCTAGACCGATTCTCTAGCTGGGATCTCCTAAGATAGCATGTTTAAGATGACATCTTAGGATTCGGAAATTCACTCAATCAATGCGAGGCTACGAAGTAATCAGATTACTTGGAGTAGCTGACTGCGTTGGAGGTGAAGTTCTTGAGGAGATAACCGTTCGTCCAGTCGGTCGTGGCGGTCGAGTGACCAATCGCCGAGCGATCAGACCAGACGACGTTGCCAGCCGCGTATGGAGCAGCCGCTTCGTTCGCGATGTGCGTACTGTCCGAAGCGAGACTGATCGTAACCGTCGAGCCGGTGGTGAAACCAGCGACCGTACCGTAGAGGTCATAAGTCTGGGTTGCACCAGCTGCGACCTGCTGGTACTTCGCCGCGGTGGTGTTACCACCGAGATCGAAGGTAGCCGTCGTGGCCGTGGTCGTCGCGTACACGCCGGAATCAGTCAAGCTTGCGCCTGAGCTGTCATTCGCGAGGTACAGGTTCGTCACCGTAGCCGAGGTCGTCGCGATGTTGAAGACAAGATGTGTCCACTCAATCGCTCCGGCTGGATCAGCCGTGATGCTGAACTTGTAGATCGGCGAGCCCGTTGCCGGGACCGTGAGGCCCGTCGGGATCATCGCGAAGGTCGGAATCGACTTCCTCACGTAGAACGTGCCGTTTGAGGCAACCGCTACGCCGCCGTTGATCGTCGTCGTTGCGGAGCCGGCGCTGTTCAATGCCTGGAAGTCACCCGGCGTCGCGCCCGTGCCGAGCGAGACGTTTATAGCCGCGCCCGAGGTTGCCCCCGATGCGATGGTCGGCGTACCGACCGACACATTGAGGTTGGCAGAGCTGTTCATCGGAACGTACATGCCGAGACCCGTGAAGGTCGCCGTCGCGTACGGACCCGAGCCCGTCGTGAGCGCCTGCGTTACCGATTTCGCGTTGCCATTCGCGTCATTGTAGGACAGCGTTACGTTCGTGACCGAAGTCGCAGCGCCGTTCGGAACTTTGATGACGAGATTGTTCACGGTGTACGCCGAGTTTGCGGCGTTGAAGGTGAACTGGCCGACGTTCACCGAGCTTGCGCCCGCGAGAACGTTGTTGCTTACCGGATCACCCGCGCCCGTCGTTACCGTGAGCGAGCCAGTGCCGATCGTAATCGTCTGGAGCGTCACGTTCGATGCAACCGAAGCGGATGTTCCTGTCGTGTCGCCCGTACCTGCCGTCGTCGAGTCAACCGATGCGGTGATCGTACCGACATTCGCGCTCGAGAGCACGTTGCCGTAGATGTCGATCGTCTTGGTCGAGGAGGCCGGGATGTCGAAGTTCACCGCGAACGAGTTGCTTCCCGACGGAGTCGTCTGGACCTGGCCGAGGGTGGCACCTGTCGCATCATCCTTCAGAGTAAGGTTCGTGATGGTCGAGGAGATTGCCGACGGCAAGTCGATGACGATCGTGTTGACCGTTACGCCTTCGGTGGAGCCGGTCG
>JAKBHL010000014.1 GCA_021836725.1 bacterium
AGTGACCGGTGCGTTCGGGTTACCGTAGTAAGGATCGCCCGCGGTTTTTACTTTGCTTATATCTGCGGTTTGCGCAGGAGGCGGCTGGTTTGGACTGCCGACGGCAACTTGAGTATTTGGATGCTGTCCACTCCAAATAACTGCTCCGGCAATGAAGAGCCCTGCGGCAACGACTGAAATCGGCGTACTTAACGAAGAGGGTGTTTTTTCAATTTTAGATTCCATACAACGTCGCTGGATACGAATAAAAGCCGATGCAAACGCATCGAAGAAACCGGCTTCTATCGTTAGAACGCCTTTGAGTGAAGGATGCCTCGCGCAAACGCTTCTTGGAGAGTATGTCGGAAAAGTATTTTATCTCTGACTGATGAGGAGCGTCTCGATGGTTCGGAAAATAATTCCAGACTCTTCCGCATGAACGGAATGAGAGGAATGAACGAAAAAGCTAGAAGCAATGAAACAATCAGGGCGAAGAGACCGCCAAACGGGACAGCGGTCGTGAGCATGCTTTGGAGCGCGAATGCGTGATCAAGCGGGCTCATGTGGCACACGGCAGGGACCCCTATAAGAGGGCAGCCGGACATTTCCCCGTCCGTGTTGTGCATCACAATGCCGGCGGAGCCGAGACCAAAACTTCCCACAGCAAGGAAGCCGATAACGCTTAAAAGGATGGCATGTTTTGCAAAACTCATTGAGTTGAAGTATACCGCAGAAAAGCAAGCGGGGGCATAACCCTCCGCGGTTCTGACATAAGATGGCCAGCCAACCAAAAATTAAAAAAGCGCCCCAACTAGTGTGGGGCGCGATTGAGTCTTTCTGCAGATTTTAATGAGCGAGCGTAGTACTCATTGCCGGCGCATCTCGAGTAAAGGATTCCACGGACTCTTTCGCTATGGCGAGAGCCGTCTGGATGAGATGCCAATCATACTGCGAGATCTCGGTGGTTATATCCCTATCGGGCAGTACGTCGCTCACAATCTCATCATCAACGAATCCTGCGGCAAGATAGAGTTTATTTCCACCTCCATACTTACCTTCGCCAGTCCGCTCTTGGATGTCTCTGACAACGTAGCAGATCGCTCTGTCTCGATATCCGTCGTTGTAGGCGATGAAGAACCATTCTTTATTTGGATACCATTCTGCTTCGATCCTTTCCGTTCGCTTCGCGTTGTACGCGTTGCGAAATGTACGGATGTCCTTACTCCAGCTATAGCTATAGTGGAGTTCCGATTCTCTGTACATCGAGTCGGGTTTTGGCGGTTCCATCGCTATGACCTTCAGAATCTCCCGCAACAACTGGCGCCGCGGAGGAACCCTGTTCAGGCCGATGATGGCACCGGCGAAAAGACCGACAAAAATGGCAACGATAACCCAAGCAAAAAGAACGATGATAGTGACCCAGACAATATGCATGATGCTCTCCCGGTGGGTTGATGGATTGAATCCGCCTCTAAATATATCGTACCTTCACATATATGTCAATAGCGTCAGGTAATGTGCACGCACATGTGGTAAACAAATCACGCATAACTGTCGTATTAAATAGTGGGTGGCGAGAACCTTGAGATAGACGGAATTCGCCACAGCAGAAAGCGCCCTTCAGCCTCTTGGCTTCAGGACTCTCCCCGCTGTGGCGAACAGGAATCCTTCCAATCGTCGTACGGCAGTTCCACGGGAGAAACAGACTATGTTCAAAAACGCACTCGGCCCTCTCACCAGGACACTCGTTGATATCTCGGAATCACGTTTCGGCGTCGTTGCCGACGTCGCGAATCGCCTCAACAGCGGTCGTGGTACCGGGTGGGACACACGCTTCAGGGCGGCGCGGCGCAAAGGATTTTCCTCCTCTGTGCCCGCAAGCGCCTTTGCGCGCAACGAATACGGGCATGTGATCATCACGATCACCGGCCTCAACCTCACGGGTGCCGATGAGATCAAACGGCTCGAAGAGGCAGGGTATCGTGTGGGCGACTATGCGAAGTCCTGCTTTGCGAGCACGGAGACCGATGACTACGATAAGAACCACCGCCTCGTCGCGGGCCAGACCCATAAGATCGCACTAGTTCTCGGCAAAGAGATCGCACGCGACTGCGACCGCACGACTACCGCCTTGCGCAAGCTCGGCGAGAAGTACGGATATGGCAAGCCGCTGGCTGGCCACGTCCCGCGCATCCGCGAGTCCGTCTCGGACAAGCAGATGGAAGAAATGGATATCGGGTACATCGCCAGTCTCCACGAACCCATCAAGGATTGCGATGATTACCCGCGCGTTCTGAACGTGTGCCGGCTCGACGACGGTCGCTGGGTCAGCGCCCATTGGGATAATCCCTATAATATGTGGTTCGACTTTGGCGCGTTCGCATTTCCCGTCTCCGTAAATTAGTTCTTTGTATTTGGGCCCCGCATAGCTTCATAGCGTGCGGGGTTTGATTTTTGCATACTCAAAATCCAAGGGTTACGACTGAGACAGCCGGCTTATCCACGGCCGCAGCGCTTCGTGCGCCGTTTCGATGCTACGCTGTCATTATCCCTATGAATAAAAAAATAGATAAAAAAATAATCGCGGGCGCGATCGGAGCGGCAGTTATTCTCGGCGGGGCGTGGATATTCTTTGGAAGTTCCTCCGGAGGAAACGGGAGCGGGTCACCCACCGCGACCACCACGCCACAAGCGAGCACGTCGCCGCAACAAACGGCGCAAACGCCGTACCGCGCGCCCGCGAAATCACCCGTCTGGCGCCCGGCCCCGAAGCCGCCGGTCGCCGCAAAAATAAGCGGCATCACCCCGCTTGCGTACCTGTTTAGTCTCAAACAGCCTCTGCTCTGCGCCATTCAGACGACCGATTCCTACAAACGTTCGGGGACCATGTACGTTGCCAACGGAGAAATGCGCGTCAATTTCGCGCGCACCTCGATGATAGACGACGGTACGTACTACTACGCCTGGACGGACGGCGCTTCGCAGGGCCTCAAGCTCCTTGCGGCCTCAAGCGCGAGCGGAAGCGCGATCGCGGGTAACGGCGGATTCGATCCGGCATCCAACATCTCGTTTGCGTGCAATCCCTGGACAGCGAACATGAACGTGTTTGTGCCGCCGGCCTCCGTCTCTTTTTCAAATTAAATGGATAAGGCCAGGGAAGATTCCGTGCGCGAGTTCCACGAAGTGTTCGGCCTCACGGTCGGCGCCGATCCGACAGTGGAGCTTTTGCAATTACGCCGTTCCCTCATTGACGAGGAGACAAAAGAGCTCTTTTCCGATATCGATGCCGCCATCGCTCATTTGAAAATGGGCGAAGCCGTGCCGCGCGAGCTGTATGCCAATATGCTCAAAGAGCTTGCCGATGTGCAAGTGGTCATTTCGGGCACCGCAGTCGCATTGAAACCATTGAAAGAGTTAGAAGAGGCTTTCCGGCGCGTGCACGATTCAAACATGAGCAAACTCGGCGAAGACGGGAAGCCCTTGTATCGCGAGGACGGAAAGGTTCTGAAAGGACCGAATTATTCCGAACCGGACCTGTCGGATCTCGTTCCTTAAAAACACGGTCTTCAGTGTAGAACTCATTTCAAAACCCCATCTCCCCGCGAGAGGTATGCGGCAGAAAGGAGTACGCCGTCTTTTTGTGCTCAAAAGGTGGCTTGAACTTACGCCGTCGCGCTCCGTTCGGAACTTCGATCCAGAGACTAAATTATATGTTTAACATTTAATTTAGGTTTCTAGAGAAGCCTCTTTCTGCCGCATACCCGAGCGGGGTTTTTGAAATGAGTTCTATTCATTCCGCACGCTTCGCCATCCCGATGGCGGAAAGGAACACCGCGAGCTCCTCTCCCTCGATAGGGCGCCATTGCCCGGGCTTGAGGCCGCCGAGTTTGACGTTCAAGATGCGCGTGCGCTCAAGCGTGACGACGGTGTTGTGGAGGGCCGCGACCATGCGGCGTATCTGATGCTTCTTGCCCTCGGAGAGCGTGATGAGGAAGCTCCTCGCGCCGGTCGTGCGCACCGTGCAGTGTTTCGTCAGGTAGCCTTCAATGTCGACACCCGCCTCCATCGTTTTCCGAAAGCTCTCACGGAGCGGATCCTTGGTTTGCACGCGGTATTCTTTGTCGTGATCATGCTCCGGATTGAGGAGGCGATCGGTCACCCGTCCGTCGTTGGTGAGGATGATCAGGCCGCTTGAGTCCTTGTCGAGCCGGCCCACCGGAAAGACATCTAAAGGAACGCTCTGTTTGATACTCTTTTCGCCCCTCTGGGGCGAGTGGGTGATGACGCCAACGGGTTTGTTATAGGCGAAATAAGAGTGCTTTTTTTGCGGACCGTCGCCCCGAAGCTCGACCGTGTCGCCTTTGCGCACTTTGTCGCCGAGCGCGGCAGTACGGCCGTTGATCAGCACTTTTTTCCTGATGATGAGTTCATCCGCACCTTTGCGCGTGGCGACGCCGCTGTGTGCAAGGTATCTGTTTATGCGCATCGGGTACGCGTCTGCTGCGGCGGCAGCGGGTTTGGGCATATCCGCCACTATAGCCTGTTTTTCACTTTTTCCGGAAGTGCGTTATGGTGCACTCAATGAGCCGGGAAGAAAGCGTTATCCGCTTCGAGAAGGTGTCGTTTGAATACGGGCACAACAAGCCGATCCTCGATGCGGTGGATTTCTCCGTGCGGCGCGGGATGAAGATGGCGATCATGGGCCAGAACGGCGCGGGGAAGTCGACATTGTTTGCGCTCATGTCCGGAGAACTGAAACCGGAATCCGGAGACATACACGTGGCGCGGGGCGTCACGATAGCCACGGCGCCGCAAGTCATCCCGCGCGGCGAGCTCACGCTCACGGTTCGCGAATTCTTCCAGAGGCGCTTTGCGAAGCCGGTGTACGACATCGATCCGCGCATCGACGCGGTGCTCGAAGTGGTGAACCTGCATCACCATGCCAAATTGCACGACCGCGTCATGAAGAGCTTTTCCGGCGGACAGCAGGCGCGCCTCCTCCTCGCTTCGGCGCTTATTCAGAATCCCGACCTCCTGTTTCTCGACGAGCCGACGAACAATCTCGACACTGCCGGCATCAAACATCTTACGGAATTTCTCGTCGAGTATCCCTCAACCTGCATCGTCATTTCCCACGACGCGGAGTTCTTGAACGTGTTCACCACCGACGTGCTCTATCTCGATGTCTTTACCCGCAAGATCGAGCAGTACCAGGGGAATTATCACGACGTGCAGCGCGATATCCTCATGCGCATCGAGAAAGAGAACAGGAAAAACGCTCAGTTTGAGAAAAAGATCCAGGACAATAAAGACAAAGCGAACTTCTTTGCGCAGAAGGGCGGAAAGATGCGGCTCGTGGCGAAGAAAATGCGCACCGAAGCGGAAGAAATGGAGGAAGCGATAGTCGACGTGCGCAAGGAGGATCGCACGATACGGCCATTCACCATTCCCGCGCAGGAAGGGATCGGCGGCGTCATCCTCTCGCTCTCCTCATACACCGTCCTCAAGGGCGGGAAGCCCGTGGAGAAGAAAGCGGACATTGCTCTCAGAAAGAATAACCATCTTCTTTTGCGCGGGCCAAACGGCATCGGCAAAAGCACGCTCCTCGAGGCGATCGCCCGTAGGGTTGCGCCCGGCGCGCGCATCGCCGAGGGGGTGAAGGTCGGCTACTACCGCCAGGATTTCTCGACGCTCGATTTCGATCAAACGGTATTCGATGCGCTCATGAAGGCCATGGGGAAACCGGAGGAAGAGCGCATGCGCGCGACTGCCGCAGGATTCCTGCTCACGGCGGACGTCATGCGCACGAAGATTGGCAACCTTTCCGAAGGGCAGAAAGGGCTGGTCGCCCTTGCCTCGCTCGTCCTCAAGCGGCCGGGACTCCTCATACTCGACGAGCCGACAAACCACATAAACTTCCGGCATCTGCCCGTTATCGCCGCGGCGCTTGACGCCTATGCCGGCGCGATGATCCTCGTCTCGCACGTGAGCGAATTCGTCTCCCAGATCCGCATTGACGACATCCTCGACCTCGAGAAGTGAGCTGTCCGGACAAGCGGTTTGCAGAGATCTTTCAAAAGAAGGCAGAACAGTGCGCTATAGTTAAGCGAAAGTATGGAACACCGAGAGTTCGAGAAAGAAGTCGAAGAAGCGTTCGAGGCGCCCGCGAAGCTTTTGGAAGACGGCGTCGTGTTGCTCAAAAAAGGGGAGAAAGTACTGGTCAGTAAGACCCCGCTCAAGCGGGCGGAGGAGTATTGGGATACGCTTGGCCCCGGACTCACGACCGGGGCCGCCGACGACGATCCCTCCGGCATCGCCACCTACTCGCAGGCGGGTGCGCAGTACGGCCCGCAGCTCATCTGGCTCGCGCTCTTCACGTATCCGTTCATGGCCGTGGTGCAGGAAATGTGCGCGCGGATCGGACTCGTCTCGGGCCAGGGTCTCGCGGCAAATATCCGGCGGCATTATTCTCCACGCGCGCTCTACATAGTGACGGCGCTTCTATTCTTCGCCAATACGCTCAATATCGCCGCCGATCTCGGCGCGATGGCCGCGGGGACGCGCCTTCTGCTCCCGAGCGTCGCATTCGAGCTGCTCGTCATCTTTTTCGCGCTGGTGAGCCTGGCACTCCAGGTGTTCACCACCTACGCGCGCTACGCGAAGTACCTGAAGTATCTGACGCTCGCGCTGCTCTCTTACGTCGTCGTCGCATTCGTCGTGCACCTCGATTGGGGCGCTATCCTCTACCATACGCTTGTCCCCTCGCTGACCTTCTCAAAAAATCAGATTTTTCTGATCGCTGCGATCCTCGGAACAACGATTTCTCCCTATCTTTTCTTCTGGCAAACCTCCCAGGAAGTCGAGGAGGAGATACGGCGCGGCGAAACCACCGTCAAAACGCGGCGATCGCAAGCGAGCGCATCTTTCGTGCGCAGCATGCGTATCGATGTGTGGAGCGGCATGGCTTTCTCGAACCTCATCACGTTCTTCATCTTCGCCGCTTGCGCCGGCACGCTCTACGCGCACGGCATCACGAATATCGCTACGGCGGATCAGGCGGCGCTCGCGCTGCGGCCGTTCGGGCAGTTTGCGTTTCTGCTCTTTGCGCTCGGCATCGTCGGAACGGGACTCCTCGCGGTGCCAGTGCTCGCGGGCTCGACCGCGTATGCGATCAGCGAAAGCTTCGGATGGAAGTACGGTCTCTACCGAAAATTGAAACAGGCATACGCGTTTTACGGCGTCATCATCGTCTCCATGCTGCTTGGCATCGCCGCGAACTTCGCGCATCTCGATCCGATAAAGGGGCTCATCTATGCCGCAGTCGCAAACGGCATCATCGCGCCGGTCATTCTCTTTTTCGTCGTGCGCCTCTCGGGCAACAGGCGCGTCATGGGCGCACACGCGAACCGCCCGTTCGTTTCTCTCCTCGGGTGGATGACCATCGGCGCGATGGCCCTCTCGGGCATCGCGGCTATCGTGACGCTCTGGTGAGCGCGCCACGCGCAAGCTAAAACAAAACCCCCCGCTCGGGTGTGCGGCGGAAAGGAGTACGCCCGTCTTTTTGTGCTCAAAAAGCGGCTCGTACTCGCGCCGTCGCGCTCCGTAAGCCTCTTTCCACCGCACACCCCTCGCGGGGAGGCGAGGGGTTGGAATGGGTTTTAATGAGCCTTGCACCATCCGTATTTTGTTGTATATTGAACGCATCGGCCCGCGCGGCCATTTTTATTTCCATGGAAATCCGTAATATCGCCATCATCGCGCACGTCGACCACGGCAAGACGGCTCTCACCGACGCTATCCTCAAGCAGACGGGAGCGGTAGCCGAGGGGACGACGATGGACTCGAACGCGCTCGAGCTTGAGCGCGGCATCACCATTTACGCCAAGAACGCGGCAGTCGAGTACAAGGGCACGAAGATCAACATCGTCGACACGCCCGGCCACGCGGACTTCGGAAGCGAAGTCGAACGCGTCCTGCGCTCCATTGATTCGGTGCTGCTCGTGGTGGACGCTCAGGAAGGCCCGATGCCGCAGACGCGCTTCGTGCTGAAAAAGTCGCTTGAGCTCGGCCTGAAACCGATCGTCGTACTCAACAAGATCGACAAACCGGCGGCAAACCCGGCCCGCTCCGAAGAGCAGGTGCTCGAGCTTTTCCTCGAACTCGGCGCTTCGGACGAACAATCCGATTTTCCGGTCATCTATTCGATCGGGCGTGAAGGCATTGCCATTAAAAATCTTGACGACGAACGCAAGGATCTCACCCCGTTACTCGACCTCATTCTTGAGAAAGTTCCGGCGGCAAATGCCACTGCCGACGCCGCGGCACCCCTGTTGCTCCAGCCGTTCAATCTCGCCTATGACAATTTCCTCGGCAGGCTCGCCGTCGGCCGCATTTATGCGGGCACGGTCCGCCCCAATCAGGCTGTGTTCATAAAGAAACCGGACGGCCACACGCGCACCGGCCGCACCACCAAAGTTTTTACGTTCAAAGGACTCGAGCGCGTCGAAGCGGCCGAGGCGAGTGCCGGAGACATCGCGCTTATCGCGGGTCTTCCCGACATCTACATCGGCGAGACGGTGACGACCGACGAGCAAGCGGCGACGCTGCCGGCAATCGCGGTGGATGAACCGACGATCATGCTGAATTTCCTCGTCAATAATTCCCCGTTCGCCGGACGCGAAGGGAAGTACGTGACAAGCCGCCAGATTCGCGCCCGTCTCGAGAAAGAGCTCGAAGTGAACGTCGGCCTCAAAGTCGATTTCGCCAGCTCGGACGTGTTCCGCGTCTCCGGCCGCGGCGAGCTCCATGTCGCGGTGCTGCTCGAGAATATGCGCCGCGAAGGCTACGAGCTCCAGGTCTCGCAGCCGCAGGTCATCACTCGCGAAGAGAACGGCGTGAAGCTCGAGCCTTTCGAGGAAGTCATCATCGATACGCCGTCGGAATTCCAGGGTGCCATCATCGAAAAGCTCGGGCCGCGCGCTTTCGTGCTTCAGAACCTGGTCCAGCACGGGAACATAGCGCGCCTCACGTTCGAGGGCCCGACGCGCGGCCTTCTCGGCTACAAGAATACGTTCATCATCGATACGCGCGGCGAAGGGATCCTTTCTTCCCGCGTCATCGGCTTCAAGCCGTATGCCGGCGAGATCAAGAAGCGCGTTGTCGGCTCGATGATCTCGATGGCATCCGGCAAAGCGCTCGGGTACTCGCTGTGGAACCTCCAGGACCGCGGACAGCTTTATATAAAACCGGCGACCGAAGTGTACGAAGGCATGGTCATCGGCAACACCGCCAAAGGCGAAGAGATGATGGCGAATCCCACGAAAGGGAAGAACCAGTCGAACGTCCGTTCTTCCGGAACCGACGAAGCCATAGTCCTGGTGCCGACATTCGATCTCACCATCGAACGCGGGCTCGAGATCATGGCCGATGACGAGTATTTGGAAATCACGCCCCAGAGCGTCCGTCTGCGCAAGCAGTTTCTCACCGAGAACGAGCGTGCGAAAGCGCGCCGCTAGGAAATAAAAAAAAGACCGAGCCACTGCATGCGCTCGGCCAAGGCCTCCACCGCGGAGAATAAGGTCAAAAGAGAGTAAAGACCTGCATCCAAGGTATCACATGCCGGGCCATTGGCAATGGTCGCCATGCTACGCATACGGCGTCCGCCCCAAACGCAAAAATCGCCCCCGGGCGATTTTTGCGTTTGGGGCTCATTGATTTTGTGGAGGTGCGGGGAATCGAACCCCGGTCCGAATCCGGCCAAGAAAGCGAGTCTACGACGCATAGTCAGCGTTAGTGTCTACGGCAGGATGCGAGGAACGCAGACGAAACCATTCCTGCCCGATCCCTTATTTAGGCGCGCTCCTCGGGAGCGGAGGCGCCGATCCTACAGGTAATTCCACCCCGGTCTCCGGCTGTAGAAACCCGGGAGAGGGGATGTCGCGCAGGCGAAGAGCCGTTAGGCGGTCGCGTACGCGAACGCGAAGTCACGCGCACCGAAGTACGGAGACTTCACGCTTGCAAGAGTGTTCTTGGCAAGTTTGGTTGCTCGTTGGATTTTGAGTGTCATACGAGCGTGCACTGCGTCGCACGTCTTTCAAGGTACAGACCGTCAAAGCCGGTCACCCCCGGGAAGAGCAGGATACCATCCCGCGCTTTCCGTGATCGATCGGGAAATCCGCGCTCGACCTGTCCCTGCGAAGGGTACGGAGTATTTTTCTGTTGAAAAATCTCCTCGCCCTCGCCTCGTCAGGCTGCGGGAGCCCCTTCTCGGAACAGCTCTTCGCGCGGGCTAACGGTTTCTCATGTCGCGCCCCGCTTCCCGCAGGGCGGTGCGCTTCTTCAAGTCCTCGCGGCGGTCGGCTTTGCCTTTGCCGCGGACGATAGCGATGCGCGCCTTGACGAGCCGGTGTGCAGTATACAACTCGATTGGGATGATTGTCAACCCCTTCTTTGATTCAGCGGCGGCGAGCGCGGCTATTTCTTTTTTAGCCAGCAGCAGCCGCCGCGCGCGTTCGGGGTCATAGTTCTTCGGCGCATTCGCCGCCTGGTAGGGCGGAACGGTCATGCCGACGATAAACGCCTCGCCGCCGCGCACCACTACTCGCGCGCCCTCGAGGGAGCCGAGCTTGGCGCGCAGGGCCTTCGCTTCCTGTCCGGACAGCTCGATGCCGGCCGCGAACTCCTCGAGCGGCGCATACTTCAGGAAGAATTTCTTGTTTTCAACGAGGATCATGCGAATAGCTTTTCGATTTCGGCGCGTTTTGCGACGATATCGTCCTGGCCCATCTGGTATGCCTCGGCCACCTTGCGGCGCACCCGGGTGAACGTCCCGAGCGGAAGCGGATAAGAAGGGCCGATGACCAGTATCTCGACATCGGATGGAAGATGATCCCATTCGGCCCGGGTCATGTCATTCAGGACGAGCTGCCGGAGCATCGGACGGGAGAGCAGGGCGGAAATCCGGATAAACCACCTCATTGCGCCCTTGAGCTTTATGGTGTTGGTGATGACGAGGATCTTCGTCGCGCCTTCTTTTCTGGCCTTGCGGATGAGTTCGGCCATATTTATATTCACATCGCCGTCGATGAACGTATGTCCGCCGAGCCGCACGGAGCCGCCGTAGAGAAACGGGATCGCTTTGGCGGCGCGCATCACTTCATAGGGATCAAACCATGTATCGTTACTGATGTATTCGGTGCGGCCGGTATCGAGATCGGTAACGGGAACGAACCAGCGCGTCGGCGTCTGCGCGAGCGCGCGTTCGTCGAGCGGCAGCTCTCTCTTCAGAATGGTATCGACGACATAGTCGAGCCGGAGTTTGGGCGGGAAGACGCGCACGATTTCCGGCGAAGGGATATAGCGCAGCCACACCTTCTCGATCTCGGCGTACTGCCCGGCAAGGTAATAGAACATCGTGCCGACCGAGCCCGAAGCGCTCATGAAGATGTCGGGCCGTTTGATGCCGAGTTTTTTTGCGAGCGCGACGAGCGCGCCGGCGGCATACGCGCACTTCATCCCGCCGCCGCTCGTGACGATCGCCACTTTCTCTTCCTTCATGTGCAGAGTATAGTACCTTTCATGGCGAGCGCACCACCGAGGAACCCGAAAAAGAAGAACGAGAAAAAGCCCCTGCTTCCTCTCAAGGGGCGCCGGAGCTTGCGTCTGCACTTGGGCGGCCCTTCCTTTTTCGGCAATCTCGTAACGACGGTTTTGATATTCCTCCTCCTCATGAGCGCCTATTCGCTTGTCGCCGGCCTCGCACAGCCGTCAAACAGCATCCCGCTCTCGACGGTTGCCGCGGACGTCGCGGCGGGGAAGATAAGCGCCATTACCGTGAGCGGCAACGCGCTTAGCCTCACCTACACAGATGGCGCGCACAAGACATCGCACAAAGACCCCGCCGCCGGGCTCCCTGAAACGCTCGCGACCTACGGCGTCACGCCCGCCGAGCTTGCAAAAGTCGCGATAACGATACAAGGACAATCGGGATTCCAGTTCTGGTTCCTCACGCTCGCACCGATCATCCTGCCGATTCTTTTCATCGCTTTCCTCTTCTGGTTCCTTTCGCGGCAGGTGCGGGGAGCGGGCATGCAGGCTTTCAGTTTCGGACAGTCGAAGGCGCGCATCACCGATCCAGCCGATTCCTCGCAGCGCGTTACGTTTGCGGACGTCGCCGGCGCACGGGAAGCGAAGGAAGAGCTTTTCGAAATAGTCGACTTCCTCAAGAGCCCGAAGAAGTTCCTCGATATCGGCGCGCGCATCCCCAAAGGCATTATCCTCATGGGCGCGCCCGGCACGGGCAAGACGCTCCTTGCGCGCGCGGTGGCCGGAGAGGCAGGCGTGCCGTTCTTCTCGATCTCCGGTTCGGAATTCGTCGAGATGTTCGTCGGCGTGGGCGCCTCGAGAGTGCGCGATCTCTTTCAGCTTGCGAAGAAAGCGGCGCCGGCGATCATATTTGTCGATGAAATAGACGCGGTCGGCCGCGTGCGCGGCAGCGGGGTGGGCGGCGGGAACGACGAGCGCGAACAGACTCTCAATCAGATCCTCGTCGAGATGGACGGTTTCGAGCCGACCGAAAAAGTCGTCGTCATGGCGGCGACCAATCGCCCCGATGTCCTCGACCCGGCGCTCTTGCGCCCCGGCCGTTTCGACCGGCGCGTCACCATCGATCTCCCCGACCGTCGCGATCGCGAAGAGATTCTGCGGATCCACGCGCGCAAGAAGCCTTTCGGACCGGATGTCGACCTCGCGGTCATCGCCGAGCGCACGCCCGGCTTCTCGGGCGCGGAACTTTACTCGCTCATGAATGAGGGGGCGATCCTCGCTGCCCGCGAAAACCGGAAGGAGATCACGCAATACGACCTCATACGTTCGATAGAGAAGGTCATGCTCGGTCCCGAGCGGAAATCGCACCTGCTCTCAAAAAAGGAAAAAGAGCTCACCGCCTACCACGAGGCGGGCCACGCCCTCGTTTCCTCGATCCTCCCCAATGCCGATCCGGTGCACAAGATTTCCATCATCAGCCGCGGCCGCGCGGCCGGGTACACGCTGAAACTTCCTTTCGAAGACAAGAAGATGCAATCGAGAAAACAATTCCTCGACGACATCGCCGCGACCTTGGGCGGCTACGTCGCGGAAGAAATGCTGTTCGACGACGTAACGACCGGCCCCTCAAACGATCTCATGGTCATCACGGCGCTTGCCCGCGACATGGTCGTGCGCTACGGCATGAGCGAGAAAATGGGACCCATAGCGTTCGGCGAGCGGCAGCTCGGGAATGAACCGTATTCCGAATACGTTGCGGCGCAAATCGACGCGGAAGTCACCCGCATCATCGAGGGAGCAAAAGCGCGCGCGATGCACGTCATCAGCACCCATCGCGGCGCGCTTGACGCCATCGCCCGCGAGCTTGTCGAGAAAGAGACCATCGAGCGCGACGATTTCGAAAAAATACTGATTGCAAACGGCATTACGCCAAAGAAGCGCGAGGAAGAGGGCATCCTCATCGCGCCCTCTTCAGACGGCGTCGTATAAACCATGCTTAGTGGGCGTGCCTGGACTCGAACCAGGAACCGCGGAGGTATAAGCTCCGTGCTCTAACCATTGAGCTACACGCCCTTATCGGAGAACAGTACCGACTCATACCACTCTAGCGCACGACTACTCCAGATGCATCTCTTCGCCCGCAGCGCGAGCGCGGAGCGCGAGCGCCGGGTGATTCTTCAGCGCCGGGTCTTTCGCGATGAGCTGCGTCGCTTCGGCGCGCGCTGCCTCCACGAGCTTGATGTTTTTGAGCGCTTCCATCGCGATGTCCGAAACGCCCCACTGTTTCCCGCCCGCAAGCTCGCCCGCTCCGCGAAGCGCGAGGTCATATTCGGCGAGCTCAAAGCCGTTTTTCGCGCTTGTGAAGGCCTTGAGGCGGTCTTTCGTGTTTTGGCCGAACGATTCCGGCAGCGCGAAACAGTACGATTGGTGTGTGGAGCGAATAACGCGCCCGCGCAGCTGGTGGAGCTGGGCCAACCCGAAGCGCTCGGCGCCCTCGATGAGGATGACGGTCGCGTTCGGAACGTTCACGCCCACTTCGACAACCGACGTCGCGACGAGTATCTGCGTCTCTCCGCTCTCGAATTTCTTCATCGTCTCCTCTTTTTCCGCCGGCCGCATCCGGCTGTGGAGTATGCCGATGGTCGCGTCAGGAAACACTTCTTTTTTCAGGCGTGCGGCCTCCGCTTTGACTGATTTTGCGGCAAGCGCGAGTTCTTTTGCCGGATCGGGTTCGTCAATGCGCGGACAGATGACATACGCTTGGCGGCCCCTCGCGAGCTCTTCGCGCACTCGCGCATAGGCGTTCTCGCGTTTCTCGGGCCCGAGCACTTCAGTCACGATCGGCTTTCTTCCTACCGGCATCTCGTCGAGCAGCGTGAGATCAAGGTCGCCGTAGATGGTGAGCGCAAGCGTGCGCGGGATCGGCGTCGCGGTCATCGAGAGCAGATGCGGCGCAAGCGCGTCTTTGGTTACGAGTTTTTTCCGATGCACGGTGCCGAAGCGATGCTGTTCGTCGATGATGGCGTAGGAAAGATGCTTAAACACGAGCGATTTTTCGATGAGCGCGTGCGTGCCGATGACAATCGGTATCTGGCCATTGCCAACCATCTTTTTGAACGCCGCTTTTGAGAGCTTCGCCGATTCCTCATACCGCACCCGCGAAGGGAACTTCCGGCATTCGCTTCCGGTGATGAGTCCGATGGGGATGGGATGATCCTTGAAATACGAGACGAAGGTGGAGAAGTGCTGCTTGGCGAGGATTTCGGTCGGGCAAAGATACGCGACCTGGAGCGTGCCGGCGATGCGCCCTTCCGGAAGAGACGTCGCGACAAGGTAGGCGGTAGCCGCCGCAACCGCGGTCTTCCCGCTCCCCACGTCGCCTTCGAGAAGACGCAGCATCGGATGCGATTTCTCGAAATCGCGGGTGATAGCGTCAATCGCGCGCGTCTGCGCATCCGTTATCGGGAAAGGAAATGATGCGACGAAGCTCGCGAGCGCGCCGCGGTCGACCTGCACCCGAAGCGCGCGCTCGCGAGAGAGCGTATGGCGCCGTTTTTGGAGCAGCGTCTGAAGCGCGAAAACCTCCTCAAAGGCGAAACGCTTGCGCGCCGCCATCGCGTCCTCAATCCGCCGCGGCGCGTGAATGAAGACAAGCGCGGAAGCGAGCGAGGGCAGGTTGTAGCGCTCGAGGATTTCTCGGGGGATCGGGTCCTCCATGCGCTCATGCACATGCGCCTCAAACACGCGTCGCAGCGCATGGTGCAGCCAGAGCGAAGAGATGCCCTGGCTTTCCGGGTATACCGGGGAAAGTTCGGCGGGAACCGCAGTGCCCGTGGCGAATAAAGAGTCATGGATTGCTTCCGGAGCGACGGGCGAGGCATCGATTCCCGGATTGGCGAGATACGTCTTTGCGCCGGTACCCGCCACGCGTCCCGTCACTTTTACCTGCATGCCGTCATGCAGGGTTTTCGCGATATAGGGCTGGCTGAACCACATCATCTTTATTTTCCCCGACGCATCCTCAAGCCACGCTTCGGCGATTGGCCGCCTGCTTTTCCACGTCTTGCGTATGTCGGGTTTCCGCACGGTCCCGTAGAGCGTCACTTCCTCGCCCGCCGCCGCCGCGGCGATAGTGCCGGTCGCTCCCGCATTTTCGTAGCGCGCGGGAAAGTGGTAAAGCAGATCGCGAATGGTACGCACGCCGAGCTTCGTGAGCGCGCGTTTCTGTTCGCTCTTCAATCGCGTAAATTGCAGGACGACAGCATCCCCCGGATTCATTCCCGTAGTATACTAGGACGCATGAAGAAGGGGCGCATAGGCAGTCTTTACCACGCATTCGTAGTGTTTCCCGATACCGTGTATCCTTTCAAGACGAACGTAGCGGGGGAGTGGGTGCGCGGTGTCCGTTCCTACGACGCAGCTGTCAGGCGTTATCAGCGAAAGTACGGTATCGGGCGTTACGGGTACAAACTTGCCGCCTATCGGCAGGTCTTCCATCTCGCCGGTTCGCTCCTTGTCATATACATGGCAACCCTGCTCGCGCTCGATTTTCTCGGGA
Source organism: bacterium (assembly GCA_021836725.1). Taxonomy (GTDB): domain Bacteria; phylum Patescibacteriota; class Minisyncoccia; order Phycocordibacterales; family Phycocordibacteraceae; genus C7867-001. Next base: position 16,082 of record JAKBHL010000014.1, read on the forward strand.
GCCGCGCCGCGCTCGCTCTTGTACTCCTCTTTGCGACTGTTTTGATTTCCTATCAGGAATTCTTTTTTCAACGGAGGCGGTATCGCCAGCACTGGACGAAGGCCGTTACCGACTGGTTCGTCTGGTGCGCGCCCATGGGCGCGTATCTCTTTTTCCTGCGCTAAGGCGCATTCCGTGGTATAATCGCCGCATGTCTATCACCGTCATCATCCTTATCATCCTTGCGGTTATCGTGCTCTGGGCCGTTTTTTCTTACAACAGTCTCATCGCGCTTACTAACCATGCGAAAGAGGCGTGGGCCGACATCAATGTGCAGCTCAAGCGCCGCTACGACCTTATCCCCAATCTTGTCGAGTCCGTGAAAGGCTATGCCGCGCACGAAAAGACCACGTTCGAGGACGTAACCGAAGCGCGCACGAGGGCGATGAGCGCTTCCGGCGCCGCAGACAAAGCCGCAGCCGAAAATGCGCTCGCCGGCACGCTAAAGTCGCTTTTCGCCGTCGCGGAAAACTATCCGGAACTCAAAGCGAACGAAAACTTCCTTCAGCTCCAGAGAGAACTCTCCGACACCGAGGACAAAATCCAGGCGGCACGGCGTTTCTACAACACGACCGTCATGTCGCTCAACACCGCCGAGCAGTCATTTCCCGCCAACATCATCGCTTCCTCTTTCGGATTCAAACCGATGGATCTTTTCGAGCTTTCCACAAATGATGCGGCGGCGTCCGAACCGGTGAAAGTGCAGTTTTAATCCCAACTCCATGGAATCCGCACATCGACGGCGAGGTGCCCAAGGCAGCATCGAGACTCCCGAAAGCGAACAGGAGGCCTTGAAGCAAAGAGTGGAACAGCTTGAAGGCGAGAATACGCTTCTCAAAGAACGCATCAAGCACCTGGAAAGCCAGCTCGGCATAGATCAGCTTACCGGCACGAGCAACCGCGGCGTTTTTGAAAATGAGCTCGAGCGCTCTCTCAAAATCATTCGCGGGGAAACGGAGGAGCATCGCTCGACTGCGGAGCACCACAAAGAGATTTCTCTGATTTTTGTCGACCTCGATCACTTCAAGCAGATCAACGATACCTATGGCCACCCGGCCGGCGACGAAGTGCTGCGGAAAGTATCCGCGCTTCTCATGGACTCCGTCCGCGAGACGGACATCGTGGCGCGCGTCGGCGGGGAGGAGTTCGTCGTGCTCATGCGCGGCGCCGATGAGTCAGTCGCTGCGCGCGACGCGGAGGATTTCCGCATGAAAATCTCGCAGATGGAATTCGAAAATTACCCGGATCTGCAAGTGACCGCAAGCTTCGGCGTCTCTTCGTCAGAAAGCTCGCAATTGGCAAAAGACTTATATGAAAAAGCTGATAAGGCCCTGTATGAAGCAAAACGATCCGGTCGGAATCGGGTCATAGTAGCCGGAAAAATATGAACCTCTACGCCGAACGCACCGCAAATATCCGCCGGACGTGGGCACTGGTGCTCGGGTTTTTAATCGTAGTCATTGCGATCGGGTACATTGTTTCCTGGTATTACGGCAATCCGTTCATCCTCTTCATTGCAGTCATCATTGCCGTAGCGACGAACTTTTACGCGTATTGGGCTTCGGACAAGCTGGTGCTCTCTCTGAACCATGCTCGACCCGCGACCCGCGAGGAATTTTTTGATTTCTATACCGTCACCGAGAATCTTTCGATTACAGCAGGGCTTCCGAAGCCAAAGCTCTACGTAATCGACGACCCGGCGCCAAACGCGTTTGCGACCGGCCGCGACGAGAAACATGCGGTTGTCTGCGCGACGACCGGGCTCCTTGCGATGATGACGCGTCCCGAGCTCGAAGGTGTTATCGGCCACGAGCTTTCGCACATTAAAAACCGCGATATGCTTCTCATGACACTCGCAGTCGTGCTCGCAGGCTTCGTTGCCATCATCGCGAACATCTTTCTGAATATTTCTTTCTGGGGAGGCGATCGCCGCGACTCGAATGGAAACGCCGTTCTCATGATCCTTGCCGTCGTCGGCATCGTGCTCGCGCCGCTCGCCGCGAAACTTATCGAACTCGCCGTCTCGCGGCGGCGCGAGTATCTCGCGGATGCTTCGGGCGTCCTACTCACGCGGTATCCCGAAGGGCTCGCCTCCGCGCTGCGGAAAATAGGCGGTTACGCGGCGCCGATGCAAAATGCGAATCTCGCAACCGCACATCTTTTTATCGGCGATCCCTTCGGGGCAAAGTCGGGCGGAAGTTCCGGATGGATCGAGCGCATGTTCTCCACGCATCCGCCGATTCAAGAAAGAATCCAGGCTCTGCTTGGAAAATAAAAGCATCCGGTGCTATAACAAGACGCATACGGACTCTCGACAGGGTCCCGAAGCAGGAGGCGTCGGATAGGGGTTTATTCCACCACCTTGGAAAGGTGGCAGGCTCGAAAGGGTCTCGAGAGTTCGAATCTCTCCGCCTCCGCAGATTGAAACTTCCCCTGGTGTGAGGGGCGCCGCGCGAAGCGCGGCGGAGGGGCGCTCGGGCAGACAACCGCGCCGCGTAGCGGCGAATGTGAATGGGGCGGCAACCGAAAAGCGCGGGGATGCGGCGTCCAAAACGGGGTTCGTTCCAACTTTCAGCACAAAACGCTTCAGCGCGCCCAAGTCGCCTGCTGAACTCAAGAAAGCGGCTTGTTTCATATCCAAAATCCATTCCCGCAGGGGTTCGACCCGATTCTTTCTCCCGCGTTCAACATCTTTCAATTCTGCACGTAAAGCGGCGAGAGAGCGCATCAAGGCGTCCTTCTTGGCGAGATAAATATCTTTTGGCACATCGCCATCGAGATACGCCGAGACCAGTCTCTCCATGCGCTCCTCGTCCGCTTTGATCGATTCTGAAAGATGCTGAACCTCGCTTTGCGACGCCCCGACTTCTTCGCGCTCCCATCTCTGCACTTCCGCGAGCATCCAGTCGGTGTACCGATCGCAAAGCGAGATTGATTGAAGCCGTGCTCGTATATGGTCGGCGAGGGCACTTTCCTGCACATACGGCTGTCCACATGCACCGCGCTTCTTGGAACAGCGATAGTACCGATAGCGGCCGCCGCACTTGCCGGTCGTCCACTGTGCGCTAATCATCCCGCCGCACTCACCACAGCGGAAGAGTCCCGTGAGCGGGAAATCGTGCTTCACCCGGCGAGAGCGCGGACGCTCCTTGCCCTCGACGACTTTCCGCACGGCTTCAAACAATGCGGGAGTTAGAATCGGCTCAAAGCTTCCCTCAAACCATTCGCCATCGTGTTTGATGAAGCCGAGATACGCTCGATTGGTCAGCAGCCGTTTGAGGGAAGCTTTGGCAAGTGGCGTGCCATATTTCGTCACCACGCCCAAGTCCGCCAAAAATGCGCCGAGCGAGATGAGTGAGTGCGTCCCTTTGGCGTATTCCTCGTATGCGAGCTTCACGATACGCGCATTGGTCGGATGTGGCTCGATATTCCTCACGCGCGGATTGTTCTCATAGCCAAAGGGCGCACGATTGAGCCACTCGCCTCGGCGCAATTTCTGGCGGACGCCGCGCTTGATGTTCTCGCTCAAATTGTCTGAATAATATTTCGATTGCCCGAACGCCACTTGCAACATAAAGAGCCCCTGCGGGGTTGGAGAGAACCAAAAAGTCGGAAAGCGTAAAGACACGATCTTCGCGGTGTCCACGGCGTAGATGACGCGCCCACCGTCAATCGAGTTGCGTGCCAAACGGTCGGGGTGCCACGCGAGGATGCCCTGTGCCTCTCCCGCCTCAATGCGCGCCATCATCTCGCTGAACACCGTGCGTCCGGGCGTCTTTGCGCTTCTCGACTCTTGAAACTCCGCTAGGATTTCAAAATTTTCTTTACGCGCCAACTCGCGTAACTCTACGAGCTGCGCTTCAATACTCATCACCTGGCGGTCGTCATCCTCCGTCGATTTGCGCGCGTATAGAAAATATTTTGGTTCTCTCATAAATAGATTTGGATTTGAAACAAGCGCTGTATCCCCGCGTCTTTTCGGTCTTGCCTTGCCGCCGCCCCATTCACATTCGCCGCTACGCGGCGCGGTTGTCTGCCCGAGCGCCCCTCCGCCGCGCTTCGCGCGGCGCCCCTCACACCAGGGGAAGTTTCAATCTGCGGTGAGATACTCACCTTTGCGCGAACCCACTTCGACAACCCAACGACCTAACGCGCCTCGGGCGCTCGCTCCGCTCGCGCACATCCCGCGCCGTTTCCTTTGCATTTTTGTGCGGCTCCTCCCCCGACCCCTCCGCCGAAAGGCAAAAAATGATGGAAAAGGAAACGGCGCGGATGTGCACCTATTGAAATATATCACAATATTGTGATACTTCACAATAATCTGTATGATTGTGGTGTGGATATGAGCACACCATCAACCAAACTTGGGAAAAACATCAAGCGCATTCGCGAACAGAAGAACATGTCGCAAGGAGACATATGCCGCGAAGTCGGTTTTGATCGTGCGCAGATGAGCAATATCGAGTCGGGCAAAGGAAACCCCACCCTTGCGACGATAGAGAAGATTGCCCGTGCGCTCGGTGTCACGAGCGACGAACTGCTAAAATAAATTTATGGCTAGAGAAGCATCAGTCAAAAATCTTACGAATGCTAAACGGGCAAAGAACGATGAGTTTTATACTCAGTACATCGACATTCAGAAAGAAATTGAAAAGTATTTAGATTACAACCCTAATACATTCCGAACTAAGGTAGTGTATTGCAATTGTGACGATCCCTTCGAGAGCAATTTCTTTCGTTATTTTGTTCTCAATTTCAACAAACTTGGATTGAAACAGCTTATCACCACGAGCTACAAGCCATCGCCTGTCGCAAACACACAATTAGGATTATTTGGCGACGACAAGACGTTAGGCACGCCAAAAGGTCGCCCAAAAATAACCGCCAACAAATTTATTATCAATGAAGTAAAGGACATAGATGGCGACGGCGAGTTTAACTTGAAAGACGTTGCCAAACAGTTAAAGGCAAACAAAAACAATGAATGGGCACCTCTGGCTGGCGACGGCGATTTCCGTAGCGATGAGTGCGTTGAGCTGCTCAAGCAGTCCGATATAGTGGTAACCAATCCGCCTTTCAGTCTGTTTCGTGAATATGTAAGGCAACTCTATGATTACAATAAAAAGTTTTTGATCATCGGTAATATCAATTGCATAACTTACAGAGAAATATTCCAAAAGATCAAAGAAAACAGGGCGTGGCTTGGTAATGGAATGGGCAGATGGATTTCTGGGTTTATTGTACCCGAGTCCTATGACTTGTACGGGACAGAAGCTCGGATAGATGAGAACGGAAACAGAATCGTTGCCACTAACAATTGTTTATGGCTCACCAATCTTGATCACGGACGTCGTCATCAACCATTGCCGCTTATGACCATAGCGGAGAATTTGAAGTATAGTAAACATAAGGAAATCAGAGGTAAAGAATCATATGATACATATGATAATTACGATGCGATAGAAGTACCTTTCACCGACGCAATACCAAGTGATTATAAAGGCGTAATGGGTGTGCCGGTTAGTTTTTTGGACAAATATAATCCTGATCAGTTTGAAATTGTCGGATGTTCTTATGATTATGGAAGACCCGAAGGATGGGATAAGGATATCGATATGGCAGTCTCGATAAATGGCGTGAATGTGTATAAAAGGATATTAATCGAACATAAAAAATAGTATGAAAACAACTTTGAAAATAAATACTACCGTTAGGGAGATTTGCGACGGTTTCGTATATAACGAACTCGAAGGCAAAGGTTTGTTCGGTCTGTCTGGCAAGCTCACTATCCAGCCGGAATATCAGCGTAATTATATTTACGCCTCTGACGGCGGCAAAAGAGAAATGGCCGTCATTGAGTCAGTGCTCAAAGGGTATCCAATAGGGTTGATCTACTTCAATGAAGTCTCTGCCGACAATCTAGAAGTTTTAGACGGGCAACAGCGCATCACCAGTCTGGGGCGGTTTGTGACTGATAAATTTGCCATCAAAGACGAGAACGGGATGGAGCAATATTTTGGCGGCATGGCAAAAGACAAGCAAAAAAAGATTTTGGAAACGAAATTACTCATTTACGAGTGTGAGGGCACCGAAAGCGAAATAAAAGAGTGGTTCAAGACCATTAACATTGCGGGTGTGCCATTGAACGATCAAGAGCTTCTGAACGCCGTGTACTCGGGGCCGTTCGTCACGCTCGGCAAGGAAGAGTTTAGTAACAGCCAAAACGCCAATATACAGAAGTGGAGCGCGTACATTCGTGGTAGTGCCGCACGGCAGGAGTTTTTGGAGCGCGCGCTTGATTGGGTAAGCAAAGGCAACATTGGCGACTATATGAGCCGTCATCGCACCGACAAAAATATCACCGAACTCAAGACCTATTTCAAGAGCGTGATTGACTGGGCGTCCAGTGTCTTTACCGATGTAGAAAGTGAGATGAAGGGACTTGAGTGGGGCCGGCTCTATGAGGAGCATCACAAGAAGGCGTATAGTCCCGCGAAGGTGTCTGCTGAAGTACATAAACTCTACGCCGATCCATACATCAAAAATCGCAAAGGAATTTTTGAGTACGTTCTCGGCGGATCTAGCGACACAAAGTTGCTAGAGGTGCGCGTGTTTGATGAGGCGACTAAAAAAGCGACCTATGCAACACAGACTGCGGCGGCGGAAAAGAAGCACGCTTCAAACTGCCCGCTCTGCGCGATTGGACACGATGCGAGCAAAGACAAGATTTGGAAACTAGACGAAATGGATGCCGACCACGTTGCGGCGTGGAGCAAGGGCGGCAAGACTTCCTCGAAAAACTGTCAGATGCTCTGCAAGACGCATAATCGAGCGAAAGGTAATCGTTAAAATCGCAAGAGGGCTTAAGGCTTGTAAAATAAGCCCAAAATGTTGGTTAAATAGAAAAAAGACAATTTTCTGTCTAAAATGCTTGACTTTTAAAACAAGTAGGAATACAATGTCTGTATTAATACAAAATAATGTCATTATACCAAGATTATGTTAATAACAAGAATTAAGGCTAGCAACTTCTACGGGATAAAAGATCCTGTTGAAGTGTCGTTCACCGAAGGCGGCGAAAAAGAAAAAATAGGATATGTAAATTTCGGGAAAGAGAGAATCTCTCTTATCTCTGGTTTTTATGGTGCCAATGCGTCAGGTAAAAGTACCATATTAAACATTATCGATACTGTAGCCAGAATAATGGTCGCGAAACAACAAGATTTTGTACTTGCTCCTAACGGGATAAAACAAGAGGTCGTTATATCTCTTCCAAACTTTACAACTGCGATGCAGACGAAACCCATTGTAATGGAGATGGATTTTATTATTGGAGACGATAAATATAATTATTCAGTTTCTATCATAAATGAGGGTAAGGAAATTTCAGAAGAAGTTTTATACAAAAATACTAAAAAAATCTTCAGTAGAAAAGATCATGGTATTTCGTTTGAAAGCAAAATTGGAAAAAATATAGATGCTTTAGCTAAAAATATCGTAGCACCAAAGAAATCTTCTTTTCTCTCTGTTATTTTAGATGACAGCTCTGATGTTTCTGTATTCGCAAACATCAAAGAAGAAATTGGAATTTCTAATCTTAACCAAATAAAGACCAATTTCTGTTTTATTACTGATAAGCGTTCGGTTCAGATGGGGCAAAATAATCTTAACGGGTTACTTGCTTTTGCAATTAACTATCTCAATAGCAATACTCAAAAACAGAGCGAAATGCTTGGTGCAGTTAATTCTGTAGTAAAGTATTTTGAGCCATCTTTTGAGAGTCTTGTTATCAAAAAAGAAAGTGATGTTAACCCAATAAACAAATCTTTCGCCTTTACCTACGAAGCAAAATATAAGGACTTCTATAAAAATCTTGGTACCACAGAACTCTCTGCTGGAACGCGAGAACTCATCGCGTATATAGGAGATATTCTTAGAATATTAAAAGTGGGAGGCGTTGTTATCTACGACGAGACAAGCAAGTTTTATCACCCAGATATGGAGATTGCTATTCTCAACCTCTTTAAAGACAAAGACATAAACAAGAAAAATGCCCAATTATTCTTTTCATCACACAATCACGAGACATTTGACCTCTTACAGAATGATCAGGCACACATTGTAGAAAAGAAAGATGGCAATATTGTTGTGTCAAAAGTGTCAGATTACGATGTTAAAGAAAGAGATAACATAAAGAGAATCTATCGTCTCGGTTCGCTTGGAGGCATACCAAATACTATTGATTTCAGTAGGATTATAAATAATCTCTTATAAGCTTATGCCTAAAAAGAAAAGCTTTAAGATATATTATTTACTACTCACCGAAGGAACAACGGAATTTAATCTTTTTGGTTATTTAACAACCAATAAGTTTAAAGGAGACTTTGAGGGTTCTAATGTTCAATTTAGTATCAAGGTTGAAATTGTAGACGCTGGAATCTCACAAGGTAAATTAAACGGAGTTGGAAATGGCACTTCTTTTAAGACCAAATATGACTCGATTAAAGACGATACTAGATATGTTGGTCAAAAATTATTCTTTGTGATAGATAAGGATTTTGACGATTCTTTGCAAGTAAAAGAGCTTATAGAAAAAGATGGCAATATCGTCCAGTTTGTTGAATATAATTCTGAACATCTATTGTTAAGATTTGGAGGCAAGAACCCCAGGAATCCTAAAGATTTTAAAAATATGGGAGAGTTTAGAGATTATTGCAAGAACGAATTTGAAAAACAGTTCAATAAGAAAGCCTCAGAGTTTAAAGATGCTGATTTCGATTCAATATTTGCAAATACTACAGACGATGCAGTAAAGAAAACTTTTGTTGAATTGTTTTCTACCCTGTCTTAATTTATAAAGGGAGCCGCCCGCTGATGCGGGCGGGCTTGCGCGCGCACTGGGTGGGCGGGGCAAGCGCACACAGATTGCTTGTGCCCTTCGGTAGTTGGGCACAATCCGCTTTTTGAGTTGGCACCGGCTCGACCGAAGTCGCCGAGCGAACACGGAGCCGCACCGAACAGGCATCGCGAGCGAATGCGAGCGGCCTGTGCGAGGTGCGGGCGTAGTGTGAGCGGACGCTAGAGCTACACCAAATGTGGCTATGGGAGCGCCTCGTCCGCCACGAGGACGGAGAAAGCGGAGATTGGGAGCAATGGATACTTTGCGACCTTTCGGAGCTTTAGGAGGACGAAGTGGCGGGGCAGACCGCGCCGTTTCCTTTTCCATCATTTTTTGCCTTTCGGCGGAGGGGTCGGGGGAGGAGCCGCACAAAAATGCAAAGGAAACGGCGCGGGATGTGCGCGAGCGGAGCGAGCGCCCGAGGCGCGTTAGGTCGTTGGGTTGTCGAAGTGGGTTCGCGCAAAGGTGAGTATCTCACCGCCGACATGAAAATAAGCGCCATTAGGCGCTATTTTTGTCGGCGGAGGCGAGCCCTGCCGGGGGCAGGGCGTGAGAGATTCGAAGACCTTGCGAGCATTTTATGAAGCGAAGCGAACAGAAAATCCGCAAGGTGTACTGAAACTGTATGAGGACATACATCTTCTTCGTTCGGCGTTAAATAATAATTGGTTCATCATTATTTAAGCCTCACTCATCACTGTAAGTTTCGAAAAGCGTAACCGCGGTCTCTCCGCCTCCGCAAAACAAGTCTGCACAGTTTTGCGGAGGCGAGCAAGGCGTCTGCACGCCTTGCGTGAGAGATTCGAATGGCGCAGCCATATGCGAGTCCGCGAGCATGGCGAGCCGAGGCGATACGTTGGTTCGGGGCATGTATAATAAGATTCATGAGACTTACTTTGAAAAACAGAAAACCTGAGGTTCCCGGCGTCGAGTCGTTCATCTTCGAGCCGAAAGAGCAGCTTTCCTGGAAAGCCGGACAGTTTCTCCACTACGTTCTCCACCACGAACCAACAGATGACCGTGGTTCTGACCGTTGGTTCACCGTTGCGTCGGCTCCATCCGAGGGACACATTATGCTCACGACGCGCTTTGCTGAAGAGAACGAAAGTTCCTTCAAAAAGGCGCTCAAGAAACTCAAGATTGGCGACGCGATCGAGATAGCGGACGTCGATGGCGACTTCCTCGTCGAAAACATGGATGCAGAATATGTTTTCATCGCCGGTGGCATCGGTATCACCCCGTTTCGCTCCATTTTGAAAGAGCTCGAACATGACGGCAAAAAGATCCACGCAACTCTTCTGTACTCCAATCGCGACGAGTATATTCCTTACAAAGAAGAATTAGACGCTCTAAGTGCAAACAATCCCCACCTGAAAATTGTCTACATAGTTGGTGGCCGCATAGACGAAACGGCGATCCGCAAAGCAGCACCCGAGCTGCAGAAGCCCATCTTCTATGTTTCCGGTCCGGAACCCATGGTGAATGCACTCAACGATATGCTTAAAGGAATGGGCGTGCCAGAAATCAACTTCAAGGGGGATTGGTTTCCTGGCTACAGTGTAGAAAGTTAAATAATCCTCAATGAGGACCCTGCTCGGATTTTAAGAATGTAATTTACGCAGACGTTGGTTGCGTCTTGCGGGGAGCACGGTAGAACAAGACGGGTACGAGTATGAGGGTGAGGACGATAGCAAAGGAAAGTCCGAACATGATGCTGAAAGCAAGCGGTCCCCATGTCGGATTGCTCAGCGACAGCGGGATCATACCGATGACGGTGGTAATGGTCGTGAGCACGATAGGGCGCAAGCGGGTTGCCGCCGACTCGATGACGACATCGATGAGCGGGAGGTCGGGCGCCGCGCGCAAACGATGGATCATTGAATCCATCAAAATGATGGCATGATTGATGATGACGCCGCCGAGCGCGATCACTCCGAGAAGCGAAGAGAAAGAAATGGGCTGTCCCACCAGTGCCAATCCATCGAGCACGCCGATGAGTGAAAGCGGTACGATCATGATGAGATAGAACGTATAGCGGAACGAATTGAACGCGACGATAAGAATCATGAACATGAGCACAAGACCGGCGATGAGCGCCACGAACATTTGCGAAAATGATTGATTGATATTCTGCGTATCGCCTCCGTAGGAGACCGAGACGCCGGGCGGCAGGGAGAGAGAACTCAGACGCCTCTGAAAGGCGCTTACCACCGCCGATGCGGTCGTATGGCTATCAGGATATGCGGAGACAGTCTCCAGGCGCACTTTATCTTTATGCATGATACTCGCGTTGCTTTGCCCGAGCGAGTCGGTGAGAATGGATCCAAGCAATACCGGTCCGGCAGAACCCTCAATGGTGAGATTTTTGATGCTCTCAATGGTTGTTTGATTGGTATTGGACGGACTAGTATAAGCCGAATTGAGATTCATCATGACGACAACATCGATATTTTTATTCGGCTGAGTGATGCTGATCGCTTTAGTACCCTGCAGAGCGCTACGGAGCGTCTGCGCAACCTGAAGCGTATTCACGCCAAGTGCCGCCGCTTTTGCGCGGTCGATGGTGAGGTCAAATTCGGTCCCGTTATTTTGCGTACTGCTGGTGAGATTCGTCACGTGGGGAATGGTCGCGAGCAATTGTTCGCCCCTATCGGCGGCAGTGATGAGATCATTGAGGTTATTTCCTTCAAATTGGATTTGTATGGGAGCGCTGCTCGGCGGTCCGCCGCTTGCTTGCAACACCTGAATTGTGGCATCGGTGATAGGCGCGAGCCTTTTTTGCAAGTCATTCACCACCTGGGTGCTCGTTTTTGCATGGCCAAGCGGCAAGTTGACGGTGATGTTCGCGACGTTACTTCCGTTTGCGCCGCCGCTGAGCATATCGGTAAATGCCGAACTCTGGCCCACGGTTGTTTGAAAAGAGTAAATATCAGGATCATGCTGTAGCACGGCCTCGACCTGGCGTACGGCATCGTTGGTAACCGCAAGCGTGGTTCCCTGGGGTTCGGTCACGTTGATAAAAACATAATCCTGATTACTCTGCGGCAAGAAGACCGTCTGTATCAGGCCGAATAGCGGAAGGGAGATGGAGAGCAGGAAGAGCCCTCCCAAAGACAGCAAGAATATTTTTTGCGTATGACGATGCTCCAGTATGGTGCGCAGCAGTCGTTTGTACCAGGCGGTAAATCGATCGGTGTATGCTTCCTGCAGCATCGTCAATCTATTTTTTCGTTTCGTGCTGAAAAGAATGGCGATGAGCGGCACCAACCCAAGCGAAACGAAAATCGACGCCATGAGCACGAAAATAAGCGTATACGGAATGCCGGCGATGAATTTGCCGATAATGCCGGTGATGAAAAAGAGCGGCAAAAACACCGCGACGGTCGCCATCGTACCCGCGATGAGCGGCCACGCATAATCGGCAAGCGCTTTCTGTGCGGCCGCAAGCGCATCGCCGTTCCCGCGCATGCGCGCATGAATGGCCTCGGTCACGACAATGCCCGAGTCCACCAAAATGCCCACTGCCAGAATAAGAGCGAACAACGTAATGAAATTCAATGAATTGCCCGTGAAGTACAGCCCTATAAAGGCAATGAGGAACGAAAGCGGGATAGAGATCGCGGCGACGATCGCTTCGCGCCAGCCGATGGTGATTAAGAGGACGAGAATGACCAGCGCAACCGTCTCAACACCGGTCTTCGCAAGCTCCCCCAACTGTTTGCCAACCTGCACCCCCATGTCCGTGGAAGGCGAGATGTAGACGTTAAAACCTGTCAACGTTGTTTTTTCCATCGAGGTGAGTGCCTGCCGCACCGCGTCCGACACTCCCTGGGTAGATGCGCCCGCTTGCTTGTATACGGAAAAAGTGATTGCGTTTTGGCTTGGCGCCCCGCCGACAGATAGCCGGGAATAGGTCGTTGCCGGTGCGAGACCGTTGAAAACGGTTGCAACGTCACGGAGATAAATGAGAGTGCCGTTTTTATTTGCGACCACTATGTTTTGAATGGCGTCAGGATTGGTGATGCTCCCTTTAAAATTTACGTTGTAGGAAATGCCATCCATGGAAATAGACCCGATGGGCAACGTCGCATTGCTTGTTTGTATAGCGGAGATGACATCCGAGATCTGCAATCCGTATAAAAGAAGCGCCTTCTTATCAACGACGACATCGACTTGTCTGTCAGGAACGCCGGTGACATGTACGTCGGAGACGCCGGAAATGCGTTTCAAGGCATCCGACACCGTTTGTCCGACTGTAGAAAGCGTAAGTGGCGGCACATCAGAAGACACCGAGGCGATAAGAATTGGTGTGTTAGAGAAACTGACCTTGGTTACCGAAGGAGTAGAAGCGTCGGCGGGCAGGTTCGGGACGACTTTCGCCACCGCATCGCGAAGATCCTGAATGGACTGAGTAATGTCTGCGTTCGCCAGAAACTGCACCGTGATTTGCGAAACGCCGTTACTCGAGACCGATGTCATCGTATCTATATTGCTGATGCCGGATATCTGGTCTTCCAGCTTGTTGGTGATCAGCGTTTCAATGTCTGCGGCGGCCGCGCCCGGAAGCGTCGTTACGACAACCCCTTCCGGGATATTGATAGGCGGCTCAACCTCTTTTGGGATTTGTAAGAGCGAAAAAGAACCCGCAATAACTAGGGTCGCAATAAGTACGTAACTAAATTGCCGCTTCTCAAGAAAAAAATTCCAAAGCCACAGCATAGGTTATGGAGCGTTTACTATGACCGTTTGTCCATTTGCAAGCCCGCGCGCGTCAGTCACGATGTACTGATCGGGCGTGACGCCGGAAAGAATGGCAACCGTATCGCCAGTAATGGCTCCAAGGGTGACCGCGTGAGCGACGACCGCACTCGATGTGCTCACGGTAAAAACGACCGCTCCGCCCGGGGTCATTTTCACGGCCGCAATCGGAATAGACAGTGTAAGCGGCATATGTGCCTCGGGAGTATTCGGAGCAGACAGCGTTCGATCGAGCACAACCGAAACGGTTTCGCCGTCAACAAGAGACGCCGTCGGCCCGGGTATGCCTATCTTAACTTCTATTTTACCCGTGAGCGGATTCAGTGCGGGTGCGATGAATGTTATAGCACCGTGCGTGCTCCCGTTTATAAGCGCCTGATTGCCTACGGCGAGCGTTCGGGCGTCCGGAGAAGTCACCGAGGTGTCGACGTAGAGTGCCTGGGGGTTTGAGATGATGGCAACGGGAGAAAAAGCAGATACGTAATCGCCTTGCGTGATAGGAAGGCTTACGATCACGCCGTCTATAGGGCTGCGAATAATCGTATTTTCCAGGTTGGAGCGCACGGCATTGTACGCACCGAGCGCTTGTTTCACTTGCGCCTCGGCAAGCGCGATAGCGTTCGGTGTTGCGTTCGTGGCAGCATTCACCGCGGTTTGCGAAGAGGAAAGAGCGGTATCATATGCGCTTTTTGCCGCGATGAGGCTCGACAGCGCGACGGTTACTTCAGTGTGAGCCGCACTAAGCGATGCGGCATAGCCCGCGAGCGTCGCGGAGCTCGCGTTCTGGCTCGGCGGTGTTTCATTGACCGCAGTTGCGAGGTTGTTCAAAAATTGAGTAATGGTTCCAACTGCCGTTACCATAACCGTACTATGCGCATCCAAAGAGGCGGAAGCGGAGTCCTTTGTGTAGGGAAGGAGCGTGTCGAATATCGCTTGCAACTGGACACGTTCTTGTAGCAACTTAGATACCAATTGGCTGTCCGGAACAGTAAGGATGATTTGTGGTGACGAGGTATTCGGATTTGTGAAAAGCTGATCCGCTTTCGCATGCACGGCATCATCGAGAGCGGCATAGGTGCTCTGCAGCGCATTTTGTAGCGCATTCTTTGCATTTTGAACACCCTGCTGTGCTTGTGTGACTGAAATGGATGAGCCGGTTACCCCGGCATTGAGCGTGTTTGCAAGTTCCGCCTGAGCCGCTTCATAGGCTCCCTGTGCTTGCAGTACGTTCGCCTGCTGCGCGCTGTTCGAAAACTCTGCAATGACCGTACCCGCTGTTACTTGGTCGCCAAGGGAATGGCGGAGACTGACAATCTCGCCGGATGTTTGTGCAAGGACAGTCGCTTGGCTTACGGAAGTTACCACGCCGGTAACCGGCAATGAGCTTGTCGCGGAAGACAGGCTCGCAACAGTCGCGATGCTGACGTGCGCTGTGCCCGTGTCTGCCGCACTTGAGGAAGCGGCGGGCCGCGTAAGCCAGTGTATGCCGACAATGCCTATGACAAGCACCGCCGCTCCCGCGATAAGAGCGCGCTTCGGCAGGCGTGAAAGAAACGCGCGAATCGTAGAAAATGCCGGCATACAGACTTAATGATTATTGGAAACTGCTAATAATTTTTTTGTTAAGCCTGGCGTACTCGACAAACTCTTTGTCGGTTAACGCCGAGAACAAGCGAACCATATGCGCGTGCGCCGTGCGTCGCGCGCGTGCCATCGCTTGTTTTGTTTTTGGCGTGAGGCGTATGACGGTCGTGCGTTTATCGACATCGCTCGTCGCTTTTACGGCGTAGCGCTTTTTTACAAGTTCTCCCACTACTTGGGTTGCCGCACTGCTCGTGATACCGAATGCCAGGCGAATATCTTTGATTGATACGGCCCCGATACGCGAAATGAGGCTTAAGGTCATCCATTGCGAATTGGTGATGGCAAGACCACCGGGCGTACAGGAGCCCTTGATATCCGCATGGCGCTTCATTTTATGGAACCCCTCCAGTATTTCTTGTAGCCGTTTTGAGCGATCAAGCATATACGTAAGATACTTACCTATCGATATATGTTTGTCAATGACGCGTCTGCTACTGCGTGGTATCATATCCACCCTAGATGGAACATGCGCATGCGAAGATTTTTAAACACATATGTGGCGGTAGGCATTGCGCTAGTTCTCATTGCCGGCGGGTACGCGTTCCTTTCTAAAAAATCGCCGGCTCCGGTTGAAACTCCTCCGGTCCTTACGACCCAAGCGACCAGTTCAGTCGTATACCAAAATGCGCGCTACGGCTTCGATTTTTCACTGCCGGAGAATTGGAAAGGTTACTCCATCGTAAGGGGCACCTGGAAGGGATTTGCAAACACCGGCCCGGCAGGCGACGCGACGGTCGCGCAAGGCCCCTTGATTTCAATCAGAAATCCGGCGTGGACTGCGGCGAAACCGTACCAGGATATTCCCATCATAATCTTTACGCTTTCGCAGTGGGATGCGCTATTGCGAAACAAGTTCGAGGTCAGTGCCGCGCCTATCAATCCGAGCCTGCTCGGCGCGAATGCCGCCTATGTCTTCGCCCTGCCCGCACGCTATAACTACGCTTTCCCGGCCGGATACAAGGAGGTTGCTACTATTATGACAAGCAAACCGCTTACGCCGCTCCCTTCTTCGGGGACCCCGTCCACAAACGGGAAAATCCTCTTGTGCGGCGGCATCCCGAATGATTCCACGCAAAACATAACGGAAACCACGCGGTTGTTTATCAACCTGCCAAAAGACGTGTATCCGGATAGGGAACATAATCTCCGATTTAAAACAGTGAGCGGCACCGCAACGGCCGGTTGGGTATCAAATGCCGGACCGTATGGCGAGGGATTCGGAGCCGAAGGCAACCCCGGCTGCTGGTCGTACTACTACGAATTTAACGGGACCGGAGAAGTGGATCTAACGGCAAAAGCCGCGACAGTAAGCGCGTCCGAGTATTTTGTGCGTTTCATCGTGCACCCAGCTCGGTAATCATGAAGAAAATACTGTTCGTGACTGATACGTGGATACCGCAGGTCAACGGCGTCGTGCAAACGCTTTCGGTACTTGCGGCGGCCCTTGAGGCGCGCGGCTACGCAGTCAGTATCATGGAGCCGGGACAATTCATGACCATGCCGTTGCCCGGGTATCCGGAAATCCGTCTCGCGCTTTTCCCGCGTGCGCGCATAAAGAGAATCCTTGAGGAAACACAGCCCGATGCGGTGCACATCATGACGGAAGGACCGCTCGGATTTGCCGCGCGGGCAGTCTGCATCTCGCGCCGCATTCCTTTCACCTCTTCCTATCACACGCATTTCGCGCTTTATACGCGAGCGCGCGCCATCGGCGTATTCATGCGGCCGGTGTACTGGTATCTGAAGCGATTCCACCGGAGGGCGGCGGCTACGTTCGTTTCGACCGAGAGCCTCAAGGGCGAACTCGAGGCCGCCGGTTTTGAGAAAAACATAATCGTGGTGCCGCTCGGCGTCGATACCGAACGTTTCGTCCGCAATCCCGCACCGTCTTTGCCGGCGCTTCCCACTCCGGTGTTCCTGTTTTTCAGCCGTCTTGCGCCGGAGAAAAGCCCCGAGGAATTTCTGAAACTCGCGCTGCCGGGCACCAAACTCGTCATAGGCGACGGCCCCGACCGGCGAAAGCTCGAGAAAAAGTACGGCAAAGGGAACATGTTCGTCGGCTACAAACAGGGGAAAGAGCTTATCGACTGGCTGTCGCTGTCCCATGTGCTGGTATTCCCATCCCGCACCGAAACATTCGGCCTGGTCATCCTCGAGGCGCTTTCCTGCGGCATACCCGTTGCCGCGCATGACGTCATGGGACCGCGCGACATCATCACCGACGGGAAGGACGGCTGTTTGGGCGAAGATTTGCGTGCGGCTGCGCTTGCCTGCCTTGGCCTCTCGCCCGCCGATTGCCGCGCCAAAGCGCTTGAATATTCGTGGGAACACTCCACAGACGCTTTCCTGGGTAATCTCCGTTTCATCCGCTGATCTGTTTTTGGAATAATCGGTATACTGTCACTGCTTCGACGTATGCAGACTCACAGCCGCGCCATCGTTCTCCTCGTCCTCGGCCTGTCCGCTTTCGGCGGAGTGATTTTCTTTGCGAAAAACCACAGCACAACCTTCGGGCCGCTTCCGGCACAAGGAACCCCACTCGAAAACCAGGCACGCTACGCGGAATTGTCGACAACCTCACAGCAGACTTCGGAGATCGCTACTTTCCCCGCGGAAAAACTCAATCTGCCCATTCTGGTGTACCACATCGTTCGGCCGGGCTATCCGAGCGACAGCAGGGCGGTGCGCGCCATTGCGCTTACGCCTGAAACGTTTAATGCCGAGATGAAATACTTACAGACGGCAGGGTATCACGTCGTGCATTTTGGCAACCTTGAAGCATATTTCAAAACCGGCACGCCACTTCCGCCCAAACCGATCATTCTCTCTTTCGATGACGGTTGGGGCGATCAATTTACATACGCGTTTCCGATTCTTAAGAAATACGGTTATACGGCAACCTTTTTCGTTTTCACGAATGCGATCGGCCGCCCCGGCTTCCTTTCTTGGAGTGACCTGCGCCAACTGCTTGCGGCCGGCATGACCATCGGCGATCATACGCGTTCGCATCCCTATCTTACCGATATATCGAGCTCCACCGTCCTTTGGAATGAGATAGACGGCAGCAAAAAAATACTCGAGAAGCAGCTGGGCGTTCCCATTACTGAATTCGCCTATCCTTTCGGGGCGTACAACAGCGCCATACAGACGCTCGTAAAGAAAGCCGGTTACGCAAGCGCTCGAGGGGACTACTTCAGCGGAGAACAGACGGCGAGTCGGCTCTATGACCTGAGCGCCATGAACGCTCCCACGACCACAGCTCTTTTTGAAAAGAAGTTCTAAGCGAGTGTTATACTATGCGCAGTTCGCGGTGGTTCGCATTACATTATTAGATTATTAGGCTGGTATAAGAATTATGACAAAAAAGATGTTGGCAGTGCTTGGAATGGTCGGATTTCTTTCAACTGCAGGGGTCGCACTGGCGCAAACGACCGCAACGGGGAGCACGGTAGCGCCGTCGACCGTGACGACTCTGCAACCGAGAACGGAACCGATGGTACTCGAGGTCGGCGCCGCCGGGAGAGTGCTTTTGCGCGGCACCGTGGAATCCGCATCGGCGGGCTCGCTCACCGTGAAGAGCTGGGGCGGAAACTGGACCATAACGGTTCCCGCGAATGCGGAAGTGTTGCCGCGCGGTACGGCGGTCTCCGGCTTCGGGCAGGGGGATTTCGTAGGGGTTTTGGGTACGGTCAATCAAAATGCAAGCTTCACTATTGACGCGAAGATAGTGCGCGACTGGACGGCGCGGATGACAGCGCGGCAGGGGATTACGAGGAACGTTCGTACAGTCCACGAAATGATGCGTTCGGAAACTCCGAGAGTCGTCGAGGGCACGCTGAGCAATCTCGACGCATCGGCCGAAACCTTCACTCTGACCGCGAGGAGCGGCGCGAATTATTCGGTTTCGCTCGTCTCTGGCGCGAAGACGCTGCAAAGGAATTGGGCGACGCTTGACTTCAGCACGGTGCAAAATGGCGATACGGTCCGGGTCTGGGGGCCGGTAGCGAGTTCAACGATCTCGGCTTCGGTATTCCGAGACGTATCGGTCCCGCGACAGTAAGCTCTATAGAACGCGGAAGTGTACAACAAAAGCGTCTCCTCGGAGACGCTTTTGTTGTACACTCGGCATGCATGCCACGATATTTTTACTTCGGTCTCTTACTCCTCGGGATCGCTTTGACGGCTTTGCTCCTCTCGTCTTCCTATAGGACAGAACCGCAGGGAATCGGACACTACGCGAGAGGCGAGTTCGGAGGGGTGTCCTTGAGAATAGAATTCGCGACGACGACCGCAGCACAAGAGAAAGGACTCGGCGGTCGCAGGAGCATTCCGAGTGATTATGGGATGCTCTTCGTATTCCCACGCGATGGCTATTATGGTTTCTGGATGAAGGATACGCTCATACCGCTCGATATGTTCTGGCTTGACGATAAAGGACAAGTCGTATCTATGGCTCAGAATGTCGCCACATCGACCTACCCGGAAGTCTTTTATCCGTCGGCGCCTGCGCGCTATGTCCTTGAGACTGCCGCGGGCTTTGCGCAGGCGCATGGAATCGCAACCGACACTCCGTTCGTATTGCAAAATTGGCCAAGCGTTTCGAAGTAACGCTGTCCACAGGGTATTCCGCACGCATGGAGGAGTAAAATAACTCCTACGAAGCGTCCGAGACCCCCGGTATCGGAGAAAGCGAACGCTCGCCATTATCCCTAGCCATCTTCGCTCATGTCAAAAGTCGCCAAAGCTCAGGTTCGTACAAAAACGCGTGTATCGAGTAATGCCGATGCGACAGAGCAAGAAAACCTATCGAAAGAAACGATCCGTTATCGCGAAATGATTCCAAAAATCGAGAAGCGCGACGGACGACTCGTGCCGTTTGACTTCGATAAGATCGCGGCGGCGATTTGGAAAGCGATGATGGCGGCGGAAGAGGGCAGCCAGGACGATGCGAACCTCGTTGCGCATCAAGTCGCCGGAGAACTCGGACGATTTTCAAAGAAATACAGGAGTTTCCTCCCGACGGTCGAGGGCATACAGGACTCGGTCGAGAAGTATCTCATACTCAATGATTACGTGAAGACGGCAAAGACGTATATCCTGTACCGCGATAAGCGTTCCCAGTTGCGCGCGGCAAAAATCGACATCCCGGAGCATGTGCAGAAACTGGTTGCGGAGAGCAAGAAATATTTTGATGGCAATGCGCTTGGCGAGTTCGTCTATCTGCGTACCTATGCGAAATGGATTCCCGAGGAAGGCCGGCGGGAGACCTGGATAGAGACTGTCGACCGCTACATACATTTCATGCGCGAGAACCTCGGGACGAAACTCACCGAAAAAGAATATTCAGAAGTGCGCATGGGCATCCTCAAACAAGAAGTGATGCCGTCGATGCGTCTCATGCAGTTTGCGGGGGAAGCGGCGCGCCGCTGCAACACCTGTGCGTATAACTGCACGTTTACGGCACCGACGAAACTCGAAGATTTTGCCGAGATTATGTACCTCTCGATGCAGGGATGCGGCGTCGGGTTCGCGGTCGAAAGCCAGAACATAGAACAGCTTCCGCAAATCATGAAGCAGAAGGGGCAGAAGAAACCGCCGACGCATGTCATCAGCGATTCGAAAGAGGGGTGGTGCGATGCGCTTACGCTCGGCCTCACGACCTGGTATTCCGGCAAGGATATCGCCTTTGATTTTTCTCAAATCCGTCCGGCGGGCGCGCGTCTGAAAACCATGGGAGGGAAAGCGAGCGGTCCGGAGCCGCTCCGTTCTTTGCTCGCGTTCGCGCGCGAGCGCGTGCTCGCGCGCCAGGGCCGGCGGCTGCGCGCCATCGACGCGCACGACATCATCTGCAAGATCGGCGAATGCGTCGTCGCGGGCGGCGTACGGCGCACCGCGATGATCTCGCTCTCCGACCTCGACGACGTAGAGATGCGCGACGCCAAGAAAGGCCAGTTCTACATGACCGATCCTCACCGTTCCGTGGCGAACAATTCCGCGGTGTACGAAACGCAGCCGACCAATACCGAGCTTATGGACGAATGGGTCGCGCTCATGAAAAGCGGTTCCGGCGAACGCGGCATCTTCAACCGCGGTTCGCTTGCCGAGACGCTGCCGAAGCGGCGCGCCGATTACTTCAGAAAGGTCGGTTTCCTCGGAGAGGACGGGGTGGTACGCGGGCCGGTCGGTACGAACCCGTGCGCGGAGATCATCCTGCAATCAAAGCAATTCTGCAATCTCTCGGAAATAATCGCGCGCGCGCATGACACTGAAGCTTCGCTCGTGCGCAAGGCGCGCCTCGCTTCGATCATCGGCACCTATCAGTCGACGCTTACGAAATTCGGGTATATTTCGCAGGAATGGACCGATCACAATCGCGCCGAACGGCTCCTCGGAGTATCGATAACCGGACAATGGGATAGTCCGGTGGTGCGCAATGGGGCGACGATGCAAAAAATCCGCGACGTTGCGGTGAAAACGAACGTCACCTACGCGAAACGCTTCGGCGTCGAACGGTCGATGGCAGTTACCGCCGTCAAACCGTCCGGCACGGTCTCGCAGACTTTCAACTGCGCATCAGGCATTCATCCGCGCCATGCTCCGTACTACATCCGCCGTGTGCGCATCAGCGCGACCGATTCGCTTTTCAAGATGATGCGCGATCAAGGGGTGCCGTACTATCCGGAAGTCGGGCAGTCGATGGAGGAGGCGAACACCTATGTGCTCGAATTTCCGGTCAAGTCGCCCGACCACTCCAAGGAAGCGCGGTTCAAAGACGATCTTTCGGCGATTGATCAGCTTGAGTACTGGCGGCTCGTGAAATTGAACTACACCGAGCACAATCCCTCGGCGACGATCTCGGTCGGCGAGGACGAGTGGATCGGCGTTGTCGATTGGATCCAAAAGAATTGGAATATCATCGGCGGGCTTTCATTCCTCCCGCGTTCCAATCACGTCTACCGCCTCGCGCCGTACGAGACCATCACGAAAGAAGAGTACGAAGAACGCATGTCTCGCTTCCCGAAGATCGATTACTCGAAACTTATCGCCTATGAGCGCCAGGATGAGACGGAAATGAAAAAAGAGCTCGCGTGCGCCGGCGGCACGTGCGAGATACTGTAGGCCGTTCCGGAGCTTCCGTGCGCTATCGAATGCGAAAACCCACGCAGGAGCGTGGGTTTTCGCATTCGATGGGTCGGGCCGATAAGCCGAATTCTGTCTGGATTCTCACAAAGAGAACCGAGGCGATCATTTATCTGGGATCCCGATCGCTCGGGACCTCAAGCGGCACTTCCGTCAAAAGACGGACACGGCCTTGCACGGAGGTAAGGATTTAGCCGTTTCACCTCCCGAGTCGCCTCGGGAGCTCGTCTTCCGGAGCTCTCGCTTCGGAAGACGCTTCCTGCCTTTCGTCGGAAGCGTCTCTGCTCGCACCTCGCGCCTTACGGCGTGCGGGCGTTACCCGCTACCGTCCTCCCCGCCAAGGGCGGGGCCGTGTTCGGACTTTCCTCCCCGCAATTTCTTGAAGGGCAATCGCCTGGCCCGGCCGACATGCATTATACCACACTATTTTCTGTGGACGAGTGTCTGGACAAGTGCGGCTACGCGGTATACTGGACGGTATTATCATCGGATAAGTTCAATACAAACCCCTATGTCTTTACAACAGTCAGCCGTCGCCCCGCGTTCCCGCTCGCTCGAGACGCTTAGTACATGGTCTTTGAGTGCTACGCTTATCGCGGCGCTGTTCATCTTCATCCCGTCCGCATCGGTGCCGTTTACGGCGACAAAGACTTTCATCCTTGCCGCGGGTGCGCTGGTGACGCTCGCGCTCTATATCCTCGCTCGTCTTTCGAAGGGCAACATCATCGTGCCGCCTTTTGCGCTCATTGGCGCGTTGTGGCTTCCTGTTGCCGCCTATGCGCTTTCAGCGGCATTTTCCGGCGTTCCCTTCATGAGCGCCCTTTGGGGGAGCATGCTCGAGCCGGATACGCTCGGCTTCATGCTCGTGGCGACCGTTCTCGCTACCTTGACGGCTTTTCTGCTGCGGCGTCCTGAACACTATCGTTCTTTTCTCTCCACGAGCTTTTTCGTGTTCAGCATCATTGTCGTTCTTCAGATGCTTATTCTTATCGTTGGACAGTTCGCGCCGAATCTCATCGCTCCGTCATTTTCGATAGTCGGTTCTTTCGGCGATCTCGCATTCCTGCTCGGGCTTGGTGTCATCGCCATACTCATCACGCTCCGCTTCCTTGAGCTTTCCGCGCGGGCGCATCGGGCGCTTCTTGCGAGCGGCATCCTCGCGCTCGTCCTGCTCGCGGTTGCGAACTCCTCATTTGTCTGGACCCTGATCGCCCTCGTTTCGCTCGGCCTCTTCGTCGAGGCGGTGATGCATCGCGGTCCGGAAACCGCAGATACCGATCTTGACGAGACCGTCGTCATAAGCGAAATGCCGTCAGGCACCGATGCAGGGCATCGCCCGCTCGTTCTTCCTCTTACGGTACTCGCTATCTCGCTCTTTTTCCTCGTGGGAGGGACGCTCGGGAACGCTTTAGCGAACGCGCTCCATGTAAATCTGCTCTCCGTCCGTCCGTCTTTGCAGTCAACGCTCTCGGTCGGGCATAACGTGTACGCCTCGGCTCCAATCTTTGGCTCCGGTCCGGGTACCTTTGGCGTTGAGTGGCTCAAGTATCGTGACGCGGCACTCAACTCGACCGTCTTCTGGAACATTGATTTCTCTTCCGGCATCGGATTCATCCCAACCTCGTTCGTGACGACCGGTCTTATAGGAGCCTTTGCGTGGATCGCCTTTTTCGGGCTTCTTCTCGTATTGGGCCTGCGCATGCTTATTCTGCGGGCGCCGCAAGACGCCTTTACCCGTTACGTCGCGATACTATCGTTTGTCGCGATGCTCTATCTCTTTGCCACCGCGGTATTCGGTCTGCCGAACACCATCATTCTCGTTCTCGCTTTCGTTTTCGCGGGCCTCTTCGTGTCGACGACGCGCTTCGCACTCCTCGGCGGACAGCGAGGAGTGTTGTTCGCGCGTAGTCCTCGCCTCGGTTTCATCATCGTCTTCTTCCTCACGCTTCTCTTGCTTTCATCGGTCGTTGCCGCGTATGCGCTCGTCGGACACTACATCGCCGCAACCGAGCTCACGAAAGCAGAGAATGCGTTTGCTGCAGGCAATCTGAATACGGCCGACCAAGCAGCGCAGAACTCCATTTCGTTCGCGCCGAGCGCGGCCGCTTATCAAATCGAAGCCGGCGTCGCCGCCGCGCGCCTCGGACAGATAGTGGCTTCTTCAACAATATCGAAAGCTGCCGCGCAACAAGAGTTCCAGGCATCGCTCTCCTCCGGCATCAATGCAGCCCTCACTGCGGCGAATCTCGCGCCTGCCGACTACCGAAATTGGCTCATGCTCGGAAATCTCTACGCACAAGCGGTACCCCTGAAGATTTCCGGCGCCTACGAGAGTGCGAAAACCGCCTACGGGAAAGCACAAGCCCTCAATCCGACGGATCCGCAGATACCGTACATCATCGCGCAGCTCAACATCGCAAACGGCGACACCGCCCTCGCCGAGACCGACTTGAAATCCGCCATTGCGCTGAAGCAGGATTATACAGCCGCGATTTTCCTCCTCTCGCAACTTGAGGTTCAGGACGGCAACGTGAAAGGCGCTCTCGCATCCGCGGAAGCCGCCGCCTACTTCACGCCGAACAATCCGAATATCCTCTTCCAAGTCGGTATCTTGAGCGCCGCCGAGGGCGATCTCGCCGGTGCCACCGCCGCGCTCTCGGGAGCGGTTGCCGCGAATCCTCAGTTTGCGAATGCGCGCTACTTCCTTGCGGCCGTGTATGCAAAACAGAACGATTACAAAAATGCGCTCGCACAGCTGCAGGCCATTGCGGATTTCTCGGCAAGCAATGCAAAAGCGGTTGCGCCGCAAATCACAGCACTGCAGAAGAACCAGAATCCGTTCCCTGCGAACCTTCTCTCGGCATCCTCGACACCGGTGAAGTAGGCAGGGTGATACCATATAAGGGATGGTTCGGAAGCTTCTCAATCGCATTGCGGCACCAGTACGCGGCCTGCACCAGGCCGCGTATTTGCTCGCAGCGCTCACGTTCGCCTCGCAAGCCCTCGCGCTCCTGCGTGATCGCACCTTCGCGCACACATTCGGAGCGGGGCCGGTGCTCGATCTCTACTACGCGGCATTCCGCGTTCCGGACCTCGTGTTCGCTCTCGTTTCCTCGCTCGTGAGCGCGTACGTCATCATCCCGCGCATCACGGGGATGGACAGGGAGACGACGCGGAAGCTTCTCTCCGAGTCGGCATCATTTCTGCTCGGCGTCGGCGGCGCCATTTGCCTGGCGCTTGCGCTCTTTATGCCGCAATTGCTCGCGCTGTTGTATCCGGATCTCGCCATATCGGCACGCCAGGCGGAATTCGTACTGCTCGCGCGCATCCTGCTTCTGCAGCCCATACTGCTCGGACTTTCCGGCGTGCTCGCAAGCGTGACGCAGGTGCATCGGCGATTCTTCATCTTCGCGCTCTCGCCCGTGCTCTACAACCTCGGCATCATCTTCGGGATACTCTTCCTGTATCCGCGCTTCGGCCTCCCGGGAATCGGCGCAGGCGTCGTTATGGGGGCGCTCGCGTATCTCGTGGTGCATATTCCGGTCGTGATGCACGCGGGCGTGATGCCGCGCTTGCGGCCGCCGACTCTTGCGCGCATAGTGCCCGTCGTGCGTGATTCCGTGCCGCGTTCGCTCGCGCTTGGCATGGGCTCGATCACCGCGCTCGTGCTTACCGCGCTCGCTTCGCGGCTCGGCACGGGTGCCGTATCCGTCTTCACGCTCGCCGGCAATCTCGAAGCGGTCCCGCTCGCGCTCATCGGCGGTTCATACGCCGTAGCGGCATTCCCGGCGCTCTCGGAGGCGTCGGCGCTTGAGCGCCGCACCGAGTTTACCGGTATCCTCTCGGCAAGCGCACGGCACATCATCCTCTGGTCGATCGTATTCCTTGGGCTCATCATCGTCCTGCGCGCGCATATCGTGCGGGTAATCCTCGGCACCGGTGCGTTCAATTGGGGCGCGACGCGTCTCACTGCGGCGCTCCTGGCGATCCTTGCCGTGGGGTTGGTCGCGCAGGGGCTCGTCCTCCTTTTCTCGCGTGCGCTCTACGCGGTGCGGCAATCGTGGCGGCCGCTCTTCTATCAGCTTGCCGGCGGCGCGTTCACCGCATTTCTCGCGGTCGGATTTCTTCTCTTGCCCAAAACGGGATTGCCTTCCATGCTCGCTACCTTCTTGCGCGTCGGTAATGTGCCCGGGACCGATATCCTTCTCCTCGCCCTTGCAGCGACGCTCGGCCAGATATTTCTTGCCATCCTCTCGCTCTATGCGCTCCATAGCGTCGCTCCGGGGCTCTCGCGGACGCTGCTGCGCCCGCTTCGAGACGGCCTTGCCGCGGCTCTCCTTGGCGGTATCGCCGCCCACGCCGTCCTTATGATTGAAGGCGGTATCGCGCCTTTGACCACGCTCGCGTCCGTCTTAACACAGGGATTTGTTGCTGGTATGGTAGGTCTTGCCATCGCGGCGCTCACGCTCCTGGTCGTGAAAAACGAGGAATTCAGCGTTATGGTAAGCGCGTTCAACAGACTCATGCGCTCAAGGAGTGGGCGCGTCGCCGTCTTGGCGCCCTCCGCCGACGAACCGGCACAACCGTGAATCCGGAACATATCCGTAATTTTTCCATCATTGCGCACGTCGACCACGGGAAGTCGACGCTTGCCGATCGGCTCCTCGAGCGCACCGGAACCATTCCGGAGCGTTTGATGCGCGATCAAGTGCTCGATCGCATGGATCTCGAGCGGGAACGCGGCATTACCATAAAGATGCAGCCGGTGCGCATGCTCTATCGCGCCCGAGAGGGATCAGCGGAATATGTTCTGAACCTCATTGACACTCCGGGCCACATCGATTTTTCCTATGAAGTTTCCCGGGCGTTGAAAGCGGTCGAAGGGGTGCTCCTCCTTGTTGATTCGACGCAAGGCGTGCAGGCGCAGACGCTGACGACGCTTGCGGCGGCGCAGGCGCAGAAATGCGCCATCATTCCGGTTGTCTCAAAAATCGATTCCCCATCCGCACGCGTCGAGGAAGTCATGCGCGAGCTGGCGCATCTTCTCCATGTATCGAAAGACGAAGTCTGCGCCGTGTCGGGGAAGACGGGCGCGGGCGTTGACGAGCTCCTTGAAGCAATCGTGAGCCGCATACCGGCACCCCACAGTTTCGCGCCCGGTTCCGGCACGGAACCGCGGGGCCTTATCTTCGATTTTTCCTATTCGACGCATCGCGGCGTCACGGTATTCCTACGTGTCTTTGACGGCGTCTTCAGGAAAGGCCAGCCGCTTGCATTTCGCGCTGCGGGGAAAAATTTCACTGCGCTTGAAACAGGCATCTTTGCGCCTGAAGAAACCCCCACCGATTCGCTTTCGGAGGGAGAAATCGGTTATGTCGTGACGGGCATCAAAGAACCGGGCATCGTCGCGGTGGGCGATACGATCGGAGCCGTGAGAGGGAACTTGCCCGCCTTGCCCGGCTACGAACGTCCGCGCCCGGTCGTCTGGGCTTCAATCTATCCGGAGAGCCAGGATGACCTGCCGCTCCTGCGGCAGTCGCTCCTGCGCCTGCGCCTTTCCGATTCCTCGCTTTCTTTCGAGGAGGAATCTTCCGGCGTGCTGGGAAGGGGATTCCGGTGCGGCTTCCTCGGACTCTTGCACCTCGAGATAATCACCGAACGCCTGAAGCGCGAATTCGCTCTTTCACTCATCGTTACCATCCCGACTATTTCGTATACGGTCACCACGACGAGCGGCGTGCGCGAGACTATCTATACGCCCGCGAAATTTCCCGAGCATGGCACTATCGCGAAAATCGAGGAGCCGTGGGCGAAAGTCATCATCATCACGCCGCCCTATGCGCTCAGCGCGCTCATCCAGGTGCTGTACGAGCACGAGGCGCGGACATTGGCAACCGAGACCCATGAGGATGGACGCATCGAAATGATGGTAGAGATGCCGCTTCGAGAACTCATGCGCGGTTTTTTCGATACGTTAAAAAATATTTCCTCGGGCTACGCATCGCTCTCGTACGAACTCATGAGCGAACGGCCGGCGGACGTCGTGCGGCTCGATGTGCTCGTCGCCGAGGAACCAGTGCCGGCATTTGCGCGCGTGGTCGCGCGCCGCAGAGTCCAGGAAGAGGCCGAGAAGATGGTGGAACGGCTCTACGCTATCCTGCCGAAACAGCTTTTTGTGACCAAAATCCAGGCAAGAGCGCAGGGGCGCATCATAGCGTCCAGGACGCTCTCGGCGATGCGAAAAGATGTCACTGGCTACCTCTACGGCGGGGACGTATCGCGTAAAAACAAGCTTCTCGACAAGCAGAAACGCGGGAAAAAGAAAATGCTCGAACGCGGCAAGGGCAAGGTAAACATTCCCGAGGCAGTCTTCATGAAGATGGTGCAAGAGAGCGATCGCTAGCAGTTATCGCCCTTCTGCCCGCTGCGTTATACTGGGGCCTATGCGCGCAAGACAGATGCGGCAAGGAATTATCATAGGCGTGCTTTTGCTTGTTATTTTCTGGCTCCTGTCGAGTATTTGGGGGCTCGTCGGGAAAGCGCAAATCGCGGTGTCTCAGGCGCACGACGTGCAGTGGCAGTATCAGGCGCTCGAAAAGCGCAAAGCGACGCTCGAAGCGAATCTCGCTACGCTTAAAACGGCTCATGGACAGGACGCGGCCATCCGAACCGCTTTCGGGGTTGCGCGGCCCGGGGAAGAGGTTATCGTGGTGGTGACGCCCACCACGACGCCCACAGCGACGCCGACATGGTGGCAGCGTTTCTGGAGCTGGTTCTGAAGAAAAGGAAGCGGGTATGGTTTAGTGGCAGAATGCGACCTTCCCAAGGTTGAGACCCGGGTTCGATTCCCGGTACCCGCACAGGATAACGCTTATGCAAAGGGCATCATGCTGCTCTAGAACCCATCTCAACCCCCCCTCGGGTATGCGACAGAAAGGAGTACGCCGTCTTTTGTGCTCAAAAAGCGGCTCGTACTCGCGTCGTCACGCTCCGTAAGCCTCTTTCTGCCGCATACCTCTTGCGGGGAGATGGATTCTATTCATCCACTCCTCCATGTGGCACGGAAAGACTTCATGACTTCTTCATACAATTGATGTACCGTATCCGGGTGAAAATCCTTGTCGTCGAAGATAATCAGAAGCTTGCCAAGAGCCTCAAACGGGGGCTTGAGCAGGAGGGCTATGCGGTTGACTGCGTATACGACGGCAGGGAAGCCGAGCGGAGGATCAGCGTCAATCGACAGGAGTACGACCTCGTGCTGCTTGACGTCATGCTTCCCGGGAAAGATGGCATTGCCGTATGCCGTGCGTGGCGCGCGGAGGGGATTCACCTGCCCGTGCTCATGCTCACCGCGCGCGGCATGACCGAAGAAACCGTGGAAGGATTGAACGCCGGCGCCGATGACTATCTTGCCAAACCGTTCGCATTCGATGAACTCATCGCGCGCATCCGCGCGCTTTTGCGCCGCGAACCGGCCCGGCAGCTCTCCACTCTATGCGTCGGGGACCTGACTCTGGATATCCAAGGGCACAAGGTCCTGCTTGGCGGCCAGCCGCTTGTCCTCACGTTGAAAGAGTTCATGGTGCTCGAGTACCTCATGCGGCATGAGGGCGAAGCGGTAACCCGTGATACGCTCTATGCGCATGCGTGGGATTTTGCCGATTCATCCTTTAGCAATACGGTCGACGTGCATATAAAAAACCTACGCGGGAAATTACATGACGCACATACCGGTATCAAAACGATTCGCGGCATTGGCTACACGCTCGAAGCGTGACGAGTTCTTCTTTGCGCGCCTTGCGCTCACGGGCATCTATGCGGCGGTGGTCAGCGCCATTCTCGGCCTGTTCAGCTATCTGCTCTACGGAGTGCTCATGAACAGCATTGCGAATTCCCTTGAAGGGAACTTCGCTACGGATGCCGCTCAGCAAGCCGCACTGAAACCAGTCGCAGACGTGCTCAAAACACAACTATTGACCCTCGACGGTATCGTGCTGCTTGTCGTCGTGATCGCGGTATTTTTCCTCACGAGTCTCACGCTTCGCCCCCTCAGAGAGTCGCGCGCCCGCGAGCGCCGTTTCCTTGCGGATGCCGCGCATGAATTGCGCACGCCGCTCACCATCATGAAGACCGATAGCGAAGTGTTATTGCGGGGCCGTTCCGTAACGATTGACGATACGAAAGAACTTCTGAAAAAGAATATCGACGAAATAGACGCGCTTACCCGCATCGCAAACGGATTGCTTGATATCGTGCATATCAAGAATAGCAAAAATCCCGATTCGCCCGTTGCGCTCGCCACAGTGCTTACCGCAGTCGTGCACAAGCTTACGCCGCTCGCGCGCGCTCGCGACGTTTCACTCACGTCTTCTTTTGAAGCGGGCAGCGAAAAGGAACAGGTCCGCGGCGCGAGAGAAGCGCTGGAGCGGGCATTCGCCAACAGCATCGAGAACGCCATCAAATATACGGAATCAGGGGGGACAGTCTCAATAACGCTCGGAAAAAAAGGAGCCCTGCTCGAGATCGGCATTACGGACACCGGTTGCGGCATCGCTCCTGAAGATCTCCCGTTTGTCACCGAACCTTTTTATCGCGCTGACAGCGCGAGAGCTCTCGTAAGCGGTTCCGGTCTCGGCCTCGCCATCGTGAAAGAGACGATAGAAATGCACGGCGGGAAGCTGCATATCGAGAGCGCACTTGGGAAGGGGACAACCGTTCGCGTCCTGCTCCCGCGCGCTTCTTAACCGTCATTTCATGCGCGGCAGGTATGCTCCGCCCATCTCGCGCACAGACAAGTCACAGAACCTATTTGCTCACGCAAAGCAGTGACACTCGCGAGGCACATTATTCATTCATAACAAATAAATATATGAATATCTCCAAGAAGGCCCTTGCCCTGTTCACCGGGGGTGCGGTCGCTCTCGGCGGCGTCGCCTCCATCGGGGCGCAGGCATTTGCGCAGACGCCGGCAGCCCCGATTGTAAGCGCTCCGGCTGAAATAACCGGTGCTGAGACGAGCGCGCTCGAGGCCCCGGGCGGCCCCGACGTCCAAACCGGACATCAGGACGCGGCGGGAACGGGATCCGATGCGACTGAAGTGAAAGGTGTCGAGACGAAGGGTGCTCCGGAGGCTCCGGGCGCACCGGATATCCAGAGCGGACATCAGGACGCGGCAGGGACGGATTCGACTTCGGGGCACTAAATCTCTCTTCGTTCGCGTTGAGGGAAAGGGAAACGGGTCTGCAAAGCGAGAACCGCCACTTGCGTGGCGGTTCTCGCTATAGTTCACGATTTGAACCCACCTCAAACCCCCGCGAGGGATATGCGACAGAAAGGAGTACGCTGTCTTTTTCTGCTCTAAAAGTGGCTCGTACTCGCGTCGTTACCACAGAGAGTACTTCCAAGTTTCTAATTCGCTCCGCTCATAAGAAACTTTTGGTCGCGCAGCTCCGTAAGCCTCTTTCTGCCGCATATCCCTCGCGGGGGAGCAGAAGGTTTTGCATTGGTCCTAAGACGAGGAGCTGATATTTCTGTGGATAACTTTGCATGGTATACTTTCCCCCATAACGAAATAAAAATAAATATGGATAAAACCGTCACCATTTACAGCACGCCAACTTGTCATTTTTGCCAGATGACCAAGGACTTTCTAAAGGAAAAGAGCATCAGCTACACCGATTTCGACGTCGCGCACGATCTCGGCAAGCGCCAGGAAATGATCCAGAAGTCCGGCCAAATGGGCGTACCGGTCATTTTCATCGGTGACGAGATGATCATCGGTTTCGATAAGGAGCGGATCGCTTCGACGCTCGGCGTTTCAGCGTAGCGCGCAAACCGGAAAACGCGCGCGGCTCCGCCGCGCGCGTTTTGTGTTACGCTCATTCCATCGCCGCTGTAAACGTTTCTTGCACGCTTTCAGCCGGCTCGTTCGGCGCAAAAGAATGTTAGATTACTAACGTTCTTTTGACCTCACTCGCCGCTGTAGTTCAACGGATAGAACGAGGGATTCCTAATCCCTAGATGCAGGTCCGACTCCTGCCGGTGGCACCATAAGAGCACTTCAGAAAACATAGTCGTGAAGGCACTCCTTGTTTTCTTGGTCGCACCAGACTTGCTATACTGAAGCGGTATGGATCCGGAGCTGAAACGGCTGCTTGAAGAGACGCGCGCGCTCGCCAGAGAGAACCACCGCATGCTTCGCGCCATCCGGCGCGATCAGTGGTTCGGTTTTGCAGGGAAGGTCATCGTCTGGATCATCGTACTCCTCCTGCCGCTCTACCTGTATCAGCAGTATCTGCAGCCGATTGTAAACAAATTTTCTGCCACACCCGGCGCAACCGCCACCTCCGGGCTTTTTGGCCTCCCGACTACCGCGGAGCTCCAAAAGCTGATAAACTCATTCAAAGCAGGGCCGCCGGCCCTCTAACGCTTGGATAGCTCAGTTGGTAGAGCATCGCCCTGAAGAGGCGGGGGTCGTCGGTTCGAGCCCGACTCCAAGCACCGCATGTTCCGGAAGTCTCTCGCATGGATACAGAAATACGAACGCCATCTTTCGGCCGGCGCGATGATTACCGGCTTCATTGTCGACAATCTGTTCTTCGGCCGCGTCGATTTATGGCGAACGCAGGCGGTTTTTGCCGTCTACACCGCCGTCTGTTTCTTTACCATACCGCTCCTGCACTGGATTGAAGCGCGCGCGGCGCGCGGCGTCCCGCGCCCGCGCGCCCGCGCGCTGCTCCCCATCGCGACGCAATTCGCGCTCGGCGGTTTCTGGAGCGGTTTTTTCATCTTTTACGGCCGCTCGGCAGTTCTTTCCACCTCATGGCCTTTCCTCCTTCTCATCGTCGCGCTCCTTATCGGCAGCGAATATTTCCACCACTACCATGACCGACTTGTCTTCACGACCATCCTTTTCTTTTTTGCGCTCTATTCCTACGCGATATTTGCCGTGCCCATTTACACCGGCAGTATCGGCACGCTGACTTTCCTCGAAAGCGGAGCCGTTGCGGTCGTACTTTTTTCATTTTTCACCGTTCTGCTCCGCGTTCTCGGACGCGAGCGCTACCTCGCCGACGTGCGGCATATCCGCATCGGCGCGCTTCTCGTGCTTATCGTTATCAACGTATCGTATTTCACCAATATCCTGCCGCCGCTTCCGCTCTCTGCGGAGGCGGGAGGCATCTATCACGCCGTATGGCGCGTTCCGGGCGCCTACCTTGCCGCAGATGAGCAGGAACCCTGGCAAGTGCGCTTCCTCGGCTTCCCGCCGACCTTGCACATCGCTCTCGGCGAATCGCTCTACGCGTATAGCGCCGTTTTCGCGCCGACGGCGCTCACCACCACCATCGTGCACCGTTGGCAGTGGTATGACCCGACTACGGGGCAATGGATAACGAAAGCGGTCATCCCGTATCCGATTGTCGGCGGCCGTGACGGAGGGTATCGCGGGTATTCTACGGTACCCGTCGATGCGGCGGGGGAGTGGCGCGTCAACGTAGAAACCGCCGACGGGCGCCTCATCGCCTACCTACCTTTCATAGTCAAATGGGAGACATCCGCTCCGGCACTCGAAACCATCACATTGAAGTAAAACAGGTCGTGTCGCCATCCCCGCAGCGAAGCTGGCGGGGCATTGGCGCACGACCGCCCGGGTGTTTTGCTGGATAAGGATGCGGCCTCCGCCGCTCATGTTTAACTTCGGCCAGTCATCCCCGCCGCAAAGCGGACGGGGCATTCTGGCCGATTCCAGTAAGCCCCTACCCGGCTTTTACGCGCAATTTCGTTTGGCGCGCCTTATCAAGTTTCGGAAGAATGATAGTCAAAAGACCATCCTTGGCGCTCGCAGAGGACGCTTCGACGTCTATTTCCTGCGGAAGGAGGATCGTACGCGAAAATGCGCCCCAAAAAAGCTCGCGGGTGAAATAATCGGGACCGGCGACTTGCTCGCGCTCCATGCGCGATCCCTCGAGTTCGACCATGTCGCGGCTTATGGAAATGTTGAGCTCATCGGGGCGCACGCCTGCGACAAAGGCGCGGATGATGATATCGCTTGCAGTCTGATGCACATCGACCGGAAGCTGTCCTTTCCCTTCCGGACGTTCGTCATCAAGCGGTGCGGGCGCGGCCGATGCTCCGCTCACGTGCATCCGTACCTCCTTGCGCGCCGGTATCGTCGCTCCGGGCAGCTCGTCATCAAAAGAATCAAAAGCGTCATTCCCGATCGGGGAGCCGCCCGAGAGACGCTCAAAAAACGTACGCTTCATGTTCATATCTTAGCAAGTATTAGTAGGGGTGTTACGGTACTGAAAGTATTTTAGCACCTCGAATGCCGCGAAGAAGACGACTGCAACCATCCAGACGAGGAAGAAAGCGGCAAGGGCGGTCGAAGCGCCTCCGTTTATGATAAGCATGTTAAAGGCCGTGTGCAATGCGATGGCGAGGATAAGTCCGGATGCCGCCGCCATCACCCGTACCCCCGGACTTCTTGCGGCCGAGAAGGCAAGCGCAAAACCGATTGCTGCGGAGGCTATGACATGGAGTAACGTTGATCCGAGAAAACGCAGATCGTCAGTGCGCAGACCGGCGGTGAAATGTCCGCCCGAAAGCGGAGCAAGGAGAAAAAGCATGTTTTCCGCGGCCGCAAAGCCAAGCGCTACGGTAATCATATATATGACATAATCGGGCGCCTCATCGACCGCGCGGCGCCAAAGGATGAACGAAGCCGCCATGATGTATTTGAGCAGTTCCTCAATAGTCGCCCATGCGACATAGATCGAGAGGGTGCCGGTCAGGTGCGCCAGCGCATATTGTTCCAAAGGGAGCGCGAGCGGCACCGCCGCCATACCCGCGACAAACGCAAGCGCTATCAGCGTGCGCGGTTCCGGACAGCGCGCATCCTCCTTGAGAAGGAAATAGAGCCAGATGAGAGACGGCAAAAGCCCGCCGAGAAACGCATAGCCGAGCGTAGTGAAAGTCACCGTTCCATTCTACCGCATCACCCCGCCGTTTCGGGCCAGCATGCCACCATAAGAAACTCGGCATCTTTGGTCGGCATGGATTGCCAGATTTCTTCGGTAAGGAAAGGCATAAAAGGGTGGAGCGCACGCAGGAATGCGTCAAGCGTATGGGCGAGGAACGCTCGCCGCGATGCTTTCGCTTCGTCATCGGAGCCTTGGAGGATCTTTTTGGAGTCCTCGAGTATCTTGTCGGCGAACTCATGCCAAACGTAGTGGTAGAGTTTTTCGGCCGCCAGGTAGATGCGATACTCCTCGATGTCTTTTGTTACTTCTGCGAGGAGGTCTTCCGCCTCTTTGCGCAGCGTCGCGTCGGGTGCCGCAAGCGGCGTCTTCATATCCGCTTCGCCAGTATGCTCGAGCACGAAGCGCGCGATGTTCCAAAGCTTGTTCGCGAAATGCTTGTAGCCCCGTACCTTGTCTTCGGAGAGCGCGAGGTCGGTGCCGGGCGTGTTGCCGACGACAAGCGCCATGCGGAGCGCATCGGTCCCGTACTTATCCGTGAGATCGAGAGGGTTCACGACGTTCCCTTTCGATTTGCTCATCTTTTTCCCCTGCGCATCGTTTACGAGCCCGTGAAGGTAGACGGTATGAAAGGGGACTTTCTTCCCGAGGTACAGGCCGAAAATGACCATGCGCGGCACCCATTTAAAGATGAGATCGTGCCCGGTTTCCATGACGTCCGTGGGGTAGTGGGCCGCGTAATCCTTTCCATCCGGAAATCCCGTCATAATGAGCGGCCATTGCCCGGAGGAGAACCAGGTGTCAAACGTATCAGTGTCCGGCTCCCATCCTTCGCCCTCCGGTTTTTCAAGCGAGACGACCGATTCCTCGGCGGCGGAACCGCGATGGCGGAACCACGCCGGAATGGGAATCCCCCATACGATCTGCCGCGAAATGTTCCAGTCAAGCGTATTCTCCATCCAATAGCGGAATATCTTTTCATAGTTCTCAGGGACAAACCGGACGCTACCGGCATTCACCGCCTCGATCGCCATCTGCGC
The DNA here is from genome assembly GCA_021836725.1 of bacterium. Taxonomy (GTDB): domain Bacteria; phylum Patescibacteriota; class Minisyncoccia; order Phycocordibacterales; family Phycocordibacteraceae; genus C7867-001. Next base: position 52,579 of record JAKBHL010000014.1, read on the forward strand.
AAGCGGAGCCATCTTCACGAACCACTGATCCCGCACCTGCGGCTCAATGAACGCATTGCACTTGTAACAGTGCTTTGCGGCATGCCGATACTCTGCGTCTATTTTTTCGACCAGGCCTTTTGCCGCGAGTTTTTCGACGATCTTTGGACGCGCGTCGAGTATCTTCATGCCGGCGAATTCTCCGGCGACCGGAAGAAGCTTGCCGCGCCAGTCGATGATCTGCTCGTAGGGAAGCGCATGCCGTTTTGCGATTTCGAAGTCGGTCGCATCATGCCAGGGCGTGATGGTCATGACGCCCGTACCGAATTCCATATCGATTGCCGTGTCTTTGATGACTGTCGCAGTAATAGGCCCGTTAATCCACTCCACCTCGAGCGTGTCGCCCTCTTTCCATTTTGCATACCGCGCATCGTCCGGGTGCATGACGACGTACTTATCGCCGAATTTCGTTTCCGGCCGCGCGGTCGCGATGGTGAACGGCCCGTATCTGAAATAGTAGAGCGGTGCGGTCTCTTCGACGCTCGTCGTCTCGACGTCCGAGAGCGAGGTCTGATGTTTCGGGCACCAATTCACGATCCGATTCCCGCGATAGACGAGATCGTCCGCAAACATCTTTAGGAATGTTTTTTGCACTTCGCGCACGACCGCTTCGTCGAGCGTGAATTTCTCGCGCGACCAATCGCATGAAGCGCCCATCCGCCGTATCTGTCCCTCCATGTGCGCTTTGTTCGACAGAGTAAACGCATAAATCTCGTTGTAGAGGTCCTTCGGATCCATCTGGAAGCGCGAGCGTCCTTCCTTTTCGAGCTTCTTCTCGTATACCACCTGCGTCTCGAACCCTGCATGGTCGGCGCCCGGAAGCCAGAGCGCTTTGTATCCCTGCATGCGCTTGAAACGGATCAGTATGTCTTCGAGTGTAATAAAAAGCGCGTGCCCGGCGTGAAGCGATCCGTTCGCGTTCGGAGGCGGCATGACGATAGTGAAAGGATCCCCGTCGCCCGGCAGATTGTCCGGATTAAAAAAGCCGCTCGCTTCCCACGCTTCATAGAGGCGTTTTTCGGTTGCGGCCGGATCGTAGGGGGTTAAGAACTTATCGGGCATTGCCTGTAAAATATAGCAAAAATAAGGCGAGGATGCCTATTCCGCGGGAAAGACGTCCGCAAGTGTCTCACGGGGCGAGCGTGCGATTGCCGTTTGCCGCTAGGGCATCCGGTTCGGAGAAGTCGCCGCGGAGCGCGCGATAGAAGCCGGCAAGCGCGATCATGACGGCATTGTCGGTCGTGAGCGCGGCGGAAGGGATGCGGAGCGTCACGTCGAGGTGCTCATTTTTTATTTTTTCGGTAAAAGTGCGGCGGATATGCTTGTTTGCCGAGACGCCGCCGCCCAGGGCGAGCGTTTTTGCCCGCGTTTTCTCAAGCGCGCGTGCAGTCTTCTTCGAGAGCACGTCAGCCACGGCATTTTCAAATTCGAGCGCGACATGTTTCTTTTCCGTCTCGCTCATCTCGGGATTGTTTTTCAAGAGATACAGCGCTGCCGTCTTTAGTCCTGCAAACGAGAAATCGCACGTCGCGTCTCCGCTCATCGGTCGCGGCAACGAATACTTGGCGGTTTCACCGCCAAGTGAAAAGCGGAGAGATTCGGCGAGACGCGATATCTCCGGTCCGCCCGGGTAGGGGAGGGAGAGCATGCGGGCGACCTTATCGAAAGCTTCGCCGACAGCATCGTCGCGCGTCTGCCCGAGGAGTTCGTACTCGAGCCATTTTTTTATGACGACAAGTTCCGTGTGTCCGCCTGAGATGAGGAGCGCGAGCACTGGCATCTCCACATCTTCAATAACAAGGTTAAACCTTGTCGGAATTAAGGGCGTATTTGCTGTATCGTAGGAGACCTCCTTTGCAAGCGCGGCGAAAATATGCCCCTCCATGTGGTTGACCGCGACGATCGGTTTTTCCCAAAGAAGCGCAAGCGCTTTTGCGAAATTGATACCGACCCAGAGCGCCGGCTCAAGTCCCGGGCCCGCCGTGACCGCGATGGCGTCAATGGGCGCCGGTTCGCACTCGCTGACAAATTCGAAGAACGCTTCGGCGAGACCGGGCTCGCGCGCCAAAATTTCTGAGATTTTTTCGTGCATCGCCTCCGGTAGAGCTTGCGTATCTTCATGCAGGAGCTCCGCCTCCTCGAGCGCCGCCTCAAGGATCGGTACGAGATTCTTCGCGTGCTCGCGCTTGGCGAGAGCGGGGAAGACGCCGCCGTATTCCCGATGGACGTCTATCTGCGAAAGGAGCGCGTTCCCGAGCACGGTGAACTGCGCTGCTCTTTCATCGCCCGCCGCTTCGACGATCGCAATCGCCGTCTCGTCGCAGCTGGTTTCAATCGCGAGAATCCTCATGTTCTTCGATCTCGACCCAGGGCATCGCGCTGCCGTTTTCGATAAAGAATCCAGCTGAGCCGGAGTGGCCTCCGCCCCCGTATTTTTCAGCGATTTTCGACACATCGACAAGCGTGTTGTCTCCGCGAATAGAGACACCGAAACCATTTGGGTGCGCGGTCACGACGAGCGCAAAAGGAGGGAGCTCCGTATACAACTCATGGCCGACGAACGATTTCATCGTAATGTCAGGATGCGTTGCGGCAAAATATACCTCGTACCCTTCGAAACGGACTTTTTTTGCCCGTTTGATTGAAGCGTTTCCGAGCGCCTCAAAGAATTCCGTATATGCACGGGCTTTTTTCATTATGTCAGCGCGGCGTGTTTGATCCTCAAGCTGGAGCATGAGATCATCCCATGCAGGGAACTCATACGGAAGGACAAACAGATAGGAAAAGATATCGCGCGTTTCGGGGAGGGCATAGCGATAGAGATCTCCGTCTTCAAGGCAGCGCATAAGGAGCGGTACCGGAGTGTCGGGGTAAAAATAACTCCATGCGATGGTCGCGCCGGAGCGCTTTTCATCGTAGACCCCTTCAGGCGCATTCTCGACGAGCGTTTTCGCGCTCCTGTGGTGATCAAGGACAACAAGGCGTTTCGTCGCTTGAGCAAGCGCATCCATCTGCTCAGCGCTCTCGTAGCAGAAATCGATGAGATACACTTCGCGGCCCTCAAGGCCTTCTGGCGGCGCGTCGCCATGATCAACTGGGATGTAGTCAGCCGTATCACCGAATTTCTTCCATGCGGCGTACGCGCCGCCGAAACCGTCGGGACATTTGCCGTGATAGAGGACGACGAGGTGCTGGTAGGGCATGAGGACAGTCTACCGCACGAAACGCACATAGATGCCGGCGGGGATAACGCGCTTCGACTGCGCCTCCTGGATATGCAATTCACCGCACTCCCCCTGCACGTCGCCGAAAACGCTCTCGAGGGCCTGCGCAAAGGAGCGCGGCGCATAACCGGCGGCATAGCCGTTTACGAGGAAGAAAGAACCGGGTTTGTCTGAAAGCAGGGCTTTCAGCGTTTCAAGCAGGACAGGAAGATCTTCTTCTATCTTCCAGACTTCGCCTTTGGCGCCGCGGCCGAACGCGGGCGGATCGAGAATAATGCCATCGTACAGTGCGCCGCGCCGCGCTTCGCGCTTTGCGAACGCGAGGGCGTCGTCGAGTATCCAGCGAATCTTATCCTCGGGAATATTCGAGAGCAGCGCATTTGCACGCGCCCAATCAAGCGACTGCTTCGAGGCATCGACATGCGTGATGAATGCACCCGCGCGCGCCGCGACCAAAGAAGCGATGCCGGTGTAGCCGAATAAATTCAGAACGTTCGGCTTCTCGATCTTCTCGATCTGTGTTTTTGACCACTCCCAATTTGGCGCTTGCTCGGGGAAGACACCGGTGTGTTTGAAGCCGGTGAGCGCGGCGGTAAAGCGTACGTTATGTGAGGAGAGTTCCCACGACTCGGGCACGGGCTTCTTGCTGTCCCACGCGCCCTTTTTATCGTGAAAAGCGAAGGTAGCGTGAGCACTCTCCCAGAGCTCGGGTCGCTCTTTCCTCCAGAGCGCTTGCGTTTCGGGGCGGGCGACGACGATAGCGCCGAAACGCTCAAGCTTCATAGAATCGCCTGAATCGAGAAGCTCGTAGTCGCTCCAGGGGAGGGAAACGAGATGCTGATCATAATTTAATTTTTTCGTCATAGCGCTTCCGGATGTTTCTTCGACCACTCGTAAAAGACGATCGCGGCGGAAACGGCAGCATTCAGCGATTCCGTCCTCGTATGCATAGGGATGGAGAGTGTGACATCACAAGCAGCGAGCGTCTTTTCCCGAACGCCCGTGCCTTCGTTTCCGATGACAAATACGCTTGGCGCATCAAATGTCTCCGTGCCGAGCGTCGTCGTTCCGTCCATCGCGAGCCCGTAGACCCAGAATCCCTTTTCTTTAAGCATCTTGAGCGTGCTGTTTACATTGCCTATGGAAACGAGCGGGACACGGAACACCATGCCGCTTGACGCTTTCACGACCGCGCCGGTGACGGGCGCCTGATTGTGCTCGGGGATAAGAACGCCGGCGAGGCCGAAAGCGGCGGCGGAGCGGATGATGGCCCCGACATTGTGCGGGTCCTGCACCTCGCCAAGGACGGCTATCGCCGGGTTCTTCTTCAGATCAAGCGACGATATAAAATCACCGAAAGAGACCAAAAGGGCGGACGGGTCCATGAGCGCGATAATTCCTTGATGCGCCGCCTCTCTTCCAACGAGCTCTTTGTCCTTGCCGGCGGCGAGCGGCGCTGTCGGGATAGTGTGCTTTTTTAAAAGTGCCTGCAGTTCCCCGTCCCGCAGGTCCTTCGCAAGAAAAACTTTACGGATGACTTTCGCCTGCGTACCCTCCGGCAACGCGCCCTCTGCGAGCGCCTCCATGAGAGCGTGCCTGCCGTAGACGTATACTTTCCCGCCGTGTTGCTTTTGCCGCATTGGTGCGCGGTAAGGGACTCGAACCCCTGACCCTCTCAACGTCAATGAGATGCTCTACCAACTGAGCTAACCGCGCGTGCGGGTACTCTACCACAGAGCCTCTCCAACCTGAAGACGCGCACGGACAACGGTTTAGGGATACGGGACAGGGTCGTTCGCCAGCTCAAGGTGGTACGGATTGCCGTTTGAGGCCGCAAGGCCGCCTCTCACCAATGTCCCTCTGAAAAGATAGGAGGTCCCCAGGGACAGCTTTTCGAGTGCGGTATTGGCGACAGGCAAATCACCCGCAGTGACGGCTCCGTTCTTTTCGTCCGATACGATGCTGTAAGCCCCGTTATCCTTCAAGACATACCCGTGCATCTCAACCATTGTGTTGGAGAAATAAGCGGCATGGCGCATGACATAACCGATGGTATATACCGGCATGTGCAGAGACTGCGGCGTTGATGTTGCCACCGGCGCGCGCATGATTATGGAAAGCCCGTCGGGGATGTTCAATTGCCCCGGACCGTCTCCGGGTTTGCCGGTTACCCCGTACTGCCAGACGATCTGATTCGTGTTTTTATCGATGGCGATGACGCGGTGATTCAGGTCATCATTGCAAAGGATGATGCCGTTTGGCATTTCGATGGCGAGCGACGGTCTGTTGAGGCGCCGGTCGCCGCTCGTGTATGCGAATTTCCACACGACTTTCCCCGTCGACGGATTTAGTTCTATGAGCGCGCCCGGGTTGCGATAATTGGCAACGAGAATATCGCCGTTTCGCATCGGTTGCGGATCGGAGGGGTAGGTGATCGGAAGGGGATACCTCGCGATTTCCTTCCAGTTTTTATTGAGTTCGACAATATCATGCGGCTTGATCTCGCTTATGAGCATGCCGCCGTTTGGAAGCGGCGTGTCGCCGTTCGGGGAATCGAGAAGTCCGGGAGCGGTCCCGCACCGTCGGGTAACCCCGTATTGCCGGACGATTTTTCCTTCCGGAGAAATCTCAATGACGCGGCAATTCTGTATGTCCGCCACAACAACATTCCCATTCGCCAGCTTGTACGCGTCATCGGGAGTGTGAAGCCGTCCGGCGCGGAACCCCGCGACGCCCGGAGTGCCATACTGCCACTCTATCTTTTTTGTCGCATAGTCGACCTGTTCAATGAGATTGTAATTTTCAAGACTCATCATGACGGTATTCCCATTGTCGGCAAAGAATGCGTCGTCGGCGCCAAAACCTTTTTTCAGATGCGCAAAGTCGTATTCCCATACTATCTTCTTATCGGGCGTCACTTCGATGACTCGATTGTTACCTCGATCGGCAATGAGTACGTTGTACCTTCCGAGCGCCGTCATGTTCTGCGGCTGCTGCTGCGTCTCGGCGGGCGTTGTTGAAGTCGCCGCCGGCACTGGCGCGTTTTCATCGTTTCCGCCTACTCCATCCCCAAATGTTGATGACACGCGTTCGCCCACAAAAGTGATAATCGGTTGGAGTGAATGGCCGAAAAAAGAAAATGTGGCGAGCGAGCCACTCAGAATTATCGCGAACAATGCTTGCATCGGGCGCATTCTAACATACTCGTCTCTCCGCAAAGTTCGAGACGCGATTTTGCAATTTTTGCGCCAAAAAAAGTTTCGTTTTGTGAGTCAGTTGAAGCTCAATAAATCACAGTTTGTGACCCCACGGGGAATCGAACCCCGATTTACGCCGTGAAAGGGCGCTGTCCTAGCCGTTAGACGATAGGGCCGTTATCGAACCTTATCATTTTCAGTATGAAATGCTAGGATGGCGAGCACAGGAGGCGTCGCATAGTTGGTCTAGTGCGCCGGTTTCGAAAACCGGTATACCGCAAGGTATCGTGAGTTCGAATCTCACCGCCTCCGCAAACAAAAACATCCCGTTCGGATAGAGCCGCGCGCGGGGTTGATGCGGTAGAATTAGTAGAATTGACGGGAGTTTGGGTTCAAATTCTTTTCAGCTCCAGGGCCGGTTGAATAAAAAAAGAGCCCGCGAGGTTAGCCAAGCGGGCTCTGTCATTTGATTGAAGATTCTACACGGTTCAGATTCCGACGACACGCCGCATCACGTCCTCAACATCCGCGCGCGCGATGCTGCGCTTCGCGAGCTCTTCCCGGTAGAGCCACCAGAATGCCGCGACTCCCTGGTTTACCACCATGGGAATCCCGTCGAGGACCGGCTTTCCTTGTCGCCGCGCCTCTGCGAGCATCGGTGTTTCCGTTTTACGGATGCGGATGTCCGAGACGATCAGATTCGGTTTCGTCCGGCGCAAGAGCATCACTGTCCGTTCAAGATTTTCCCTGATGGAGTCCGGTGTCACCGGAAACTCCATGTCGCCGAGAGCCGAGTACTCGTCGAGCGGGGACTGCGCATCGTCAACAACCGAAATCACGGCGTCTTGCGAAGGGAGTACTTCGGGGATGAATGTTCGTCCTCCTCCTGTCGCTATGGCCGATCCCTCGTATGCGTTCAGGGCTTCTGCAAGTTCCTCGGCTTTCTTTTCGGTCCGATTCAAGATGATAAGCCGCACGCCTTTTTGCGCGAGAGCGAAAGAAATCGCCCGTCCCGAACCGCCAGCGCCGAGCAGAAGTACCTGCGCTCCCTTAAGTGCTCGGCCTTGCAGTGTGAACTCTTTCTCAAGGCTTTGCACATAGCCGGTGCCGTCGGTGTTATCGCCGGAGAGGCTGCCATCAGGCATCTTCCGGATGATATTGACGGCGCCCATCGCTTTGGCAAGAGGCGTGATGTCGTCAAGGCACGGTATGACCGCTTCCTTGAATCCGATGCCCGCGCCGCCACCACGATACCGCTCATCGCTCCGAAACACCTCCATGATGCGGACGGTGTGCTTCGGGTCAGCTACCATCATGCTGTTGTGATCCGGCATCGCGAATTTCGCATATGCCGCATTCCACATGAGTGCCGTTTTTGCCGGGTAATCTTCGGCAATCAACGGCACGGTGAGAGACGTCGCATCCTCGATGTCCCGCCAGTTTTCGGGGGGAAGCGAAGCGATCTTAAGAATCCCCTCGCGTAGCAAGCCGTTGATTGTCATGTCGTACTCCTCATCGGTTAGTTAAAGGTATGAGAATTCGATAACACTCGCGTCCTCGTCGCCTCCTACAGGGCGTTTCTCGAAAAAGGAAAGCTCACGTTGCACCTCCTTCCAATTTTGATACGAGAGGGTGTTGCGCAAATCGATCGGTGTCAATTGCCGGAGTGGCGAAACGACGACCGTCTCAATGCGTACAGTGCGATTGAGGTGTTCGGTATTCTCATCGTCGAACACACGAAGTACCACAGTCTCTCCTCGCGTATATCCCTTCGGATGACCGTTGTTACGAGCGCCGAGACGAGGGGTCGCAGTGATGCGTCTATTCTCAATGAGCTCCGAAAGAACTGTCAGGGGTACTTTCGGACTCGGCCGAAACCAAATCTCAGGCCGGTCTGTATGGCTACGGTGTAGCATATTCGTCCTCCGCGTATCGCCGTCTTCCATTATATGATATACACGCGCCACGCGGAAATATTTCATCAGAACCCCCCCGCGAGGGATATGCGGCAGAAAGAGGCTTACGGAGCGTGACGACGCGAGTACGAGCCGCTTTTTGAGCACAAAAAGACGGCGTACTCCTTTCTGTCGCATACCCGAGCGGGGGAGGTGGCGGGACGGATTCTAATAGCCGGCAGGGAAAGTGTACGATGCGGGTACGGTTGTAAGCATTTCTTTTTTCGTACCGTACTCGATGACGATTTCCTGATGCTCAGTAAGCACGAGATTGCGGGGGTCGCCCATCACCAGGGAGCCATTTGCATAGACTGCGAGCGTGCTCGCCGCGGAGGCCGTATAGCCGCCGATAGAATCTTTCGTGAAGCGCACACCCCAGATGTCGAAGAATTCTCCGAGGGTGAAGTCACGAACGACATCGGACTCGACGTGAATGATACCACTTGTGTCGTGGGTGTGAACGGGCGAGATGAACCCGGCCGCCTCGTCTATTCCAATTCCCGCAGGGATGGGTACCGTCGAACCGTTTATGAGGAGGTCGAGATGCTGATGGATGTGAAGAGCCGTGCCTTCGGCCCCAAGAGCCGGCAGGCCTATGTCGGCGAGCCGCGCCCGCAGATGCGCGATTTCCGGATACCACGGTACCGAACCCGTCTCGATGCCGGG
>JAKBHL010000016.1 GCA_021836725.1 bacterium
TTTGCTGACGGGGTATTGGGCGGGCGGCTGCCGGGGTGTTTTGCTGGACAAAGTGCGGCCTCCGCCGCACATATTCTATTTCGGCCATTCATCCCCGCTGCAAAGCAGTCGGGGCATTCTGGCCGATTCCAGTAAGTGATTCTGGAGCGTCCGGAGCGTGACGACGCGAGGCAGGGCAAATTTCCAGCGTGAAATTATGCGGCTCCGGAACTGCTTGCTGCGCGCAAAGCCTCTACAAGGTCGTCGATATTGCCCGCAAGGAGTTTCGGCAGGTTGTGCCAGGATTTTTTCAGCCGATGATCGGTCACGCGGTCCTGCAGGTAATTGTAGGTGCGGATCTTCTCGGAACGATCGCCGGTGCCAATTTGCGCTTTCCGAGTCGCCGCATGCTTTTTCGCTTCCTCCTCCTCGTGCAATTGCTCTATCTTTGCCACGAGGATCTGCATGGCCTTTTCGCGGTTGGCCTGCTGGCTGCGTTCGCTTGAAGAGCGCACGTCGATGCCGGTGGGCTTGTGGATGAGCCGCACCGCCGTCTCCACCTTGTTCACGTTCTGGCCTCCCGCCCCCCCGCTTCTGGAGAACTCCATTTCGATGTCGGCGGGAAGCACATCTATCTTTGAAAAATCGCGCAGAGGGAGTACGGCGACCGAAGCGGTCGACGTATGGATGCGGCCCGATTTCTCGGTGAGCGGTATCCGCTGGACGCGGTGCACGCCGGTCTCGTAGCGCAAAGCGTCGTACGCGCCCGCTCCGGTTATCTCGAGAGTGAGATCATCGATGACCTGCGTCCTCCACTTCTTGCTATCGGCGTATTTCTGATACATCTCTTTCAGATCCCGGGCGAAAATGGCGGCCTCGTCGCCGCCGGTGCCGGCGCGCAGTTCAAGGACGACTGAACGCGGCTGCATTTCCGTTTCTTTCTCTTTGGCGAGGATTCGTTCTATCTCGGAAAGGATCTCCGCCTCGCGCGCACGGACGCGCGTCTCGTCTTCCTTGGCGAGACGTACAAGCTCGACGTCTGTTCCGGCCGCTTCAAGCGCGTCCGCCGCCTCTTTTTCGAGCCGTTCATATTCCTCCGCGAGATATGCGGTGGCGAAGTTTTTCTTAAACTCAGGAGAATACTCCATGTCATTACTTTACCACCAAGAGAGGCATGGCGCGTGATTTTGGAGCGTACGGAGCGCGACGGCGCGAGTAAGAGCAAATTTCCAGCAGGAAATTATGCGTCTCCAAAATCACGCGCCCTGCGAGCGGCTACTTTTTCTTTGCGGCGCGCTGCTTGAAGCGTTCCACGCGGCCCGCTTTATCGAGCGTGCGATCCTCTCCCGTATAGAAAGGATGCGATTTGCTTGAGATCTCGACGATCGCTTTCGGGTATTCTTTCCCCTCAAACGTCGTGGTTGCCGTCGTCGCGATGGTCGAGCCGATAAGGAATTGCGCGCCCGAAGCGAGGTCCTCGAACACGACGGGGCGATAGTTCTCCGGATGGATGTCCTTTTTCATATCGGATGATGGTAGCACAGGCCCCCTATTTCCGGAAGCGCCGGAGCGACGCGAGGGGTATGCGGCAGAAAGGAGTACTTTGTCTTTTTCTGCTCTAAAAGCAGCTCGTACTCGCGCTGTCGCGCTCCGTTTTGAACTTCGATCCAGAGACTAAATTATATGTTTAACATTTAATTTTTAGGTTTCTAGAGAAGCCTCTTTCTGCCGCATACCCCTCGCGTCGTTTTGAAATGGGTTAGGACCCGTTGATCTGGTTTATGTCCTGCTGGAACTGCGCCGCAAACTCCATCACGCCGTCGCCGTAGAAAGAGTAAGCTGGATTGTTCGCGTGCGTCCATCCGGCAAAATAGCGCAGCGCGGCGAGCCGCTCGGCGGAGGGCGTTTGCGCCGCCGCACCGTTGTCCGCCATGAGCATCGCGGTCGCCATGATGGCATCCTGTGGGTTCCACGGATTGCTGGGGGACGTGCCGCCGGTAAGCGTACGGACGCGGTCTTTGGACGCGACGTATTGCCACGGGCCCTGCCAATACTGGTTCCAGTTCATGCCTGCGGCGTTCGTGCAATCGCCGGTGTTTACGTTCACGAAACCGCCGTAGCATACCCAGGTGGAAGGGATGAATTGTCCCGGCCCCATCGCTCCGCCCCATCCGTAGTACGGCTTCTTTGAGACGGGCATCCTGTTGGGGTCGAGGCCGAGCGTCCTGGTGATGTAGACGAAGATCGGCTGATCCCGATTCGGCGCCATGTCGACGCGCCAATTGCCCGTGCCGAGATTTTCCCCGAGATTCGTCTCCTGCTTCAACACTCCGAGCGTCACCGCCGCGCGCGTACCCGTGGCTTTCTGAGCCGCCTCGGCGTACGCGAGCGCCGTGCCGAAAGGTATCGCCGCCGAGTCGCGCAGCGTAAAGAGTTCGGAACGGATCTGGGCGGCGGTCTTCTGGTTCGCGGAAATGAGTGTCTGATAATTCGCTTCAACGCCTTTTGTCTCGGCGAGGAGCCGCTGTTTGTCGCGCTCTTGCGTCAGCACCGACTGTTTTGCGAGCTGGGCGACCGTGCGCAATTGCTCCTGTTCCGCAAGGCGCGCCTGAAGCGCCTGCTTCTCGCTTTCGGTCGAGGAACTCGTTTGTTGTATCTGGCTGAATGATTCGGCGAGTTTTTCCTTAATGGACGCGAAAGCATCGAGATCGCTGAAAAAACCGGACACGTCCTGCGAGCCGAGCGCGACGCTCACGACCGAGTACCCGTCGAGCACCTGGGTCTGCCGCAAAATCTGCGCGAGCGATTCCTTTTCCGAGGCAAGCTGGTGCGAAAGAGAGGAGAGCGTCTGGTTATGCACGACGATATTGCCGGAGAGCTGCGTTATGGTGAGATCGATCGCCTGGATCTGGAGCTGGGTCCTCCGTATCTCAGCATTAAAAGCGTCTATCTGGGTCTGGAGCGTCTGATGCTGATTCTGGGCGGTATCGAGCAATTGCTGTTGCACCGCAATCTGGCTCTCGATCGCGTTGAGCTGGTTCTGGAGCTCTTGCTGGCGGGTTGCGACCGCCTGCGCGACGCTGCTCTGCGCGAATGCCGCTGTAGGAACGGCAATGAGCGCGCATCCGAACAGAAATAAAAAAAACCGACGCATCGCGGTCAGTGTACCACAGTGAAATGAGGCTGCAGAACGCGCCTGAGTCTAGCTTAGGCGTCGGGTGCTGCCGTTTCTTCCGTCTTCTCTTTGCCCTTTTCCTCGACTTCAATCGAAGAGATATCCGCCGGCGCGGGCGCTTCTTCTTTCTCCTCTACGACTTCTTGTACGAGCGCAACGACTTCTTCCGGTTCGGTGACGAGCTCGACGCCGGCGGGGAGCGTGATATTTTTCGCGTGAATTTGGTCGTCGAGTGCCGCGAGTACGGAAATATCCACCTCGATGGAGTGCGGGAGATTCATCGGATCCGCTTCGACTTCAAGCTCATGGAGCACTTTCACGAGATTCGCTCCGGCAACGACTGCCGGCGACTCGCCCACAAAGACGATCGGGATGGCCACCTCGACTTTCTGGCCCTTGGTCACCGCATAGAAATCGACATGCCGCGGCAGGTTGGTGAGCGGGTCGAGATCTACTTCGTGGATGAGCGTCGGAAGCGGCGCGCCGAGGCCCGTGAGCGAAACGATGGTCGCCTCGCCCGCTTCGCGCAGGACTTTTTCGAACGCTTTCGCTTCGACGGCAATTGCCGTCGCCGCGTGGTGCGCGCCGTACACGACGCCCGGAAGCATCTGGGCGTTGCGAAGCGCCGGCGCCCTCGCGCCGCCTTCCGTGCGTTTCTCTACCGAAAGCGTAAGCATGAGAACGAGTATGCCGTACCGGCTGTCTTTCTGCAACTGTGCGCTCCGGCCGCCTCTTTGTACACCCTGAATAAAACCCTATAAAACCTTATCCGTTTGGAACAAGGTTTAACCTTGTTGGCAGATGGCATTGTTGGCGAATCTTTATTCTCCTTTTGCGGCGGCCGAGACTTTGGCGAGACGTTCCTGGAACGCCGCGCGCGCGGCGGCGACATTTTCCTTCTTCCCTTTCCACCGCGCGAGCGCCTCCTCCTGGAGCGCCCGTGCGTAGGAGAAGGTAAGCGGCCACGGGGCGTGCGCGGCGCGGGCGTGCCGCGCTATCGCCGCGAGATTCTCGGTCGCCTCCTCCGGCGTCTGCCCGCCGGAAAGGAATACGATGCCGGCGATCTGCCGCGGGACGCTTTTTACAAGCGCGGCGACGGTGTCTTCGGCGATTTCCTCCGGCGTATCCTTCTTTCCGCTTTCGCTTCCCGAGAGCGCCATGGCCGTCTTCAGTATCACACTCGCGCGATCGACCGAGTGCTCTTCAAGCACTGAAAAAAGCGTCGTGAGCGTCTCCTCGATGACGGCACGAGCGCGGATACGCGAATGTTTCCCCGTAAGCAGCACTTCCGGTTCCAGGATGGGAACAAGGCCCGCTGCTTGTGCTTCTTTCGCGTACGCCGCCAGGCGTTTTGCATTTTCAAAAATGGCCGCCGCCGTGGGCAATTGATCTCCGTCAATGCGGATAACCGCGCGCCACTTCGTAAAGACGGCGCCCTGCTTTTTGTACTGCGAAAGACGCTCGGAGAGGCCGAGCAGACCCGTGGTGATGAATTCTTGCGGGCTTGAAGAGAACGGTTCGGTGCCGCCGTCCACCTTGATGCCCGGCGCGATGCCGCGCGCAGCGAGCGACTGAGGAAAAGATTCCCCATCATCGCCCTTCTGCAGAAGCGTTTCCTCAAAAAGGATGACACCCGAGAGCGATTCCTCGATGCCGGGAGCTCCGAGAAAGAGATCGCGGTACTGCCTCCGCATCTCGCTGCTCGTCGGGATGCCGTAGGAAGCGAGACGCGCGGTCGCCGTATGCACGCTTTCGTCGGCGGCGAGCAACCCCTTACCGGGAGCGAAGAAAGAGCGCGCGACCGCGACAAGATCATTCATCCCCCGATTGTATCACGCGAGCGTGGTACACTTCGCACATGGACTTTATCGCAATCGGCGACACGACCGTTGATGAGTTTATCCGGCTTGAGGAAGCGAGCATCAATTGCGATATCAATAACGAGAACTGCACCATCTCGATGAAATGGGGCGATAAGATTCCGTACGAGTTTTCCGTGCTCGTGCCGGGCGTGGGCAATGCGGCGAATGCGGCAGTGGCCGCCGCACGCCTGGGGCTCTCCGCAGGATTCATCTCAAATGTCGGGAAGGACCGCTACGGAGAACAGGTGCTCGCCGCTTTCGCGCGGGAGGGCGTCGATGCGAGCTATGTGGCCGTCAATGACGGCATTCCGACCAACCATCATTACGTGCTGTGGTACGGGCCCGAACGCACGATCCTCATCCGGCACGAAGCGTATCCGTATGTCCTCCCCAAAGATTTCGCTCCGCCGAAGTGGATTTATCTCTCCTCTGCCGGCGAGCGTTCGGAAGCGTTCCACGGCGAGCTCGCCGCATGGCTCTCCGCGCATCCGGAAACGAAGCTCGCGTTCCAGCCCGGCACGTTCCAGATGTCCATGGGAAAAGAAAAGCTTGCTTCATTGTACGGCGCGACGGAACTCGTCGCGTGCAACAAAGAGGAGGCCGAGCGCATCCTCGAGCTCGGTGAGACCGACATAAAAGAACTGCTCGTGGGTATGCGCGCGCTCGGTCCGAAAATCGCGCTCATCACCGACGGCCCGAACGGCGCCTATGCCTATGACGGCGAAGCGATGCTGAAAGTGCCCATGTATCCGGATCCGAAACCGCCGCTTGATCGCACGGGCGCCGGCGACGCCTCGACCTCCACCGTCGTCGTCGCGCTCGCGCTCGGCAAACCGCTCTCCGAAGCGCTCCGCTGGGGGCCGGTGAATTCGATGTCGGTCGTACAGGAAATCGGTGCGCAGAAAGGCCTCCTCTCGCGCGCCGCTATAGAAAAATATTTGGAGGACGCGCCTCCGGAGTACAAAGTCAGTACGTTTTAGGTCAGCGTTTCAGCAGCGCCCGCTGAAGCGGCGCGTAGCTCCTCTCGCTGCCGCTCACCGTACTGCCGAACGCAGTCGTGTTCGCGACATGCACGATGATCAGGCTCGCGCCCGCTCCCGCGATGGTGATGAGCAGTATGGCGAAATACGAGTTTATCCTGTCTTTCATTTTTTATTGCGCGCGGAGCAGGGCGCGCGCGGCGTCTTTTATGTGAGGCGCGTCAAGCCCGTAGTGCCGGAGAAGCTCTTCCGGTTCGCCCGATTGGCCGAACGTGTCCTCGATGCCGAGGCGGCGCACGGGTACCGGATGGCGCTCCGCAAGAAGCTCCGCGATGGCGCTTCCGAAACCGCCCGCCGTCTGGTGTTCCTCGACGGTGAGGACGCGTCCGGAGCGCCGCGCCGCCTCGAGCACCGCCGCCTCGTCAAGCGGCTTCACCGTGGGCACATGAAGCACGACGCTTTGGATGCCTTCCTCTTCGAGCGCGCGCGCCGCCGCAAGCGCGGCGTAGCTCAGAGAACCGGTCGACAGGATAGCAACCTGCGGCACCTCCGACTCCCAAAGCGTGAGTGCCTTGCCTATCGCAAACGGCGTCTGTGCGGTCGTAAAAATCGGCGTGCCGGCGCGTCCGAAACGCAGATAGATCGGCCCGTCATGCTTTGCCGCCGCGACGACCGCCTTGCGCGCCTCCTCCGCGTCTCCCGGCGCGATGACCGTCATGCGGGGAAGCATGCGCATCATGCCCAGGTCCTCGAGCATCTGGTGCGTCGCGCCGTCGGGCCCCACCGAGACGCCCGCGTGCATGCCGCACACGACCACATGCCGCTCATTGAGCGCGATGGTGGTGCGGATCTGTTCATAATTGCGCCCGGGACTGAATGCCGCATAGCTTGCGATGAAAGGGACCTTCCCCGCCCCTGCCATGCCGGCGGCGACCGTCGCCATGTTTTGCTCCGCGACGCCCATCTCGATGAACCGTTCAGGAAATTCCTTTTGGAACCATTCGGCGCGCGTGCTTTCGGCGAGATCCGCGCACAGCACGACCACGTTCGGGTCGGCCGTTCCTGCTTCGACCGTTCCGCGCCCGAAGCCGTCGCGTGTCGGCGCTTTCTCGATGTCATCTGCGAACACTTTTTCGGAGAGATGTGCGTTGTTGTTAAGCATAGTCGCCCGGTACCCGCCCGCCGAGAGTGCGGATTTCTTTCAAAAAACGCTTCCCTTCCTCTTTCGTGGGCGGCTTGCCGTGCCAGCGGTAATCGAACTCGATTTCCGGCACGCCCTTGCCCGGGATTGTGTGCGCGATGATGAGCGTCGGCTTTTCGTAGATCGCTTTCGCCTCCTCGACCTTCGTGATGAATGCGGCGATGTCGTTGCCGTTCACTTCGAGCACGTGCCAGTTGAACGCACGGTACTTGTCCGCGATAGGCTCAAGCGGCATCACCTCCTCGGTCATGCCGTCGATCTGGATGTTGTTCCGGTCCATGACCGCCGTCAGGTTCGAGAGCGCATATTTCCCCGAGAACATCGCCGCTTCCCAGGTGTTCCCCTCCTCTTGTTCGCCGTCGCTCATCATGCAGTACACGCGATTCTTCTTGCCATCCATGCGCAGCGCGTAAGCGGTGCCCGCCGCCTGGGAGAGTCCTGAACCGAGAGGTCCCGAAGTCGTTTCAAGGCCGGGAAGACGCAAACGTTCCGGATGCCCTTGAAGCCGGCTGCCGAATTTCCGCAGAGTGAGGCATTCCGCGACCGGAAAATACCCCGCGTGCGCCATCGCCGCGTAGCGCGCCGGCACCGTGTGGCCGTTGCTCAGCAGGAGCCGGTCCCGTCCTTCCCAATCGGGATTGCGCGGATCGTGGGTGAGGATATGAAAATAGAACGCCGCAAAGATGTCCGCGAGGCCGAGGGGGCCGGCCGTGTGCCCGCTCCCCGCGGCGACGAGCATGTTGATTATCGTTTCCCGGATTTCCTCGGCTTTCTTCTCAAGCATCGAGACTTCCTTGTCCGTGAGCGTCATGTCCCCAGTATATATCAGAAAATATCCGCAATTCTCCTTATGCGCTCTGCGCCTGTGGCCATTGAAAGGAATTAATGCGCTCGGCAAGCATAGAGCGCGAACTGCATGAAGTAGCGCTCCAGATCGGCAAGCGAGCTTTTATATTCTTTCCCGCCAAGCACTGCATCGGAAAATGTCTCGCGCGCTCGGTTTAGTTCGGGGCGACGCTTTCTCCATCGCGCGTCCTCGCGCGTGAGGTCAAGGAGTTCAAGGGCGCGGGTTACCGCGCCCCAAAATGATTCCTCATTCCTGCCCTGCCACTTCGCCGCGCGCCCGACTTCGCTTCCCACGTTGCCGAGTTGTTCGGCGAGCGAGAGAGTGAACCAGCGTTCTTGTGAGACCGCCATGCTACGCGACAAGCTTGCCGACGACAGCGCGGATGCGCTCGCGTAGCGCCGGATCTTCGACGCCGCGGGAACGATTTCCGGATGCGGGCTTTAGATTGACCATCGAATCGAACTCGATGAAATCCTCGCCGGTCTTCTCAGGATACAGGTTGATGCCCCAGGTCGTATCGCCGCGGGAATGTTCTTTTTCGATAAGCAGGGATTGTATGTCGACATGCAATTCTCCGCCGACTCCCATGAGGTTCTGCTCCACATCCACGACCGCCTTGATGACGTCGCCGTACTGTTTCTGCGCGAGCGCGCGCAATTCTTCTCGCGTGATTCCCTCCGTAACGATCCGCGTCTCCATTGGCTCCAGTATACCCCATCGCCTATGCGTTATAGGGATTTCGGAGCGCCTCAAATGCTCTCACGGCGGCGGCCGGATCCTTGGCGCGCAGGATGGAAGAACCCGCGATGAGATCCGAGACGCCGAGCGCGAGGAGGTCTTTCGCGGTCGTTTCCGAGACTCCGCCGTCGACTTGCATGGGAACTTCCGGGTGCCGTTCGTGGAAGATCCGCACGTTCTCGAGCACGCGGCGGTCGAACGGCTGGCCCTGTTTGCCGATGGTCGCTATGCCCATGAACTGCACGTATTCGATTTCCCCGAGACAGGGCTCGATAAGCGCCACGTCGCTCCCGACATTCAACGCCAGTCCGAAAGAGACGAGAGAGGAGAGGGCGAAATCGGTGCCGCCGCCATAGCGCTTGCGCAAGGACGCGAGAAGCCGGGGCACATCGGTCACGCTCTCGGCATGAAAAGTGAGCCGCGCGGCGCCGAGGGCGAGCCAGTCTCCCGCGGCCGCTTCTGCGTCAAAACACATGAGGTCTATTTCGTACTCGAGGCAGTGGGTATCGGGAAGCATCTCGCCGCGCTCGATCATGCCCTGCAGCTCGGCGGGCGCGGTGTACGGCCAGGACGCGGGCGACGCGAACTTTCCGTCGACGACGTCGATCTGCACCCGGCTCACCGAGGGGAGCTTGGCGAAGAGCGCGAGTTTCTTTTCGAGATCTTCACGCGAGGTTGGCAGCACGGCCGGGACGACGAGGCCCATGCGCCAAGTATACCCCCCTCTAGAACTTCGCAAGGCGGCGGCGGTGCCTTTCCTCGCCCGAAAACGGCGTGGTGAGAAAACGCTCGACGGCGGCCTGCGCTTCCTCCTGTGAGAGGAAGCGCGCGCCAAGCGAGAGGACATTCGCGTCATTGTGCGCGCGAATTGAAGTGCCCATGTCGAGCACGGCGCCCGCCGCATCCGTCTGCGGATGCGGCGGCTCCCCGTAGAAGACCGCCGCGCGTACTCCGGCGATGCGGTTCGCCGCCATCGCTTCGCCTTGCCCGCTCCCGCCGATGATGATGCCGCGCGCGCCGGCTTCGCCGGCGCGCGCATTTTCCTCTGCCACGCGCCGGGCGCACGGCGTTATGAAATCCGGATAATCGTCTTCGCTGTCGAGCACCGACGCGCCCATGTCCTCGACGCCGTACCCGAGCGAGCGCACGTGCTCGATAAGCGCATTCTTGAGGTCGAATCCGGCGTGATCGGACGCGAAATAAACTTTAGGCATGGGCGGCGGCGGCAATCACATGTTGCACGAGCGACTCGGTGTACCCGACTCCTTTGTCGCTCCGGGGAAGATTCATAGCAAAAGTATAGCATTGGCACCAAGGCCGTTGTAAGAAAAACCTAGCGCCCACTATATATAAAGGACTATCGCCACATTATGTATGCTGTAGCCACTATTCACTTGCAATTCAGGCGGGTTGGGTATACACTATCAGCACAAATGGCCACCAGGCCCCCGAGAAGCTCCGCCGCAAGGCGGGGCTTCGATTTTTTATACCTTCGGGAAGAATTGCTGGATTTGAGTAAGAACTTGTTTGATCGGCCTCGCCCGCAAGGACAAACTGGGTGGTTTGTGGTGTCCCCAAGTACTTCATTGACACCTCATGCCCCATCGCGTAAGGTAGGGGCATACCCGCTCCGGCTGGCCGAAAGGCTCGCCGGAGTTTCGTTTTCAATGATTCCCCGCCGCTAAGACATGTTGAACTAAACTCTCCGTGTAGCCCATCTCGTTGTCGTACCACGCGAGCACTTTGACGAGGTTGCCGTCGACGACGCGGGTCATCCCGAGATCGGCGATCGAAGCGCACGGCTCGCCGACGATGTCCGAGGACACGAGTTCTTCGTCGCTTGCCGAAAAGATGCCTTTCCAGTGCGGATCCTTTGCGGCGGCGCGCAACGCGTCATTCACCTCCTCCCTCGTCGTCGGGCGCTTTGCGATGAAGGTGATGTCCGAGATTGATCCCGCCGGCACCGGCACGCGTAGCGAGATGCCGTCAAATTTCCTGACGAGCGGTTCGTATGCCTGCGTAACCGCGATGGCGGCTCCGGTTGAGGTCGGTACGATGTTTTGCGCCGCGGCTCTTCCCTCCCGCATATCTTTTCTCGAAGGGCCGTCCACAAGCGACTGGCTCGCCGTGTACGCGTGCGTCGTTGAAAGTATCGCCTTTTCGATGCCGATAGCCGCGTCAAGGATGGCGATGACCGAACTTGCGGAATTGGTCGTGCAGGAGGCGTTCGAGGTTATCTTGTGGCCCGCAAACCGGTCTTCGTTGAGGCCCATGAGCACCGTCGCGCCAAGCGGAGATTCTTTCTTGACCGGCGCGGTGATGACGACGCGCTTCGCGCCGGCGGTGATGTGCGCGTTCGCCTTGTCGTAGTCGGTAAAGAAACCGGTGGACTCCACGACGACGTCGATATCCAGATCTTTCCATGGCAATTGCGCCGGGTCTTTTTCCTGAAAAAACTTCACTTCTTTGCCGTCGACAAAAAGCGTGCCGTCTTTCGCCTCAACGGAAAACGGCGCGCGGCGGTAGACCGTGTCGTGTTTCAGGAGATACGCGAGATTCTCGAGCGAACCGAGATCGTTCACCGCGACAAGCTCGATGCCGCGATCGTGCGAAAGGCGCGCAAACGCCCGTCCGATGCGTCCGAATCCGTTAATTGCGACGCGAATGGCCATACAAAAATTAAAATTATGCGGACAACCTCAAAAGTATACCATTATCATGTACATGTATTCGTGCCGTCGTGTCTCGCAGAACCGTACAAGAGATACGTTACTTCACGGGAGTAGAGGAGGCGGTCGATGTGGTGGGAGTTGAAGAGGCGGTTGGGGTGGAGGATACGGAGGTAGTGGTCGAGGTAGCGGTAGTAGTGGTGGTGGTTGAAGTGGCGGGTGCGGTGGTTGACGGCGTCGAGGTTGCGGCGGCGACGGTTACCACGCGCGAAGCGCTTCCTGTGTTCCCCGCCGCATCGGTTACCGAGTACGTGAGCGTGTAGAGGCCGACGGTCGCCGTGTCGACTGCGCCGGTCTCTTTTATCTTGCTCGTGAGGTTGCCGTCGACGCTATCGGTAGCAGTCGCGCCCGGATCGGTGAACGTGCCGCCCACCGTGAGCATCATCGCCGCGGCGCCGTTGAGGGTTACCACTGGCGCCGTCGTGTCGACCGAAGGCGTGCTCGTTGCGGTAGTCGAAGCGGGCGTAGTCGAGGAAGCGGTACTAGTTGCGGTGGAGGCGGGCGTTGCCGCCGTGCCGGTGCCTGAAGTCGAGCCGCCGCTTGAGGGGGCGGGACCGAGGTTCACCGTCCCGTCGGGATTCCCCACGATGACACTGCGGAGCGCGGTGGCGCTATTGCCCGCCTGATCGGTCGCTTTGTAGGTGATGATGTAGGTCGTCGGACTCGACGTGTTGATTGTGGTGGAGGAGACGGCTTGCTGGATGCCGTTTATAAACGTGATGTACGGATCGGTGCCGTCAACGGCGTCGGTGACGGTCACGCCCGGCTCGACGAACGTGCCGCCCACCGGAACGTGCACGGGATTGGCGCCGAGGAGCGTGATGACCGGGCCGGAAATGCTCATGGCCGTATTTCCCGAAGACGTTCCCGCTGATTGCGCCGGCGCTTGCGAGAAGGTGCCGTCGGACGTGCTGGTTGCGAGCTGTCCCTGCGTCTGCACGAGGAAGTAATCGAAGGAGACGTCGCTTGCCTGCGGCACCGACAGCACGACGCGGAAGGAGCCGGCGGCTTTGTCGCTCACCCACCAGGAGCCCGTGACCGGCGCGTTGAACGTGACGAAGACTTTCGTCGTCGGCTCTGCATACGCATTGTTCACCTGCGCCACCGTGTTGCCCGCGAGAATAGTCCCGCTGCCGGCGCTCGACGCGCCGCCCGCATCGGTCGCCGCGACGAACCGGTTGGCGACGACGGTGCCGAACTGCGCGATGCCCTTCTGAATTAAGACGCCGAAGCCGGAGAGCGCGCTCGCCAGAGTCGAACTCGAGAATGACACCGGTGACCCGCTCGCGACGCTGATGGAGCCGTTTTCAAGCTTCGCTACGCGCGCGGCGAGAGAACTCACCTGCGCGGAGAGAGCGGCCTGCTGTACCGCAAGCGACTGCACGGTCGCGAGCGTGAAAGTCGAGAGCTTGTAGAGATCAACGCCCTTGCCGTCGGCCGTCAGAACGGCCGACGGCACCTCCGCCGTGAGCGTCGTCGTCCCCACTGTAAAGCTCGCAGAGGAGGCGCCGGGGACGACGAACTTATCCGCACCCACGTCGCCGGAGACCGTGAGCGCGCGGTTCGGGGAGGTGGTGCCGATACCGACGTTGCCGGAAGCACTGATCGTTATCGCGGGCGTCGTCGTTCCCTGGTAGAGCGAGAACACGGAAGGAGTCGAAGTTGAAGCGGCGAGAGCGTTGAAGGCGTTGAAATTGAAACGTGAGTTGAGAACAGTCGCCATACCGCTCACAAAATCAAAAGCGTTTTGCGTCGTGGTCGCGGTTGACGTGGCCGCGCTCGCAAGCAGCTCCTGCCCGAGCGTGCTTACATCGCTGAGATTCAGGCCTGAAGCGGACAGATTGCCGGAAACGGTGAGGTTGCCCGCTTCGTCGATGCTCATGACTTTGCGCCCGAGCTGGTTTTCAAACAGAAGACCTTGCGGAGCGCCGGGCGCTTCTGTGATGCGGAAATTATTCGCAAAGACGGCGTCGCCGAAGAACTGGTCGGTCCCCGCGCCATTGCTTGAGTTGAGGAGTATTGACGATGGGGAGAGCGCGAGGCCGACTTTGTAGGTGGAGGTGGTGGTGGAGAGGCCGAGCGCGAGGCCGTCGTAGTAGGTACTACCGGTAGTGAGTCCTGAAAGGCCGGTAACAATGCCGTTTGAGGCCACTGTTACTGTCCCGCCCGGGCTCGCGGCGGTGGTAGCCATACCGATGATATTCGAAGAAGGCGTAACCGACTGGGCGGCAAACGCTTCAGCATAGCCGGAAGAACCATTCCTATACCCCACAACGAACGTTGAGGAAGAGAGGGCGGCGGCAACAGCAGGTGGGGCGTACATAGAGGAGGCTACGTTGTTTAGGACAACGTTCTGCCCAAAGGTAACGGTGGTGCCCGAGATGGTCCCGACGATGGCGTTAATGTAGCTGGAACCCAGGTTATACGTCGCGACAAAAGAGGTAGAAGAAAAGGCAGCGACGGAAGGCGCTGAAGGGGATGTGCCCAAAGCAGCAGGGGAAGAGTACCCGCTACCGAGAGTTATGGTAGTGCCTGAGATAGAGCCAACGGCGGCGTTGAAATATTGTGCACTCGTTACATATCCCATAATGAATGTAGTGGAGGAGAGAGTAGCGATAGAAACGTTGCTGGAAGCGAAGTTGCTCAGCGCTACAAGTGGAGTACCGGCGGTAATGGTGGTGCCCGAGACGCTTCCGGCAACAAGGTATGCAGAGCCGCTGACCGAATATGCAGCAACAAACAAGGAAGATGAGAGAGCGGCGACTGAGAAGTTGCCAACGCCGATGGTGCCGGAGCTCATGACCTGAGGGGTGCCCGCAGTGATGGTAGTGCCCGAGACGGTGGCAACGACGGCGTTGGCGTAGTTGGTTGAGTTATTGTAATACGCCACGACGAAGGAAGTTGCGGAGAGGGCGGCGGCGGGCGTGTAAGAAGAGCTGACGGCGTTCAGAGCGGCAGGGGTGCCGTAGGTGATGGTAGTACCCGAGACAGTTGCGACGACGGCCTGCGCGTAGAGCGTGGAGACCGCCTGATACGAAATGACGAAAGCGGTGGAAGAGAGGGCGGCGACAGAGACATTGGTACCGGAGTAGACGCTCGCGCTCAGAGCGACCGGAGTGCCGTAGGTGATGGTAGTACCCGAGACGGTTCCGACGACGGCGTTGATGAAGCCCGTAGAAGCATTGTAATACGCCATGACAAATGAAGTGGAAGAGAGGGCGGCGGCGGATTCCTGAGTTGACGACACGGCGTTGGCGTCAACGGGCGTGCCGGCGATGATAGCGGCTCTCGCTTTTTGCGCCTTCCCATTGACGTAGGCGACGAGATCGCCGACGTTGATAGGGGCGCTCCCCGAGTCAACCAGATAATCGGATGTGAGCTGGTTCAGTTTTGCAGTGAGCGAACCATTGGCGTTGACCGAGAGCATTGTCGCGCCGGTAGAGGAAGCGATGGTGAGCGCCGTCTGCCCTGCCGGGGCCTGAATAGTGAGCGTTGAGGAAGGTGTCGTGGTGCCGATGCCGATGTTGCCGGTGGACGAGACGACAAACTGTGGCGTCGTGCTAAGGACCGGGCTAAAGACCACGTTGCCGTTGTGTTGCAAATAGGTGTTGCCGTCCTGGTATGGGTAGATGGAGAGCTGGTTTGAGCCCGTGCCGGAATTCATAAATGTGGCGGCAGGGCTGCTATGGCCGTCAGATTGAACAGAAAGGTTTGCGGTCGGACTTGTTGTCCCGATGCCGACGTTGCCGCTTGAAGCGAGGAAAATGGAGGAAGTGGCAGTGAGCGTTGTTCCGTTTGCGGCATAGTACGGGAATTGTCCGGCGGTTCCGCTTCCGCTTCCGCCACCGACGCAGGTTCCGTTGACCGCAAAGCACCCCCCGGACAAGTTGATGCCATCGGCAAGCGTCGAGGTGGCGGTGGTAGAAGAGACATTAAGAACACCCGTACTGATGGTAGGGAATGAGGATGTCGCTGTCGTGCCGGAAACAAGATGTATGG
>JAKBHL010000002.1 GCA_021836725.1 bacterium
GAATGGTGTAATGACTGGGGAACTGTCTCGAGGACTCGCTCGGTGAAAATGCACTTCCGGTGAAGATGCCGGATACCTGTAGTTAGACGAAAAGACCCCAGGAGCTTTACTACAGCTTCGTATTGGCCCTGCGTGATGCATGCGTAGCATAGGTGGCAGACTTTGAAGCGTCGCTTTCGGGTGGCGTGGAGTCGACAGTGAAATACCACTCTTGCATCGTGCAGTGCCTAACCCTGTTGGGATCCAACAGGGGACCGTGCGTGGCGGGTAGTTTTGGTGGGGCGCTATCCTCCCAAAAAGTAACGGAGGAGTCTATTAAGGTTCTCTAGGCGCGAATGGAAACCGTGCCGATAGTGTAATGGCATAAGAGAGCTTAACTGCGAGGGGTACGTCCCAAGCAGATGCGAAAGCAGAGCATAGTGAACCGATGGTACGCCTTAGAAGCGGCCAGAGATTAACGGATATAAGTTACCCTGGGGATAACAGGCTAGTTCCGCCCAAGCGTCCATAGCGACGGCGGAGTTCGGCACCTCGATGTCGGCTCACCTTAGCGCGGGGGTGGAGAAGCTCCCAAGCGTTTGGCTGTTCGCCAATTAAAAAGGTACGCGAGCTGGGTTCAAACCGTTCAGCATCTGACCGAAGAATTAAATGTTAAACATTTAATTCTGGTCGGGGATTGGACGGTTTGAACCCACGAGGAAATTGTTACGTGCGTGGAGACGCATGGTGCGAAAGACATACTCACGGCGGTCGCACGTAGGAATACGTGCGTTAGCAAATCAACTTATATCGGTAAAACCCGACCTCGTTGTGTACGAGAGGGCGATACCGAGGGAACGAGCGATGTTTATTAATTAAATGTTTAACATTTAATTAATAAACATCATAAGACCCTTAGAGACTGAATGTTGATCATCCGAACCGGCCTGTCCTGAGCGGCAGTCGAAGGATGAAGTTACAGTCCGATCCTCCGAGTAATCGGAGCAAACTAGATGCGTGAGACAGGTTGGTCTCCTATCTACTACAGGCGTTGATTCTTGAGGAGGGTTGTCCCTAGTAAAGAATTGCTACTTCAGAGAGAGATCTCTGATGACAACATGGCTTATAACGGTGAAGCCTACGGTGCTTCTGGTTTTAGAGTTTGCTATCCGATGGTCCAGTGGATAGCAAACTCGCTTGAGGACCAGAATGTTACTATGGTAATACCGTGGGAAGTCGACTAAGTGTTACCGATACAGAACTCGCGTATATTGCGGGCTTCTTGGACGGAGACGGGAGTCTCATGCTCCAGCTAAAGAAGCGCAATGATTCGGCCAAGGGAGTACGTTTTATGGCAACAATCTGTCTGTATCAAGACACTCGCCATGATGCGTCGCTCTCGTGGATGCGAATGCGACTCGCGTGCGGCTACGTTTCTAAAAGAAACGATGGAATGACAGAATTACGCATCAATGGTTTCTCGCAGGTGCGGGAGACCCTCGAAGCGCTTCAGCCATACTTTCGCTTCAAGAAGAAGCAAGCAAAATTGCTCGTTCAAGCATGCTCAATGCTTGAACGAGATACACTCCGCACTATGAAGCCGAAAGATATACGAAAAATTGTTGGCTTGCTTCTGCTCATACAGAATGAAAACTATATGAGTAAGAATCGAAAGACGAAAGAGGAACTGCATCAGATACTTGGTTTGACCCCGTAACGACTTAGGTTGGAAGATACCTAGACTCATAGGTTGAGGAATCATTCCGTAGAGAATGACAGCTCCTATGGGTAAGATGCCATCATCCTCACTTCGCATAGGCGAGGAAGGATGAAGATATAGTCTGCGCTCCTGGAAACAGGGGAAACATTAGCTGGGCAATTAACCAGTTAATTGCGACGAGAGGACCGGGATGAACTGACCTCTGGTCTACCAGCTGTCCTGCCAAGGGCACCGCTGGGTAGCTATGTCGGGTGACGATAACCGCTGAAAGCATATAAGCGGGAAACGTGCTCCAAGATTAGGAATCGTTATGAGGCCCCTCGAATATGACGAGGTTGATAGGCTCTAGGTGGAAGCGCCGTGAGGCGTGGAGCCGAGGAGTACTAATACGCCCAGTTTCCCGTGCGGAACTCTGTATAGCACAATCGTTCGCACGCCTTTGCGTATTCGTTTGTTACCGACACTTCGCCCTTCACGTCCTTCAGGACGAAATGGGAATTTCGAGTGCTCGGTTCTGGTGGTTTAGCGGGAGGGTCATACCCGTTCTCATTCCGAACACGGCAGTCAAGCCTCCTAGCGGCGATGGTACTCATCGTTACAGATGGGGAGAGTAGCTAGCCGCCAGAACCGAACACTCGAGCAAAACGCCGCGCTACGCGCGGCGTTTTGCTATACTGGGCTCATCATGTCTTGGGCCGCGCGAAGAAGGTTTTTTATCCTGCTTATAGTGGGCGCGGTCGGCGCCGCAATTCTCGCGATCATAGCCATCGCGACTTTCTATAAAGCGCCCTCCTGCACCGACGGCATCCAAAATCAGGGGGAGACGGGTATCGATTGCGGCGGCCCCTGCCCGTACCTCTGTACGGCCCAAGAACAGCCGCCAACCGTCCTGTTCACGCAGGCGCTTCCAAACGGCGCGGGGCGCACCGATATCATCGCGCTTGTTGAAAACAAAAATGCCGATGCCGCGGCGCAAAATGTTCCGTACCATCTCATGCTCTATGGCGCAGGCCAGGTCCTTCTGGGCGACCTCCAAGGCACGCTCGATTTGCCGCCGGGCGCGACGATACCGCTCTACATCCCGAATGTGGCATCCGGAAAACAGACGGTCACGAGCGCATTCCTTAACATCGCGGCATCGGCGCCGAATTGGTTCCGCATGACGAGCGATCCGCGCATCGTCCCGACCGTATCGAATACGGCGCTTGGCGGTTCCGCCACCGCCCCGCGCATCGAGGCGACTCTCACGAACCCGAGCGTTACGATGCTGACAAACGTGCGTGCCGTCGTGCTTGTGCGCGGAGCCGGCGGGAACGTTATCGCGGCATCGGCGACTATCGTGCCCTCCATCGCGCCGCAAGGACAAGCGACAGTGCTGTTCACCTGGAACGGCGCGTTCTCCGGCGTTCCTCTTTCGATAGAGGTTATTCCGATCGTGCCGCTTCCTTCCTCCTCCTAACATGCCCCGCGCGTTATCGCCCGCCCGCCCGCGCCTTTTTTTCGATTGGACGCTGCTTTTGCCGGCGCTCGTGCTTTCGTTTTTGGGTATTCTCACCATGAGCACGTTCGGGCAAGGAGCATCGCTCGCGCCACGCCAAATCCTCTGGCTCTTTGTCGCGACGGGCGTCTATCTCGTCCTTTCGACGCTTGATATGCGCTTCATCCGCCGCACCTCGGTCGTGATGACGCTATATGCGATTTCGTTCGTGCTTCTTGCTCTCCTGCTCGTCATCGCTCATCCGGTACTCGGATCGCGCGCGTGGTTCTCGCTCGGGCCGGTTTCTTTCCAGCCGGCCGACCTCGCGAAACTGGCGCTCATCATGCTTCTCGCGAAATACCTCTCGCGCCGCCACGTCGAAATCGGCGACTTCCGCCACATCCTCGTCTCAGGCGCATACACGCTCACGTTCGTGCTGCTCATTCTCGTCGAGCCGGATTTGGGCAACGCCATCATCTTCGGGACGCTCTGGCTCGGTATGATGCTCGTTTCCGGCATATCGAAAAAGCATCTCGCAGTTCTCGCGCTTATCGGCCTCCTCGCGGCTTTGGCGCTGTGGTTCGGAGGATTGAAGCCGTATCAGCGCGCCCGCATCGTCTCGTTCGTAAATCCGGCCGCCGACATCCACGGAAGCGGCTACAATGCCTACCAGGCAAAGATTGCCGTTGGGTCGGGAGAATTATTCGGCAAGGGCATCGGCTACGGCACGCAATCGAAACTCCGTTTCCTGCCGGAATATCAGACCGACTTCATCTTCGCGGCGTTTGCGGAAGAATGGGGCTTCGTAGGGGTCGTGCTGCTCCTTCTCACCTACGGGCTTCTTTTCGCGCGCCTCGCGCAAATCGCCCGCGCCGCGGCGACCAACTTCGACACCTTCTTCACCCTCGGCGTGCTCATCCTTTTTGCCTCGCACGTGGCGATACATGCCAGCATCAGTCTCGGGCTCTTACCGGTAACCGGCACGACGATACCTTTCATGAGTTCGGGAGGGTCGCATCTCGTTCTTGAGTTCGGCGCGCTCGGCATTGTGACATCGCTTGCGCGCCACGGACGCGGCGCGGTACGCGACGTACAGGCGAACGAATATGTGGGCGGTTAGCGCGCGTACCGCGCCAACGTTCCTGAAATCATCGGTTCTTTCGAGAATTGCGTCGTGACGCGCGCATGGAGCCGCGCGCCCAGTTCTGCCGCGCGAGGCGGGTTCTGCATAAGCGACTCCATCGCGCCGGCAAGCACGGCGGGGTCTTCTCTCGGGACGAGAAGCCCGTGGTCTTTATCGATGATAATTTCCGGTATGCCGCCGACGCGGGTCGCCACCACCGGAAGTGACGCGCAACCGGCCTCAAGAACTGCGTACCCGAGCGCTTCCGAATGCGCGGCGTGGATGAAAAGATCGAATGCGCCGAGCAGGGAAGACGCGTTTTCTCGGAAACCGGCAAAAGAGACGTGATCACGCATATGAAGCTCGCGCACCAGGGTCTCGAGCCGTTCTCGTTCCTGGCCGGCGCCGATGACGATCAGAATCGCTTCCGGATGCGTTTTGACGAGCGTCGCGAATGCGCGGATTGCATCCTCGACGCGCTTGGTCGGATGCAGTTCCGAGATCATGCCGACCCAGTAACGGCCGACGGCATGCGGCGCGAGCGCAGCGCGCGCTTCCTGCCGCGCCCTTCGCGCCGCGCAGTCGATACCGAGGCGGATGACGACGAGTTTCGACCGCAGAAAAGGGAATCCGGAGATATCGCGCTTCACGGCCTCCGATACACAGATAGTTTCGTGCGAGAAAAGAACGATGGCGCCGGAAGCGAGATACAGTAGCGTGCGTTGCCACCATGGCCGCGCTTCATTGAAAGCCCAGCCGTGAGCGGTAAAGACGATGTGCGGGATACGCGCAAGGCGCGCGGCGATGCAGCCGAGCGCGCCCGCTTTTGAACTATTGATGTGCACGATGTCCGGCCGCTCCCGCCGAAAGAGCCGGAGGAGTCCGAAGAATGCGAAGAATTCGCGCAGAACTCCGACGTCGCGCGACAGCCCGCCCACGGGGGCGGTGCGGATGTGCGCGCTGCGGAGCCGTCCGGCAAGCTCGCCGCCCTCGCCGTAGGCGACAACGACTTCGCGCGCGGCGCCCTGTGCCGCCACAGCGAGGTCATAGACGTAACGCTGTGCGCCGCCCCACGTCCCTTTCGTGATGACATAGAGTATCTTTTTTGATCGGAGCATGGGTGCAAAGAGACGACCTTTCGTTTCCAAAGCAAGTTGTATACTGTATAAACGTAGCACAATGCCTATAGGTAACAAAAAGGCCTCCTTCCTCCTTCTTGCGGGGGATGTCGTGGTATTCGTAGTTTCCCTTTTTGCGATGCTTATCGTGCGCTACCAGACGTGGCCGTCTGCTGCGGTGCTTGGCGACCATCTGCGGCCATTCTCGTTTTTATTCCTGATCTGGGTACTCGTGTTCTACATGTCCGGCCTGTACGACAAGCAAGTCATTTTTTTAAAACATAGCCTCTCGAACGCCCTTTTGAAAACACAATCATTCAACATACTCCTCGCGGCGCTTTTCTTTTTCCTCGTGCCGAGCATCGGCATCGCGCCGAAGACGAATCTGATCATCTACCTCGTCATCTCGCTCGCGCTCATCTCCTTCTGGAGGCTCTGGCTCTATCCGCGGCTCTCGGATCGCCGCACACGTCTCTCTGTCGCGCTTATCGCTTCCGGCCCCGAAGCGCAGGAATTGGTCGCCGAAGTGAACGGGAACCCTCGTTACGGCATGGCGTTCGAGTATGTGCGTACGAACGAGACCGTTCCGGATCCCGAGACGCTCGCGAAGGAACTCGCCCAAAAGAACATAGCGCTGCTCGTCGTCGATACGGATCAGACTGCTTCAGGTCCCGTGCCGTCCTTCCTCTACGCGCTTTCCGTTGAGGAGCGCCGCTATCACTTCGTTGAATTCGAGTCCATGTATGAGGAAGTATTTGACCGCATCCCGCTCTCGCGCCTCACCTATGCGTGGTTTGTACAGAATGTCGCTCAAACGGATTCCGTTTCGTACGCATTTCTAAAACGCGTGCTCGACCTCTTCGGGGGCTTCGTCATGGGGATACTGACCGTGTGCAGCATGCCGTTCATATACCTTGCGATGCGACTCGAGGGGCCCGGCCCGCTTTTTATCGTGCAGGATCGGCTCGGGGAACGGGGAAGCCGCATCCGCACGCTGAAGTTCCGCAGCATGCGCGAGAATGACGCGGGCGCATGGTCGGGTGAAAACGGCAATCGCGTCACGAAAGTCGGGGCCGTGCTGCGTAAGACATCGCTTGATGAGTTCCCGCAATGCCTGAACATCCTTTCCGGGGAACTCTCGCTCATCGGGCCGAGAAACGACATCGAAGCGCTCGGCGAGCGCTTGCGTTCCGCCATCCCATACTACTCTGCGCGCTACCTCGTGAAGCCCGGCATTACCGGATGGGCGCAGATCAATCAGCAGTACGAGCAGAACAATATCAGTCCGCAGTCAATCGCGGAGACGAAAACGCGTCTCGCGTACGATTTCTATTACCTCAAGCATCGTTCCTTCGGTCTCGACATCGTGATCGCATTGAAGACCGTGAAGCGCATGTTCTTTCGGGTGAGTAGCTGGTGAGCCGTGAGAGCCGAGTTTCCATCCGTCCGGAGACGTAACGTATGCCTCGCCCATCCGGTTACAATCTAGTAATCTCTATTACATGAAGCACACCATTCTCATCACCGGCGCGGCGGGATACGTCGGCTCGATGCTCGTTGAGCAATTCGCGCATCGCGATGACGTCGAGAAGATCATCGGCATCGACAAAGAGCCGATTCCGGATCTTATCCGCAAAGAACCGAAGCTCCTGTACCTCAACACCAATACGGCCGACGACTGGGAGGAACACGTGCGCGCGTACCATCCGGACATCGTGATCCACACGGCATGGCAGATCCGGGAAATGTACGGCGCGCAGGATATGGAGTGGCAGTGGAATATCGGCGGCTCCGACAAGGTGTTTGATTTTTCTTTTTCCGAGGAATCGGTACAGCGGCTCATCCATTTTTCGACCGTCGCCTCCTACGGCGCCTATCCCTCAAATACGGTCGAGCATCGCTACAGCGAAGACGAACCGTTCCGGAAGATGGACTATCTCTACTCGGAAGAGAAACGCGTCGCAGAAGAGCATCTGAAGTCGAAATACGATGCGAGCGACAAGCACGTGAGCGTCGCGGTCCTCCGGCCCGCCGCTATCACCGGCCCGCGCGGGCGGTATATGCGCATCCGCTTCGGATTGCAGTCCGCGCTCGCCGGAGAGCTCAAGGGTTCGTTCGTCTACCGCATCGTCTCCGCGCTTGTGGCGTTCGTGCCGGTTACGCCGCGGTGGCTGCGGCAATTTATCCACGAAGACGATGTCGTCGCTATCGTCGAGCGGCTCGCGTTCGGCCCGGCCGCCGGCCCGTACGAGGTTTTCAATCTCTGCCCGCCCGGGCCGGTCGTGCGCGGCGCGGACATGGCGCGCGCGGTCGGAAAGAAACAACTCCCCATCGCGCCACAGATGGTACGCATACCATTCTTCGTTTTTTGGCATCTGACGCGCGGGAAGATTCCGACAGGTAAGGGTGCCTGGAAAAGTTATTCCTACCCGATAGCGGTGGACGGCTCCAAGGTCACGCGTCTCCTCGGTTACGAATACAAATACGCCGGCCCCGATGCGTTCCAGTATACCGATGGCGCATACGAGTCATATGTGCCAGAAGCGCAACGGCGGCACAAATCCTCATAAAAAGAAAATGCCGCAACGAGTTTCGTTGCGGCAAAAGTTTCAGCACTAGTTTCAGCACTCAATCTTCGCCGGCCAATAGCTTCGCCGGCCAATAGGTCGCAATTCCCACTTCAAACAAAAGGAACATCGCAAAGACGAGCCATACAGCAACGTCCCGCGAGACGTGAGTTTCGACGAAAGCGCCAACGGAAGCCATCGCTATCACACCACCGAAGAAGATTGCGAGACTTCCCATTACCTTATACCAAGGAACATCGTCATACCCTTCCATCTCAGTACTCCTTCTCAGTTGACAAACATGTCCGTAACGGTCTCGTCGAGAATCCATTTTGAAATCATGACGAGGAATGACAGAAAAGCACCGTACCACAGTGCTGGGGCCATAATACTCCAAATATAGCACTTGTCAACCCTCTGGGGAGGTTCGACCAGAGACCGATAAAGTCTCGTTTATTTCAAATATAAATTTGATATAATCAACCCGTGATGAAACAGGGCAAAAAAATCGCCGTCGTTACAGGCGGCGCCGGTTTTATCGGGGCGCACCTGGTACGCGCGCTCTTGGAGCGGGGATTTACGGTGGAGGTCGTCGATTCGCTCGTCGCGGGGAAACGGGAACGCGTGCCGGAAGCGGCCGTACTGCACGAGGTCGATGTTCAGGACACCGAAACGCTCGCGCGTATTTTCCCCGGTGCGCAGTACGTGTTCCATCTCGCCGCCCTGCCGCGCGTTCAGTTCACGCTGGACTATCCGCACCATGCGCATGGTACGAACGTGAACGGCACGTTTTCGGTGTTGCACGCCGCACGCGACGCGGGCGTGGGCCGGGTCATCCTTTCCTCGACAAGCGCTATTTACGGCGATCGGGACGAGTCCCCACTGCATGAAAGACTCGATGCGCGGCCGCAAAGCCCCTACGCGCTGCACAAACTCGTGGGCGAACTCTATGCCCGCCTCTTTTCAAACGTGTACAACCTCCCGACCGTGTCGTTGCGCTATTTCAATGTGTACGGTCCGGGAGACGACCCGAACGGCCCCTACGCGCTCGTCATAACGAAGTTTTTGGAGAAACGCCGGAACGGCGAAGCACTCACGATCACCGGCGACGGCACCCAGACGCGGGATTTCGTCCACGTGCGCGATATCGTGCGCGCAAATCTCCTTGCGGCCGAAAGCCCGAACGTGGGCAGGGGCGAAGCGCTGAACATCGGTTCTGGCGAAAGCGCGTCGGTCAACCTCATTGCCAAACTTATCGGCGGGCCGGTGAGCTACATCGAAGCGCGCCTCGAACCGCACGATACGCTTGCCGACAGCACGCTCGCCAAAGAAATGCTTGGTTGGGAACCGACCGTCTCGCTTGAAGAGGGCATCGCGGAGTTGAAGAAGGAACTCGGCCTATGATCCTGGACGGCCGTGCGCTCGCGAAAGACATCCTTGCGCAGGTGAAAGCGCGCGCCAATGCGTTTGAGCGCGCGCCGCACATCGTCGCAATCGTAGCGAACGAGACGCCCGCGACCAGGTCATACCTGTCGATCAAAGAAAAGCGCGCCGAGGACGCAGGGTGCACGCTCGAGATCGTCCGTCTTCCGGAAGACGCGAGGACGGCGGCGCTTCGCGCCGCCGTCCTCGCCGCTCATGCCGATGCGGTTATCGTCCAGCTTCCGCTTCCAGCGCATGTTGCTACGCCGGAAGTCTGCGATGCCATCCCGTTTGCGAAAGACGCCGACGTGCTCTCTGCCGCCGCGCGCGCAGCGTTTGAAAACGCGGAGGAGGCCCTTCTGCCGCCGGTGGTCGGAGCCATTCGCAAGATTCTCGAGTTCGGGAATGTGAGTGTAGCGGGGAAGCGTTCGGTGGTCATCGGCGCTGGGTTCCTCGTCGGCGCGCCGGCCGCGCGGTGGTTAGAGAAACAGGGCGCGGCGGTCGAGGTCGTCACGAAAGAATCCGGAAATCTCTCCGCGGCGCTCGCCGCTGCGGACATCATCGTCTCGGGCGCCGGCGCGCCGCGCCTCATTACGCCCGCTATGCTCGCTGACGGCGTGGTGCTCATAGACGCCGGCACGAGCGAGTCCGGCGGCGCAATCGTAGGAGATGCCGACCCCGCGTGTGCGGAGCGATGCTCTCTTTTCACGCCCGTGCCCGGCGGCGTCGGCCCGATCGCCGTCGCATGCCTTTTCGAGAATGCCGTCGCGCTTGCGTCATTGCGCAGGGAGGCGGAAAAGACAACAAATACATGAAGCGCGCAAGACTTCGCTTTTTTGCCATTTCGTTTATACTCCGCCCATGACTCGCTTCCGAGTGTTCGCTCTTATTGCCCTCGCCGGGGGCATTTTGCTCGCCTACTTCGTGTGGACGACCCAGGCGGATCCCACAAGCGCGTACCGTTTCAAGCTCGGTCTTGATCTGGCCGGTGGTACGGAGCTCGTATACAAGGCCGACATGTCGCAGACGCCTCCGAATGAGCGCGCCGGTGCGCTCTCGGCTCTGCAGGGCGTCATTGAACGGCGTGTAAATCTTTTCGGCGTTGCGGAGCCTTTGGTGCAGACCGAACAGGCGAACGCGCTCACAGGCACCACCGAAGACCGGCTCATCGTCGATCTGCCGGGCGTGACCAATATCAAAGCCGCTGTCGCTGCGCTCGGCCAGACGCCCACGCTCGAGTTCAAGCTCGCGACTACGACAACCGTCGGCACCACGACGCAAGTGACCTATATCCCCACCGGACTCACCGGCCGTTACCTCGCAAGCGCCGCGCTTCAATTCGGTTCAGGGGCGACCGCGGGGCTTGCGGCTCCGCAGGTGCTCCTCAATTTCAATAGCGCCGGCGCCGCGCTCTTTGAAAAGATCACAAGCCAGCACGTCGGGCAGACGCTTGCCATTTTCCTCGACGGACAGCCGATATCCGAACCGGTCATCCAGGAAGCGATCCCGGGCGGACAAGCGACCATCACCGGCAATTTCACCGCGACCGCCGCAAGGGACTTGGTGCGTAACCTCAATTTTGGCGCGCTTCCCGTGCCCATCACCCTCGAAAGCAGCTCGTCGGTGGGGCCGACCCTGGGCGCCGCCGCCATCAAGGCGGGTGTCGGCGCGGGAATCATCGGCTTTGCCATCGTCGCGCTTTTCATGATCGCCTGGTATCGCCTGCCCGGCCTCATCGCCGCAGTCGCGCTCGCCGAGTACCTCGCATTCATGCTCGCGGTCATCAAAGTCATTCCGGTTACGCTCACGGCTTCCGGCATCGCCGGTCTCATCATTTCGGTCGGTATGGCGGTAGACGCGAACGTGCTCATATTCGAGCGCACGAAAGAGGAGCTGCGCGAGGGCAAAGGCCCGCGCGAAGCGGTACACATCGGTTTCGCGCGGGCATGGACGGCGATCCGAGACGGGCACCTCACCATGCTCATTTCGGGCGTCATCCTCTTCTGGCTCGGGACGAGCATCGTGCAGGGCTTCGCGCTCGTCTTCGTGCTCGGCGTGCTCGCATCGTTCGTTTCCGCGGTATCGCTTTCGCGCGTCTTCTTGCTTGCGATCGTCCCTGAACAGAAGTCGGGCATCTGGCGTTTCCTGCTCGCTTCCGGCATCTCTCATTTCTAAGCTATGTATATCGTCCATCATCGGAAACTCTTCTTCTGGATCACGGGGATCATCCTCGCCGCCGCGCTCGGTGCCATTTTCGTATGGGGACTCCCGCTCGGCATCGATTTCACCGGCGGTTCCCTGATGCAGGTGAACTACCCGAACGGGCGTCCGGCTCTCTCGGTTGTGGAGAAGCAAGTGGCAACAATCCCGTCTTTGGGTGCGTCCTCGATCCGCGCATCGGGTGCCGATGCGGTTTCCATCCGCACGCGCACTCTGCTCCCCGCAGAGCATGACGCCATACTCGCCGCGCTTTCGAAAAACGCTTCGACGACCGAGCTTGCCTATACGTCCGTCGGCCCCGCGCTCGGAAGCCAGTTCACTCACAAGGCGCTTTGGGCGCTCTTCGCCGTCGTGCTCGTCATCGTGCTCTACATCGCGTTCGCTTTCCGCAAAGTGTCGCGGCCGGTGCCAAGCTGGGGCTACGGGCTCACCGTCGTCGCCATGCTCGCTATCGACCTCATCGTTCCCGCCGGTTTCTATGCGGCGCTGTGCCACTTTACCGGCGTGCAAGTCGATTCGCTCTTTATCGTCGCGCTTCTCGCGCTTCTGGGATACTGCGTGAACGACGTCATCGTCATATTCGACCGTATACGCGAACACCTCGCGAAGAACGAGAAGACGGGACTGAAAGAAGAGTTTGAAGTGACGATAGGGAAGTCCATCAATGAAACGATGACCCGCTCCATCAACACCGCGCTCACGGTGGCGCTCGCGCTTCTCGCGCTTATCTTCCTCGGCGCTCCTGCCACACGCGACTTCGCGCTTGTGATGCTTGTCGGTATTGTCATCGGTACATTCTCTTCGATTGCTCGTTCAGCGCCGCTTCTCATCCCGATTGCCAAGTGGTTCAATAAATAATCTTTCTCTCGGGGGCTACGAAATGACCGTACCGACAAAGGTTTTTCCTTCGAGGTAGTTTAAGAAT
Organism: bacterium; assembly: GCA_021836725.1. Classification (GTDB taxonomy): domain Bacteria; phylum Patescibacteriota; class Minisyncoccia; order Phycocordibacterales; family Phycocordibacteraceae; genus C7867-001. The sequence goes on from JAKBHL010000002.1 coordinate 12,552, forward strand.
TTTTCCGATCAAACATCTCAACGCCTTTCCATCTCTCGATAAACCACCGAACGGTGCAGGACAGCGAGTATGAGAACTTTTGATCCGGCAATGCGGAAGACGACTCGATAATCTCCAACACGGAGTTTGCGATATCCTTTAAGAGATCGACGAAGCGGCTTACCGTACACATCGGGATACTCAAAAAGTTTTTCTTCGATGGCGGTCCGTACCTTCGCCCTCCAGATCGGGGCCAGACGCGGAATATCGTCCTCGACGACTAGTCTGCTATAGACAATCTCAAACGTTAACGCCATGCCGCGGCATGCGAAACAAATCGGGCTGTTTTCGTGTCGCGTTTTGCAGCGAGCTCGTCGAGGACGTGGTCTTCTTCAATCTCAAGTGCCATGCGAAGCAGATGTTCTGCCTTCGTTGCCTGGGGTATTTGGTCACGCTTGGCGAGTTTCCCAAGTATAGTATCGAGCTCTTTTGAGACGCTAATGTTGATGCGCTTCTTACTGGTAGCCATACGCAAAAGTGTATCAAAAGTGTATCTTTCGTCAAGACGCACCTTATGAGATAACCGTACCGACAAAGGTTTTTCCTTCGAGGTAGTTTGAAAATTCTTCGAGCTTGGCGCCATTGATGATGGCGACTTCGAGCCCGATTGCTTCCGCTTCTTTCGCGGCAATCGGATCAAACGGTGAAGAGAGTCCCGGATCCCATTCTTTAGGAATCAGTTTCCGGAAATCTTCCCATGAAATTTTTTCTATCTTTTTTGCACCCGGGTTTTTGCGCGGATCCTTGTCATACACATAGTCGATATTAGACAGGTTTACGAGACGAGTCGCGCCGAGATTTTTTGCCATCAAGACCGCGTCATAGTCGGTCGAACAACCCGGTTGCCAGCCGGCGACGATGATGACCGGTTCGTCTGCTTCTATGTCGATAGTCGGATTCTTAACGACTTGCTGGTGCGCATAGCCGACGAAGATGTTGCGCAGAAGCTGCGCGTTGAGGCGCGTTGAATGGATGCCGATCCAGTCGAGGTCTTGGCGTGAAAGCTCGGTGACGGCGTTTGCCGCATCCTGATAGCGGCGCGCGGTTTTCCCGCCGCCGGCAATGATAGAAAACGTGAACCCGTGCTGTACCTTTTCGAGAATAAGCGTCTTGAAACGCGAAAGAAAATCGACATCAATCCCGTCAGGGACAATCAAAGACCCTCCGACAGACACAACAATACGCTCGCGCTCTTGTGCGTTCATAGGCAAGGGTGACGGCTCCTTTCATTGTACTCTTGGCCGTGTTATCCGCAATGCTGGTATGGGGCCGCCCGCAGGTGTAGTACCATAGTGCTTATATGAGAAACATTTCATTCGTAACTTTCTTATTCCTCTTCCTGCTTGCCGCTCCCGCTCTCGCGCAAGCTTCTACTCCCGCCTACTCGAACGGATATGTAGCCTCAAATGGGCCAGGAATGTGTTCTTCCAATGTCATCACAGTAACGGGTAACGCTGCATATATGTCTTGTGCGAGTCCAGCCAGTGGCCCTTATGCCAGTTTTATGTATCCCACAATGGGCACATTCAGCATGACGGTTACCAACAACGGCTCATCGCAGAATGTCAGTGCGAGTTGTACGCAGCCTGATCTCACATCCTGCAGTGCGAGCAATACGGTCACCGTCGGCGGCACGTTGTTCACTGTGAGTATGAACGTATACGGTCAGGGTGTTCCTGGTAGTGTGAGATATTACGCCAACGGCTCTGTCACTCCAGGCCCCACCGGCACCATCAGCGCCTCCCCGAACCCCTGCACCATCGCCGCAGGAGCAAGCACCTGCTCCTCTTCGATCACCTGGAGCACCTCCAATACCCCGAGCGCCACCGTCACCATAAATAACGGCACACAAACTTTTGCAGGCGGCACAAGCGGCACTCAGGCCGCTCCGTGGATCCCCAACGGCTCCGTCCTCTTCACACTCAACGACAGCAACGGCAATGCCCTCAGTACCGTCAACGTCACCGGAACATGCGCCTCTGGAACCACCTGGAACGGAAGCGTCTGTGCCGCCAACCCCCCCACCGCCACCCTCACCGCCTCCCCGAACCCCGTGGCATACAACAGCCGCTCCACCCTCACCTGGTCTTCGACGAACGCCACCTCCTGCACCGCCGGCGGTCCCTGGAGCAACTCCGGCACCCTCTCCGGCAGCGGCCTCACCAACCCTCTCACCTCCGCCACTACCTTCACCTTCCAGTGCACCGGCCCCGGCGGCACCTCGCCCCTCGCATCGGTCACGGTGAATG